>CAYTOA010000010.1:0-60627 GCA_964439265.1 uncultured Chitinophagaceae bacterium
AAGGCATCTCCCAAAGGGATCGCTTCGCGACCTTCGGGAGATGCCTTCGGCATTCACCCCGTCTAAAAAACGACGGTCGACGACTCCCTCCGGGTCTATGACCCGTAGGGTCGTTCAACGAATCTACGATTCGTAGATAGACGACTCGTCGAGGGTTCAGAATGACAAGGAGCTCTCAGTGTGCCTTGAGAAGGACATGAAAAAGCGTTTTTGAGATAGCTTCTAGTTATTGGCATCGTCGAGCGAAGTTCAACTTCACCGTTTTGCCAACGTGTATGCTATTGATCTTCTTTCGCTCTCATCGTATCCCAGAGTGCGTAGGAGAACAAGAGGGCGAACATGATCAATCCAGTAATCTCTCCGGAATGCGAATCTGCCCACGCGCTCATATACCAATTTGCATAACCAAAATTCCAGACTTCCTGGTCGAAGAATTTCAGGAATGCATTCAGTACTCCAAACAATGATCCGCCGGCAATAAATCCCGAGGCGATCAGCGTTCCGCGCGAAAATCGGGCGTTGTTCAGTTTCTCATTCTTTGTCCGCGTCGTTACCCACCATGCGATAAGGCCGCCGAACACCAGCGGCGTATTCAACTCCTGCGGAATGTACATCCCAAGAGCGAACGCCAGAGGAGATATATTCACCATCGTAAGGATCAGCGCGATCACGGCTCCGACGGCGTAGAGGACCCACGGGGCGGAGACATTGGACATGAGCGGCTGGATGACGGCCGCCATGGCATTGGCCTGCGGCGCCACCATCGCATGTTCGCCTTTGAACCCGAAAGACTTGTTAAGGACGATGATCACTCCGCCGACCGTGGCGGCAGAGACCAGCACGCCGAGAAATTTCCATGTCTCCTGTTTCTTCGGCGTTGAGCCAATCCAATAACCGATCTTAAGGTCCGTAATGAACCCTCCGGCAACGGAAAGCGCAGTGCAGACAACTCCGCCGATGATCAGCGCACTGACCATCCCGGACGTTCCCGTCAGGCCGATCTGCACAAGAACAAACGAAGAAAGGATCAGCGTCATCAAGGTCATTCCGGAGACAGGATTCGTTCCGACGATCGCGGTTGCGTTTGCCGCAACGGTAGTAAAGAGGAATGAAACGATCATCACGATCAGCAGTCCCGCCACTGCATGTCCGAGATTGAAGACGACGGCGCCGTAGAAGAAAACGAATATCAGCAGTGCTGTCAGCAGAATAAGAAGAGCCACAAAGAGCATTTTGATGTCTGTCTGCCACCGAACGGTCGTTTCTGCCCCCGCAGATTTCGCATGGAAGATCTCTTTGTAGGCGAGCGAGAACGCCCCGGCAATAATTTTAGACGAACGGATAATGCCGATAATCCCCGCCATCGCAATGCCGCCGATCCCGATCTGCCGGACATAATTCCGGAAGATCTCTTCCGCCGACATGTCGGCGATAAGCTTCGTGGCGGTTGCGCCAAGCGGCACGGTCAGGGAATGGCCGACTTCGAACACCAGCGGGACAAGCACAAACCATGAGAGGAACGAACCCGCCGCAATAATGGCAGAATACTTCAATCCAACGATGTAGCCCAGTCCAAAGACCATCGCCGACACGTCGATCTTCGCCACCATCTTTACTTTGTTTGCCAGCACCTCGCCGTAATGGATCATCCTTGACGAGACGACCTCTGACCACCAGCCGAAGGCACTGAAAGTGAAATCGAAAATGCCGCCGATCAAGCCGCTCACAACCAGCACCGTTGCCTGCGATCCCCCTTTTTCCCCCGCGACAAGAATTTCCGTCGTTGCCGTCGCCTCCGGGAATGGAAGGATGCCGTGCATATCCTTCACAAAATATTTTCTGAAAGGAATCATGAAAAGGATTCCGAGGAAGCCCCCCGCCGCCGAAGCGATGAATACTTGGAAAAAATTTGCGGGAAGGTCGAGAATATACAAGGCAGGAATCGTAAAAATTGCGCCGGCAACAATAACACCGGAGCTCGCTCCGATCGATTGGATGATGACATTCTGTCCCAGCGATCCTTTTCTTTTGAACGCGGCTGAAAGTCCGACGGCCAGGATCGCTATGGGAATCGCAGCTTCAAAGACCTGTCCGATCTTCAGGCCGGAGTACGCGGCCGCCGCAGAAAAAAGGACTGCCATCACCAGGCCCCAGCCGACCGACCACGGTGTCACTTCAGCGTACTGTTGATTCGGGTCCATGATCGGGCGGTACTCTTCGCCCTCTTTCAATTCTTTGTATGCGTTATCCGGAAGAGTGTTGGAAGCAGAGGCGGGTGTTTCCATGCGAGGGTTCCTTCATGATGAGATTAACAACCGCCAAGACGCCAAGAAAAAATTTGAAAAAATTCTCTGCGTCTTGGCGGTTCAAAAAAATTAGCTTCGTTCAGCCCAAAGCTGGACGAGGTTGACGACTGTTTCCACTGCTTTTTCCATTCCGTACACCGATGCCCATTCGTTCTTGCAATGGTAATTCTGTCCGCCGGTAAAAATATTCGGCGTCGGCAAACCCATTTCCGTCAACCGTGAGCCGTCGGTGCCGCCGCGGATCGGTTCCCATTTGGGCGCGAGGCCGGAGCGTTTCGTCGCTTCTTCCAGGCAGTCGAGTAAGCGGGTGTCGTTCCCGAGACCGTCTTTCATGTTGCGATACTGTTCCACGATCTTTAATTCGATCTGTGCCTTGGGATGAAGAGGCTGCACTTCGGCGATGATTTTCTCAAGTTTTGTTTTGAGAACTTTCAACCCCGGTGTGTTGAAATCGCGGAGGAGAATTTTCAACGTCGATTTCGATTCTTCTCCCTCTACAGTATGCGGGTGGATGTACGGCTCGTAGCCGTCGGTCGTTTCCGGAGCAATATCTTTCGGCATCCGCGCGATGATGTCAGCCATGATTCGGATGGAGTTCACCATGATTCCTTTCGCAGAGCCGGGATGTATGTTTCTTCCGTGCACAGTAATAACTGCCTGGTCTGCGCTGAATGTTTCCTTGTTCAGTTCCCCAGGTGTATCGCCGTCGACAGTATAGGCAAATTTTGCACCGAACTTTTTGATGTCGAAATATTTTGTTCCAGCGCCGATTTCTTCATCTGGGGTAAATCCGATGCGGATATCGCCATGAAGGAAATTGGGATTGTTTAATAGCGTCTGCGCCGCGGTCATGATGATTGCGAGACCCGCCTTATCGTCCGCGCCGAGGAGTGTTGTGCCGTCGCTTGTAACGATCTTCTTCCCGACGTTGTGTCGCAATTCCGGATTCTCTGAGTCCTTGATGATTACCGTCTTGTCTCCCGGCAGCACAATATCTCCGCCTTTATAGTCGATCACTTGCGGCTTCACGTTGGCACCGCTCTCCGACGGGGATGTGTCGACATGTGAGATCAATCCGACAACAGGGACCTT
The DNA here is from genome assembly GCA_964439265.1 of uncultured Chitinophagaceae bacterium. Classification (GTDB taxonomy): domain Bacteria; phylum Bacteroidota; class Ignavibacteria; order UBA10030; family UBA8401; genus JAGVPT01. Next base: position 3,399 of record CAYTOA010000010.1, read on the forward strand.
GCCGTGCGCCTTATGCGACGACGGGAGATTGGACGGAACCGTCGCCGTGACGTATCCGTACTTATCGATTGCGACGTCCTTTATTCCGAGCTCTTTCAATTCTTTTACGAGCAGGTTCAAAAGGTCGAATTGCTTCGGTGTGCTTGGATACGATTCCGAGTCTTCTTTCGATTGCGTGTCGATCTTGACGTAACGCAGAAGACGGTCCAGAACGCTTTCATGTGACATACGATCCTCATGGAAAATGTTTTTGTCAACCCAACCATCGGAAGGCTGAACACAATAAAGAGATGGAAGACATTGATTACAAGCCTTCCGATGGTTCTTTCAATTGCGAACCTTTCGAAGGCCTCTTTATCAAGCCTTCCGATGGCTTGTTCAATGAGAACGAAGATACCAAGTTTGGATGAAAAAAGCAGGTGAAATGTTTCCTGCCGATAAAAGTTCCCACGATCAGGCAAGTCCCGAAAAATTCCTGATTGCGTAAGGAAGATGAGGAGGTATAAATCATGTTTTAAACCAAATCCAAAGTTGATATTTTTGAATTCTTCGATTGCATTTTTGAGAAAAGCAGATGCCTCTAAATTGCAAACTGGGGTTTAAACATCAAAACCGTAACTTCTTACGGCGGCATGCTTTTTGCACGTTTTTGCCGCAATGAAGACATCCACCACATCGCAGCATCTACCGCTTCACCCCACATCAAAAGTTTGATTCAGCGGAACCATTCTCAAAATTTTTTCGAATAATATTATTCCCCCGGAGGTTTGTATGTCAGAGTATGTAAAGGCCTTAATGGCTGATGTCAAAGCAAAAAATCCCAGCGAGCCGGAATTTCACCAGGCTGTCCAGGAAGTTCTCGATTCTCTGAGCATCGTACTGGAGAAGCATCCCGAGTATCGCAACGCGAAGATTCTCGAAAGAATTATTGAACCCGAACGGGTTATTATGTTTCGCGTCCCATGGACGGACGATCGCGGCACCATTCACGTGAATCGCGGTTACCGTATCGAGATGAACAGCGCCATCGGGCCGTACAAAGGCGGACTTCGTTTCCATCCGTCGGTCACGCTCGGCATTTTGAAATTCCTCGCATTCGAACAGGTGTTCAAAAACAGCTTGACGACGCTGCCGATGGGCGGAGGAAAAGGCGGATCGGATTTCGACCCTAAAGGAAAGAGCGACAATGAAGTGATGCATTTCTGCCAGAGCTTTATGACCGAACTGTCCCGCCACATCGGCCCGGACACGGACGTGCCGGCAGGCGACATCGGCGTCGGCGGTCGGGAGATCGGATTTCTCTTCGGCCAATACAAACGGTTACGCAATGAGTTCACCGGCGTGTTGACGGGCAAGGGCCTCAACTGGGGCGGCTCGCTCATTCGCCCCGAGGCGACCGGCTACGGCGCAGTCTACTTTGCCTCGGAGATGTTGTCCACAAGAGGACAGACGCTCGAAGGGAAGAAATGTCTCGTCTCCGGAAGCGGCAACGTCGCGCAATACACTGTCGAGAAAATAAACCAGCTCGGCGGCAAAGCGCTGACTTTGTCGGATTCCAACGGATACATTTACGACGAAGAAGGAATTTCGAAAGAAAAACTTGCGTTCGTCATGGAACTGAAGAACGTACGCCGCGGCAGGATCAAAGAGTATGCCGATAAGTATAAGAGTGCAACGTTCACTGCAATCGACCCGAAAGCAAACCACAATCTATTGTGGAACCACAAAGCCGATTGTGCTTTTCCAAGCGCGACACAGAACGAAATCAACGCGAACGACGCACAGAACCTTCTGAAAAATAAAGTCTATGTCGTCGCCGAAGGCGCCAACATGCCGACCACGCTCGATGGTGTGAAGCACTTCCTCGATGCCGGAATTCTGTTCGGTCCGGCAAAAGCGGCAAATGCCGGCGGAGTTGCGGTCTCCGGGTTGGAGATGGCGCAAAACAGCATGCGCGTACCGTGGACCCGGGAAGAAGTCGACAATCGCCTGCATCTCATTATGAAGAGTATTCATAAGACCTGCGTCGAGATGTCGAACCGCTTCGGGACGCCGGGAAATTATGTCAACGGCGCGAATATCGGCGGATTCCTTAAGGTTGCCGATTCAATGATCGACCAGGGATTAGTATAACAATCTCCGTTACATAAAATCAGCAGGCGAGAGCATCCAGCCTCGCCTGCTTTTGTTTTTTGATTTTTCCTTCGTACCATACCCCCATGCAGACCTTCGATCCCCTCTGGGTTGAACACGGATACGGTTCCCGCGTCCAGGGATTTCAAAACCTGGCTCGGTTCCGGGTTCGCGATATTCTCCTTGTCTCAAGCCTCTACGACTCCTACCTCTTTGAAGAAGACGGAAGACTCTATGAACTGATCCGCAACGAATACCAGGGATTGAACCTGAGCCACTCGCCGGAGTTGACACGGGTCTCGAGCGGAAAAGATGCTCTCGCGCTGGCGCAGGAAGAGAACCGTTTCGATATGATCATCACCACGCTTCATATCGAAGACATGCATGCAGCAGCATTTGCGAGAATGGTTCATGAGGCAGGATTGAAAGTGCCGATCGTCGTGCTCGCGTATGACAATCGCGAGTTGACGGAATTGTTCGCGCATCACGACACCTCCGTCTTCGACCGGGTATTTATTTGGCAGGGAGATTTTCGCATCATCATCGCGATGATCAAGTATGTCGAGGACCGGCTGAACGTCGAAAACGACACGCTCGCCGCTGGCGTTCAATCGATCATTCTTATTGAGGATAGTGTACGTTTCTATTCCTCGTATCTTCCCCTCATCTACACTGAAACGCTGAAACAATCATTGCGTCTCATCTCTGAAGGAATAAACCTGTCCGATAAATTCCTCAGGATGCGCGCGCGTCCGAAGATCCTTCTTTGCACGACGTATGAGGAGGCGTGGGAATATTACCGGAAATACCAGGACTACATTCTCGGCGTCATCTCGGACATCGACTTTTTCCGCGAGGGGAAGCAAAACCCGAACGCGGGCATTGAATTTGCCAAGAACGTGAAGATCGAGCATCCCGACATTCCGATCTTGCTCCAATCGAACATGCGGGAAAATGAGAAGCAGGCGAGGCTGGTCGGTGCATCCTTCCTTCTCAAAGACTCTCCAACGCTGCTGGAAGAGCTTCGTCAGTTTATGGTCCAATATTTCAGCTTTGGGGATTTCGTCTTCCGCACGGCAGATGGAGCTGAAGTTGGACGTGCTCACGATTTGAAAACATTGGAGGAACAGCTTCACCTCGTCTCAGAAGAAAGTATCCGCTATCATGGGGAGCGAAATCACTTCTCCAACTGGCTGAAGGCGCGCACGGAATTCTGGCTCGCCCACCGTCTCCGCCCGCGAAAAGTCTCCGACTACCCATCCGTCGAAGCGCTCCGTGCCGACCTCATCGCATCACTCCACGATTACCGCCAGCTTCGCCAGCGGGGAAGCATAACAGATTTTTCGAAAGAGACCTTCGACCCGTCGAATAGTTTTGCGCGTATCGGAAGCGGATCGTTAGGGGGGAAAGCGCGCGGCCTTGGGTTTGTGAACCTTCTTATCAACAGCCACGATGTGCGCGACAGGTTTGACGGAGTGAAGGTCTTTGTTCCGTCGGCGGTGGTGATCGGGACGGACGTTTTCGACCAGTTCCTCGACGAGAACCGGCTCCGAAGTTACGCTCTCAGCGCCTCGGATGATACCGAACTCACGCGCCGATTTCTCGAGGCAAAGAAATTTCCCGAAGAAATATTATCCGATCTCGCGGCATATCTCGAGCTCGTGAACGAACCCCTCGCCGTTCGATCGTCCAGCCTGCTTGAGGATTCGCAGTACCATCCGTTCGCGGGAGTGTATGAAACGTACATGATCCCGAATAACGGCCCCGATCTCCGCAGCAGGCTCAAAGAGCTCGTGAAAACGGTCAAACGCGTTTACGCATCGACATTTTACCGGTCCGCGAAAGATTATATCCGGGTGACGTCGTACAGGCTCGAGGAAGAGAAAATGGCGGTGATCATCCAGAAGATGGTCGGCGTTCCGCATAACAATAAATTCTACCCTGATTTTTCCGGCGTCGGTAAATCGTACAATTTCTATCCTCTTCAGCCGCAAACGCCGCAGGACGGCATCGCGTCGGTGGCGCTGGGGCTCGGGAAGATCATTGCCGACGGCGGGAACGTTCTCCGTTTTTGCCCGAAACATCCGCTTCAGCTGCAGCAATTATCGTCGATCAAAGACACCGTCCGGAATAATCAAAATGAATTCTATGCGCTCGTTTTGAACGAGCATGAAGATGCGATCGTCGTTACACACGACATGCTGGTAAAAAAGTTCGACCTGCATATCGCCGAATATGACGGTACGCTGAATTCGATCGCATCAACATATTCGCTCGAGAACAATTCCGTCTCCGACGGCATATCGAGACAAGGAACTCGATTGGTCACCTTCGCACCGATCTTGAAAGGACAGACATTTCCTCTTCCAAAGATTCTTGAACTTCTGCTCGACATGGGAAGCTGGGGGATGGGGTCGGCCGTGGAAATTGAATTCGCAGTCAACCTCTCGGTTCCAAACGGAAAACCAAAAGAGTTCGGCTTGCTCCAGATGCGTCCGCTGGTCATCAGCAGGGAATTGGAGGAGCTCAACGTCGAGGAAGTTGACCCGGCTGGGCTAGTGTGTCAGAGTCTTCAGGTATTAGGCAACGGCATCATCAAAGATATCCGCGACATCGTCGTCGTGGATATTGACCGGTTCGACCGGGCGAAAACACGCGAGGTCGGATATGAAGTAAGCCGGCTGAATGCGAAGCTGGTTTCGGAAAACACGCCGTATCTTTTGATCGGCGTTGGCAGATGGGGAACGCTGGACCCGTGGCTTGGCATTCCTGTGACGTGGGATCAGATCTCCGGAGCGCGCGCGATCGTCGAAGCCAACATGAAGGATTTTAACGTCGCTCCGTCGCAGGGATCGCATTTTTTCCAGAATCTTACGTCGTTCATGGTCGGATATTTTACGGTGAACGCGCAGGCGAATCAGGGGTTCATTGACTGGGAATGGCTCGGCGCACAAAAAGCCGTGGAAGAAATGACGTACACCCGGCATATCCGCTGTGAAAAAGCGATCACGGTGAAAATGAACGGACACAAGAACAAAGGAATTATTCTGAAGCCGGATATGTAAACGAAGGTGAGGATGGTTTTCCTTCCCTCATTGGGAAGCGTTCGGGCGGGGTCAGCAAGCGTCAACGGTTCAGAATTTCTTCTGCAATTCATCCAGCCTTTTTAGGTTTTCCGTCGCGGTCTGGTTCTCGGGGTCGATCTGTATGGCCCGCGTGTAGTACTCACGAGCCTTCACATACGATTTCATGTTCTGATACGCGATTCCCGCCTGGATATTTGCGTCCGTGCTCTTTGCATTCAATTCCAATGCACGCTCATACTGTTTGATTGCATCGTCGAACAACGCCGCACCGTTGTAGGCGATGCCGAGATAATAATGGATGTCGTAAAAATCGTTTCCGCGCGCAAGCGCCTGCGTCAACAAGTCGATCATCGGCTTGAAATTCGAATTTTTGAAGTAGTTTGTATATAGGAACCGGTAAGCGGAATAATAAAGCGTGTCGGTGGAAACGGCTTTCTGGAAAAAATTATTCGCTTTGTAGCTGTCTCCGATGCGGTCATAGAGCTTGCCGAGTGCAAACGCTGCGGGCGCATAATCTTCAGCAATCAGCATAGCGTCCTTGTAATGTTCTGCGGCCCCGTCGGTGTTTCCTTTCTCTTCTGCCGCTCCTCCTTCACGCATGTGGACCAGCACTTCGTTGGGAATTCTCTTCTCGCGCGTATCAATGAGGATGCGCAGGTCGTCCATCCTGTTCGTCAAATCGTGATCATAGGATGTTTTCATCACCTGAAAGATTTGCTTCCTCGCGTCGGCGAAATTCGAGGTATAGAAATCGTTCACTGCAGCAAGCACAGAATAATAAGGAAGGGGAAACTGCGCCGAATCTTTGCTGAGGTTCACCAGGAACTCTGGGGGGAACAACCCGGATTTGCTTTTCCATCGCCCTCCCGAAATTCGAACGAACGTTTCGTACGATTCTTCCAAATTATATTTCTTTAACCGGCCGGTGAGCTCTTCGGGGATTGCAAATGTCATTTCTGTGGCTGTCGAATCCGCGAAATTCACCGAGGCAAAAGCATACGCCAGCGCCTCGACAATATATTTATACTTGAAGTCTACTCTTCCTCCCGACGATCCGGCATAGATCCACCGCACATTGAAGTCGTCGAGAGCCTGGTGGAGCGAGTCGAGGGCTGTGTGCGAACGCTGGATCGCGGTTTGCACCCTCTCCAGCAGTATAGCAACGATTGGATCATCGGCAGTGATTCCCAACGACGGATCGGCAAGTGAATCCGCGACGAATTGGAACTTCGGCGCGGTTCCTGTATTTGCCGCGATCTTTTGCTTTATATCTGCGATTCCTGACATCGCCCTTGAAAGGCTGTCGAAGACTCCTTCAAAGTACTTCGTAAACGCGCTCAGGCGTTCTTCCCTGGCAGTTGAATATGTCGGAAAAATTGCCAGGCTTTTGTCGCCGAGGATGATGTTGAAGTTCACGATCGATTCTTTGTAGCGGGAGCCGGCCAAGGCCTTGTCGCCCAGGTCGAAATATTTTGTGATTTTTGAATAGCCGGCCCAGTACTCCTGCGGAACCGTCACGTCGATTTTTGCAACTCCGTTGTCAAGGGGGTACTCAAAGGAAAATGCCTTGTTGAGCGCGAATGATTTTTGAAACCCGATCAAAACGATCGTGCTGTCGCCGTTTGCGATAATGTTATCGATAAAATCAGGATGAATCCGCAGCGAGTCCTGCGTCAGTGAAAGCTGCGGAAGATTCTCTTTGAGAAAATCTGCATCGATCTTCCAGCTTCCTTCATTTTGAAGGAGGAAGTAATAGTCCGTCCCGCTGTTGATGTTCTCACATGTCAGATTCGTTTCACTTTTTTTGGTCGAAAGGGTGAGCCTGACAAACCTGGGTCCGCCCATGTTGAATAGGCCCGATTTCTCGGCAATTTTCAGCTTGATTGAAAGGGGATTTTGCTGGGCTGATCCCTCTGAGAAAAGAAGAAAAAACGGCAGGAAAACGGCAAGAAAGAAGTTTTTCATGGAATTATCAAAAACGCACTGAAAGCGTCGCTGTGAGGAGCGCCAAAAAAGGACGAATTGAATATATAAAACGATGTGGCGAGAGTCAATCGCTTTTCTCCTCGAGGTCCCTCCGCGAGATGTGACAGGCAGCCTTGACAAAGAGGTGACTTTTTCCCATACTTAAGCAATGTTACATGCTGCATTATTCTCGCCGATCCCCAATCAATGAGTGATCGATAGTCCTGGCTTTACTTCTGTCCGTAAAAAGGCATTATATGATTTCAAGGGTCTCATTCCTTGCGTTCATGTTCGGATTTTTGTTCTGTTTGGCGGAATTGTCTGCGCAGGAATTGTATGTTGAGCCGCTTCGGCAAGCCTCAATAAGTAAAACCCCGATTTATGCCGCTAAACTCAGCCCCGCGGGGGGACTTCTCGCTATTGCTGGATTTGACAAGTCGGTAAGAATAGTCGATCTCCTGACGATGCGTGAAAAGTACACGCTCACCGGGCATAATCCGCGAATACTGACTCTCGCTTTTACTGCGGACGGCAAGAATCTTGTGACCGCAGGCGGCAGCGGACTGCTCGCTTTCTGGAGCGTCGGCGATACTGCTCTGTTAAAAGAAATTCCGGCTCATGGCGAAGGGCTCGGAGTTCGTTCGATCGATATTGACGCAGGAGGCAGGATTGTCAGCGGCGGCGGCGATAGCGAGATAAAACTCTGGACAATGCTCTCCGACGACCCTTTGAGCACACTTCCCAACGGTTCGGACCAAAGCGAAGTCCTCAGTGTCGCGTTTAATCCGGCTGGGAACAGGGTTGCCGTTGCGAATGCCGACGGGATTGTCAGGATCTTCGACACCCAGACATCTCTTTTGTTATACACGTTCACAGAATTCAAGAGCAAGGCGACCGAAGTTGCGTTCAGCCCGAACGGCAAGTATCTTGCCGCCGGAGGAGCGGATTCCACGATCCGGGTTTGGGAAACTCAGAGCTTTTCTGCTCCCCAAACTCTTCGCGGAAATCCCGGCGCCGTCACATCGCTCACGTTCAGTCCTAATAATGCATGGCTCGTTGCAACGGGGAGCGGAATAACGATCTGGGATGTTGGCACTGGTTCTCTGAGAAAAAACATCGCCGATTCGGGAATCGTGTATACCGCTGCAATGTTTTTGCCGGATAGCTCAACACTTCTCGGGACAACATCAGCCGGGACCATTCGAACGTTCTCCGTCCTCGTCCAAAAGCCGGACAGGGAACCCCCGACCATCGTTCTCCAAAAGCCGGTTCTGAAAGAGGGGGAAGTTTTTAAAGTGTACGCAAGCGAGATTGAAATATCGGGTGTAGCATCCGACGAGAGTGGAATTAAACAAGCCACGGTTGCGGGACAGGCGATCGCGTTGACGGAATCGACCGCTGATGATCGGCCGCAGTTAACCGCAAAACTTCCATCAAAAAAATTTTCCAGCATCGTACAACTCCCCGTTGTCGGAATGAATGATATCGCAGTGACGGCAACCGATGAACGCGATAATACTGCGGCGAAAAGTATCCGGGTTCAACGCCTCGCAAGGGAAGCCGCGGTCGAGATCCTTGGCCCGAAGGAGAATGCTGAGACCGACCAGGCATCGGAAAATCTGGAATTCAAAATATGGTTCGATTTTACGCGCTACACGATCACTCTTAACACGATTGAAATCGCCGGCAAGGAAAACATTCCTCGTAAACCATTGGGCGTTCTGCAGACCGAACCGATCCCGCTGTCGTCGGGGTTCAATCAGGTTCAGTTTTCCGTGTACGGAAAGAACGGCGAAAAAATTTCCCGGATTATCAATATTAACCGGCGCATATTGGTCAACGCTTCATCGATCGAAGCCGACAAGCCTCAGCGCAGCCCATCGGGCCAGCCGCAGCAATGGGCTGTGGTGATCGGGATCTCAGAGTACTCGAATCCATTGATAAAGAACCTGAGCTATGCAGACCGGGACGCCCGCGACTTTGCAGAATTTCTCAAAACTCCTGCGGGCGGCGGTTTCGAGCCCGAGCACATGAAAATTCTCCTCAATAAAGACGCGACGCTCCAGAACGTGAAACAGGCGCTCTATAATTTCCTCCGCCAAACCATCGACAAAGATCTGGTAATTATTTATTTCGCGGGCCATGGCGCTCCGGAACCGACGAACCCGAGCAACAATTACCTGCTGACATACGACAGCGACCCGAACTCTCTCGAAACGAGCGCATTCCCGATGTGGGACGTGAACACGGCGCTGACGCGGTACATTCCTTCGAAGCGCGTGATCGTCTTTTCCGATGCATGCCACAGCGGAGGTATTACTTCAGACCTTGCGACACGCGGAGTTTCACTGACCGAGACAAATCTCATCAATCAATACTTGACGGATCTCTCCAAATCGAAGGAAGGAACGATCGTCTTCACGGCCAGCCAGGCGGGAGAGGTATCTCAAGAGCTGGATAAATTCGGGCACGGGGTTTTCACCTATTTTCTGCTGAAGGGAATGAAGGGAGAAGCGGACATCAACAACGATTACACGGTGACGATCGGAGAACTGATGGACTACGTCGAAGACAACGTCAAACGTCAGACCAAAGGGAACCAGCATCCGACACGCAACCAGGGGAGTTACGACAAGGACTTGACCATTTCGCTGGTGCCGCATTAATGTCCATCGCGGTCCAATCACTTTCCCCACTCTTGAAAGGAAACGGTACAATGCGCGTTAAACCATGGACAAGACTATATGTGCTGCTTCTGTTCCTTGGAATGTCATCGATCGGCTATGCACAAGATGCCCCTTCCGATAACAACATCCGGTACAATTGGGCGTTTGTTGCCCGGTCCGGCAATGCAGGAAGCCGCCGCATCGGCGTTGTCACAAAGGATACGTCGATGAAAAGCGGGGACGAATTCAAGCTGTTTGTCAACCTGGTAAAGCCGGCGTTCGTGTATGTGATTCATAAGAGTCCGACCAATGAACTGTCGCTCCTTTTTCCGTACGACAGTACTACATTCGAAAAAGACTATAAGCTCGACAAGAATTATTATATACCGAAAGGCCGTGAATGGTTCAGGCTCGACAAGAACTCCGGGACCGAAACATTCTACGTGCTCGCATCTTCCGAACGGTTGACAGGCCTCGAGAACGATCTGCGGACGTACTTCATATCGGCAGCGAACAATAAAGCCGATGCGGCGAATTTCGTCGTGAACGAGATTAAGGATATCAAGAAGAAGTTTCGGACCTTTGCGACCATTGCCGAACGGCCGATCAGCATTGCCGGCAATGTCCGGGGAGAAAAACAATCTGCAGCCGACCCCGACCGGATCGACATCGCGCAGCTGGCTTCCGAGGTATTGGCAAATAATTTTTTCAGCAAGACGATTTCCATTGACCACAAGTAGAAAGCGGAGAGTTACCAGCGCCGGACTCTTCATCGCTGCATCGTTTTGTTTATCCCATCTCCTCTTTTGGATCTTTCCCGGCGTTTTCGATTCCTGGAACCGCCAATCTGTCGACCGGCTCTTCCCCGTGCGCGCCATGCTGCGTCCGCCGGCCTATGACTCTTCCATCCTGCATGTCGATATCGCAAATTCCACGATCAAGAAGCTGAACTTCTATTTCCCGCGGAGATATTACGGCGACGTCGTCAACGTCTTGAATAGAATGAACTGTTCCGCGGTAGCGTTCGACATAATTTTTGCCCGAAAGATACAAGCCTACGACGACAGCATTCTGGTCTCTGCAACACGAACGTTTGGACGGGCATATTATCCCGTCGCTTTCAGCCTGGAAGACACGACCGTGAACAGGGAGACAGCGACCACCGACGTTGTTCATTTCCTCGATTCGACATCGTGGACCCTCGATGCAAAGGATGTCGGCGATTTTTACAAAGCCGGCGCTACGCTTCTCACGTGGGATGAGCTGGCAACCGCTGCGCGCGGGATCGGCTTCATCAGTGTGGAGCCCGATGCCGACGGTGTCTTCCGGAGAGTCCCGTTGTTGATCCGCTACCGGAATAAATTCTACCCGAGTATGGTCATGAGGCTTGTCTGCGACTATCTCCATGTCACGCCGGAGCGTATCGCCGTGCGCGGAGGAACCTCGATAACCCTGAGAGATGCTCAGGTGCGGGAGGGCGTAAAGCGCGACATCACCATTCCTATCGACTCACGCGGCAACATGATCATCAACTGGGTCGGCGATTGGTCCGCGATGAGGCATATCAGCTTTGCGCAAGTTCTCAGTATCGCGGACGACAATGACGAGGTCGAGGCGTACGGCGAGCAGTATGGCGGCTCAATCGCCATCGTCGGAGACGTCTCCACCGGCGCATCGGACATCGGGCCGACTCCGTTCGAGCAGAACTTTCCGCTTGTAGGACTGCACGCGAATACGCTCAACACGATTCTCACTCAGAGCTTCTTGTTCGAATTGCCTGCGCTACCGATGTTTGTCGTGGAATTGGCCTTCGCCTGCCTCTTCTTTTTCTTCGCGAGCCGCCTGCTGTCGGTGCGCTTTGCTCTTGCTGTTTCGGGGCTGCTCGTCGCGTACGTTGTGGCTGCTGCTGCGGTATTTGTCTATGCGAATGTTATTGTCTCCATCGTTCGGCCGGTAATGAGCGGCGTTTTTTCAGCTGCCTCCGTCGTGATCTACTGGTATGTTACGGAGGAGAAGGAGAAGCAAAAGCTCCGCTCGAAGTTCGAACAATATTTTCCCCCCTCCGTCGTGCGGCAGATGGTCGACACGCCGGATGCGCTGACGACGATGCCGAAGCGAAGAGAAGTGACGATCATGTTCAGCGACATCAAAAGCTTCACGACGTATTCGTCCACGATGACTCCGGAAGAAATCAGCACAACGTTGAACGAATATTTCGAAGCGATGACCGATATCGTGTTTAAGTACGGCGGTACGGTGGATAAATTTATCGGTGACGGATTGATGGTCTTTTACGGAGCGCCTGAGCCCCAGCCTGACCACGCGCTTCGCTGTGTGAAGGCGGCAATCGAAATGCAGTTGAAGTGCCGCGAATTGAAAGCGCGGTGGGAGCCTGCGGGGAGGCTCCCCCTTCGGATCCGCATCGGCATCAATACCGGACCGGTCGTCGTGGGAGACCTCGGCTCGGCCCGGAGGATGGAATACACGGTCCTCGGTTCGGATGTCAACCTTGCTCAGCGGCTTGAATCGAATGCACCGGTCGAGGGCATCATGATCTCCGAGGCAACATATCGTTATGTTAAGGACAACGTCCCGATACGTTCGCTCGAACCGATAAAAGTAAAGGGGCTGGAAACTCCGATCGTCGTGTATGAAGTTTTGGTAGAGGGAAAATAAAAAACTTCTCTCGCAAAGGCGCAAAGAAGCGAACTGATTTTGAAACAGAATCTTCGCGTCTTTGCGCGAGGAATAGTCAGAAGTAGAGTCCGTACCAAATTGCAGACTGACTTACCCGCACCGCTGGCATCGGGAGGTGAATGTAGTTGAGCATTTCCCACATGGTTTTGAGGAATGCTGAATCACCAGGGAGTTTCCTCAAATCGAGGTCGAGCGCAATAAATGTTTCGTGGTACGAGTGTGGCGTGTTCAATCCTCGGACGGTGTATCCTGCCGCAATTCCCACCATCGAGGGCCAGTACTCCTGAATATTTTTAGGGAGGAGATCGTGCACAGTAATTCCCATCCAGAATTTCTGACCTTCGTGGTCTTCAAGAAAGTCTGGAAGCCTTTGCTCTGACGCGACAACCGCGTTCGGCGATGCAACGTAGGACCCTTTCGGTGTAAAACTCTTCAACCATGGGACGTAGTACTGCGCCACAGGATATCCCGCCCCCAAAACATTCGCCAATTCGTCGACCCTGTCGAACCCAAGATAGTCGATATGCCCATCCTCGATCTTCATGAATGTAAAGAATGCGAGAGATGTTGCCGCCCCGCATATCGCCGCATCCTCATTATCATATCCTGCCCACGAAAACGCTTTCGCAGAAATCACGCTTCCTAGTCCGCTTCCATAAAAGTGCAGAAGCTTGTCCTGATTTCGGGCGTAGGCGAGATCCTCCCGAATAAAGAACGAAGTAAAGTGTTTATTCCATAATGGTTCGTACCGGACAAAGTGGACGGTGAGTCCACCTGCCAAAACGGCGCCTCCAAAGAGTGAAAGGCGTATTGCTAGAACCTGGGAAGAATCAACGGGGAGGAGATCGGTTTTTTCGGATTGCGGTAAGACGATACCAGATGGCAAGAGGATACAAAGTATCAGGAAGGGCGTGCCGAAGCGGCAAGCCCCCCGGCATCTTTGAAAGCTCAAGCTTTCCAGAATCTTCATTTAATAATAAGCGGAATATAATAAAGAGGGGCAAATCAAATTAAGCCTGACTGTATTTCATCGGCCGGCTGAAGACAAGGGAGAATTGTCTCAACAGGGGTTCGTAAATTGCCTTCTTGTTCCGATAGTTCTTCGCCGTGGAGAACTATGTCTGGAGATGCTTTGGCAACAATCTGCAAGAATCCTTTGATAATATTGTTAGTTAATGTATATTTGGACGAAGAAAGTTGCCGCCAGAGGTCTAGGATAGCCTTACGCCAAATTTTGGAGCTCGCGTGTTACTTTGTTGTATGTATCATCGCGTTAATGCTGACAAATTATCCAATTCCCGCCAAATTCTTGAAAAACATTTCGAGTACATAAAAGACCATTTCCAAGTTGTTTTGCCGGGTGAGGTTCTGGCTAAGGACCTCATAAACCTCTGCATCGTCTTTGACGATGCAAGTTACAGTTTTTACCGTTATGTTCTACCGTTAATCCAAAGAATCGGACTTCGGGTCGTTCTTGCAGTCCCAACAAAGTACATTCTCGATTCGGGCGACCACGTTCCATCAAACGTGCGCCTGTCAGTGCCTACCGACAAGATGATGGAAGGCAAGTATTATGTAGAACTGGCTCCCTTTTGTTCATGGAAGGAGTTGTCCGATATCAGCGCCAGCGGGGTTGTCAAGATCGCTTCTCATTCCTATTCACACCCCAACTTGCTCAAATCCCCAAACATCAAAGAGGAAGTCTTCAAGTCAAAAGAAATCCTGGAAGCAAGGCTGTATCAGGCCGTGGATACTTTTGTCCACCCGTATGGACAGTTCAATGCATCGATTCTGAAATATGTTCGATCGTACTATAGATACAATTTTGCCGTTGGGGCTGGAGACAATAAGACGTGGGATGGAGTCGACGGCGTGCTGTTCAGGATGTATGCAGACGATCTACGGGATCCGGACTCCATTTTCAGCCGGGCGAATCTTAAGAAATACGGAATGCTGCGAATTGCATTGTATGCGAAGAAGTGGTTTATGGACCGCAAGCCTTCGGCGAACTAATTCTCGGGCATTAGTACCACTGTGAAAATTCTCCTCGTCCACAATTTTTATGGATCGGCTGCGCCGAGCGGCGAGAATACTGCGTACGCTGCCGAGGCTGCGTTGCTTCGTTCGCGCGGCCAGTCCGTCATCGAGTTCAGCAGGCATAGCGATGACATACTCCGCAGCGGTTTTTCGGGGACGCTGAAAGGTGCGGCGAGCGTTGTGTGGAACCCGTTCAGCCTGCGTTTGCTGAAACGGACGCTGAGGGAGACGAAACCCGATCTTATGCATGTCCATAATACTTTTCCCCTTCTGTCGCCTTCTATTTTTTTCGCCTCGCGTGAACAAAATGTCCCGACAGTGATGACGCTCCATAATTATCGAATTGGTTGTGCGGCTGCCACCGCCATCCGAAATGATCAACCGTGCACGCTTTGTCTGGACAAAAAAAGCGTTTTCCCGGCTTTGCGATACGGCTGCTATCGCGAGAGCAGGATCGCGACGATCCCCGTCGCGGCGATGATTGCATACAACAATGCGAGAGATACATGGCGAAGCAATGTTGACGCCTTTATCACGTTGACCGAGTTTCAAAGAGAGAAAATGGTTCGGTTTGGAATTTCGCCTGAGTCGCTTTTTGTTAAACCCCACTTTCTCGACCATCCGCCGAATCCCGTTCCATGGCAAGAGCGTGACACCAAGGTCGTTTTTGTCGGCAGATTGTACGCGGCCAAAGGCATCCATATTTTGTTGGACGCATGGAGGAGGATGGGAAAGAGGGCGCCGTTTCTGCAAGTGATCGGTGACGGCCCGATGCGGGAGGAGCTTGTTCGTTCGATGCGTGGAAGTGAGGCGTCCGATTCAGTTTCGTTTCTTGGAAATGTGTCGCGCGACGATGTGTTGAAATATATGTCGCGTGCGAAATTGCTGGTGATACCGTCGGTCTGTTACGAAGGGTTTCCGATGGTAGTTCAGGAATCGTTCGCACTCGGCGTTCCAGTTGCCGCGTCGAACATCGGCTCGCTGCCGTATCTGATCGCCGAGAACAGAAACGGGAAACTTTTTAATCCGGGTGATGCCGGAGACATCCTGTCATGTGTGACGCGCATGCTGGGGAATGATTCGGGATTACGCATTCTGGGTGAGGGTGCACGCCGGGATTTTGATGAAAAGTATACCGCCGACAAGAATTATGCCGCATTGATGGCTATCTACGAAACTGCTGCCGAACGTCGAGCAGCGAAGGTGCTCTGAACGATGATAGATTCTCAGCGTGAAACTATTTGGAATGTGCGGGTGCAAACGGATCAACTCTCTACTATTCTGAGTTCGATTGACGATGAGATCGCGAGCGGCGCAAAAGGGAGAACGCTGTATTGTGCCAACCCTCATTCACTCGTGACGGCACACGGCGACGGCCAATTCCTCGCGGCACTGCGTTCCGCAGATTATCTTATTCCCGACGGAGCCGGGATTGTCCTGGCGTCGAAAATCCTGAAGGGAACGATCGCGCGCCGGATCACGGGGTACGATATTTTTTCAGGATTGGCGAAGCGATGGGAACAAGATCGGGGAAAATCCTACTATTTTCTTGGGTCAACAGCAGAGGTCCTGGGGAGGATCAAAACGCGAATGGCGAGCGATTATCCTCATGTCTCTGTCAGCGGCATCTTTGCACCGCCGTTCAAAGAGAACTTTTCCGACGATGAAAACAACCGCATCATTGAAGAGATCAACCGTTCCGCCCCGACCGCGCTCTGGGTTGGAATGACAGCTCCAAAGCAGGAAAAATGGATTCACGAACATCGGGAACGTCTCAATGTGCCATTCATTGCCGCCATCGGCGCGGCGTTCGATTTTTTTGCGGGAACGAGGCTAAGAGCATCGACGCCGTTACAAGAAGCAGGGTTGGAATGGCTTCCCCGGCTTTTGCGCGAGCCCCGCAGGATGTGGAGACGGAATTTTGTTTCATCTCCTGTATTTCTCTATTATATACTCAGGCAAAAGTTGGGGCTGCAATGAACGCCTGGTTTGCGGGATCTAATGCGGGATTGAGCATTTATGATTAGGTCGAAGAAGTTATTCAAATTGACGTTGATGTTGATCGACGGAGCAACACTTTTCGGGATATTTTTTATCCTGAGCCTTTTGCGCACCGACGTCGATTTTGTCACCGAGTACTGGTACCGGGCAATCTTGCCGGTTATTCTTACTTGGATCGTTCTTGATGCGATCGGCGCGTATAATCCCGACAACGACATGCGCAGCCTTCCGTACACCAGCCAGTATATCCTGGCGATCTTCATCATTGTTGTGCTGACCATTGTTGTTGTTTACACGTTCAGCTATAAACCAGCTTTGCAGTTCAGCCGCAGCGTATTGCCGGCGACATTCTTTTCGTTCCTCATCATTTCTCTTTCCGTTCGGCGGGCGGCCAATTCCCGTCTCGCACAGGTCCGGCGAAAGAGGTTTTACCTCGTTCTTGGTACTGACGATACGGCGCAGGAGTTGTACCGGATGTACGCCGAAACGCCGAAAGATCAGGAATTGCGGTATGCCGATTTGAGCGGAAAGAAAGTCGGATTGCCGATATCCGGGAACGGATCACCCATTATCGAAGGAGACGTTCTCAACAAGCTTCGTTCGATGACCGGCAACTGCGACGGGATTATCCTGACCGAAGACAGGTCGTCCTTGAGCAACGAGGTGTTCAGGCAATTGGTGACGCTGCATTTCCGCAACGTGCCCCTGATTCCGAGCAGGCTCTTTCTCGAAGAGAATTTTAGAAAAGTACCGCTCTTTATTCTCAACAAGTGGTGGCTGTTCGAGGGCGACCTGCTGTTGGTACGAAATCCGTGGTACAACCGTCTGAAGCAGCTTTTCGATATCGCGATCGCCTCGGCGGGATTCGTTATTCTGTTTCCGTTGATGGTCGTCATTGGAATTCTGATCCGGCTGGAAAGCCGCGGTCCGATCATCTTTAAACAGACCCGTATCGGCAGAAACGAGGCGCCATTCACAATGTACAAATTCCGGTCCATGTACCACGGTTCGGGTTCCGGAGATAAGTACGTCCGTGAACACGACGCCCGGGTGACGAAGACAGGTAAACTGCTTCGCCTGACCAGATTGGACGAATTGCCCCAATTGTGGAATGTTTTGAAAGGGGAAATGAGCATGATCGGCCCCCGCGCGGAGTGGTTTGAGGTAGCACGTGAATATGAGCAGAAAATTGAGTATTATCACTTCCGGCATCTTGTGAAACCCGGAATTACAGGCTGGGCGCAGGTAAATTATTCCTACGGCGAGAATATCGACGATACGATTACAAAACTCCAATACGATCTCTATTATATATCGCATTATTCATTGTTATTGGACATAGACATTATCCTGAAAACAATCCACATTATGCTGTTTGGAAAAGGGAGATAAGGATCGCGCTCGACCTTCCTTCGTCAGCATTATTGAAGCGGGTTTTCGTGTAATCAACTTCTTACCATATGGCAGCCAAAAAACTGGATAGTCGGACCGCTACGTCGCAGCCGGCTCTTGAATTGAGTCTTCGCGACTATATTGAGATTCTTGAGCGGTGGAAGTACGTCATCATGGGGATAACACTTGCTATTTTTACCGGCGCGATTCTCTATACGTATCTCGGCGCGTTCATTTATGAAGGAGTTGCAATCGTTCAGGTGAGCAGCAAGGCGAAGAGCGATATGACGATCGGGTCGCTGGACTTGTCCGACCTCGGCGGTCAAACCCGTAACCTGATGAAAGAGATCGGCATCCTCAAATCGCGAGTCATTGAGGAGGACGTTCTTGCATTGCTCAAGAAGAATCCGGTCGCAACACTTGGCGGTTTTGACACGCTGGAGATCCTCAAGCGTTCGGACGACGAACCTTCATTCGGGCCGTTTGCCCACAACGAAGATATCTTCGGCAGGCTCGACGATGCGATATCGTTCGACCCGGATAAGGCTTCCGACGTAATTTTTATCAGTGCCCTCAGCACAAATCCGAAAGAAGCCGCGATCGTCGCAAATGCCTACGCAGAAGCCTATTATCAGAACAACCTCAATAACAGCCGGAAACAATTGCGCACAACACGGGAGTTCCTGGAGCGCACGTTGCAGGCCAAGAAGACAGCGCTCGACACGGTCGAGGACGACCTTCGCCGGTACATTGAAAAGCACGGCTCAATAGATGAAGAAAGTCAGTCGGTCGTAAAGACGATTTCCGACCTCGAAGCCCAGCGTGACGAGGTTGAGATCGAGATCGAGACGGCGAAAAGCACGGTGCTCGCCTATCAAAGAAGATTGTCGGAAATAAAGGCAACGCTCCCCAAGAACGAAGAAGACGAGATCGACGCCGACAGCAAACGCATTATGGATATGGTCGCGAGCATTGAGATTCAAAAGATCCTCGAACAAATAAGCACTCTGGAACAGGAACGCGACCAGATAAAAGAACAAAACGCTGAGAATCAAGACCAGACCCTTGTTGCGAACCGGATTGCCG
This sequence comes from uncultured Chitinophagaceae bacterium, assembly GCA_964439265.1. Lineage (GTDB taxonomy): Bacteria > Bacteroidota > Ignavibacteria > UBA10030 > UBA8401 > JAGVPT01. Next base: position 22,462 of record CAYTOA010000010.1, read on the forward strand.
GCATCAACACTCAAATTGAGGCTCTCCGCAAAAAAATAAATGACCGGATGGGAACGAGTTCGAGCAAGCCGCGCATCAACGCCGAAAAGAGGGAGTTGGCCGGAACTCTCTCGGAGAAGCTTACCGACGCTCAAATGCACCTTCAGTCGCTTGAAGTTCGCCACAAGGCGCTCGTCGGCGGCATCAGCCAGAGCGAGGCACGCTTCCAGAATATTCCCAGGATCAACATCGACTACGCCCGGCTTCAGCGGACGAAGATGACGCTCGAAAAAGTGTACGTTGCCGTAGAAGAAAAATATCAATCGGCCCTCATCGCCGAGCAATCCGAATTCGGATATGTCGACGTCCTGCAGCGCGCTTTGCCCCCCCAGACTCATCTCTATCCAAATATTCCCAAGAACCTCGGGTTTGGTTTCTTTATCGGTCTGGTGCTCGGGGTCAGCTCGGCATTTTTCATCAACTATTTTGACGACCGCATTCATAAGCCTGAAGATATAAAGCGGAGAGGGCTCAGCGTGTTGACGGTAATTCCGGCAATGGATGAGAAGTCCCTTAACCTCGTGACGCGGGTGGATCCCGTGACCGGAACAGTGGATGGCGAGAGGGGAACTGTGCGGAGAACGGCAGGGGAGGATGAAAAGGAAGGAGCGTCCGACGGTCTGATCATTGACCCGCATCTAGTAACCGCAATCAATCCGTATTCGAGAATCGCCGACTCCTACCGCCGTCTGAGAACGAGTGTCCAGTACTGGAAAAAGGACACGCCGGTCAAGAGTATCCTCATGTCGAGCGGCGCCCCTCAGGAAGGAAAATCACTTACGACCGCGAACCTTGCAGTGGTCTTCGCGCAGACGAGGAAGAAGGTGCTGCTGGTCGACGTCGATCTGCGCCGGCCGACGATTCACGAGCTCTTCAGCCTGAACCTGGAGCCGGGGCTCACGGAGGTGCTGTTCGGGGAAGTGGATATTGCTGCGGCAATTCGTCACACGTTCATTGAAAACCTGGATATCCTGACGTGCGGAGCGATCCCGCTCAATCCGACCGAACTCATCGGTTCATCGACGATGAAGAATTTGAAGTTAGAACTCGATAAAATGTACGACATCATTTTATACGACTCACCGCCGATCCTCCTTTTTACCGATTCGGAATTACTGGTCGCGATGGTCGACGCCGTGATCTTTGTGGTGAAAACGAACTCGACGACGTTCGACAGCCTGGAACATTCCGTGGACATCATCGAGGGCATCAGGCTGAACCTCGCCGGGATCGTTGTCAATCAGTACGAACTCAATCGATTGCACAGGGGGTACTACCATCTGCACGGTGAATACTACTATCAGCAAAAATACACTTCTAAGGACAAAAAATAATACGAATGCCGGGTTGTCTATGAAAATAGCCTTGACAATTTTGATGGTGATCGCGGCCGCCGCCTCTTCGTCCGCTCAGGTTTCCACGGAAACCGAACTCAGCAATTCCAGGCAACCAAGCCAGAGCCGGCCCGGGTACTATTATTATGCGAAACCTTTTGAAGTGACGATGACGGTGAATTTATGGGGGGAAGTTCCTCAACAGGGCGTTTATGTCATACCGACGACCACAGATATCGTCCAACTCATATCCTTCGCCGGTGGACCAAAAGAGCGTTCGAATCTGGACGAAGTACTTGTGTACCGATCGACCGGAAAGAAAGATCCGAAGGCGCGGCAAGAGCTCACGATCAATCTTCGCGATATCCTAGAAGGAAGGTCCCCAACAGTTCCGCTCGCTCCGGGAGATATGATCGTTGTAAAAAGGCTCCCGAATTCCCTGTCATGGCAGGACGTGCTGACGATCATCAATACAACCGCTACGCTTGGCGTGCTTGGAGTGAGCATTTACTCTGTCACCCATAAATGAGTTACGCGCCGAGGCCAATTCTCCGGAAGTTGTCTCAAAAATGAATTTGCGAGGTCCCTTCGGGATATGCAATTGAGATAACTTCTAATAAAACTTCGCTTTGGATGCCTCGAACCGCTTTTCGGACGCCGGCACTTCTGATTTCAGACTGGATCTTATTGCTTCGAGGATCTCATCTACTCCACGGTTCATCCTCCGTATCCCGAAGCAGCAATCGTACCCGTTGTCACAAAAGGAACGAAATGAAAGACGAGGAATTCCCGGATGCCTTTTGAAATTGTCATCGAGCCGACAAAGGGATTATCAATACTGCGGTTTCGCGAGATCTGGGAATTCCGCGAGCTCTTCTATTTTCTCGTGTGGCGGGATATCAAAATTCGTTACAAGCAGACGTTTTTGGGTGCCGCCTGGGCGCTGGTCCGTCCCTTGATGGGGATGGTCGTCTTCACGGTGCTGTTTAATAAGCTGGTCGGATTTTCCGTGCAGGGGGTTCCGTATCTGCTTTTTACATTCTGCGGAGTTGTCGCATGGAATTTTTTTTCTGAGGGAGTGACGGGAGCAAGTCAAAGCCTTCTGGCGAATGCGAACCTCATCTCAAAAGTGTATTTCCCCCGCGTCATTATCCCGGCCGCCGCAATACTCTCGGGGCTTGTCGATTTTTCAATTGCGTTTGTCCTCGCGATCGTGTTGATGATATACTTTCAATTCATGCCGACCGCGGCCATTTTTCTCCTGCCATTCTTTGTCCTCTTGACGATCGTTACGTCGCTCGGCATCGGTTTATGGTTTTCATCGATCTCTGTCCAGTACCGGGATATCGGACACGCACTGCCGTATATCATCCAAGTCATGTTCTGGATCACCCCTGTCGGGTATGCAGCGAGTAAGATTCCGGCATCATACCAGGCATTCTACTGGCTTAATCCTATCGTGTGTGTCATCGAAGGATTTCGGTGGTCGATGCTGCATACCGGAACACTCCCTCTTCATTTGGTTTTGTTGTCAACGTGCGTAGCGCTTGCGCTCCTCGTCACAGGATTGATAAATTTTTTGCGGATGGAAAGAAAATTCGCAGATATCATTTAAGAGTTTGTTATGTCGGCAATGATCACCGTCGAACATCTATCGAAAAAATACCGCATCGGCGCGCTGCGGAGGCATAATTCGTTCCGCGACGTCTTTGATGAAAAGCTGGAGGCGATCTTCAAACCTGCACAGAGGCGGGCGGCGGCAAACGAGAGTACCATCTGGGCGCTGAAGGATGTTTCGTTCGAGCTGAACGAAGGGGAAGTTCTCGGGATCATCGGAAGAAACGGTGCAGGTAAAAGCACGTTGTTGAAACTGCTTTCCAGGATCACGGAACCGACCGAGGGGGTCATCCGGATGAAAGGAAGAGTGGCGTCGCTTCTTGAAATTGGCACCGGCTTCAGTCCTGAACTGACCGGTCGGGAAAATATTTTCCTTAACGGAGCGATCCTCGGAATGCGGAAGGCGGAGATCGACAGGAAGTTCGATGAGATCGTGGACTTTTCGGAGATCGGAAAATTCATCGATACACCGGTGAAAAGGTACTCTTCCGGTATGTTCATGCGCCTCGCGTTCTCCATCGCGGCGCACCTTGAACCGGAGATCCTGATCGTCGACGAAGTATTGGCCGTCGGCGACGCTCAATTTCAGGAAAAATGTCTGCGCAAAATGGAAGACATTGGGAAAAGCAAAGGGCGTACGGTACTTTTCGTCAGTCACAATATCGGAGCGATCACGAACCTCTGCACGCACGTCGCACACCTGCATCACGGAAAAGTTGTCAATTTCGGCGAGACCAACGCCGTCGTTGCAGAATACCTTCATTCTGATGTGAACGAAGGAGCGGAAAAAATACTGGCCGACCCTCTTGCGATTCTGCCGCCGCGCAAGGAGTTCGTCTTCACAAAGGTCGGCGTGCAGGACCAGCGGAAAAATATCGCTTCCGAGATCGACGTTCGTTTCCCGTTTACGGTTCATCTCGAGTATCGCGTGGCAGCGCTTCTTCATAACGTGGAGATCTCGGTTCGATTTTTCGCCTATGACGGACGGCCAGTGTTCACGAGCCATCAATCGGACTCCCGGCCCGAGGTGTTGCTGCAGCGTGCTCCGGGAACGTACGCTGCGACGGTCACGGTTCCCGGGAATTTTCTTGTTCCGGGAGATTATTTCATCTCGATTGAAGCGCACGCGCCAACGGTAAGCGTGCTTGAGAAGTACGACCATATCATAAAATTCCATATCAATGAAACAGGATCAAAATTGTCCCGCTATCAGCCTCATCAATTTATGCAGGGCGTTGTCATCGTCGAATTTCCCTGGAGCGAGAGTCGAACGCAATAACGCAGGGCGCCGGTACGAACCGTGATCGAGGAACAGTTGCAGGAGAATAGCTGTGAATAGGGATCTAAAAAAGCTCATACGTTGGCTGCTCAAACCGATCCAGCCGTACGGCCGAAGATTGTTCGGGGCGCCCGAAGTCCTGCTGGAAGAAATGCCGAACAGCCCGGAGTTGTTCCGTCATTACCGGATGCTCATCGAGACCGGCCATGTTCGCGTGCCCGGGGGATGGATGCTTGGCGGAGAGTTCTATCCCGACTATATCACCGTCGGCGGAAATTCTTTTGCCATTCAACGAGTGGCATTGCAGTACTGCAAGGGCAAAGGGATCGATGTTGGAGCAAATTATTGGCCGCTTCCAGGCAGTACGCCGATCGATATTGAACGGGGTCCGGGGATTGCAAATATCATAGGAGATATCCCTGCGGGGTCGCAGGATTACGTTTTCAGTTCGCACTGCCTTGAACATATTCACGAATGGCAGCAAGCATTGGATGAATGGATAAGCAAGATTCGTCCCGGTGGAATCTTGTTTCTTTATCTTCCCCATCCCTCCTGCAAATTATGGCATAAATCTAATCCGTTTATGGCCGAGGTCCATGCCTGGGTTCCAGACCCCGCGACCATTGTTCATGAGCTAGAAGATCGCGGTATGTCTATTATCGGCAAAGACGACGGACCGGACCACTTTTATAGTTTCTACGTGTGTGCTCAACGGGCCGATTAACATGCGCGTACCCGAACAATGGCGTTAACAGTGAAAAATTTTCCCTCCAAGCTGAGTCACGCGCTTTCGATCGAACGGCATGCAGCGCGAATCATTCTCACCAGCGGTTTCCCCGATGTCATGCTGCAGTTTCTTGGCGGCATTGGAGATGAATTGTTGTTGACTGCCGTCGCCCACGAAATGAAAAAAAGGAATCCAGGCATAAAAATATGGCAGGTCTCGCATTCGCAGCCGCTTCTGTTCAACAATCCAGATTACCATCGAACGTTCAGTTTTGACGATTGGCAGCTCCGGTACGCATTCCTGCTCACGAGGCAGCGGATCCGGCTTTCGTATTCGGTAGAAGTGATTCCGGCTGAACTTGAGATTCCCCCCGATGAACATATTCTCGCGCGGCTCTGCCGAAAGGCCGGGATTCGCGGCGAAATTGCTCTTCGGCCATATATCTACTTGACGGATGAAGAAAAGCGCCGGGGAAAAATAGGTGATCGATATATTGTCGTGCAAAACGTCGGCCACTCGACGCATGAAACGTTTATGAACAACAAGAAATGGTACCCCGAACGCATGCAGGAGGTTGTAAATTTGTTGAAAAAAAAATACTCACCTCTGGACGTTGTTCTGCTCGGCGGCGAGTCGGACATTGCGTTGGAGAATGTCGTGGACCTGCGGGGAAAAACTTCACTGCGCGAGTCTGCCGCGATACTTGCGAATGCTGTCTGTTTTGTCGGCACGTCGGGTTTTCTTAAACATCTTGCGCGCGCCGTCGGGGTCCGTTCGGTCATTATTTACGGCGGAAGAGAACATTCACACCAAACGGGATATATTTGTAACGAGAACATGGACAGTTTTGTAGAGTGCTCTCCCTGCTGGCGCTGGAATACGTGTGACTACGATAAAAAATGCATGCAGATGATCTCAACGCAGCACGTCGTCGATGCATTTGAACGAGTGCTCGAAAAAAAAGACATTCCGCTTGAAGTGCAAACGCTTACGATTCAATGAAGAAAAGAATTCTTCTTACGGCATCTCGTTTTTTTCCCTACGCATACGGCGGAGGAGAGGTTTATGTTGCCGCGGTCGCTTCCCAACTGCAAATGAACGGCTGGGAAGTTCATATTGCGACGATGGGGCAACAACAGGAAAAGCGAAGACCGTTTATCGTCGAGCACTCGGTTCATGACGGAGTGAATATTTCAGCGATGTGTTTGCATGAAGACACTTTATCGGAATTCGACAGATATACAGGGACGAGCGACTACCATCGCACGTTCGTCCGCGACGTGATTGAGAACTTTCACCCGTCCATTGTTCACGTCAACGGACTCACACTGCCATCGCTCACGGTGGCCGACGAGCTTCACATCCCCGCCGTGTTGACAGTACACCATTCGGGCGTTGCCTGCCCTGCGGGGGATCTGATCCGTCCGGACGATTCTCAATGTCAATTTGCAGAACATCCCGGCGTCTGCATCCCTTGCGCCAGCTCGCTTCGCCAGCGTCAATGGTATACGGGCGGAATTATCGGAAGGATACCGCGGTGGTTGTATACCGCCGTCGGCAAACGCACAGAACATGCACGCGACCTTTCCTTCGCACTGAGGGTGCTGCGGTATCCCTGGCTGGTCGACCGGCAAATCCTTTACCAAAAAAAAATGTGGGAATTTGTGCGGCATATTGTCGTTCCGTCTCAAGCGATGAAAGAGCTGCTGTTGCGGAACGGTGTTGACAAAAATCATATCCACGTCATACCGCACGGAGTTCGCGTCGCTCCTGCGCCTCGAGGCAATTCCATTACCCGGACGCCGGTCAGGTTTGGATTCGTCGGTCAGATCGCCCGGAATAAAGGACTGCATTTGATCTTTCAGGCGCTGAATGAGCTCAAGGATGACGAAAAATATGAATTCCACATCTTTGGGGAAGCGAGGAGTTCTGAGGAGAAAAAATACTACGCGGACCTGATCCGTCAACATCCGCGCGTCTCAATTCGCGACCACGGATACGTACCCCATGATCGCATTTACGAATCGTATGATCAGGTTGATGTCGTGATCGTTCCATCACTTGCGTACGAGGCATTTTGTCTGGTCGTCCACGAAGCCTTTTGTGCTTTGAAACCGGTCATCGCCGCGCGGTCGGGAGCGCTCCCCGAGCTGGTGGAACATGGAATCAATGGACTTATTTTTGACCGGAACAGCGTTCCCTCGCTCACGAAAGAGATTCGTTCCATCGTGCAATCGCCCGGCATTGTTGATACAATGAAAAAGCACATCCGGCCGGTGAAATCTTTTTCTGAATACACTCGTGAGATCGAGGCGATTTATCAACAGGCATCCGGATAAACTTGCGTTAACGTCATGGTCATTGTCTTCAAATCAGCGAAGGACAGGGTACGTTTCTAATTTTAGGCGATCATTAACACGATGCGTTCAAGCGCAATAAACAAGAATATGTTCCGGACCGTATTTGCTGCTTCGACCCTCGAAGAAGTCCGGACTATTGAAAGCCGGGCACAGGCGTTCTCGGTAAAGAATTTGCTTCTTCGATTATTTATTCTGGTTTATAGAACCATTTTCAATCTCGTGCTTCGCGCGGTCCAATTCTGTTGGTTTAGTTCGGACATCCCGGTGGCAAACGAAGTTCTTTCAATTGTCGTGTACGTCCAGGGAATGCTTGGCGACACCGCGGTGCATCTTCCCGCTATCGCAGCGCTGAAAGAAAAATTTGCGCGCGCAACAGTGACGGTTGTAAGCTACAGCGAGGGATTTCCGATCTCGATGTTGTTGGGAGGTCTGCCGTATATCGACAACCTGATCACCATCAGCGATCATCCCATCGTGCGAGACGGGAGCTCGTTGAAATTCTCAGACGACCGTTTGCGGGAAGTTCCCTGCGACCTCTTTGTGAATTTTTCACCGTATGGCAACAGAGGAGTTCCCGGATTTCTTCTCCGTGAAATGGTCTTCGCCAAGCGGCTGAGGGCAAAATGGGCGTTTGGATTCTCGCTTAATTCGCTCGGAAGGCGGGGGGTGCTGAATCCTGTTCAGCAATATTTTGTAAAGAACGAGCCGAGAAGATCCCTTGAAGTGCTCAACAGAACGGGGATAGTACCGGGTAATATTCCCCCCGCGTTTCCCGACAACGGAGAGGCCCGTGCATCGGTCAACAAGTCATTGGCGGGCAGATTCAATGCCGAGAAGAAACTTGCCGTGGTAAATCCGGGGGCAAAGTATGCGGTCAATCGATGGAGCGCGGAACGATTTGGGGAAATATCCCGATGGTTGACCGACGTTCATGGTTTTACGGTGATCCTCAATGTTGCCAAGAATGAGATGCAGCTTGGCGAGCAGGTTGTCGCGGCATCTCAGGGAACCGCCCGGCTGTCCTCCGACGTGCTGACCATACCAGAATTGATAGAATTGCTGCGGATGTCATCTCTGTGCGTGACGACGTTCACGGGGACGATGCACCTGGCGGCGCTCCTCCGCGTACCTACCGTCGCGATTTTTCCGACGCGCTTCAGCGTGACGCATTGGTTCCCGCTGAGTAATTCGATTCGCGTGCTCTTTAATTTCAATGAATTCTCATATTCGTTCGACGACGCAAACGATTCCGACACAAGTCTTGATGCTGTCACCGTTCATGATGTGCAGGCGTGTGTTGCGGATCTGTTGTCAAACCCCGCTGGTTGAACACATCGTACGGTTTAGCGTAATCGGCAAGTTTTCTTCAGGAAGATATGTTCTGGCTTATCGTTGCAAAAATATATATTAAAATTTACGGAATTTGCCGCGACCGCTTCGGAATTACGCTTCGAGGTATGGGCTTTGCACTCCGTTTGGTCCGCACCGATCATGTGCTGAATGTCGCAGGCAAGAAGCTCTTTTTTAATCACAACGTCGCGGCCTGTTACAATCGGCTCGTGAACGGAGAATTCAACGAACCGGAAACCCATGTCTTCCTTAAACGAATATTCGAATCGCACAAAGGCAATGCCGTCTTTGTCGATGTCGGAGCCAATATTGGTGAAATGATCATCGACGTGGGACGTTATCCTAATGTTGTGCGAATTCTTGGGTTTGAACCAAACGGCGAATGCGTTAAGGCATGCAGGAAAAGCATCGCGCTGAATGATTATCACCACGCGCAGATCGTCGAGAGGATTTTAAATGCCGACGGCAAAGCCGTCGCGATGTTCGCGGATGCCATCCCGCTTGCATCGTCAATCGTCGACAAAGGAAATCGAACCGAAGTAACCGTCGGTGCAACAACCCTTGACGCCGAGATGCGGGATTTCAAAGAGCCGGCGGTGATCCTTATCGACGTAGAAGGGGCGGAAGCGTTGGTCCTTAAGGGAGGGAAACGCTACATTGAAACGGCCCGGCCTCTGATTATCTTTGAATACAATGACGTGAGCCGAAAATTCTTCTCCCTGGATACCATAAGCACAATACTCGGAGAGAGCTATACATTGTATCGACTCCGACACGATGGCCGGCTGGACCGTTCGTTTGAGTCGACGTGGAACTGCGTTGCAGTTTCGTCAGGATCCGTTTTTTCTGGGCCCTGCCAATCACTCATAGCGAGCTGACGCATGCCTATCCCTTCGCCGTTGTCAAAAAACGTTCTTGTCATGACCCCGGTTCTTCTCCTCGGCGGAACCGAGATCCAAATGCTTTCAATGGTACGGATTCTTGCGAAGAACGGTTACTGCGTGACCGTTTGCTGTTATTATGAATTCGATCCGCATATTGTTGATGATTTTCAATCTGCGGGGGCAAAAGTAGAGTTGTTGAAGTTGAATCGTTCAAGCGGAAGATCGAAGTTCGGCGAGTTGATCGTTCTCTTTCGTTCACTTCTTTCAGTAATTCGTGCACACCGGAGTTCGATCGTCCATATTCAATACGTTGCGCCGGGGCTGGTGCCTGTTGTGGCTGCCAAGGTTTCCGGCGTGCAGAGGATCTTTGCTACAATTCATTATCCGCGGCACGATCTAGGAAATTTGGAATTGCTCTTTGTAAGAATCGCGGCGCGCTTATGTAATTTATTTATATGTAATTCGGCCGCGACGGAACGTTCCTGGTTTGGAAAAAGTACGCTCTATGATGAATCAACGGAACTGGATGTTTCTCATTGCACGATCTACAACGCCGTCGACGAGAAAAGAATTTGGCTGCTTAGCTCTTCTATCGATAGAAACGCCAAGAGGAAGGAATTTGGTATCGGCGGAGAAAAAATACTTGGCGTTGTCGGAAGGCTTAGGGGAGAAAAGGGACATGAATTTCTTTTCCGGGCAATGGTGAATGTCCTTCGCTCCTTTCCTGCCGTCAGGATCCTCCTTGTGGGTGATGGTCCCGAGAAGATTCGGCTTCAGGCTCGCGGCGTGGAACTTGGCATCGACAGAAACATTCTTTGGGCGGGATCAAAAACTCAGGACGAAACATTTTCATTGTACGGAATCATGGACCTTGTCGCCGTGCCTTCGCAGTATGAAGGGTTCGGATTAACTGCCGCTGAGGCAATGGCAGCGGGGGTTGCGGTTATCGCAAGCGATGTCGGAGGACTCCGCGACGTTTTGGAAAATAACGCGACGGGGCTCCTTGTTCCCTACGACAACACTGCGACGCTGAGCGATGCGATTCTTCGTCTTCTGAACGACGATGTCTTGTCCAAGAGAATGGGGTTTGCGGGGAGGGAAAAAGTCGAACGGCAGTTCTCATTATCACGGTACGAGTCTTCACTCCTGACGGCGTACAGCCGATACTCGCAGGGATCGAAATGAAAAACAGTTCGTCCATATCGATAGTGATACCGCTCTATAATAATGGAAAAGAAGTGGCGCGAGCGTTGCATTCTGTTCTTCATCAGACTGTTGCTGAATTCGAAGTGTTGGTCGTGAACGACGGTTCAACGGACGGCGGAGAAGCAATCGCCCGGGCGATGAACGATAAACGGATTCGGGTCATCGACCAGAAGAACAAAGGCGTTTCCGCGGCACGTAACCGGGGGGTAGCGGAGGCACGCGGTGAATTGGTCGCGTTTCTCGACGCCGACGACGAGTGGAAGTCGGATTTTCTTGAAACGATCATCAGGCTGAGTGACAACTTCCCTCAATGCTCTCTTTTTGCAACGCACTATTCGTTTATGGAACCCAACGGCACCATCCGTGTTCCGATTCTGAGGAGAATTCCACCCGGCATTTGGGAAGGCGTTCTCAAGAACTATTTTGACACTGCGGCACATTCCGACCCCCCTGTGTGGTCGTCTGCGGTTGCGGTAAAAAAATCGGCACTCCTTACGGTTGGAGGGTTTCCCGAAGGAATTTCGATAGGGGAGGATTTGTTGACCTGGGCGCGGCTTGCTGTGAATTTCGAGATCGCGTATTCGAAAAAACTATGCGCCATCTTTTGGCTTCGTGCTCCGCTGACCGGACATCCGACCAGGATACCTGAAGATCCCGACAGTGTCGGGGGGTGGCTGCTGGAGTTGCTCACCCGGGTTCCTCCTGATAAGCAGAAAGCTTTTCACCGGTATGTCTCTTTGTGGCACAGAATGAGAGCGTCGATGTTCGTCCAATTGGGGGAGAGAAAGCATGCGATGATCGAAATAAGAAAAATGGCTCGTTATGGCAAAACCGACCCGCGGGTGTATTTCTATTTTCTTGCAGCCGCATCGCCGGAAATGATGAGGAATTTTGTTCTCCGATTCTTTACATTTGTTCGGATGGTGTATCGCACGTTACGGGTTAGGTGAGACTATGGACGAAGAAATCGCTGATAATGTAGAGGAAGATATCGAAGAAGAGGAAGAATCGCATTCATGGAACGACGCGATCCGTCATTCCAAGCTTCCCATCATCGTTTGGCTGGTTTTCATTACCACGTTTTTTGCCTGTACTTTCGGAGGTTCTGGTTTTCTCGGCTACTCCGTTGCAGGATACGCATGGATCATCTGCCTTGCCTTTGCCGTGATGGTCATTCCGGCGAACATTGACAAGATAAGCTTCCCGCTTTCAATCTGGCTGCCGTGGGCTCTCTTTGTTGTCATCAGCGGGTACATGTCCAACTACGTAAACCTCCAGCGGTCAACGTTGCTTCTTTGTCCGATCGTGGTCGGAATGGCATCATCCACGGCGAGGGTTGACGAGAAGCAGCTGATCAATTTCGGACTTCTCGTCAAGCTTTTTTCCCTGGCCGTATTGATTCTCGCTTTCTTTTTGACCGGCCTTTTGCTGACGGGACAATTGCCCAGTGCAACGGCCTTGGCGCCGCAAGCAATTACGGCGACCGTGCTTGCAGCGTTCTTTGCTTCCGGATACACCTCCGGAAGGGTGAGGGACTTGTTTTGGTGGAGTGCCATCGCATTGCTGCCGGTGGTCGCGTTGACGAGGATGGCGATTTTCGCAACCGGATTATCGCTGCCGGCGACCTTTTCACCGATGAAGTTCCAGACAAGAATGATCTTGTTGATTGTCGTCGCCCTGCTGGGGTTGGCACTGTTCTATTCTCCGCGCGTTCAGGAAAAAATGTTCATGAAGGGTGAAGGTTCCTTGTCCGACATCGGAGACCCGAATAACCTGGCCACAAGCGGACGCCGTTATATGGCCGGAGTTTTGCTGGCTGAAATTGCCGAGAGGCCGATTTGGGGCCACGGTGCAAACGCCTCGGAAGACCTCATTCTAAAGTTGACCGAAGGGCGGCTTACACACCCCCATGACGATTGGCTGAGGTTTTTATACGACTACGGTGTCGTCGGGACGGCATTGTTCTTGCTCACGCTCGTTGTTCAGGTACGGCATTTGCTGAGGAAGGCCCGGCGATGTGAAGGAGAAATTCGCACCCTGTTCTTTGCGGCAGCGTCGACGTTCCTTCCGTTCATCCTCATGATGTTTACGGACAACATTGTCCTTTACGCTGCGTTCTATGGAAATCTTCAGTTCACGATATTGGGCCTTGCGTATTCGGCAGAAAAAAGGACAAGGCTGGAAAGAGTTTCGTATGAAGACAACGATTTCTATCGGCGCCGGAGAACGTCGCGATCATCAGCCTATCGTGAAGATGAAGAGGCCGAAGAAGACATTCCGACCCCGCCCATTTCTGATACAAATGGAGAAGAAGGCGGTGATCGTTGACCGGGCTGCAGCTTCCACAGAAACGTGTCGTTATCATGTGGACGCATTTTCTGCCGTATCACGTGGCAAGAATCCGTCATTTACGCGCCCGGCTGCAGGCTCTCGGCTGGTCGCTGGCGGCGATTGAAGTGGCCTCCAAAGATGCGCTCTATCCGTTTCCCGAGGATACTTCAAAGAGGGAGAATGATTATATTTGTTTGTTCTCCGGAGATTCGTACCGCGAATTATCGCCGTTTATCATTCACAGCAGAGCCCTGCGGGCGTTAGAACAGATCCAGCCAGATGCCGTCATCGCGCCGTCTACCCCTTTTCCTTCGGGAATGGCTTCGGTGAAATACTGCCTCGATCATGATAAACTATGCATCATGATGGACGATGCATGGGAGTATTCGGACAAGCGCGGCTTCATCGTATCGACGATCAAGAAGATTCTTCACCGAAACATCGATGCTGCATTTATTCCGGCTCCGAGCCACGCGTCGTATTATCGCGCCATGGGCTTTCCAGCCGACAGAATTTTTTACGGCATTGATGTGGTTGACAACGATTTTTATTCCGCCGGCGCTGAAACAGCACGGACTCAAGCCGTCAGATTGCGCGAGTCGCTCGATCTTCCGATAAAATATTTTATTTTTGTCGGAAGGTTTATCGCCAGAAAAGGCGTTACCGTTCTCCTTGAGGCGTATCGGGAGTATTCAAAGATGGCGCTGCAGGATGCATGGGGTTTGGTTCTCGTCGGCGAGGGGGATGAACGACGAGGTCATGAAGAGGCAATGCGCGAATACCCGGGGGTGAAGTTTGTCGGCAGCCAGTTTGGTGAACAGCTCTGCCGGTACTACGGCCTTGCCGGCGTGTTCGTACTTCCCAGCGCTGTCGAAACGTGGGGTCTTGTGGCAAATGAGGCGATGGCTTCGCAACTCCCTGTGATTATCAGTAGAGGGTGCGGTGCCGGGCATGCGCTCGTTGAAGAAGGAAAGAACGGATGGACCTTCGACGCAGGCGACAGCAGCGCGCTCTCGCAGCACATGCTCGAAGTGACGAGAATGCCCGCCGATCGATTGCACGCCATGGGCCTCCGATCGAAGGAAATTATTGCAAAGTGGTCGCTCGATACTTTTGCGAACAGTGTCATTGCTGCAGCCTCGCTGCCGCGGCGTGAACCGGGCGGTCTCCTCGCGAAGTTGTTGACACAGTTTTGGAACGGGAGAATCAGCTTTTATCCCTGAAGGCATATTGCCTCATTCGGCAGAGGAGGAACAGAAGCGGTGAGAAAACATAAAGGATCTTCACGTCGGACGAAACTGATACTCTACCCCGCAGTATTATTTCTTTTTTTTGCGGCAGCATTTGGCTCCTTGTTTTATTTCCTTGATGTCGAAGAGACGGAGTTCGAGCATGAAAAAATCCAACATAATCTCGACATTGTGAACGGGGGCTTTCAATCCACCCTCATGGGAAATGAGAAGTTTTTTTTGACCGCCGTCAGAGATGTTCCCGAAGCGGCATCTCTGGAACAAAGATGCCTTACCTATCCCGCCGTTCATCCTGAGATCGTGTCAATCCAGAGATCGAAGAGTAACGGCACCATCCAATGGATCGCGCCCCAGGATTCAACCGGCGAAAGGCTTGTCCAGGCTGCGGCCGGAAGTCCGCTTTTTTCCTATGCTGACAGTTCGCATTCGGTGTTCTACACAAAGCCGTTTCGCTTCAACGAACGGTACTATTTTGAGGCAAAGTTTCTGATACCGCATTCCGGAGGCGAGCCGGATACGTGCATCGTTTTTTATTCCGCCGAAAAACTATTAGGGGATGTCCTCCGGCGTCATCCGATGGAGAACTGCGAGGTCACGGTGTTTTCAGGCTGGGGGCAGGAGATCGCTTCCACCGGCTATTCCAATGCGCCTTCTTCAATTCGTCTGCAGCAAAGTGTGCCGGGCTACGGGCAATTGCTCAGTGTCGACATCACGGAACCCGCATACGTGTTCTGGACACCAGCGAAGATTTTTTTTGCTGCGCTGTGCGGCCTTTTGTGCGCCGCAGTTCTTTCGATCACCATCGTCCTGCGGCGCGACATCGCGAAACTGAGATCGACGCAATCGTCACTTCGAAGCAGCGAGGAGCGATTCCGGGCGATTTTCGAAAACTCAGCGGACGCGATGCGGCTCGCCGACCGGTTCGGCAGGACCGTTATGGTAAATTCCGTGTACTGTGACCTTACAAAAACATCGAGAGAGGAACTTCTCCGCGAATACAACGAGGGGGATAACAAACTCGAGGAACGCTATGCAGCGAACTCCGCATATCGGTCTCAATTCGATGCAGGATTGCTGAAAGTCCCCTCATCACAGGTAGTCAAGCGCCGGGGAGGGGAAGAAATTCCCGTAGAAGCCAGGCACTCGTTCATCAATAGCGGCCGGGGTGAGAAACTGCTTCTCAGCATTTATCGCGATGTGAGCGAAAGGAAAAAATATGAAGTTGAAGCGCAGCAAGTGCAAAGAATGGACGCGCTAGGGGCATTCGCGGTGGGAATCGGCAATGACCTGAGGAATATTTTTGGAATCGTGATGAATTCCGCCGAAGTGATGTACAAGGAAACGCTCGGAAACGCGCGGATGGAAGAGTACGTCAGCATGGTCATCCGCGAATCGAAACGTGCCTCGGAGCTTGCAGACGACCTTCTCGTTTTTGCACGGTCCAAGACAACCGAACTAAAGCCCATTCTGGCCGAAAAACTTATCCGCCAGGCGCAGAAGATTCTTCAGCATTCACTCTCTCCGTCCATTGCAGTTTCGACGTCAATAAACGACGGTTATGCCGTCGTGAACGGGGACATCCATCAGCTCCATCAGGCTGTTGTCAACCTTGCCCTTACTGCACAGCGACGCATGCCCGACGGAGGGGAGATCATGCTTGGAACCGCGATTGGTGCACCCAGCGAGGTGAAGGAGCGGATCCATTTTTCCGAGGGGAAAGAGTTTCTTGTGATCACCATTGGCGACAACGGGAAAGAATTGGATGAATACAGTCAGCGGCGGATATTTGAGCCGTACTTCAATGCATGGGCAACCGATCAGAGTGCAGGATTGAGGTTGTCCGTAGCGTACGGGATCATCCAGCATCATGGCGGATACATCGGCGTACAAAGCGAGCAGGGAAAAGGAACCACGATGTCTCTTTATATTCCCGTCCTGTACCACGAGAATCCAGAGGAAGCAACGAAATCCTCGGAAGACATCCAGGGCGGAACTGAGTGCATCCTCATCGTGGACGATGAAGATTCATTTCGGCAGATCTACGAACACGGACTTGTATCGTTCGGCTACAAAGTGTTCACCGCGCAGAATGGTGAAGAGGCATTAGCAGTCTACAGGCTGCATCAAGAGGAGATCGATCTTGTTGTCAGTGACTTGTCGATGCCAAAAATGAACGGCGAAGAATTGATCACTAAATTGATATCGCTGAACCCGGCAGTGAAGGCGATCCTTGCAACCGGTGCAATCGACCTTAAAAGTAAATCGGAATTCCTTCACAAGGGAGTCCGCGATGTAATTATGAAACCATTTTTGTTCGATGAACTCATGTCATCGGTACGGAAAGTGCTGGATGCGCGCTAAATGAATATTCTTTTTGTCTGCACCGCAAATATCTGCCGGAGCGCGATGAGCGCCGCCATCCTGAGAAAAATGGTGATGGAAAACGGCCTGCAATCCTCAATTCTTGTGGACTCCGCCGGCACGGAGGCTCTGATCGAATCGCCGTCGGAAGAAACGACGGTTGACGTGTGCAGGGGTCATGGCATCGATATCGCGGCGCACAGAGGTCAGCAGATCACGAACGTTATGGTTGGTGATGCGTCCATCATTCTCTGTATGGCGGAACCGCACAGGAGAATCATCCGGGGTATTTTTCCGCAGTGGGAACGCAAGATCCTCCTCCTGAAGGAATTCGGAATGGCCGAGTCTCCGCAGAATCCATCCGTCGAAGACCCGACCGGGCGAGCCAAGAAAAAATATGAGAAATGTTTTGTGGAGCTTCAGGCCGAAATCACGAGGATCTTTCCGATTCTCAGGGAACTGGTGCAGCAGGAGAAGCTTCCGAAGTAACCGCCCCACCGCAAAAGCTGTCGGACACTTTGTTGAACGGCCGTACGAAATATTTCAATTCCCTGCTATTTTGGGATAGCGGTGTGAGACACCTCTCCATTCCGTTGAATCCTCCGCGCAACTAAAAAAACCATTTTGTATATTTGCGGTACACTAGCGAGGGCACAATGCCACGCCGCAATGACCATGTCTGGGGAATTATTCTCGCCGCCGGCGACGGAAAACGGTTAAAGCACTATATCCGGTCGCGATTCAATTCCGATTGCCCGAAACAATTTTGCGCCTTCACCGGGACACGGTCGATGCTGTCGCACACCATTTCCCGTGCTCGTTTGTTCATCCCGCCGGAACGAATTGTCGTTACCGTCAACAGCAAGCAGAGTTCGTATGCGGCCGGTGACATTTCCGGATTAGACGAGCGGAATGTTATTGTGCAGCCGTCGAACAAAGAAACGACCGCAAGCATCCTCCTCCCGTTACTCCACATCATTCGCCGCGACCCGGATGCGTGCGTCGTAGTCTTTCCGTCTGACCACTTTATCGTGGAAGAAAAACGATTCATGGACAACGTCGCTGCGGCAGTGGAATTTGTCGATAACCATTCCAAGTATCTTCTTCTTCTCGGTGTTGAACAGCATGAGTTTCATCCCGACTATGGCTGGATCGAAACGAGTATGAAGATCTCGGACATCCGGGGCTGCGAAGTCTTTCGCGTTAAGCGGTTTTTGGAGAAACCCAACAGCGAAAAGATCAGTACGGTGCAGCAAGAACATTGTTTGCTTAATACGATGGTCTTTGTCGGAACCGCAGCCACGGTTCTCCGAAAATTCCGCCTCCTCACGCCGTCAGTGTTTCAAGCGTTCAAAAAAATCGACGTCGACCTTCTCTCACCTCACGAAGAGTCGACCGTGAATGAAGTGTATTCGGCGCTTCCCTCCGTCGATTTCTCCGTGGCGATTCTGGAGCATGACGCCCACGGACTTGCGGTCCTGCGCGTCAAGGATGTCTACTGGAGCGACTGGGGAAACGCGGACCGAGTTCGCGCGGACATCGCGAGGATTAAAAACGGAATCGAAACGTAAATGTGTCTTTATGAAACGTCAAACGATACGACTCATTTCCACACTATGAAAGGAAAAGGCAATGGCGATCAATGCGGGATACCTTCTTCTGGGGCTGGCGGCAGGAATTCTTAGCGGATTTATCGGAATAGGAGGAGGAATCCTGATTGTCCCGGCGCTCGTGCTGATCTTTGGATTCTCTCAGCAGCAGGCGCAAGGGACATCGCTCGCGATTCTTTTGCCCCCAGTCGGAATTCTCGCTGCCTGGACATACTATCAGCATGGATTTGTCGACAGCAAGGTAGCCTTGATTATCGTGATAGGATTCATTGCAGGGGGATGGATCGGTGCGCGGTATGCTACCGCGTTGTCAAACGAGGCACTTGGCAAATTCTTCGGTGTCGTACTCATTGTTATTGGCATTAAGATGTTTATCGGAAAATAGAAGACATCGGTCGTATAAGAATCTGTCTCTCGCCTCCCACGTTGTTCGTTGCATACCTACTTCTACTTTTTCGCAAGGGTGAATTCTTGATTCTTTCCGGCATTTCGTATGCCGTCAGGCCGACTAACGCTTTTGTCAAAAATATTTTAAGGGCGAACAATACGAGAGCGTCAGGCGTACTGGTGAGATTATTCTGAATCAGACAATCAGCAACCTGTGCTTCTATCAATGCGCATAACATCAGATCGACAGGGATCCATTGAGAATTTCTTTCATGTCAACGCTCAACCAATCCCACCAATTCTGCCGCACATTGTCCCTCTTTCGAAGCGGCAAAATCCCGCCTGAATCTGAATCTTCCTGACTATTATTTCTTCTTAAAATCAGCCGCCGGACGCCATTCATATCCGCGTTGTAATAAAAACGATTTGTCAAAAAAAGACTTGACATAAAATCAAATCTTTTGTATGATGTGCCTAAATAGTTACCGGTAAAGTAAACGATTAAGTAATAAGACCCTTTTCACCGTAATTCTTTCGCAGTAATCCTCAAATAGACTTTTTTCCAGGGTTGTCCGCCGGCTCAAATGCGATTTATTCTCCGGCGCGATTAATAGACATTCTTCACATTTCACCACTTTTATTAACGAAAACCACAGCCTAATGATGGTGTGAGGCAAAAGCTTTTCATCTCCCCCTCCTGGCGGGAGGTCTTCTGCTTCCTCAACGCAGCATTCGGAAAACAGATCTACAATCAAGAAGCAGGCGTTATGCACATTGGTACAATGAGAGAGTAACAATCCATGATCTGTTGTTATCCTATACTATTCCGCCGCTTTCGCCGTACAGCAATGCTCGTCTTCTTCGGGTTCATTCAAGCATTCCCCCAGCAGCCCAGTGATTTGTTCTCAGAAGCTCCCGACGAAATTCTTCCCATGAATGCACCGTTTGAAATGCCTCGAATGACCCGTCCCTTTTTTCCGGATAGAAGTTTCAACATCAGAGACTATGGTGCCACGGAAGGAGGAGCGGTTAAGAACACGGAAGCAATTCGTGCAGCGATCGCTGCTGCATCTGGAGCAGGCGGCGGAAAAGTTGTTGTCCCGGCTGGACGCTGGATGACCGGAGCCATTCACCTGGCGAGCAACGTTAATCTTTCGCTCGAAAAAGGAGCCGAACTTCTCTTTAGTCAGGATCCATCCGATTATCTCCCCGCCGTCTTTTCCCGGCACGAGGATACGGAATGCAACAAATATTCTGCATTCATCTATGCAGACCACAAGACCAATATTGCAATTACGGGAGAGGGCACATTAAACGGCCAGGGAAAGCCATGGTGGGCTTGGAAAGAATCCCGGAAGAATTCGGAGCAGCAGCTTGAATCGATGGGAGACAAGAACACGGCGGTGCGGGACCGGTTGTTTGACGGAACCGATGGGAGAGTTCTGCGTCCCGCATTTTTTCAGCCGATGAACTGCAGCAACATCCTGGTCGAAGGCGTCACATTTCTGTACGGAGCCTTCTGGACCATCACTCCGACATACTGTGAAAACGTTATCGTTCGTAAAGTAAAAATCACCACCGACGGATCGTACGGTCACGTGCCGAACGGCGACGGTGTCGACCCTTCCTCATGCAAAAACGTTTTGATCGAATACTGTGAATTCTGCACGGGCGACGATTGCATAGCGATCAAATCTGGGCGAGACAGGGATGGCATGCGTGTCGGAATTCCGACGGAGAATGTCGTCATTCGTCATTGCATCGGACTCCAGGGACATGGCGGCATTGTCATCGGCAGCGAAACATCGGGGGGCATCCGCAACGTGTATGCGTACGATTGCCGCTTTCACGGAACAGATCGTATTGTTCGAATCAAAACGGCACGCGGCCGCGGCGGGATGATCGAAAATATGTGGTTCCGCGATCTTTCTGCGGATACGATCCAGCAGGAGGCGATTCACGTCAATATGCTGTACACGGGGAGCCGGCTTCCGGCCGAAGCGGTGACACTTGCAACGCCGAAGATCAGGAATCTTCATTATTCGAAGATTTCCTGCTCGTACGGAAAGAAAGCTGCGATAGAGATTCTTGGCCTCCCGGAGATGCCCGTGGAGAATGTCAGTTTCGACAGCATCACGATCACTGCCGCGAAGGGAATTTTGTGCAGTGATGCGAAAATGATCGAATTCAAGAATGTCTCCGTCCACCCATCTTCCGGCCCGCTTTTCTCTCTTATGGATTGTGAAGGAATTACGGCGGACCGGATGGAGGTATTTGAGGGAGTATCTCCGCTGATCTACGCCGATGGCTTAAACACAAAGAACATTCTCCTCACGCATACGAACACGGCCGGTTCAAATGTACCGGTTCAGTTCGGTGCACACATATCTCATGAAGCGGTAATTCTGCGATGAATTTCTTTGGAGAAATACTCGTTGCGACGTTGCGCGGAAATCGAATGATGGATCGAATTCCAGCCGGGAGAAGTTTACATTGGAGCTACTATCACGTCAAATCCAAATGGTTCCTCTTCTGGAGTTTTGTTGTCATTTTCTGCACGACGGAATTGTTGAATGCACAAACCGTAGGGAAGCTTTCGGGAAAGATTATCGACAGGGACACGAGAGAACCCATTATCGGATGCAATGTCGTCATTGTGGGCACGAAGTTGGGAGCGACAACGGATATCGATGGTTCATATTTTATCTTAAATATTGTCCCGGATAAATATGATGTAGAGGCTTCGATGATCGGGTACCAGAAAGTGCTCGAGCATGGGGTGATCATTAATTCCGAGAAGACCACGACAATCGATTTTTCACTTACTTCGACAACCCTGACACAGGGCGTTGTAGAAATAGTTGCAACGAGACCCGATGTTCAGCCTGAAAAGACTTCCACGAGCGAAGTAATCCGCCCTGATGATGTGAATGCGATTGCGGGCATGAGAGATGTCACGGACGTCATCGGCCTTGCGGCCGATGTCACCGACGGCCATTTCCGCGGCGGCCGGACCGGCGAAGAGTATTACACACTGCAGGGGATGGGGATAGTCAATCCGTTCGATGCGTCATCGGCATTCATCCCCATCTTAAGCGCAGTGGAGGAAGTAGAGGTGGTTACGAGCGGGTTTGGGGCACAGTATGGGAATGCCCAGTCCGGGATCGTCAATATCACAATGAAAGAAGGAAAGTCGGACAAATGGAGGACCACTTTTGAGTCCCGGGTCCGCGCTCCGGGACGGAAAACCTTTGGCCCAAGCGTTTATGATGCGTCCGCCAATGCGTATCTCGCAAAATTATTCAACAAGAATTTTTGGCTGACCGGTGATCCTGATAACGGCAACCAGCCGCTGCTCTCACGGATGGGCTCGGGACTGTTAAACCGTTATGGTCAGGATACTGCTGTGATGCTGCAGGTGGCATATACCCTATGGCTGAAGCAGATGAAAAGAGACCTCAACCAGGCTTATGGGAAGGACATTGATTACTCAGTCGAGGGAAGCTCGGGCGGTCCGCTCAACGACAACATGACGATGTTCGTAGCCATGCGGTCAAATGTCGTTAATCCTGAATTTCCAACGCAGCAACCCGATGTTGACCGGCAGTTCATGGGAAACGTCTCCACTGATTTTGGGGGAGGGGCGATACTGCTCACCAGCGGCGGGTATTCCATAAGCAACAAAAACGTTTTCCCGAGTTCCAATGACCTCGGCTATTACAACTGGTTATGGGATAGGACGCTCAGTATCGAATACCAAACAACGGAGAATGGACAGTTAGGGGCACGGTTCTCGAAAACACTCAGCGCAAACACGTTCTACGAACTGAAGTTGAACGCCCTTTCAACAAAACTGAACCTTGGTTCTACCCCCTGGCCGAGCACGCTTCCCGATTCGATCGCCTTGCAGTCGCAAAGCGCGAAAATCGCAATCACGACTCCTGTTACCGGTCCTGACGAGTTCACGTACCTGAAAGGAAACGACGACTTCAAAGACGAGAAAACGCTGACGGTGTCATTCGAAGCTTCGCTGACAAGTCAAGTGACAAAATCGCATCTGTTCAACGGCGGCATCCAGTTCAATTCGTACTCAATCCAGGCCAATGACAAATCAAGCACCAGCTCATCTCTGCAGTTGGCGAATTACACAGCCAATCCGATCGAGGGTGCGCTCTACATCCAGGATAAGATGGAATTTGAAGGGATGATCGCAAACATCGGTTTACGGCTTGACGTATGGAATGCGAACAAGGATTACTATGTCAACACGTTCGACCCGTTCGCCGTCGTCGACGATTCCGGCCGAGTAGTGCAGAACATGGCCAATGCCGATAAAGCGAGAACACCGCTGCTCGGAAGGCTGCAGCCACGGGCCGGGATTTCGTTTCCTGTTTCCGTTAACACAGTTTTTCACCTCAACTATGGCTCGTTCGTCCAGCGGCCTTCGTTCCAATATGTTGTTGCAACAACAGTGTCCCAAGTATACAACAAGCCCGTGACGCTCGGTAATCCCCGGCTCGAGCCGCAGACAACGAACAGCTACGATATCGGAGTCATGCAGGGATTGGGGGAGGGATTCACGCTCGACGTCAGCGGATACTATAAAGATGTAAAGGATCTCATTGAGGAGGCGACCTTTAACGATGCTACGAATACGGTCGAATACAACTCATACTACAATAGAGACTATGCCGACATCAGGGGATTCCGTACAACACTCGCAAAGAAAAAAGGAAATTTCACAGGCACGGTCGGGTACCAGTATAGTGTTGCGACCGGCAAGAGTGCAACAGCCAACGGTGCTCCGCCGGTTTTTACACAAGTCAACGGGGTCGTGACGACGGATTTGGGCCAAGTTCCCAGAAGGGATGTTCTTCTTGATTTCGACCGGACGCACAATCTTACCGTCACACTTCAATACATGACGCCGAAGGAATTCGGGCCGATGTTTTTTGGCGGATATCCGCTTGAGAATTTTACGCTCTCTCTCAACTCTTTTGCGCGGAGCGGCCGACCGTATACTTCCTCCTATGACCGCACCCTCCTTAATATTAATGGCGCCCGGACGCCGGCGGAATATAATTCGAATGTGCGGCTCACGAGAGTCATTGATGATTTCTTCGGTACGAAAGGTACGATCTATGTTGAGGTGTTTAACCTCTTTAACGACAAGATCCTCAACTACGATTATTTGTTTGCCGAGGCCAATGCGAACCAAACGAACCCGTACATCCAACAGTACGAAAAATATGCCATCAGCGATCCGCAAAACGGAGTGCTCTACTGGAACCAGAAGAATACCGAGACATCGTTCCCTGTCAATCAATCGTTCTTAATTTATGACAACGAACCGCGGTCCTATAATTTCGGCCTGGCACTTGAATTTTGAGAAAAAGAATAAAACCATGCTGCCCAAGACCATGAAAGTATCGGTAAATATTTTTGTTCTCCTGACGTTCCTTGCCCTGGCCGCAAGTGCGCAGAACCGGACTCCGCAAACCCATACTCGCAGCATGATTCATCAGACAGTTTACAACACCGGAGAGCTGGGGAGGGCGTTCGACGGCGGACAAACCGGAATGACCGAGGGTTACTCATCAATGGAATGGCCGCCAAATTCCCGCGTCATCGTCACCAAAAGAGTGTATGAAGGCCAGCATAATTCCATGGGAGGCGGGTTCTACCTTTCAGGAACACTCGACGGAGCGCGGCAGACGATCGCCTGCGGCGCCGTTGCTTCCGCCGGCAACGGTCAAACGGTCCCGGTGGCGGGCGTCTACTGTTTTCCCGGGCCGATCTCCCGGACAGAAAATTATCCGGTGCTGGCAAACGGATCTTTGAACCCTGCGTACAATCCCAACGAAGCGGAAGAGATCATCGTGGCGACATGGAACACCCCTCTCAATATTTCTGTGACGAGAACAAGCAGGGCATGGAGTTTTCCCGGATACAATTGTTTCATCATTTATGAATACGATCTCGTGAGCACAAACTCTGACCCGATTACCGACGCATTCGTCGGATGGGGATACGGGATATGTCCCTCTATGTTCGGTTACGAGAGGGTATACAACGAATGGTCGGAGAGCAATGACATGCGGGCAAAAGATATGTACGCCCGTTTCGACTTGAAACGGTGGATGTCCTATAATCAAGAAAGGATCGGGAAACCCGACGCCGATTTTTTCGACCTCTGGTCGCAGCCGGGCGATAGGGGCGGATTGGATTCGCCGCAAGCTGTCGGTATTCTTCCGTTGTATTACGACCACGATCATCTTGCCGTGCGGGGTCAGACGAATTACCCTGCAGCGGCAGACAGCGCGTACGTGTGGGATGAAACAAACCGGATCAAACAGCCTTACACCAATCGCTACGAAAACCGGAATGTCGACATCACGAAGATCACAACGTGGACCGACATCGTTGCGCGCAAGACTCAGGCCTTCGGCGGCACGTCGGATTCGACCAGCTTCATTCCGGCAAACGCGAATGATTGGGCATACTGGAAGGGGAGGGCAAAACCTTCTTCGAACCTCGGATGGAAACAACCCGTTGTTCATGCGTACGTGTTCGGACCGTACACTATTCCGCCGAACGAACACCTTCACTTTACGATCGCAGAGGTGGTAGGGTATGGGGCGGGGGACGCAGGCGACACCGTGTACACAGACATGGGGGGCGGCGTCGAAACATCGGGGAATGTTTTCCATCCTGTCTCGAGCTGGTACAACCAGCTTACCTATGGCTCTGCCGGCGGCAACCCCCCGGTTATCGGGAGCACCTACCTTCAAACGCATCCCCTGCCCTGGTATGTCACTCCCGGTGTCGTCTCGATCAGGGATGTGGCCGACAGGGCGATCCAAATGTACACCGGATCATCCGTGGTCGTGAAGTATGACTCGATCCAGTTCGACCCGCGCTACACGCCCCAGACCGGCCATTATTCAAATTCGATACCGATACCGGTGCCCGCACCTGCGTTCACCGTGGAAAATACGAATGCCGGCGTCAACAGGATTCTCTGGGGCGATGAAGTGGAAACTTTTACAACGGCGAAACTGCACGCTCCTTTCAGCTATTACCTGGCATATCGTTCCGTTACCGCGCTTGGACCCTGGACTCTCATGGACAGTGTTGGGAAGAAAGATCCTCGCTACTGGCGTGATTCCACCTATGTGCTCTACGACCATGACAGTAATCCGGGCGACGATGTGTACTACATTATCTACTCGGCCGACGCGCTCGGCATGAAAAGCGGCGTAACGAATCTTACTTTGCACAATACTCAAAATCCGGCGGCGACGACGCTCGCTAAGGTGTGGGTCGTTCCCAACCCGCTCATCGTTACAAACGGCGAGCGCCTCGGGTCGGCGACGGGCGGCGATTACCTCGACAAGATCGAGTTTCACGGCTTGACGCAAAAATGCACGATAAGAATTTTTTCGTACAGCGGCGCGCTCGTCCAGACGATTCTGCATGACACTCCGTCGACTTCCGGCTATCAGCAGGAGTGGTTCCAGATTACGCGAAATAATCAATTGATGGCTTCCGGAGTCTACTTCTTTACCGTGGATGACGCGGCAACGGGAAAAAGAGTGTCCGGTAAATTCGTCGTAATCCATTGATAAGAAAGCCGACTACAATGAATATGATGAAAAAAATTTGTCTGCCGTTGATTGCGATTGTTCTATCGTCTCCCTCTGCCTTCTCGCAGAAAGTCGGAAGCACGTCGATGGAATTTTTGGAAGTAATGCCGGTCGCTCGTGCAACAGCATTGGGGGATGCATACAGTGTGTGGGCATCCGGTGCCGACGCAGTTTTTTGGAATCCGAGCGGTTTGGCTCTCATCGAAGATCAAGAGTTCTCCTCCACGTTCGTGAAATGGATCTTCGATACGCGCCAAGGAGCATTGTCGTATGCGACGCCAATCGGGAGCCTTGGCGCAATCGGATTGCAGATCCAGTACGTCGATTTTGGGGAATTCGATGAAGCTATTGCGACGCCGCCGTATAGCAATCAGGCAGAAAATCAAGGACTGACCGGGAACACGTTTCACCCGTTCAGTTATCTCGCCGGCCTCTCTTACGCCCGGGGCCTGACCGATAAATTCTCTCTCGGGCTTACGGTTAAATATGCCCACGAATCTCTGTACAACGGACAGATGGTGTTAGCGAAGGTGAACGACAAATTGAATGAAGTAGTCAAAACGTGGTCCAGTGATGTGGTCTTCGATTTCGGGATTCGATACAACACCGGCTACCGGTCGGTTCAGATCGGCGCCTCCGTCCAAAATTTTGGGCCGAACGCCAGGTATGCGATAGAATCGAGCCCGGTTCCGCTGCTATTCCGGTGGGGAGTTGCTGCGAATCTTATCGGCAAGGATGCTTTGTTGTCGATCGATGAAGAGAATCGTCTCGGGATCGCCTTCGACCTCTACCAACCGAACGATTACAGTCAGCAGGAACACCTCGGCGTAGAGTATGAATTCCAAGGAGTGTTTGCCTTGAGAGCCGGCTACAAATTCAATTACGATTACGAAGGTCTCACCCTCGGCGGAGGGATCAAACAAACCCTCGGGTCGGTGCTCTTGTCACTCGACTACAGTTATGGTTCTATCGGACCGTATCTCGGAAATGTTCAACGTATCAGCCTCGGAGCGGACATCAAATGAAGCGATCGCCTCAGACATTCCTTTCCATCGTGATGGTGTCGCTCTGCGTCTTTTCGGCGCCGGGCGCTCGCGCCCAGGGGTTCGGACAGCCTTTAACGATTCAGGGACTTGACCACCTCACTTTACAATCCGCTGCGTCGCGCGGCGCTGGAGGCATCATCGTCGGGATCCAGAATGATGTCAGTATGATGTTTGCTGATCCCGCATCGTTGCAGTCGCTTCAAGGTTTCCAGGTCTCGATCGGCGATCACCAGGTTTCGTCGAACGAGCTTCAGACACAACAATATTCACCATTGAAGTACTACTCGAATTTCAGTCTTTTGATGGAGGGGTTAACGGGTTATATCGGCAATCCGACGTACGATACGACAACAACCTATAATGCAGGAGACACCGTTCAGCGTCCGTATGATAACATCAGACCGAACTGGTCTCATGCAAAAATAAAGACACCTTCCGTCCAAGGGTTTGCGGGTCTCCCGGTTTCCTTCAACGGAATGAAATTCGGCGTTGGTCTCGGGTCGATCGAATATGCCGATCTCAATTGGTACTTCCAGAATAATAATGTCCTGTCCCCTTCAATACTCTCCTTGAAAAACGGCGCGGTAAACACTCCCGCGAACAACACCGATTTGCTGTCGATACCGGTTCAATGGTATCAGAGCACTCAATGGCGTGAGGGTTCGATCTACGGCTACGGCCTTGCGCTCTCGGGGGCGCTTTCTCCAAAAATCTCGGTAGGCGTGAGCGGAATGCTGTTGAAAGGAAGCAGCGACGATTTTGAGTCGCGGGTCGACCGCGGGAAGATTGTCTTCTATAGTGTGTACTTCCGGTTGGATTCAGTCTATCATCGAGTTTTCACTACCGGGACATCGGATTACAGCGGGCAGGAATTCACGTTCAGCGGATCGTACCAGAGCCGCTACGTTACGGTAGGATTCTCTGTAAAAACCCCAACGACGATCACGCGAAAATTCAACGCTCAAACCCAGACCGACACGACTGGTGCGTCGACCATCGTCAACGTTAATGGCCAGGATAAAACAGTCATTCCCTTCCGCGGATCCGTCGGCTTATCCATCGCCCTCAGAGAGAATCTGATGTTCGGCGCCGGATATGAGATCCGGCCGTACTCATCGGCGACGTTTACCAACTCCACAGGGTCAATGACAAACCCATGGTTATCCGCTAATCTCTTCCATGTCGGATTTGAATTTACACCGATCTCCTGGCTCAAGATTCGGGGAGGCGCACGCGAAGAAGCTGAAGTGTACGAACCTGAGGGGAATCCACTCGAAGGAGAACCGGTGAGTTATTCGGTCTATTCGTTCGGCGTCGGAGTGATGGTTGACGGCGGGACCGTCAATCTAGCGTACGAATACTCCGACATGAAGTACACCGACACATGGGCAAATGCCATCAGCATCAACGGCGATATCCGGCATACGATCGTCGCCGATCTTTCGTATGAACTTCCGTGGTGAAGGAAGGGCGTATCAAGAGAATCATATTGAACGGACCTTGTTTTCAGGAGCACGATTTTCATTTTGAATTCAACTAAAGGAGACAGGCTATGAAACGATTGCAACTCATTGCTGCAGTGCTTATGCTGTTTTTTTCCGGCTACGCCGTCGCGCAGACGAGCAACGGGACCGGAGGGGGTAGGTGGAGTCTGTCGTCAACATGGACAGGAGGGAATGTTCCGACGGGCTCGGGGACGATCATCATTCAGAGCACCGACTCTCTTTATGTCGATGTTCCGGTAACGATCACGGGAACTCTAAGGAGTTTCAGCGGAAAGATCGGTGTCTTTGATTCCTCGAAAGTTGTCTTCGGCAACGGCGGAGTGTATGAGCACGATATCAATGGCGGCACTCTTCCGAAGGCAATGTGGAATACAGGTTCAACATGCCTGATTGACAGCTTGGTGGGGAACGCTCCCTCGAACGGAAACCAGAATTTCTACAACGTCACGTGGAATTGTCCGCGTCAGACCGGCGGCCTAAACCTTGCGATGAACGGAAATACCATCGGCGGAAATGTGAGAGTCATCAATTCCAACAATCAGGCGTTTCGTTTGACGGCAAGCGGTGTTTCAACGACAAAGAAAACGGTCACCATCAACGGCAATATTGTGCTCGATACCGCGACGTCGTACTTCACTGCAACCGGTTCGAGCGGGATCGATACCATCATCGTGATCGTCAAAGGCAGTATCACTTCGCATGGAAAATTCCAGCTGGCGAATGGAAGCGGTGCAACAAGCACGTGGTATGTCGGTGGAGACATCAATGCGCTCTTCGGAACGTTTACGACGCATTCCGATTCGTCGGTCGGAAAGCGGGACTCACTTATATTTAATGGGACCGCGAAGCAGACCTTCGTAAAAGCCGATACGGTAGGTTCGATGTCCAACATCTATTTCGTCGTTCAGACTGGTTCCATTCTCGATATGGATACAAGTTCAGTTGGCGGAAGTACGGCCATTCGCTTTACGGTTCAACCCGGGGCAACACTCATTTCCGGAGATCCAAAAGGATTCGAAGGAAACCTCAACAATGGTTGGTCAAAGAA
Source organism: uncultured Chitinophagaceae bacterium (assembly GCA_964439265.1). Taxonomy (GTDB): domain Bacteria; phylum Bacteroidota; class Ignavibacteria; order UBA10030; family UBA8401; genus JAGVPT01. The sequence continues at coordinate 52,442 of CAYTOA010000010.1, forward strand.
TTTGAGCAGCGCTGCCAATTACACCTTCGATGGAGATTCGGCGCAGGTGACAGGAATGCTCATGCCTGCCGTCGTCAACAATCTCACGATCAATAATGCAAAAGGGGTCACGCTTTCACAAGCAACAACCATCAACGGAACGCTCACATTGACAGCGGGCCAGTTTGACAATACTATTCCGTTCACGCTCGGCCCGAATGCGAACATTTCTTACGGAGGAGGGACACTGAAGAACCCCGTAACGCTTGTTCCGATGAAGGAGACAACGATTCCGCAAAGATTTTTTGTCGATCAGAACTATCCGAATCCTTTCAATCCGTCGACAAGGATCTCGTACGGCATTCCACGGGCAGCCTTTGTTACCGTGAAGGTGTTCAATGTTCTCGGCCAGGAAGTGAAGACGTTGTTTTCCGGCAACCAAGGCGCAGGAACTTACATATTTTCATTTGATGCGTCGCAGCTCAGCTCGGGAGTTTATCTGTATAGGATTCAAGCCGGCAGTTCGGTCGATATTAAACGCATGGTACTCGTGAAGTAGGATCACAAAAAGCGAAGGGTTGCTGCATGTCAAAAGCCCCTTCGTCTCTCAAGGGAAGGAAACCATGGCTCGTTATAATAGCTTCAAGAACTTATCACTGCAGATGGTGCTTATGCTTTTCGCGGCAACTTCGACTTTCGCACAACCCCTTGCTTTTCCCGGAGCTGAGGGAGGGGGAAGGCTTACGTGGGGCGGACGGGGTGGAAAAGTGATCGAGGTGACCAACCTTAACGATGACGGATTGCCGGGGAGTCTTCGTTATGCCATCAACCAAAGCGGTGCGAGGACGGTTGTGTTCCGTGTTTCGGGAACAATCGCGTTGGTACAAGCTCTGAAGATTACAAAAGATTCCATCACGATCGCAGGTCAAACTGCGCCGGGTGACGGCATTTGCCTGAAAAATTTCACATTCAACGTCAGCGCGAATGAAGTCATCATCCGGTACATCCGGTCACGGTTCGGCGATCAGGGCGCTGGCAAGCCGATTGACGATGCCATCAATGGCTACAGCCATACTTCATTCGCCAAGAAAAAAATCATTGTCGATCATTGCTCGGCGAGTTGGAGCCTGGACGAGTCTCTTTCATTTTATGGGTATGACAGTCTCACAATCCAGTGGTGTCTTATCAGCGAGAGCCTCTATAATAATTACGACCCTAAGGGGACGCATGGCTACGGCGGAATTTGGGGCGGATTCAATTCTACGTATCACCACAATCTCTTCGCGCACCATTCGAGCAGAAATCCGCGTTTTTCCGGACCTACTCCAGCAGGCTCCGGCACGGATTCTTCACAGAACCTCGATTTTCGCAACAACGTGATTTACAACTGGGGCTTCAACAGTTCGTATGGCGGCGAAGAGAGCGAAATCAATATTGTCAACAACTACTACAAATACGGCCCCGCGACAAAGTCCAGCGTGAAAAGCAGGATATTTAATCCTTACGGATCCGGTGATTCAACCGGCATGTTCTACATTGCAGGAAATTATGTCGACGGGGACACCGGCGTGACCAACAACAATTGGAAAGGGGTTGTGCCGGAGTACTCTGGTTTCAGAATGAGCACAGCGCAGGCATTGACGCCCTTCCCGTTCCCGGAGGTCACGACCAATACACCCGATGAAGCATACACGCTTGTGCTGGCAAATGCTGGCGCCACGCTTCCGAAGCGCGACACAGTCGACAACCGGATTATTTACGAAGTCGCTCATAGGACCGCAACATTCAGCGGCCACACTCACGCATATGAAACTGCCAACGGTCTCGATACCTCCATTCCACATGGAATCATCGATTCCCAGAGCGACGTAGGCGGTTGGCCGACGCTCAACTCGGTTCCCGCTCCATCCGATTCCGATCATGACGGCATGCCCGATTCATGGGAAATCGCGCATGGACTAAACCCGTACGACCCTGCAGACCGAAACATTGTCGACGCGAGCGGGTACACCAAACTCGAGGAATATCTTGACGAATTGGCCGGAACACCAACGTCTGTAGACTCCGAGAGAAGACCTATGGTGCCTACGTTGGACCTCTTTCAGAATTATCCGAATCCGTTCAACCCGTCGACATCGGTACGTTATCAGCTTTCGGCGAGGATGCATGCAGTGATCGAGGTTTATGATATTCTCGGAAAGAAAGTCGTTGTGCTCGACCAGGGTGTCCGCGGTCCGGGCGAATACAGTGTCACGATCACGGCTGACCATTGGGCGAGCGGGGTGTACCTGTGCAAGCTGAGTGCGGGCGGTAATGAAAAGACGATCAAACTTCTTCTCATGCGATAGTCGAGAGCAATGAAGTCAACGAGAGCCATCTATGTAGCGCTAGTTCTCATCATCTCTGCCGGTTCTTCTGTGTCCGGGGGAGAAAAAGATGATGCCCTGCCATGGTCGTCTCGGATCGCCAGATCTTTTTTACAAAGCCATCCGGCGGGAACAACGTACGATTCTGCGTCCCCGAATAAAAAATGGAACTACGAGCAAGGGATCATGCTTGAAGCACTCCATCAAATGTGGTTGTACACTGGTGATAGAAAGTATTTCGATTTTATCAAACGGAATATAGACCAATATGTCGGCGAGGACGGTTCAATTCGCTCGTACGAGTACGGCGAGTTCACGCTCGACAACATCGGTCCGGGAAGAGCGTTGCTGACCCTGTATGCTGAGACCGGCAATCAGAAATATAAACGGGCGGCCGATACGCTTCGAAATCAACTGCTCAATCAGCCGCGTACACACGAAGGGGGCTATTGGCACAAGAAAATCTACCCGTACCAGATGTGGTTGGATGGCTTATACATGGCTGAACCGTTTTACGCTTGGTACGCGAAACAAGCAAAGGCACAGGACGATTTCAGCGATGTGATCGACCAATTTGTATTTATTGCCAGGCACACACTCGATCCAAAAACCGGATTGATGTATCATGGGTGGGATGAGAGTCTGCAACAACGTTGGGCAAATCCGTCAACGGGGTGTTCTCCGAGTTTTTGGGGCAGGGCGATGGGGTGGTACTGCATGGCATTGGTCGACGTGCTGGACTACATTCCGGCGGGATATCCAAGAAGAGACACGTTGATCACGATTCTGAGAAACCTCTCGGCGTCGTTGATCGAATTCCAGGATAAAAAAACGGGCCTTTGGTATCAGGTGGTCGATCAAGGAGGAAGAAAGGATAACTATCTCGAAGCTTCGGCGTCGTGCATGTTTGTCTACACGTTCGCAAAGGGTGCGTCATGCGGTCTTCTCGATGCGCGCTATTTCGCTATCGCAGAATCGGCATTCACAGCGATCACGGAAAACTTTGTCGTTACAGACGAACATGGGTATGTGAACCTTCTTCACACGTGCCAGAGTGCAGGACTCGGAGGTCATCCATACAGAGACGGCAGTTTTGAATACTATATTCATGAACCGCAGCGAACCAACGATTTGAAGGGCATTGCGCCATTCCTTCTCACTGCCATCGAAATCGAAAAGGGACAGGCAAGCCGAGCGCGGCAATAATGCTCGGTCTTGAGGCGCACGGAAAACAACATTCTAACGGAGGCGTATCGTGAAAAGTAACTCGCATGTCACGCTTGAAGATATCGCGAAGAAGTTGAAGGTGTCAAGGGTTACGGTGTCGAAGGCGTTGCGGGGTCACTCAGACATTTCTGATGAAACCTCAAAAAAAGTGAGGCGCATCGCGAAGGAATTGGGCTACAGCCCGAACTACATGGCACGGAATCTTTCAGCTCGACGCTCTAACATGCTCGGTTTCGTGGTCCCTAAAATTGCGCACTTTTTCTTCGGCTCGCTGATCGAGGCGGTGTACAATGCCGCGTTTGAGAATAATTACGAGACGATCCTGACCGTCTCACAGGAAAACGAAGAACGGGAGAAGAAACATATCGAGACGCTCATCTCCATGAGGGTCGACGGTATTATCGTCTCAATCTCTCAAGAGACCAAAAGCCTTGATGTTTTTCAGTGGGTGAAGAAGATGGGAGTTCCGCTTCTTTTTGTCGACCGCATGCCGGAGCCTGCACTCCCCGGCTTCAGCACCGTGATGATTGACGACCGGCAAGGGGCGCGCAGCGGTGTGGAACATGCAATCGTCAACGCGGGTCACCGAAAGCTCGGGTTTATCGGAGGTGCAAATCCGTGGATCAACATCGGGAAGAAGCGTCTGTTGGGGTTTGAAGAGGCTTTAAAGAACCACGATATCCCGGTTCGCCAGGAGTGGATTGTCCCCGGAGGTTTCGGAACGAAAGATGGTTACGAGGGGTTCATGCAGCTCTATAAAAAGGGACCGCTTCCGGAATTCATCTTTGCCGCAACATATCCGGTGGCGCTCGGCGTCTACGAAGCGGCAAAAAAATTGGCGCTGAAAATACCGGATGACATCGATGTGATGTGCTTTGGGGACAGCGATATGAGTCATTTGCTTTCTCCCGCGCTCAGCTGCGTGAACCAGCCGACGCGTGAGCTCGGCATGACGGCGGTTCATACGATCCTCGATGCGATCAAGAGTCATGAGAAACAAAGAGAACGACACATTGTTATTCCGGCCGGGATAACCCTGAGAGAAACGTGCAAAGCCCGCGTGCTGCAACAGAAGACCGCTATGGAGGCGAACTAACGCATGAAATGTCGGGGATCGAAAAGCCTGTCCTCCTTTTCCGCTCTGCTTTTCACGAGTACGGTCTTGCTGTGCGGATTCCTTTCTTCCGACACGACGGTGAGAATATTTCTTGTCGGCGACTCGACGATGGCCGATAAACCTCTTGCGGATAATCCCGAGCGGGGGTGGGGGCAGGTATTCCCGAGTTTTTTCGACCGGCATGTCATCATCGAGAACCATGCAATGAATGGACGGAGTACGAAGAGTTTTATCAGTCAAGGACGATGGCAAGTCGTTGTCGACAGGCTCCGCCCGAACGATTATGTATTCATCCAGTTCGGACACAATGATGAAAAGAAGGATGATACTTCCAGGTACGCGGCTCCCGAAACCGACTTCAGGAACAATCTTATAAAATTTGTTCATGAAACTCGCGCGAAGGGGGCGCTCCCGGTTCTACTCACGCCTGTTAGTCGAAGGAAATTTGATGAGCTCAACAAGGCGGTTGAAACGCACCAGGAATATTCCGATGCCGTCCGTCGAGTTGCAAAGGAGGAACGCGTTCCGTTGATCGACTTGGACGCAAAGAGCATTGGATTGCTTGATACCCTCGGGCCTGAAAAATCTAAGAGCGTGTTCCTTTGGATTCAACCGGGAAAATACAAGGCCTTGCCGGCGGGCAAAGAAGATAATACTCATTTCACCTTTGACGGGGCAAAACAAATTGCCGGGCTGGTCGTCGACGGCATCACAGAACTCCACCTCCCGCTTGAATCGAGGTTGTTGCCGGCAGATCATGCACCGGATATTGGCAGGGGAAAGGTCGTCCTTCTGGATTATTTCTTTAACAACGAAAGAAAGGCCGGTCCCGACAACCACGTCATGCGATTTCACTATGTATGGGAGGATACAGCAAATTCCGGATTCTCAGAACTAGGGAAGGCGATCATGGAATTGGGCGCCGAGCTTGATACTCTCGAGGTCGAACCGACGACGCAGAAACTGTCGCATGCAAGTATCTATATCATTGTCGACCCGGACACGCCGTTGGAGAGTGCTCATCCCAACTACATTGAAGCGCCGGCGAAGGACGCGATCGTTGAATGGGTGCGCGCCGGCGGGATTCTTCTCTTGTTTGGGAACGACAAAGGAAACGCCGAATTCGAGCATCTCAATATGCTCGCGGAACGTTTTGGGATCCATTTCAACGAAGACAGCCGCAATAGAGTTCAGGGAAACGATTTCGAGACGGGCGCCTTTGCCGGTCTTCCATCCCATCCAATGTTTAAAAACGTCAACAAGATCTATCTCAAAGAGATCTCGACATTGAAACTTTCGGGGGATGCCAGGCCGATTCTGACGGACAAAGGCGATGTCATCATCGGATATTCGAAGTTTGGCAGCGGGTCCGTGGTCGCGGTGGGAGACCCATGGTTTTACAATGAATATTACGATAACAGGAAATTACCGGATGCGTTTGAGAATTACAAGGCAGCGGAGAATTTGTTCCGTTGGCTGCTGCAGGATGCGAAGACCGTGAGAAGTGTTGACTAGTGCCATATTGACGAGGATAAAGATGAGAAGAATTTTGTTGCTGCAGAGAATAGTTACCGCGAGCTTTTTCATGCTGACAACTTCTGTCTTTGCGGGAACGGACCCGGTGGTAAAGGCATATATGTCCAACCTCCCCTTCGCGATGCCGGAAATAGAACTTCCCAATATTCCCAGCCTACGGATTTCGATCGCAGATTTCGGAGCTGTAGGCGACGGCTGCACCATGAACACCGACGCCATCGCGGCGGCGATTCAACAGTGCGCCGCAAAAGGGGGAGGGGTCGTGACGGTTCCCCCGGGAATGTGGCTTACAGGCCCGATCAAATTGGAGAGCAAGATTGAACTTCATCTCGACAGCGGCGCTGTGATTTTGTTCAGCAAACGGTTCGAGGATTACCCGATGTTCAAACGCAGCAAGGCCGCGGTGAAATGTATGCCGATGATCTTTGGCAGCAACCTTCAGGATGTCGCCATTACGGGAAGAGGATTATTCGACGGCAACGGGCAACACTGGCGCCCCGTCAAGAAAGAGAAAATGACAAGCCGGCAATGGAAAGAATTATTGGAATCGGGAGGTGCTGTAGCTTCTGATGGAAAAACCTGGTGGCCTTCTAAAGAGGCTCTAAACGGAGAAGACTATCTGAAAGAGCTGAAGAATAGCGGCAAGAAGCCCACCCCCGAGCAAATTGCCGGAGCAAGAGAGTTCCTCCGGCCGGTGATGGTTGCGTTGGATGATTGCAAGCGAGTCTTGTTTGACGGTCCGACATTCATGAACGCCCCAGGATGGACGCTCGCTCCGACGAGGTGCGAAGAGGTTGTCGTGCGAAATGTCGCCGTAAACAATCCATGGTGGGGGCAGAACACCGACGCCATCGATATCAACTCGTGCAGAAACTTTCTCCTCTATAATAGCGTGATGAGCGTCGGAGATGACGCCATCTGTGTGAAGCCGGGGAAGATGAGCGATTTGGAGTCGGGCCAACCGGCATGCGAGAACATCGTGGTCGCAGACTGCATTGTCTACAACGGCCATGGCGGGTTCGTGATCGGATCCGAATCGTACGGCGGCGCGCGAAATATTTCGGTCAAGAACTGCACATTCATCGGCACCGATATCGGCCTCCGGTTCAAATCGGCCGGCGATCGGGGAGGAGTGGTAGAAAAAGTGTACGTGGACGGCATCCGGATGAAGGACATCGTCAACGAGGCGATCCTCTTCGATATGTTCTACGATCAAAACAACGATAACGATCCGAATGTGAAGCGCACGCCGGAATTTCGCGATTTCCAGATCAGCAATATCGTGTGCGATGGAGCAAGCGGCGCAATAACCGTCCGTGGACTTGCGGAAATGCCGGTGAAGAATATCCGATTCAACACCATCGTCATTAATTCTACGGCGGGCTGCGTGCTTCAAGACGCGGAGCAGATCGAAATGGATAATATCCGGCTGTCGTTCTTGACCGGTGCCGCATATACGGTGAACAATGCTGATTCCATCCAGCTCAAGCATATTTCATTTCCGCCAGATGCAAAACTCTTTCTCAAGGCAAGCGGGAATAAAACGAAAAGTATTAGCATCAATGAAACAGACCTGTCGAAAATGAAACAGGCTGTTGATTCTGATCCGGAAGTGAAAAAGGATGAAATTATCATCCGATAAATACCGAAGAATATGAAACGAATATTTCTTACGGCGATTTTCCTTTTTGCTTCCTATGCTCACGTGACGGCGAGCGAATGCGCGGATATCGTAGTCGCTCAGGACGGGACGGGACGGTTTCGTTCTATTCAAGAGGCGTTGAACTCGATCCCGAAAAATAACGAGCGGTTCACGATCATCCTTATCAAGAACGGCGTCTACACGGAGAAGCTTTTCATCACGAAAAGTAATATTGCTCTTGTCGGCGAAGATAAGGACAGCACACGTATTGTGTACGCGGAACTGCGTTCGAACTGGACGAAAGCACCCAACAACCACA
>CAYTOA010000010.1:60727-68584 GCA_964439265.1 uncultured Chitinophagaceae bacterium
AACCTTAGCGCAAGCATCTGGCACGACGGGAGTTCGAACAAAGACCAGAAATTTGTCATCAGGTATTCTCAATTTGACGGCGTTCCCGGATTCCCTCTGGGCCGCCACCACCGCGATGCGCAATTCTATTTGCTTGATTGCATTTTCTCAAAGAACATGGCCGACCGGGCAATCTACGCACCACTCACTTCGCAGAACCTGGTGCCATGGATTTGGGGCGTGCGACATTATTTCTACAACTGTCATCGTGAGGGGGGAGATTTTGCGTGGTTCAAGGATAACCTGTCCACCGCGGATGGTTCTCCAACTCCCGCGCAGGTGTCGGCAGAATGGACGTTCGGAAACACGTGGAATCCTGAGACAGAAATGCACCCCGTTCTCTCCTTTGCCGCCTTGCCATTTCCTCGCGATGCGGCATATGACGTGAAGGGGATAAAGGTTGGCTTGCGCTGGATCCCAGCCCGGAACGCCGATTCGCACGATGTGTATTTTGGGAAGGAAGAAACTCCGGCTTTCATGAAGAATCAAAAGTCGGCTGCATTCGAAGCGTCCGAACTTAGCGCCCATACGACATACTACTGGCGGATCGACGAGATCGCCGGGGCCGACACGCTTCGAGGACCGATATGGCATTTCACAACTGAGTAGTAGGAACAAGTAATAAGTTATAAGTCTTAAGTTATAGGTTATACGTTATACATAAGACTTAAAACTTGAGATTTAGAACTTAAGACAAAAAACGTAAGACACAGGGCACAGACCAGACTAATAGGAGCATCGGCATGAAAACGAATTTTACCTTATTGGCAGCACTGACATTCGTTGTCATTTTTTGGACGGCGATGCCCGCCATAGGACAAGTATCGGGAGACTATCGCTCTTCTGGATCGGGAAATTGGAATGCTGCGCTAACGTGGCAGACCTATGACGGTGCTCTCTGGAATACAGCTGCCGTACCGCCGGATAGTAATGCAGGAACGATCACAATCCTAAGCGGGCACACAGTGACACTCCCCGTCGGAAGTCCCGATACGGTCAGAAGATCTGCGATCGTTGTGGATGGATATTTAAAGGATCAGGCTTACTTCACCATGGTCTCCGGTTCGTTGACTGTGGACAGCGGGGCAACATACGAGTTTGCGCATCCATCAAATGCGGGGCAGGGAATTCCAAAGGCAACGTGGAACACCGGCTCGACGTGTCTCATCACCGGTGTAACAGGCAGCACCACCGGGATCAACGGAAATCAATCCTTTTACAACCTGACCGTCAATTGCCCTTCCTGGGCCGGCAGCTTTAATCTCGGCTGGCTCAACGGAACGGTAAACATACGGGGCAACGTCACGGTGCAGAATACTGGAACCGGCCGATGGCAGTTCTGCGCTCCGCTCGCTGATTCTTCCGTCACGGTGAATATTGCAGGCAATCTGATTATCGATGGCAGTGCCTCTAGTTCATCGGCTGTTGTCGGAGTAACGTCGAACGGGACAAGCAATGGGTTGACAACGATTATTATTAATGTCATGGGGAATGTGATCGTTACTGGAAATCCGGCAAACAGCACATACACGAACTTTGCAGCCTCGCGGGGAAGTCAAGGTTCAACCGGGACAGCAACCTGGAACCTCTATGGAAATTCGTTCTCAATGACAAACGCCACGACTCAGAACTCAAACCCTACCGGAGCAAAATTTGTCTTTGCGAAGGCTGGCCGGCAGACGATGACGCTTTCTGGAGTTGCATTCTCGAGCGGCTGTCCGGTGGAGGTCAGCAAAGGGACAACGCTGAGCATGGGCACGAGTGTCATTGGAGGATCCGGAACATTCACTGTTGATTCCGGGGCAACGTTGGAATGCGGACATTATGGCGGCCTGGACAGCACGCTCTCGAACACCGGGGCTAAGACGCTCAGCAATGCGGCGAGTTACACGTTCAACGGCACGTCCGCTCAAGTGACGGGCTCGTTGATGCCCACCACTGTAAAGAACCTCACGGTCAACAACCCTGCCGGCGTCACGATTTCGAAGGCCGACACGATCAATGGAACATTAACGCTCACCAGCGGTATCTTGAAAATCGGCATCAAAAACATAATTACAAATTCCACCGCCGGCGGATCAGCGACCAGTTACGTCGCGACAGACAGCGGCGGTACGCTCAAAGTGAACGGTGTCGGAGCTTCACTAACGGTATTTCCAGTGGGCATAACAGGAGGGTATGCACCTGTGTGGATGACAAACTCTGGAACTGTCGATACGATAAAAGTGAGCGTCATATCGGACACATTAGGCGGTACGAAAAATGGAGGGGGGAGAGTAAAAGCAAAATGGACCGTTACAGAAAACACTCCTGGAGGATCCAACGCAACCTTGCAGTTTGGCTGGGTTTCTTCGCTTGAAGACCCTCTGTTCCCCTCCAATCGCGGCGGTAATGCAAAGATCTTTCGCTTGTCTGATACGACGCAAGCGGGCACTGGCAGCTACACCACCCAGCTCGTCACAGCGCCGTACACCGTAATGCGGGGCGGCGTAACGGCGTTCGGTACTTTTGCCGTTGGCGGTTTTACAGGGTTTGTTGCGGGAGATGGAGACTATCGCTCACATCAGTCGGGACTCTGGGCTGACGTGAATACATGGGAACGGAACAACGGAACAATATGGGTGTATCCCGCGCCATCCGCACCAACTTCGACCGACAGTACGATCGCAATTCAAAACGGTCATACCGTTGAAGTTTCCGACAGTGAGTACGCGGATCAAATTACCGTCAACACAGGTGGGACACTGAAGATTGATTCGATGAAGACGCTCGTTGTTGCAGACGGGACAGGGACGGACCTTACAGTCCTTGGCTCGCTCGTGAACGGTGGAACTTTAACTATTAACAGCGGAGCTGCGCTTTTCGTGGCAAACGGAGGGACGTATGAACATGCCCAGAACGGGGGCACGATTCCGAAAGCAACGTGGAGCAACGGATCGCTGTGCCGTGTCACAGGATTTACCGGAGCGACCTCATTTGCCGGCGGTGGAAATCAGAATTTCTGCAATTTCGAATGGAATTGTCCCAACCAAAACGGAAACGTGATCCTCGGCTTCAATGGAGACACTCTCGCAGGGTATTTCAAAGTGGTGACGAGCAATTCCGGGCAGCTGTACTTTTTTGGCAATTCAAGCAGCATTGTCACGATCGAAGGAGACGTCATCGTTCAGGGAGGTAATTTTGCCGTGCATGGAACAAGCATTGCGACTAACGATTCCGTTTTTCACTACGGAAATATTTCTGTTACCGGCGGGATTTTTTCGATCAGCAAAGGAAGCCAGGGCGGATCGGGGAAAACGATATGGTACCTCTATTCAGGTAATTTTTCTCTCGCTAATGCAACGACCATTGATTCGACCACAACGAGCGGCGGCGGTTTTGCGAAGTTTGTATTTGCGAAATCCGGCAAACAGGTGTTGACGCTCTCCGGCGCGACATACGGCGGAAGCGGACTTCCGATCGAAGTCGGCAGCGGCACGACTCTCACGATGGGCACGAGTGCTCTTGGAGGGGCAGGATCGTTCACCCTCTTGTCCGGGTCAACGCTGGAATCGGGACATGCAAACGGGTTGGACGGTTCTCTGGCGAACACGGGGGCGATGAAGCTGAGCAAGACCGCGAACTATACCTTCAACGGTCTGGCGACTCAAAAGACCGGCGTTCTTCTTCCGGACACCGTCAATAATCTTACGATCAGTGACACACTCGGCGTGAGACTTTCGTCAAAGACGATGGTTAAAGGAACTCTCACGCTGGCTGCGGGAAAATTTTCTCTCGGATCGAAGAATCTGGCGGCAGTCACGATCAGCGGCGTATCGTCATCAAAATATATCGCCACAGACAGCGGTGGAACGGTGACGCGGTACGGGGTTGGCGTTTCCCAAATGCTTTTTCCTGTCGGGACAGCGGCTGCGTACTCTCCGGTCTGGATCGTAAATTCGGGAACCGTCGACACTATTGCCGTTGCCGTCGCTCCGGATTCTGTGGGAGGAACGAGGACCGGCAACGGTCGTGTGAAGCTGAAATGGGACATCGAGGAAAAGACTCCGGGCGGCAGCAATGCCATACTTCAATTCGGGTGGATGGCATCGCAGGAGGATGCGAACTTCGCCGCGAGCCGAGCAACAAACGATCTCATCGTGCATCTTCCCGACACTGTTGAGGCAGGGACGGGGATTTATACGGCTCAGTTCGCCAATCAACCGTATACACTCTCACGCAGCGGGATTGCGACGTTCGGTTCCTTTACGGTGGGAAAAGTCGGCGCACTGACAATGGTGGGAGACGAACCGTCCGATATTCCGAAAGAATTCAGCCTGGCGCAGAATTATCCGAACCCATTCAATCCTTCGACAAAGATCTTTTATCAGCTGCCGAAGGAGAGCCGGGTATCGCTGATCGTGTACGATGTGATCGGAAGGGAAGTGGCGACGCTTGTCGACCGGATGCAAAAGGCGGGAAACTATACTGTGACATTTTCAACCCAAGACGGCCGTGCATCAGGAGTATATTTCTACCGCATACATGCGGGGGATTTTGTTTCGGTGAAGAAGATGATGCTGCTCAAATAGGGTTCGGCAATTGTCGAATCGGGAACCGCTTTGTTTGACGATTTGCGTTACAGGAAAAGTGAATGAGTCTGGTTGAAAAATTGGGGGATGCTTTAACGAAGTGATTGTAAAGAAATGTTTTTCAATGCAACGTAAGAATGCATGGCTGGAGTTATAAGAGTATTCTACTAATCAATAGTATTTTCACTTAATCGAAGGAGAGACATCATGATAGCACGGTTTCTATTTGTTGTGGCGATAGTCGTGGCCGTCGGACTGTCCAGTGCATCCGGACAAGTAATTGGCGACTACGGATCTGCTGGAGCTGGACCTTCACCCTGGTCTGCGGCAGCGAGTTGGGTTGTGTGCGTCTCGAACGGAACTTTCGCAGGCGCAAGTGCGGCAGTAAGTGCGCCCGGCGGTGCTGACAACGTGTGGATACAAACCGGCAACACCATTACTGTCGACGTAGCCATTAGCGGAATTACGGGAACGATCACGGACGCGGGTACACTTACGATCGGCGGAGGGAGTCTTGCGTTTACAACCGGCACATATAATCACAAGAGTAATAGCGGTACTATTCCGGTGGCGACGTGGAGCACCGGATCCACGTGTGAGATTACGGGTATCACGAGTGCGACATCTCTCACTAACGGGACTTCCCAAAGCTTTTACAATTACGTCTATAACTGTCCATCGCAGTCATCGAGTTTTGGTGCCGGTTTGGGCGGCGCCACAATAAATGGTTCGATGACTATTTTGAGTACAGGGACAGGGCGATTGCAATGCTTTGGGTCAACAGCCGGCACGCTTACGATTCTTGGAAACTTGATTGTCTCGGGGAGCGCTTCAGCAACGATGAACGGAACATCGTCAGGAGGATCAACCGACACCCTCTATCTACATGGGAATTTAGATGTGAACACAACAGGAAATTTCTCCATATCGAGAGGGAGCCAGGCTGGGACCGGACTAAGTATTTGGAATCTGATGGGCGATTCCGTGAATATTGCTGCTGGGGCGATGAGCAACTCAACGACTACAGGCTTCGGAGCAAACCCTGGGGGAAGGTTCAGATTTGTCAAGGGCGGAACGCAGTACCTTTCTTTTTCCGCAACCACATTGGGTACGAATGCAGCCCATATGGAAATTGCGAACGGTTCAACGGTTCAGCTTATTTCTGCTGTAAACCTCTCAGCTGGCAGCAACAACAACATCATTCTTACAAACGGGACCATTGTAACTTCCTCGACCAATGTTCTTACATTGGCTCCGAACGATTCAATTTTCAGCGCCAGCGGATCGGGTTACATCCAGGGGCCGCTGACTCTAACGTCTACCGCCTCGACAACTCCTCCTGCGCTCACCTTTCCAATCGGAAAGGGTTCAGCATATCGTCCGGTAACACTTACCGTACAGCATGATGCTGCGACAGCGACACAATACAAGATCGAAGTTTTCAATGCTGCACCGACCGGCCGGACGCTGCCCGGGACGCTCGACAAAGTTTCGACCGTTCGTTATTATACAGTTACGAAAGGCACCGGCGCGAATGTAACCACCGCCTCAATCCTGCTGAATTATGGTGCGGATGACAATGTTATTGACGCTTCGAATCTTCGTATTGCAAAGGATGACGGTGCAGGAAATTGGGTTGACCTCGGAGGAACAGGTTCAGCTCCGACAACTGGAACTATTGGTTCGACCGCCGCTTTTACAACCTTCGGCGATTTTGTTCTAGCGAACAATACCGGCGGCGGAAACGTACTTCCCGTCGAACTTACCTCATTTACCGGGTCAGCGAACGGACGTACCGTAGAACTGGTTTGGAAAACTGCCACCGAAATCAACAACAGCGGTTTCGAAGTCCAGAAGAATTCAAATGGTTCATGGTCGAAGGTAGGGTTTGTTGGCGGGGCTGGAACATCCAACACGCCGCATGCGTACAGCTTTTCGGATCTGAATTCTGCTGTGAGTAAGTATTCGTACCGCCTGAAACAGATCGATCGCGGCGGAAAATTTACCTATAGCAATGCGGTAGAAGTAACAACAACATTGAGTGCCGAGGATTTCAAGCTATCGCAGAACTATCCCAATCCGTTCAATCCGAGTACAAAGCTCAGCTTTGCAGCAAAGAATGCGGAACGCACAACGGTGAAGGTATACAATGTCGTAGGTCAAGAAGTAGCGACCCTGTTCAACGAAGTAGCTCAACCAAACCAGGTCTACAGCATGACCTTCGATGCGAGAAACCTTCCGAGTGGAACGTATTTTTATGTCCTTCATTCGGCGAGCAGGAATGAAGTGAAAAAAATGATGTTGATGAAGTAGAAGATTTTCAAGCTCTACGATCGCGTGCAGCGATCGGAGAGTCTGTGTGAGATCAAGAACGGCAGCACGTCTTAGTTGCAGCCAAGTAGTGGCATCGAGGCCCAATTCGTGTAGCTGTCCGGAAATGGAACATAATTCCGCGTCGGACGCCGCGGGAAGGAGTTTCTGCGGCCGTTGAAGTTACCGGTAAAGTAAACGGTAATGAGAGAGTTTTAACCTTGTCAAAAAGGTTAGTCAAGGACAGTGCTGGTCTAAAAAGGATGTAGAACTATTCAATCAATAAGGTACCGTTTAGAGACTCTGTTACGCGTTCTCAATTCAACAACTTTCATCTTTGCGGTCAATGCTCTCTGTTAAGATGCAGGAGATTTCCAAAATCAACAATCATTGCTTACTCGGTTGTGAAGGGAACCTACGCGCAATCATTAATAGGTTAACGATAAAGAACTGCAATTAAAATTACACGCGATGCATCACTAAGTATCATTGTTGCAAGGCAACGGAAAGGAACGATATGAAAACAACAATCATTACAACTATCGCAATTGCCGCGCTTCTCTGTCTGTCCTCCAATGTTCTTCTTTCTCAAGCGGCGGGAGACTATCAGTCAAAGACCAGCGGTAACTGGGGCGATTTCAATTCTTGGCAGACATTTGATGGCTCGCAATGGAACGACGCCGTCAGCGCGCCGACCGGTACGTCTGGTACCATCACCATCCAATCCGGGCACACTATTACCATTGCCGCCGCCATCACAATCAACGGAGCCGCGGTTGTCGTCAACGGGTACTTGAAGAATTCACTCTCTATCACGGCCTCCACATCTTCCGCTGCATTCACCTTCGGCAGCGGCAGCACGTACGAGCATGCAATAAACGGAGGCACAATTCCACTCTCGGTATGGGGAGATGGATCAACATGTCTCATCACCGGA
>CAYTOA010000010.1:68684-85007 GCA_964439265.1 uncultured Chitinophagaceae bacterium
TACGGCGGCTATGTCGAAGGACCGTTGTCGGCAATCGTTGCCTCGACATCCCAAACGACAAAACCGTTTTACATCGGCAAGGGGGGCGTGTACCGACCGACAACTCTCGTGGTGAGGCAGGATGCGTCAACGTCCACGACCTACACCGCCGAACTCATTAATTCAACCCCCGCCGCGAACGCGTTGCCTCCCGCACTCGATGCTGTCGAATCGTCGCGGTACGTGCATCTTGCCAAGGGGTCCGGTGCGAACGTTACCAACGCAACGATTCAGTTAACGTATGATACGAATGACGGACTTGATGTGAGCAATAAAGATAACATCAGGATCGCCAAAGATGATGGTGCCGGAAATTGGATAAGCCTTGGCGGGAGCGGTTCGGCCAATAACTCAGGAAATATTTCATCAAGCATTTTCGGCACGGCGACGGTCTACGGAACTTTGACCACAAACGATTATGTCGTCGCTCATGCGAATCCTGCGTACGTTGCGACCATTCCGATCGTGACGACCAATGCGGTGAGCAATGTCTCGACCACCTTTGCAACCTGCGGCGGTGTGATCTCCAGCGACGGAGATGCGCCGATTACATCAAAGGGAGTCTGCTGGAACACGAGTACCGGTCCGACGACGGCAAACTCCATTACGAACGACGGCACTCTCTCGACTCCATTCATGAGTTCGATGACGGGCCTCATTGCCGGGACTACGTACTACGTTCGTGCGTATGCCGTCAATACAGCCGGAACAGGATATGGCAACGAAGACACGTTAACGACGCTGTCGGTCCTCTCCGCTCCGACGATATCAACAAATGCCGTCACGAACATCGTGAATACCACTGCTACTGGGAGCGGGAGTATCACGGCATGGGGAGGCTCCCCGATCACCGATCGGGGAATTTGCTGGAGTACCTCGCACAGCCCGACGCTTGCAGACAATTTTAACAGCGCCGGAGCGGGCGGAGTTGGTACCTTTACGGCTCCGATCGGAGGCCTGGCACTCGCGAGCACTTACTATGTTACCGCCTATGCCACGAACAGCACGGGAACAGCGTACGGAACAGAGGTGTCCTTCACAACGCCGAGCCCCCAACCGGACGTCAATAAGATTGTCAATGTACACGGAACGCCGGGAGTAAACTGTGACTATACAACGATCACGGATGCGTTCAATGCTGTGCCTTCAAATTACACCGGTCACTGGTTCATCTACGTGACGAACGGGACCTATTACGAGAAGCCGCTTCTTGCAGCGGGAAAGATCAATGTTGTTCTGGTCGGTCAAAATGTTGACAGCACAATCCTTACCTATGATGATTATGCCGGCAACAACAGAACAACCAACGGCGTCACGAGCAGCGGGACAAACACTTCGTATTCTGTAGCGATAGACGCTGCCGACTTCCAGGCGCAGAATATCACCTTCCAGAATACCTCGACCTTCAACTCACAAGCAGTAGCTCTCCGCACAAACGGCGACAGGCAATCATACTACAACTGTAAGATGATCGGCCGCCAGGATACGTACTATACTCAAGGAGGAACGGGGACAGGGCCCGACCGCCTCTATCACAAAAACTGTTACATCGAAGGATCGGTAGACTTTATTTTTGGCCGCGATGTTGCCCTCTTCGATAGTTGCACGCTGTATTGCAATAGAAATGGCGGAACACTTACTGCAGCGAGCACGGAAGTAGGGTACAGCTACGGCTACGTTTTTACGAACTGCACGATCGGTTCTCTCGCCTCCGGAGTGGTCGGATTCGACGGCAATCCGATGTCTTCATTCTATCTTGGAAGGCCCTGGCAGGCTTCTCCAAAAACGGTATTCATCAATTGCTATGAACCAGCAACTCTAAATTCAGCAGGTTGGACAACCATGGGTCCTCCCCCTTCGCTCTACTCGGAATATGGCTGCACTGGGCCGGGAGTTGGCACCAGAGCGCCAATTACGGGTTGGGTAAATCAGCCTTCTACTATTTCATCCGGACAAGCCGCGACGTACACTATCGCCAACATTTTTTCCAAAGCGAATGCCGGTCCTGGCTTTTCGTACGCTGCGAATTGGACTCCGTCCGAAATAAGCATTGACGAACATTTGCTGCCCGTCGAGTTGACTTCCTTTACGGCAACTTCGAATCGATTGACAGCGAGACTTCAATGGGCAACCGCAACAGAAAAAGATAACCTTGGCTTCGATGTGGAAAGAGCCGGTCAGGGAGATACGAAGGGGACGAAATTATTTACCAAAATCAATTTCGTCGCGGGCTCCGGGACAAGCAATACGAAACACGTGTACAGCGTTGACGATAAGAACCTTGCCGCCGGTAAATACTCCTACCGTCTCAAACAGATTGACCACAACGGGGCTTTCAAATATTCACAGACCGTCGATGTTGAAGTAGGTAATGCTCCTAAGGAATTTACACTAAGCGAGAACTATCCCAACCCGTTTAATCCGACAACCAACATCGAGTTTACGGTGCGTGAAAACGGTCTGGCCACGTTAAAAGTGTACA
This sequence comes from uncultured Chitinophagaceae bacterium, assembly GCA_964439265.1. Lineage (GTDB taxonomy): Bacteria > Bacteroidota > Ignavibacteria > UBA10030 > UBA8401 > JAGVPT01. The sequence goes on from CAYTOA010000010.1 coordinate 71,206, forward strand.
ACATCGCCGGCCAGCTCGTGACAGAATTGTTCAACGGGCGCGCAGAAGCAGGCAAGATCTACCTTCAAACCTTCGATGCGTCCAGGCTCGCTTCGGGAATCTATTTCAGCGTCCTTCAAATGGGCAGCCAGCAGCTCGTTCACAAAATGTCATTTTTGAAATAACACTGAGATGAAGATCACAAATGGATCGGTTTGCAAGACAATACTCATTCTTTTTTATCATTGACCGAAAGAGACGTGTGAGATGAAATCAATGTGCGGAAATTCGTGGATGAGACTGCTTATGAACCGATCCATCATTATCGGAGTTGCTCTCCTTTTAGTGCTTCATGCGATGGATGCACAGATCTACGTTTCGACGGCTGGAAGCGATACAAGCGCCGGCACGATCGATGCGCCGTTAAAGACGATCGCCAAAGCGATGTCCCTCGTCAAAGCCGGAGATACGGTGTATGTCCGGGGGGGGCGGTATGCGTTGACGAGTACCATCACTCTTCCGAAAAGCGGAACGAGCAGTGCCATGTACTACCTCTTCGCCTATCACGACGAGCGCCCTTTTCTTGATTTCAGTGCCATGGCAATATCCGGCAGCAACAGGGGGATCAATCTTAACAGGAGTTACTGGTACATCAAAGGCTTCGATATCTGGAAAGCCGGCGATAACGGTATGATCATCAGCGGCTCGAATAATATTGTTGAGAATTGTTCGTTCAGTGAGAACAGCGACACCGGTGTGCAGTTAGGGGGGGGAGCGTCGAACAACAGCATCCTCAATTGCGACTCCTTTTTCAACGTTGACCCGAGTCAGGGGAACGCCGACGGCTTCTCTCCAAAACTTGACGTCGGAACGGGCAATTATTTTTACGGCTGCCGCTCGTGGCAAAACTCGGACGACGGCTGTGACGGATATCTGCGCCCCTCCGACAGCGTGTTTACGACTTTTGAAAACTGTTGGACATTTCACAATGGCTATCTGAAGAGCGGTGCGGCGAGCATCGGCAACGGCAACGGATTCAAAATGGGAGGGGGAGACAACTCGAATGCCGACAGCCTCCGTCACAACATGACCCTGAAAAACTGTCTTGCCTTCGACAACCGCGTGAAAGGGTTTGACCAAAATAACAACCGTGGATCGATGACGCTGTTGAATTGCACGTCATTTAGAAACGGAACAAACATTAACATCAGTGCCCGTGTGAAAACGGGATCCGTCGTGACAGTAAAGAACTGCATTTCTGCGGGCTCCGGCGGTGTCTCGCTCCTCTCAACCGCCGTGCAGTCGACGAACAGCTGGCTGTCCCCGTTCTCAGTGACCGATGCGGACTTTGTGAGTATTGATACCGCTGGCGTTACCGGGCCGCGCAAGCCGGATGGAAGCTTACCCGACATCCTTTTTATGCATCTTGCCCCTGGGAGCGGCCTTATCGATGCCGGAACGGACGTCGGGCTGCCGTTCAACGGGACCGCTCCCGATCTTGGTGCATTTGAATCTGCGTACGGAACTCGCGTTTCAAACGATGCGCAGACGGTGCTGCCTCGATCGCTGATCCTGTCGCAGAATTTTCCCAACCCGTTCAATCCGGCGACAAAAATCAGCTATCAGCTGCCTGCAAACAGTTTCGTGACGTTGACGGTATTCAATGTGTTGGGCGAAGAGGTGGCTACCATTGTTCATGAGCGTCAGGCTGCCGGCGTTCACGAAGCGGCATTCACGGGCGGGCGGGATTGTTCAAGCGGCGTCTATTTCTATCGGTTGGAGACCAACGGTACCGTGTTATCGAAGAAAATGCTTTTGCTGAAATGACGGAAGATGAGAAGCGAGGAGAGACATTTGAGTGATTCACAAAATAGTCGGCGTTCAAACGTTTACAACCAATTCTTCTACGGAGAAGCACAATGAAAATACTTCCCGCAATGAAATTCATCTCCCTGATTCTTTTGTTAATCCCCTTTATCGCTTTCGGACAGGCGACGCTGCAAGGCGTTGTCACCGATTCCCTCACCAATGAACAGCTCATCGGCATCAATATCATTCTCCAAGGGACGTCGCTCGGCACCGCCACGAACATCGAGGGAGAATACCGCATCACCGGAATTCCTCAACGATCGTATACGATAAAAGTATCGTGCGTCGGATACGAGACGAAGTCTGTCGCCGTCGATCTCACGAAGAGCACTTCGGTGCAATTGAACGTGAAATTGAATCAAAGGATCCTTGAGGGAGACGCTGTTGTGATAACCGCTCAGATGCGCGGTCAGGTCGCGGCGATCAATCAGCAGTTGACCGCAACCAGCATTGTGAACGTCGTGTCGGAGGAAAAAATCAAGGAATTGCCGGACGCCAACGCGGCGGAGTCGATCGGCCGCCTCCCCGGAGTATCGCTCATCCGTTCCGGGGGCGAGGCAACGCAGGTTGTTCTGCGCGGACTCAGCTCGAAGTTCAGCAACATTACCGTCGATGGAGTGAGAATTCCTGCCACTGACCCCAATACGCGCGATGTCGACCTAAGCACAATATCGCAGGGTTCGTTGGCCGGAATAGAATTGTATAAGACCCTGACTTCTGATCAGGACGCCGACGCTATCGCAGGGGCTGTTAATCTCGTAACGCGCAAGGCACCTTCCGAGAGAGAGATCCGCTTCGACCTCAACGGCGACTACAATAACCTCATGAAGTCGGCAAAGCAGTATGATGCCACAGGACGGTACGGAGCGCGTTTCTTCGACGACGTGCTTGGCGTACAGCTGCAGGCGAATGCAGAAAGAAAGATCCGGAGCAAGGAAGATATCACGTATGCGTACGAAGCGATCCAGGATCCGTTTGGCGGTCCATTTCCCACGGACTATGATATCGGCTCATTCACCGTAGACTTCACCGATGAAGTCAGGACGCGCAACGGCGGTCAAGCAATTTTCGACCTGAATACGCCGGACAGCGGGAGCGTGAAACTGTCAGGCATCTATGGGAGCACCCTGAGGCAATATTCTCTGGACGACAGAGTCTATCCCCATGCCAGCGGCACGGATTGGGACTATAATTACCGGTATACAGAACAACGAATCAGTACGACCAACGGAGCTTTGCAGGGTAAGAACTATCTGGAGGGGCTGACGGAGGATTGGGGCGTGTCCTATGCACAGTCGCGGATTGCGAACCCATACGATTTTGCCATGAGATTCACTGAGCCCGCTTCGAGTACCTCAGGGGGGACGACAGGTTTCACACGGGACCATCCCGAACTCACCATGATTCCGTTTGCCTTGAACAATTGGAAAGCCGCGACCTGCAGCACTTCAGTATTCTATAAACAGGAGAATGCTGACCAGGAGCGCACCGCGCATCTCGACCTTTCCAAAAAATTGACCTTCTCCGATATCCTTGCCGATGAGATCAAGGTTGGCGGTAAATACAAGGAGCGCACGCGATGGATGGACAACTCGGAACTTGACGATAACAACTATCTCCATCCAAACTATGCGGATAATATCGATGGTTCTGCGAAGGATTTCACCGGCACGCGCTTTGAAGACTATTTCAACACTCGATTTCCGAATCAGCCTTCATTATCGGATTTCGTCGACTCTCCGGCCCCGTCTCGCGATCTCATGGATTTGTACAGGATGAACCCGCTGATCGATATCAATGCAGTCAGACAATGGTACGATCTCAACAAAAACGGGAAAAGCGGAGCACAAACCGAATACATATCCAGCGCGCGGACGTCGGTAAACGATTACGGCGTTACCGAACGCGTTTCTAGCGCGTACATCATGAGCAGGTCGGACATCGGCCAGGATGCAACGCTCATCGTCGGATTACGGATGGAGAGGGAACAGAACGACTATAGAGCGCGGTTCGCCCCGGGAGGATTAGGCTCCATCGGCATCGCCGTGTCGGGAGAACTGGACGACTCAACGACCACCCACACGGAAACGATCTGGCTGCCGAATGCCCAGCTGACGTTGCGCCCTACGGATTTTCTCAATATCCGATTCGCAGCGTACAGGGCTCTGGCGCGGCCTGATTACAATTTGCGCCTCCCCACATTCTTTGTAGCCTCAGGCCCCCCCGCGACGTTCGTTATCGGGAATCCGAACCTCAAGGACGCGAAGGCGTGGAACTTCGAAGTCAACACTCAACTCTTCAGCGGCAAAATTGGATTAGTCTCGGTGTCTGCGTTTTACAAAATCATCCACGATCTTTTCCATCAGACAAACAACGTCGCGATTAGTTGGGTGAATGCCATCAAGCAGAGCCCCGACAGCGTCGTCAATACGCATTACAAAGTTCTCGATTCGCTGATTGGTTCCACAGGAGCGAGGTGGCAAACCGATCCGCGTTTCGTCCAAGCGATTCATTCCGGTTTTATCACGGCAGTATCGATGGCATATAATTCTACGAGCCCCTCTTATGCGTGGGGATTCGAATTGGAACACCAGATGAATTTCGGATTTCTTCCAGTGTCGTGGCTGCAGCACATCACGCTTTCTTACAACATCTCTGTCACGCGCTCGCAGACCAGCATTATTTTGAGTAAAACTATACCCGATTCCGCGTGGAAAGAAAGGCAAGGGAGCCGCCCGGCCCACTGGCAGGCACAAGACATTCAGGTGCCTGTCGTCGTTACGAGGCAGTCGGAAGACCAGCCGAAGTTTTATGCGAACGCAGCCCTGGGGTATGATATTCGGGGTTTCTCTTCAAGGATATCGATGTTCTATCAAGACCAGTACACGAAATCATACTCGACAAATGGAACGACCGACCAGGTCGTCAATAGCTTCACAAAGTTTGACCTCTCTCTAAAACAAGAAATTTCCGCCGGCATCTCTCTTATCCTTAATGTGAATAACCTGACAAACCGCAAGGACGAGACATCAAGCATCAACAATCTCAGGGATTGGGATATTCCTTTGACGGCGGAGCTGTACGGGAGGACAATGGATTTTGGCGTTAGAATACTGCTGTAAATAAAAAAATCGGCTCACGTTGTGAGAGCTTCTTTCATACTATAGAACCGAAAGGAGGGTACAAATAAGAAATGCCGTCGATTTGTTTGGCTGTATTTTTATTTTGTCGATCTATTCAATGAACCGTATTTAATCTAACCCAATGGAGGACATAATGAAGAAAGCCTCATTAAGCCTTTTGCTGCTGATTTTTTTTCTTGCTCCGCTAAAGGCTCTCAGCCAAGAGGATACGTGTCTGGTTCCGGACCTTTACGGCACCACTCTGACGCTTAACACGCTCATCGCGCAGGATACCGCGGGCACAGGATGGCAGGGCGCAGCAGGAGCCACCGCTTGGCAAAACGGTACACGCGTCTACGTGTTGAAGATGAACGGATATTATCCTAGCAAGACCGTCATCAACATTTCCGCAAACCGGAAATTAGTGATTCGGGCAGAATATGGAGTTCCGGAAGTAAAAGGTAGCGTCTACAAACCGTCGATTGTTCTCGTTCCTTCTGCCTCGGGCGGCAATCCGCCGGGAAACTTCATGCAATTGAACGGCGCCCACGATACCGTCATTTTTAAGAACATCATGATAGCAGGTTACGATGAAGGTATTCCGGGAAACCTCGATGCGTTGCAGGGAGCACTCATCACCATGCCGGCGGTCGGCTCTGGCAGTATCTTCGTCGACAGCTGCATTCTAAAATCGGTCAACGGCCAGCTTATCCGAACCGATGGACGGCCGAATACCGTCAGGATAACGAATTCGATCTTTGCAGACATGGGTTTTCTGGGAACCTCAAATTTTGGCGCAGGCAAGGGTATAGACCTGAGAGGTTCAGAAGTTGATACCATCGACATGCACGACAACACCTTTGTCAATTGGCAAGACCGCATCATCCGGCATTATCTCTCGACCGCTCCAATCCACAACTTGTATTTCACACATAACACATGCGTGAACGGGATGAGCTTCCACGGGTTCTTGTCACTGGGATGGTGCGATTCCACCGGCAACGGCACGTTCCAGATCAAAAATAATCTTCTTGTCGACCATTTTTCGCTTGGCGCCGATACCGATGTCGTCCGGCAGGCAGAGTATACCGATCCGGGCGAGCTCGATTCGCTGAACGGCAACCCAAGAATGTCGTGGATCCTTGCACGTCCCAACCCGTTGATCCATTGGGATATTTCCAACAACTACTATGTCATCACGGATTCGGGAAAATATATGCGCGATTCCCTGAACGCTCCGTACGTCCCGCGTGTCTATAAAGGGAATGATCCATACCTGCCGTATGGAATGAACGCCAGGCTGCAGGCGACCGGTGGTGACAGTGTCAATTGTTTCAAGAAAGTCAATGTCGCTATGACGAACGTTCCTCCCTTAATGACAGAATTGATCAGATGGTATCGATTGCCGAGGGCAATGGGTGGAGCAGGAAAAGAGAAACGGGGTGCCAGCGGTGTCGGAGATCCGAATTTTGTGAAGACCGCTCCCGGCGTTTGGACATTTGATTATCACCGACGTGATGCTTACTGGTACACCGACAGTCTCAATTGCAAGTTCAGCGGCACCGCCGTCACGCTCGCGTCGATGGCCTCAAGCGATGCACAAGTAGTCGGCGATCCGCGCTGGGGCGCGCCGGTCATGACGACAACGCCGGTAACGGTCTCCAGTCATGCGATCACCTACGGCACCGTTAATCTTCCCACATCGAAGAAAGACAGCATCCAGCTAACCAACATCGGGCCGAATGCAGTCCACTTCAAGGTCACGTCGACGAAGGCGGCATTTGTCGCAGCGTCCGATTCTGTTGCAGTCAACCCGGGGACCAGCAAATATCTTGTTATCACATTCACTCCTCCCGACACGAACAGCCAGTCCGGCTACATCAAGCTGGTGTACGACGCTCTCGGATCGCCGGATTCTGTAGCGGTCAGCGGCAAAGGAAGAACAGTGGTGCGTGTCGACGATCCGCAGTCTCTGCTGCCGACATCATTCTCGTTGGCGCAGAATTATCCGAACCCGTTCAACCCGTCGACGCAAATCTCTTACGCGGTTCCGAAATCATCTAAAATAACGCTTGAAATTTTTGATGTCCTCGGAAAGAAGGTTGCGACACTGGTGAACGGAATTGTCCAGCCGGGCTTCTACACGGCCAATTTCAACGCTTCGAGCATGTCGTCGGGAATTTATTTCTACCGTCTGTCATCTCCGGGAGCTATATTTACAAAGAAGATGATGCTCCTGAAATAAGTCAGGTGGGTTGATGTCCAACTCCCTGAATCGGTCATGAACTCTTCGGGTGTCGGCGGCAGGTTACTCCGCGCCCGCACCCGAAGAGCATGACGTGACAGGATGGCGCTTTTCCCGGATGTCTGCCATCCTGTTAATCAACCATGGAAAACTTTTTAGAGAAATTCGATATTCCTTGTAAGAGGCTTGGCCTCTTCTTGAAACGAGAAGCCTTGGTCATCTATCCGGCCCTCTCTATGGTTTTCGAAAGTAAAAAAATGAAACACATTACTCTCATCGGCATTGCACTTTGTTTGACTTTCTCCGCCGCCTTCCCGATGGATGAAACTCATGCCGCCCTGCCCGATTCCCTCGTCCTTCATGTTTCGAATCCTTTGGCAATTATACGGATCGATGAGGCGGTCTCGCTTAACGTCGCGTCGATTCAGAAAATAACGCCGACCTTTGACCCGCGATCATGCGCGGTCTACTCTGGTAACGTCGAAATTCCAAGCCAGATCGATGATACCGACCGCAACGGATCCCCCGACCTGCTAACGTTCGTCACCGATTTTGCCCCGCACGAGCGAAAAGCAATCGTGGTTCGATGGGGGCCGCATGCAGCACAAAAAAAGAACTACACGAAGCGAACCCAGGCGGATATGTCGATCAAGGTGGATTACGATTTTGTAAAGGGGAAATATTTGAAAGGGAGGTATATTCGCGTCGACTCCATCCGCGTTCCCGCGGCCCACGGTGACCACGACGGTCTTTTCCAGCACGAGGGACCGGCATGGGAATCGGACAAAATAGGATATCGATTTTATCTGGATGCCCGGAACCGTACCGATATTTTCGGCAAAAAGGTTGCGGACATGGTGTTGCATACTGCCGGAGTTCACGACCTTGTCGCCGACAACAACGAGTCGTACGAGTCTATGCTGGATTGGGGAATGGATAATTTTAAAGTCGGCACATCGCTCGGGATAGGGTCGATTGCGATGTACAACGGCAGAGAGGTTATCACCGTTTCGAACACCGACAGCGTGTTTTGTGTTATAGCAGCGAACGGCCCCGTCCGCTCCGATGTGCGGGCCTCATACTACGGTTGGAATGTGGCAGGCAAAAAGTACGATCTCGTCTCAAGTTATTCAATCACTGCCGGAAGCCGCCTGACATTGTGCAGAGAAAAAATTTTACCCGGCTCGCCGAACCTCTGCACTGGTCTTGCAAAACATGAAAATACTACACTCCTTGAGTCGGCCGGCCCGCCGGAAGAGGGCTGGCAGTATTTTGGATTGTATGGCAACCAATCCCGCGCGGGAGACAATATGGGCATAGCGGTGTTCTATAAAGCATCGGAGAAAATCGAACGCCGTACTGATGATGTCAGCGAACTTGTCGTCCTGCGTCCGGACGGTGGAGCCTTGGACTACTATTTTGCGGCGGCGTGGCAGCAGGAACAGAACGGAATTACAACAATCGAAGATTTTCACTCATATCTCGAATCGGTCATCGAGAAACTTAATAACCCCATCCGGGTTATCTTTTGATTTACCCTGCCGCGAGGCAAACAGGAAAGACAGAACGATGAAAAACAATATCGCACACAAAAATTTTCTCCTGAAGACGAGGAGGGCTGAGACATTGTATCATGACTACGCAGAAGCGCTGCCGATCATCGATTATCATTGTCACCTTTCCCCCAAAGACATTGCCGAGAACAGACAATTTCAGAACCTGGCCCACGTGTGGCTGTACGGGGACCACTACAAATGGCGCGCAATGAGGGCGAGCGGCGTCGACGAGCGCTTTATCACCGGGGATGCGGGCGATCGGGAAAAATTTCAGAGGTGGGCCGAGACAGTTCCCAAGACGCTTCGGAATCCGCTCTACCACTGGACACACCTGGAGTTGAAGCGTCCGTTCGGCATCGTCGATCGTTTGCTCGATGCGGCGACGGCCGGGAGCATATGGGATGAGTGCAACCGGAAGCTTGCGACTCCTCAATTTTCCACACAAGGGATCCTCAAACAGATGAACGTCGAGGTCGTGTGTACCACCGACGACCCAGTCGACACCCTCGAATATCATGAACAGTACTCGAGTTCCGGCGGGGGCACGAAGATGTTCCCCGCATTCCGGCCGGATAAGGCGCTCGCAGTCGAAGACAGCAAGGCGTTCGCAGGGTACGTCAAATCTCTTTCACGCTCCGCGAATATCGATATCACCTCCTACGACCGGTTTCTCGACGCTCTCCGTTCGCGATTCGATTATTTTTCGAATCACGGATGCAGACTGTCCGACCATGCCCTGAACACGATGTACGCGGAAGATTATACGGACGCTCAGGTCAAAACAATTTTCAAAAAATTGCTCCGGAAGAAAACGCTGAGTCCGGCTGAGGTCGCAGTGTTCAAGTCGGCCATGCTGTATGAGCTGGGCGTTCTGAACTGGGAATACCGGTGGGTTCAGCAATATCATATTGGTGCATTAAGAAATAACAATACGCGCATGATGCGCACCCTCGGTCCCGATACCGGCTTCGATTCCATCGGCGACGAGCCGATCGCCCGTCCGATGGCGAAGTTCTTTGACCGCCTCGACAAGGAAAACAAGCTCGCAAAGACGATCCTTTACAATCTCAATCCCCGCGACAACGAAGTGTACGCAGCGATGATCGGGAGTTTCCAGGACGGCAGCGTGGCGGGAAAAATGCAATACGGAGCCGCATGGTGGTTTCTCGATCAGAAAGATGGCATGACGCGGCAGATCGAAGCTCTCTCGAACATGGGACTTCTCGGCCAGTTTGTCGGCATGATCACGGACTCGCGGAGCTTTCTCTCATACCCCCGGCATGAATATTTCCGCCGCCTGATCTGCGGCATCCTCGGCGCGGAGATGGAACAAGGGGTTCTTCCGGACGATACCGGTCTTGTCGGTGCGCTGGTGAAAGACATTTGTTACAACAATGCAAAGAGATATTTCGAGTTCAAGTGAACCGTTTCCGAATACAAGTGAAAAGGAATACCTATGGAAGTACGATATGCCCCGAATGACGAAGCCTACCAGCGGATGACCACGGCTGAACTCCGGCGATCGTTTGTTGTTGATAACTTATTTTCGCCGGATGCGGTGACAATGATCTACTCGGACGTTGACCGCGTGATCGTCGGGTCTGCTGTTCCGCGGCGGACTCCGTTGAAATTGGAAGCTTCTAAGAAAGAGATGGCGGCGGATTTCTTTGCTGAACGGCGGGAAATCGGGATCATCAATATCGGAGGGGAAGGAACCATACGGGCCGACGGCAAAGAGTACGCGATGATGTTCCGGGATCTTCTGTACGTCGGAAAAGGAGTCCGGGAAATCCAATGTTCAAGCGCAGACCCGGTGAAACCGGCGCTGTTCTATTTTGTCTCGTACCCAGCCCATGCGGCCTTCCCCGTCGCCCATGCGCGGTTCAGCGACGCGACAAAGTCGCCGCTCGGTTCGGCTCACAACGCGAATGTGAGGACGATAACAAAATTCGTACACACGGAGGGGATCAAGAGCAGTCAGCTTGTGATGGGATTGACGGAGTTGAACGACGGTTCAGTGTGGAATACGATGCCGAGTCATACGCATCAACGAAGGACGGAGGTCTATCTTTACTTCGGCATGGATGAAGATTCCTTCGCAGTGCATCTGATGGGCAAGCCCAGTGAGACGAGGTCGCTGATCATCCGTAATCAACAGGCAGTGATCTCTCCTCCGTGGTCGATCCATTCCGCGGCAGGGACTAAAAATTATTCCTTCATCTGGGCGATGGGGGGAGAGAATCAGGAATTTTCGGATATGGATGCTGTGCCGATGAACGAGCTTTTATAACAGAGCAATAACCGCGAGGTCAATCGTACTAAGAAGTATGTCTCGCCACAAAGAAAACAACAATCATCATGAACGAAATTGTGGAAACGTATCAAAAGACCGGCCGCTATCGCTGGACGATCTGCAGTCTGCTATTTTTTGCTACAACGATCAATTATCTCGACAGAAATATTCTCGGCATTCTTGCGCCGACACTGCAAAAAGAAATCGGCTGGACTCCCATCGAATATGGCTACATCGGCACGGCATTTCAAGCGGCGTACGCCATCGGGCTTTCAGTCTTCGGCTGGTTTGTCGATAAATACGGCACAAAGATCGGCTATGCGCTTTCCATCACCGGCTGGAGCATCGCCGCGATGGCCCACGCTCTCGCGAGCACGGTAATGGGCTTTGGCATTGCCCGCTTTTTCCTTGGACTGAGCGAGTCGGGAAATTTTCCTGCGGCCATCAAGGCAACGGCGGAATGGTTTCCGAAAAAAGAACGCGCTCTGGCGACCGGAATATTTAACTCGGGCGCCAACATCGGTGCGGTCGTGGCTCCGGCAGTTGTACCCTGGTTGACAATCACGTTCGGCTGGCAAGCCGCATTCCTTGCAACCGGCGCAACGGGGTTTGTCTGGCTCATCCTGTGGATGGTTTTTTACGAGAGGCCCGAGACAGCACGAAAAGTTTCCAAAGAAGAGATGGCCTACATTCTCAGCGACCCGCCGGAGCCCGTGTCGGAAAAAGTACCATGGCTGCAGCTGCTCAAGCACCGGCAGACATGGGCATTCGTTGTCGGCAAATTTCTCACCGATCCCATCTGGTGGTTCTATCTTTACTGGCTGGGGTTGTTTCTGAATAATAACTTCGGCGTTACACTGACGCATCTTGGTTTGCCGCTCATCGTTATTTACACGATGACTACCGTTGGAAGTATCGGGGGCGGCTATCTCTCCGGAGCGATGATCAAAAGGGGAATGGCGGTCAACAGAGCCCGGAGAATAACGATGCTGATCTTTGCCGTGCTGGTGGTTCCCGTCGTTACGGCGGCAAACATCTCGAGCATGTGGCTGGCCGTGGGTATCATTGGTTTGGCGACCGCCGCGCACCAGGGATGGTCGGCGAATATCTTCACAACCGCGTCTGACATGTTTCCCAAGAACGTGCTTGGTTCGGTAGTAGGACTCGGCTCATTTGCCGGGTCTCTCGGCGGAATGATCTTCCTGACGAGCGCAGGATATATTGTGCAGGCGACCGGCAGCTACATGATCCTCTTCATCATCTGCGGGTCGGCATATTTGCTTGCTCTCGGACTGATGACGCTTCTAACGGCAAACGCCCGGCCGGTTGTGCTGTAAACGTGCACCGGGCAGAAAAGATCGCAGCACGTACTATAAATGAAAAGGATGAAAACTAATGAATATTGAAAAATACTCGATCGGAATCGGCGACCGGTTCGGACATCAAGGCGTGGCACAACTTTCCGCGTTTGTGAAAGCGCGTGAACATGGAGTGGATGTCGTCCCGGTATGGAACAAGTCCAATCGAGAGCATGCTCTTATCGGAACACTGCCCGCCAATACGCGCAAAGAAGCAGACGCCGCGGCGGCAGCCTTAGGATGGAAATCATCCTACTATGTCGATGCAGACCATATCGGCATTAAAACGGTAGACCCCTTCATCGGACCGAGCAATTACTTTACGCTGGATGTCGCCGATTTCATCGGTGAGGAGCCAGCGCCCGACGACCTTTCAGATTTCTCAACGTATTGCAGCAAGTTTGTCGGCACGATCAAGGTTCCGGGTATTAAGAACGGGCTTACCGTCTCAACGGAGACGATCGTTTCCGTAGGGAAGAAATATCTCAATGCGGTGAAGGAGGCAGGCAGGATCTACCGGTACGTCGTCTCGCGCAAAGGGAAAGAAAGCTTCATCACCGAAGTATCGACCGACGAGACGAATACCCCGCAGACGCCCGTGGAACTCTTCTTTCTCCTTGCTGCACTCGCGAGAGAACAGGTTCCCCTGCAAACCATCGCACCAAAATTTACCGGGCAATTTCTCAAAGGGGTCGACTACATCGGGGATGTTGAAAAATTTGCCCGGGAGTTTGAACAGGACGTTGCCGTCATTGCTCATGCTGTACAGGAATTCGGTTTGCCGGAGACGCTCAAGATCAGCATTCATTCCGGCAGCGATAAGTTTTCCATTTACCCGGTGATCAATAAAACTATAAAAACATTCGATGCAGGGCTGCATCTCAAAACCGCAGGAACGACATGGCTTGAGGAAGTTATCGGTCTTGCAAAATCAGGAGGCGCCGGTCTTCGCGCGGCGAAAGAGATCTACGCCCAGTCGTATCTTCGATTCGACGAGCTCGCAAAGCCGTATCTGACGGTGATCGACATCCCGATCGAGAAACTGCCGGCACCGGCAGCCGTGAACAAATGGGGAAGCGACGATTTTATTCTTACACTGCAGCACGATCCGATGTGTCCCCGGTACAGCGCTGCATTCCGGCAGCTCGTCCACATTGGCTTTAAGATTGCAGCGGAAATGGGAGACCGGTATACCGATCTGCTCGACGAAGCGGCCGGGACAATTAACAAAGGCGTTACCGAAAATATCTACGAACGTCATCTTCGCCCGATATTCCTCGGCAGCGACTGAACCTGACGGCGTTCCGGAACTGAATAAAAGAACAAGGAGCAAGCATGAGCAGTGGTTTGAAAATTCAACAAAGCGGAGCTTTGGATGTG
>CAYTOA010000011.1:0-2413 GCA_964439265.1 uncultured Chitinophagaceae bacterium
TGAAGACATACAATAGAACTATCATATTCGATCTGAATATTATATTCCGTAGCTTTCTTCACAAGCAACTCTGCTTGAGCGGTATCACTTTGACCAGATTGGGAATAACAATATTGCACCGACATTCCCAATCCCAGAAGCAATGCTCCTAAAGAACGCAATGTAATATCGATCCTCATCTTGTTTGCCCTGCGGTAATGATACTGGGAATGCTAATTCGATTGGCGCCGAACGAGGCGGCTTTTATGAGTAGTTTCGAGGGACTATGTTGAAAGCAGAAACCCACGGGAAGTTGCAGGATTCAATATATGATGTAGGCTCACCTGAATTAAATCAAGTGTACGCAACTGAAAGGATAGAATCAAAAGATATGATTCGTTTGGAGGTCTGAATGAAATGATCTCTCCGAATATGGAGAAGTTAATCATTGCCAAACAGGGAGAGTATGCTCAATTATTAAATGTAGTGCTTCAATATCCGTTTTGTCAGGTCAAGTGCGACACCTAGATTCAAGATTGAAGTGAATCAAGATTATATGGTGATTTCCTCATCATTTCGATCTTCATCACCCAATCAAATTGTGCAAGCCGTAGCCGCTCTCCCCCAGTGGCCGCCGACTTGCACAATTCTTTCGACACAGTAGCTTCTCATCTGGCCCCGAGCGCCTCTATCTCCCATGAGAAACACACTGTTCGTTGATTGGGTTATCTTATATGCATATATATATCCAAGAGCATGGCATTCTGGAGATTATTTTTCAAAAATATTTCGATTTTTCTTTTAGCCAGACGCATGAATTATCTCGAGACTCAATCAAGCAGGGCTATTATAAGGATACATACCTTGATCCTGTGCAGATTCTCGTTTTCTCAGGTTCTCCAGAACGTTCTTTATGGACCGGAGACATGTGCCGCGCAAAGCAGCAAATCATGCGAGAGATTTTCACGGATCGTGATTTGAAGAAACACGTGCAGAACCAATCTGCAATTCAAGAAATGAGATTTATGTCTTGTGTTAAAGGAGAATATTGTCTCTCATCAAAATCTCCGTTTTACAATAGACCATCCACCCCAACGCACATTTCCTCCTCTTCACATTCCTAAATTTTGTTTCTTGGCATTGACAAGAGATCGATTTTTTATTATTTTTGATGCCGTTAATTTTGATAGATGAAAGAAAGCTCGATCGGCGGGAACAAAACGGTCGATGCATTCGTCCAAAAATAGATTGATGTAATTAGAATATTCCGATTAATAAAGCCTGAAGTTCATCCCTGTAATAACCACTTCATTTTAATAGACATAAAATTCTACAGAAGAACAATGTCCATTACAGTCCGCAATCTAACAAAGCTGTACGGCGAGGAAAAAGCGATCGACGATATTTCGTTCGACGTGAAAACGGGGGAGATTCTCGGTTTCCTCGGACCGAACGGCGCCGGCAAAACGACGACCATGAAGATCATCACCTGTTACATGCCTCCGAGCGCAGGGACGGTGACTGTGAACGATTGCGACATTGCCAACATGTCGATGGAAGTGCGCCGCAAGATCGGCTACCTGCCGGAGTTGAATCCGCTCTACCTCGACATGAACGTTCTGGAATACCTCGAATATTCGGCCCAACTCCATAAGTTAGGCAAGACCCAAATACGGCAGCGGCTGCGGGAGATGGTGGATGTCTGCGGACTGGCCGACGTCCGCCACAAAGATATCGGCGAACTCTCCAAAGGGTACCGCCAACGCGTCGGTCTTGCGCAGGCGATGATCCACGACCCCGAAGTTCTTATCCTCGATGAACCGACGAGCGGCCTCGACCCAAACCAGATCGTCGAGATCAGGAATCTCATCCGCAAACTCGGCAGCGCAAAGACGGTGATCCTCTCTACGCACATCCTTTCCGAAGTGCAGGCCACGTGCGACCGGGTGATCATCATCAACGACGGCAAGATCGTGGCGGACGGTACTCCCGACCAGCTCCAGCATGAGTTCCGTGGCTCCGACATTATTTCCCTGGAGCTGAAAGCCGACGTCGAGAACGGTATGACCGACATTTTTCCCAAAGTGAAAGCGCTCGCGTACGTCGAGAACGTTCAGTACCAAAATCCTTCCCCCGGAATCCATCGTTTGCTCATCACGGCGGCAAAGGGGTCCGATATCCGCGAGGAAATCTTCCGATTGGCGGTGAACGACAAGTGGATCTTGCTTGAGATACACAGGGAAGCAACGAGCCTGGAAGAAGTGTTCCACAAACTCACGAGGGTGAACTGATCAGAATCAATTTGTAGAGCGGACTCAGGTATGGGATCGGAAATACACTGCTCCATGATAATCGGTGGAAAGGTCTTTAAGGGGAAGGCGCTCCTCGAGACTAACGAATTGATATTCCGGGGTGAACACCCGTTGACGATTCC
>CAYTOA010000011.1:2513-83108 GCA_964439265.1 uncultured Chitinophagaceae bacterium
ACAGTAAACAGTAAACGGTAAACAGAATGCAATGATTCAAGTTCAGACCTAAGAACTAGGATCTAGAACTCAAAACCTAAAACTTAAAACTTACAACCTAAAACCTAACACCTAAACTAACAAACCATGCAATTCGATTTCAAAAAGTTTCTCAGCGAGTATTCGAACGTCGAACCGATATTCCGGAAGGAATTGCGATCATACTTTAATTCGGCGGTCGCGTACGTCGTCATCGTTGTCTTTCTGGCGATCGTGGGTTGGTTTTTCACGACGAACCTGTTTTTGATGAACGTCGCCTCGATGCGCACGATGTTCGAGGTCGTCCCCGCGGTCTTTCTCTTCATCATTCCGGCGATCACAATGCGGCTGCTGTCCGAAGAAAAAAAGAACGGCACGATCGAACTTCTGACGACTAAGCCTCTTTCAGACTCCGAGATTGTTCTTGGAAAATTTTTTGCCGCATGGGCGCTCGTCGGCATCGCACTCCTTCCAACGCTCCTCTATTACATTACAATCGCCTCCCTCGGCAGCATCGATAATGGACCCGTTGTGGGAGGATATTTTGGGTTGATGCTTATGGCCGGCGTGTATGTCGCGATCGGACTTTTCGCGTCGAGTTTGACGGACAATCAGGTGGTAGCCTTTATCCTCGGATTTGTTTTCGTCTTCGCGATCTATATGCTTGATAAGATTTTATTCTATGTGCCGGAATGGATGACCACGACGGTCGAATTTCTCGGCATCGACTTTCATCTCTCCAACATCGCGCGCGGGGTGATCGATACGCGGGACGTCATCTATTTCTTCTCGATGCTCGGATTCACGCTGCTGCTTTCTGTCGGTTCGCTGCAGCGGAGAAAATGGTAAACAATTTGAACCTCGTACACTGAAACGGTATAGACGATAATGAACACAAAGCGAAATCAGGCATTGGTACGGGCACTCCTGGTGCTCGGCATTCTCATCGCGGTCAACTTCATTTCGATCCGCCTCTTTGAACGTCTCGACCTTACGAAACAGGGAGTCTACACCCTGTCGGAGGCAAGCAAGAAACTCGTTCGGTCGTTCGATGACCGGGTGACGGTGCGGGCGTATTTTACGGAAGACCTTCCATCGCCGTACAACAATAATCGCCGAGAGGTCCTCGACATCCTGAACGAGTATAAAGCGTATGCCGGCGGTAATTTGCAGTTCGAATTTGTGAACCCGGAAGGAGAGAAGGGAGAACAGGAAGCTCAACAGCAGGGGATTCCGCCGGTCGAAGTGCAGGTGGTGAAGGAAGATAAGCTCGAAGTAAAGCGTGCGTACCTCGGACTGATAATGATGTACGAGGATAAAAAGGAAACGCTTCCGGTCATCCAAAACCTTGGTTCGCTGGAATACGATATCAGCAGCGCGCTGAAGCGATTGACAACGCGGCAGAAGAAACGCATCGGTTACACGCTCGGCCACGACGAATCGGATTTGTCGTCAATGAAGCAGGCGTACCAAACTCTAACATCGCAGTACGAACTTGTACCCGTCAACTTGCCCGCAGCGGGGAGCATCCCGTCCGACCTTGCTGCACTGCTGGTGATCGGTCCGCAAAAGAAGTTCAACGACTCTTCGAAATTTCAGATCGACCAGTACGTGATGCACGGCGGCAAGATTGCATTCCTCCTGAACAAGGAAAATGCGAGCCTCCAGTCGCGGTACGCCCAGCCGTTGGACCTCAATCTCGACGACCAGCTCGCACAGTACGGCTCGCGCATCAATACCGACCTTGTGCGCGACGCGCAATGCGCCAGCGTCAATGTCGTTCAGCAGGAGGCGGGTTTCACAATGCAGAGTCAGGTACCGTTTCCGTACATGCCTATGGCATCGGCCTTCAACAAAAATAATTTGATCGTGAAAGACCTACAGAGCGTGATCTTCTATTTTGCAAGCTCGCTCGATACGAGCTTTGCCGCCGCGAAAGGATTAAAGGAACAAGTTCTCGTGACGACATCAAAAAGAAGCGGACGTCAAACCGGTTTCCTCATGATCGAACCGATGCACGCCTACACAGCACAGGAGCTTGCGGAATCAAGCATTCCTTTGGCGGCTGTTGTGGAAGGATCATTCAAGAGTCTCTATGCCGGCAAACAAATGCCGGAAATCGTCGGTTCGGCTTCGCCCTTGTTGTCAAGCCCCGATTCACGCATGATTGTCGTCGGAGATGGAAATTTCATGAAGGATGATTTTACCAGGAACCCTGGAAACCTGACATTCTTTGTGAATATGGTCGACTACCTTGCTGACGATGCCGGGTTGATCACGATCAGGTCGAAGAATGTCGCGATGCCTCCTCTGGATCAGATCTCCGACAGCACAAAGAAGACGCTGAAGTACGGCAACCTCATCCTGCCGCCGATCGCTGTTATTGGGTATGGTCTCGCTCGGTGGCGGAGACGTTTGTCGCGAAAAAAAGCATTGGAAGCTTCACTATAACATTTCATTCGATAGGCATGAAAAAGAATCTCTATATCCTTGTTGGCGTTCTCGCTTTCTTGATTGTGATCGTGTATATCCTGATGAATCGGCCGGGCGAGACGGATATTTCCGGCGCAAATTCTCAACTCCTCGTCGATGTTGACTCTCTCAATGTCGACAAGATTCAAATTATGTCGCCTGCGAACAAGATCGTGTTGGAAAAAAGAGGAACCGATTGGTTCCTGACAGAGCCGGTTGACTATCGTGCCAATCAGGCGAGCGTGACTGCCATGATCCACCAGCTGAAGAGTCTGGCCGTGAAGACAATTATCTCCAGTAATCCGGAGAAGCGTTCGATCTTCCAGGTAGATTCGACCGGGGCTCTAGTTAAAATATTTCAGGGAGGGCAGGAACATGCCGCGATCGTGGTCGGAAAACGCGGACAAAACTACGCCGAAACGTATGTCCGAAAGGAGCAATCCAACGACGTCGCTGTCGTGGACGGTTCGCTGACCGGTGAAGTTACCAGGACGGCGAAAGATTGGCGCGACAAAACCGTCTTGAATCTCCCGAGGGAAACCGTCAAAACAATTTCATATCAATATCCCGGAGAAAGTTATTCTCTTGTCCTGCATGACAGTGTTTGGATGATCGCAGACAACTATGCAAAGGCTGCTGAAGTAACGTCGCTGCTAACGTCGTTGTCACATGTTGATGCCGATGATTTCGTCGATTCGGTTATTACGCCCTCTCCCAAGATCTCTGCAACGATCTCAGTGGCGGACGTCCAGATCCGGTTTTCAGAAGTCAAAGACAAAGATAAGTATTTAGTACAGACTTCAAACTCACCCCAATGGTTCGAGATTCAAGGATGGCATGTAAAGCAGCTTCTGAAACATAAGAAGGATTTGATCTGACTACGTTCAATGGCTTTTGCCTTCTAAGAGGCTCTGATTGGGAAGTCCAATCAGAGCTTTTTTTTAGAACTAATAATCCGAAATCTCCCTTTTTTAATAATTGAGAAAATAAGCCGAGAAAGTTCTGTTACCAGCGAATTAAGGCCGTTTTTTATGGAATGAAGGTTGCGTACTGGTAGAAAACGTGTTACTTGAATGATAAACTGAGTATCCCTCCGGTTTGATCGCTCAAAGTTAACACCTGTTATTTCTCAAATCGTCTATTTGAAAGCATGCCTCCCCGGCATGCTCCTTCCGGCTCGTCAGAGAATTATCGGAAGCTCTTCACCAATGGAGGGTTCAAAATGAATGTAGACAGATCTTTCCTTCTTAAGAAATTCCAATCCAAATATTCAATTCTTCTCCGGCTCGTCTTGTTGCTTTGCATTATTTTCGTTTGCATCCCCGGGTGCAAAAAAAATGAGGCGAAAGGACTGAGGCCTGAAATTACGCTTCAGAATTTGAAGACGGCGTATGCGCGTGAAGCGAGAATAAGCCGTGAATACGGATTATTCTCAATCAACGCCGAGAAGAGCCGATACAGTGCCGTCGCAAATTTATACAGGGCCGCTTCTCGAACTGAAGCAATTCATGCGGAAATGGCGGCTGCGCTGCTTCAGGGCAAGGGAGTTGTGGTCCCTCCCATTGTCTCTGATTCCATTGCCGTCGGCACAGTGATGCAGACGCTTCATCTCGCGATCAGCGATGAATCTCTGGAGACCGAATCGATGTACCCGAATCTGGCACGCACGGCCGACTCGGAAAAATTTCCCGAGGCGGCAGCGTCATTCCGTCTTGCCCTAGGCGCAGACAAGCGGCACGCTGAACTATTCAAGTCGGCGATCGACAAAAGCGGATATATCGACAAGATCCAATATTACGTCTGCGCGGCCTGCGGATATATCGTTACATCGGATACGGCGAAAGAATGTCCGAACTGTCGCGCAAAAAGAGAAAAATTCGAAAAGATCTGACGTAATCGGCAGAAATAAATTCCACAGACAAACATCGCAGGGAGCGGTGTCCCCAGTCGGAATATCGTCCCTGTTTTCCAGGAGAAGAATCGCAATATACCTTCCCTCACTGAAAGCGCAATTCTATGATCATCATACAACGGAATGATTTCGATGGTCTCATTGACGCTTTGAAAAAGCGCGAGTATACCATCATGGGGCCTCGGTTACGCGACGGCGCAATCGTCTACGACGAAATTGGCTCGGCTGCAGACTTTCCCGAAGGCTGGACGGATGAACAGGAAAAATCACAGTATCGGTTGAAAGCGCGTTCCGATAAGGCGCTGTTCGGCTATACGGTCGGACCCCAATCATGGAAGAAGTTTCTTTTCCCTCCTCTTGCCAAAATATTAACTGTTGTGAAGAAAGGAAAAGCGATGGAGGTCGAGCCGGGAAATGCAAATGCGCCACCGGAACGGTACGCCTTTCTCGGCGTTCGGTCGTGCGAGATAAATGCCGTCGCGATTCAGGATAAAGTGTTTATGAACAGCAAGTACTCTGACCCTGGATATAGTGCTCGCCGAAATAACCTCTTCATCGTTGCGGTGAATTGCACGCAGAGCGGGGGGACTTGTTTCTGCAGTTCGATGAATGCCGGTCCCAGAGTCACGGGAGGATACGACATCCTCCTTACAGAGGTTGCCGGGGACAACGTTCATTATTTTGCGGCGGAAGCGGGGAGCGACAAGGGGAGTGAAGTGTTGAAAGACGTTCCCCACAAGAATGCAGAACCAAGCGAGGTCAACGCTGCGATGGGGTTGGTAGAATCTGAAGGGAAGACAATGAAGAGAACGCTTAACACGGAGGGCCTCAATAAGATCCTTGCCGACAATGCTGAAAGCAGTCAATGGGATGACATCGCCCGCCGGTGCTTGATGTGTTCCAACTGCGCTCTGGTCTGTCCCACGTGTTTTTGCTCGGCGGTTGAAGATGTCACCGACCTTGCAGGAGAACGGGCAGAGCGGTGGCGGCGTTGGGACGCATGTTTCACGATGGACTTTGCAAAAGTGACAGGGGGAAATTTTCGGCTGTCGCCCAGAGCACGGTATCGTCAATGGATGACGCATAAGTTCTCGTCATGGATTGAACAGTTCGGAACGTCCGGATGTGTCGGATGCGGGCGATGCATCACCTGGTGTCCAGTCGGTATAGACGTGACTGAGGAGTTACAGGCAATGCGTAATGACGGTGATCGAAACGAAATCTAGAATTTTGCAGGAGTCAAAAATGCTGAAAGAGAATCTCAACGAAGTTCTTCGGAAACATCCTTTTGTCGGAGACCTTGACGAAACGTATCTTCAGATCCTCGTTGGTTGCGCAAAGAACGTTCATTATCAGGAAGGAAGTTACTTGTGCCGTGAGGGAGAGGCGGCCGACTTGTTCTTTCTGATCCGTACCGGCAGAGTTGCGCTCGAAATACATGCGGGGCACAAAGGGAAGCGGAGAGTGCAGACGATCGGGCCGGGAGAGGTTCTCGGTTGGTCGTGGCTGATTTCTCCCTACCGCTGGCATTTCGACGGTTGCGCGGTTGCCGAAGTGCGTGCGCTGGCGCTCGATGGAAAATGTCTCCGCACCAAATGCGACAAGGATCATGATTTCGGCTACGAAATGCTGAAACGGCTTTCTGACGTATTCCAAAGCCGGATGGAAGCGACACGCCTTCAACTGCTCGATGTCTACGGATCACGCTAAGGAGGTAGCTCATGCATCAATCTGCTCTGGTTGAAGTCGATGGGCTTGTCGACCCCATGGTGCCGCAACTGCACTCCATCAGGCGAATTGTGTGGGAGACGGACGACACGTTCACGCTGCAGCTCGAGAACACCGGCCGCGATGCGGCGGAGTTCTCCTTCTTGCCCGGACAGTTCAATATGTTGTACGTTTTCGGGATGGGCGAGTCGGCAATCTCCATCAGTTCCGATCCGGCGAAGCCGAATGCACTCGCTCACACGATCCACCGCGTTGGAACAGTGACCACGGCTCTGTCGCTACTGAAGCGCGGCGATGTCATCGGACTAAGAGGACCGTTCGGGAGTAACTGGCCGATCGAAAAAGCGAACGGCTTGGATGTCTGTATCGTCGCCGGCGGTATCGGCCTCGCGCCCCTCCGGCCGGTGCTCTACTCCCTCTTTCGGAGGCGGAGAGATTACGGGCGGGTGTTGCTGCTCTATGGTGCCCGGAGTCCGCTTGATCTACTTTATAGAGTAGAGCTCGAACAATGGAGTAAACAATACGACGTTGAAGTGTTGGTAACTGTTGACCGGAGCGACTCGACTTGGAAAGGCTATATCGGCGTCGTACCGAATCTCTTCTCGTATATCAAACTCGACGCACGAGCAACAATGGCGATGGTCTGCGGCCCCGAAGTGATGATGCAGTACACCATTGCTGAGGTCTTGCGGTGTGGAGTCCCCCCGGAACAGATCTATTTGTCGATGGAGCGTAACATGAAGTGCGCTGTCGGTTTCTGCGGCCACTGTCAGTACGGATCGAAATTCATCTGCAAAGATGGGCCGGTGTTTGCCCTGCCTCAAATCAGCGAATTCTTTGGAAAGAAGGAAATTTAACATGAATGCCCGCAAGCCCAAAGTCGCGATATACAAGTTCGCCTCGTGTGACGGATGCCAGCTTTCGCTCCTCGACGCGGAGGACGAACTGCTGGCTGTTGCCGGCGCGATCGAACTTTCATACTTCCCGGAAGCCAGCCGCAAATTTATCCGGGGACCATATGACCTGGGCGTCGTCGAGGGAAGTGTTACGACGCCGCACGATGTGGAGCGTATTCGCGCGATCAGAAAGGAATGCCGTACGCTTATCACGATCGGTGCCTGCGCGACTGCGGGGGGGATCCAGGCGTTACGGAACTGGAAAGATGTGAAGGAATTCGCGCGGATTGTCTACGCGAACCCGGAATACATAACAGCTCTCGACCGGTCGCTTCCGATCGGATCGTTTGTCCACGTCGATTTTGAACTTCGCGGCTGCCCGATCAACAAGTATCAGCTTATCGAGGTGATCGTCGCCTACCTCCACAAAAGAAAACCGAATATTCCGTCGCACAGTGTCTGCATGGAATGTAAGATGAAGGGGAACGTTTGCGTGATGGTGGCGAACGGCATGCCGTGTCTCGGTCCGGTGACGCAAGTTGGGTGCGGTGCGTTGTGCCCGTCGTTCCGTCGGGGGTGCTACGGATGTTTTGGCCCGATGGACAGTGCCAATACCTCTTCCCTCGGCAGGCGATTTGTGGAAACGGGTTCGACAGAAGAAGATATAAAACTCGTGTTCCGCAATTTCAATGCATACGCGGAAGCGTTCAGAAGGGAGAGCGACTCCCATGAATGATAAAACGATTAAGGTCGATTATCTTGCCCGGGTTGAGGGGGAAGGTTCGGTCTACGTGAAGATCAAGAATAACGAAGTAGCGGACGTGAAATTCAAGGTGTTCGAGCCGCCTCGTTTTTTTGAGGCGTTCTTGCGGGGACGGAAGTTTTCCGAAGCGCCGGATATCACTTCGCGGATTTGCGGGATCTGCCCCGTCGCATACCAAATGAGCTCAGTCCATGCGATCGAAAACGCTTTCGGCGTAACTGTTGATGGACAACTGCGCGACCTTCGCCGCCTGCTGTACTGCGGGGAGTGGATCGAGAGTCATGTGCTGCACGCCTATCTGCTCCACGCTCCCGATTTTCTCGGCTTCGAGGATGTTCTGGAATTGGCCAGAGACCATGCCGCTGTTGTACAGCAGGCGTTGAAGATGAAAAAGGTCGGTAACGATCTTGTTGCTGTGTTGGGCGGCAGGGAAATTCATCCGATCAATGTGCGGGTCGGCGGTTTCTATCGCGTTCCATCGAAGAAAGAACTCCTTCCGATCCTCGAGAGATTGAAATGGCTGCGCGATGCGTCGATCGAGATGGTGCGCTGGAGCGCTGCGCTCCCGTTCCCGGAGTTTGAATATGACTACGAGTTTGTCGCGCTGACTCATCCTCTTGAATATCCTTTCAATGAAGGACGTTTGATCTCGAACAAGGGGCTCGACATCAACGTCAAAGAATACGAGTTCTATTTCCATGAGGAACATGTCGCATATTCGAATGCGCTCCAGTCGATGTTGAAGGAACGGGGAGTCTATCATGTCGGTCCTCTGGCCCGGTACAACTTGAATTTTGAAAAACTCACGCCGACCGTGAAAGAACTGGCGCGCGAGATTCATTTCCTCCCAATCGTCCGAAATCCGTTTAAGAGTATCGTGGCGAGATCTCTCGAAACGCTGTATGCCTGCGAGGAGGCTCTGCGCATCATTGAACAGTACGAGGAGCCTCAAAGACCTGCCGTCGACGTTGCGCCGAAGCCCGGGCTCGGTTTCGGCTGCACCGAAGCGCCACGGGGAATATTGTACCACCGTTACCGGATCGGCGAGAACGGGATGATCACCGACGCCAGGATCGTTCCGCCAACGTCGCAGAACCAGCGCTCCATTGAGCTCGACCTTCGCAACGTTGTTGCCAAGAACATCTCGATGTCGAAAGAACAACTAACGTGGCTCTGCGAACAAAGCGTCCGTAATTATGATCCCTGTATTTCCTGCGCGACGCATTTTGTCAGCGTGGAATTCGAAAAATAATATCGGGGGGTGACCGAAGCACCAAATTTCAAAGAACGGAAACGTGATGGATTTCTCGCACTCTCCGCCACGATCATCGATTCGTAAAGAACACCAAGCGGCGATAAAGGGGCGAAAGCTCCGCAGTATCGCGTCTTGGTGTTCTTATTTATGGATCGAGGTGATAGTCCGGATAAGGAAGCACGATGAAAAAGACGGATTCATCGATACTGGTGATAGGGATTGGAAATGAGTTTCGGTCGGATGATGGCGTCGGTATTCTTGTCGCCCATGCTATAGCTGACAGAAATCTTCCGGGCGTCGATGTGATCGAGCAATCCGGCGAAGGGAGTGCGTTGATGGATGCCTGGGGAAAAGCCGACCGTGTTTTCCTGGTGGATGCCGTGTCGTCTGCCGGCTTGCCTGGGGCGGTCTATCGTGTTGACGTTCGGACCGAACCACTGCCGAATGGACTTCACTTGTTTTCGAGTCATGCGTTTGGTGTTGCTCATGCTGTAGAATTGGCGCGGCGATTGAGAACTCTGCCGTCAAGCTTGATCCTCTTCGGAGTGGCGGGGAGGAGTTTTGATTCGGGGAATTATCTATCGCCTGAAATTGAAAGAGCAAAGCTCACAGTGACAAAAATGATGATTGAGGAGATACGTTTGATTACAGTAAGGAGATCTCCTTGAGATGTCTTGTGATGCAACGATGGATCGTTAAGAGCTGCAGGTTCATCGTACGATAATGTATATTTTCTCAATGTTGATTAATTCTTCGGCCACATAGATGGATTTTCGCAGAAAATGGAGTATTCAAATCTCAGAAGTGGGAAATGCAATTTCGATTCCTGTCAGAAATTGCGCTTTGGTCAAATATTTCTGGTATGATGCTTGCGTTTAGCTCTCGTGATTTGATACTGCTTCTAATGCGGCTTTATGTGGCATGGGTTTGAGGGCTAGAAGAATTACCTCCTCAATGCTTTTGTCTACGCTGAGATACTCTCCCGCGGAAGTTTTTCGTCGCAACCAAAACATTCTTGAATTTCATGTCTCAACAAACTACAACTGCCAAGAACGCACATCCAAGCGGCGACAATCGATTTAAGCTGCTTGACCGTTCCATCACAAAAAATCATTCCCGCGGAGACGCACTCATCGAAGTGCTGCATGCCGCGCAGGGAATTTTTGGATTTCTTGAAAACGACCTTCTGGTGTACATCTCCCGCTCCCTGAAATTACCACTCAGTACGGTGTTCGGGGTGGCGACGTTTTATCACTTCTTCAGATTGAAGCCAAAGGGCGAACACACGTTCGTCCTTTGCATGGGAACCGCCTGCTACGTCAAGGGGGCGTCTGGAATCCAAAAAGCAGTTGAAGATCACTGCAAATGCAAGCTTGGAGAAACGACAGCCGACAACAAGATATCTCTTATTCAGGCGCGGTGTGTTGGTTCGTGCGGTCTTGCTCCGGTCGCAGTGCTTGACGACAATGTTGCAGGAAAACTGACGCCGGAACATGCGGTAGAGCGGATCAAGCAATGGCAGTTAGTAACCGAACAGGTGACGGCATGACAATAGAAGATCTCCATGAATTGGCAGAAAAAGAAAGAACACGGCAGCAGGATCGTAAGAACCGAATAATGTATTGTTCGGCGGCCGGCTGCAATTCGTGCGGCGCGGATGCCACGAAGGCTGCGCTCACAAAATCGTTAAAAGAAAATGGGCTCGATGGGAATTGCGAAGTTCTCGGGACGGGATGTATGGGATTATGCGGTGAAGGGCCGCTCGTCAAACTTCAGTCGGACGATACGCTGTATCAACGCGTTGACGAAGGAGCCGCAAAGAGAATTGTGGAAGAGCATATTCTCAAAGGAACAAAAGTTAAAGAGAACCTCGTCGATACAACCTCGCCGTTCTTTTCATCTCAACTGAAAATTGTTCTTGAAAACTGCGGCAAAATAAACGCTGAAAGCATCGAAGAGTACATCGCCGTCGGAGGCTACGACGCACTTGCAAAGGCTCTCACCGAGCTCCAGCCGACCGAAGTGATAGAAGAAATCAGGAAGAGCGGGCTGCGCGGCAGAGGGGGCGCCGGTTATCCCACGGGATTAAAATGGGGAATCGTCCACAAGTCGAAAAGCGAACAGAAATACGTCATCTGCAACGCCGATGAAGGAGACCCGGGTGCATTCATGGACCGGAGTGTTCTCGAGGGCGATCCCCACAGAATTCTTGAAGGGATGGCAATTGCTGGCTATGCCATCGGCGCGAATCAGGGTTTTATTTACATCCGCGCAGAGTACCCTCTTGCGATCGAGCGGTTAAAACTCGCCATTAAACAGGCCGAGCGTCACGGCCTTCTCGGAAACAGAATTTTTGAGTCTCAGTTTAATTTTAGGATAGATTTACGTATCGGCGCGGGAGCGTTTGTCTGCGGCGAAGAAACAGCGCTGCTTCGGTCAATCGAAGGACGCAGGGGCAGACCCAGACCCCGGCCTCCATACCCGTCGGAGAGAGGCTTATGGGGGATGCCTACCCTTATCAATAATGTCGAGACGTATGCGAACATCGCTCCGATCATTGTTCGCGGAAGCGCGTGGTTTGCATCCATCGGCACGCCAAAGAGTGCGGGCACAAAGGTGTTTGCTCTCGCGGGAAATATCAAGAACACCGGGCTGATCGAAGTTCCCATGGGCATCCCGCTCCGCAAAGTGATCTTTGACATCGGCGGCGGAACGCTGGATGGTACCGAATTCAAAGCAGCCCAAACCGGCGGACCATCGGGAGGATGTATCCCGAAAGAATATTTGGACCTGCCGGTTGACTACGAGTCACTTGCGACCGTCGGCTCTATCATGGGAAGCGGCGGAATGATCGTGATGGATTCGACGTCGAACATGGTCGAAGTCGCGAAATATTTTATGGAGTTTTGCAAAGACGAATCGTGCGGCAAATGTATTCCGTGCCGTGTGGGGACGGTGCATATTCACGGATTGCTCGACAAGATCTCCAAAGGTGAGGCAACAAAGGAAGATGTTGCATTGCTCGAAGAGCTTTGTGCAATGGTTATGAAAACGAGTTTGTGCGGACTGGGACAAAATGCCCCAAATCCGGTTATCTCCACGCTCCGGTACTTTCACCAGGAATATGACCGCGTGCTCACCGAACCGGTAACATTCGTTTCTTCTTCGGCTGCAAAAGGCGAAAGCATTCACAAGTAACAGGAATTTTTCATGGCAATTATCACATTAACGATTGACGGCGAACAACTGAGCGCTAACGACAGCGACTCGATCCTCACCATCGCCCGCCTGCATAAGATCCATATCCCGACGCTGTGTCACCTTGACGGACTGTCGGATGTCGGAGCATGCCGCTTGTGCCTGGTCGAGATTGAAGGATCTGCCAAGCTGTTTCCGGCGTGCACAACCCGGCCGCAAGAGGGAATGATCGTTCGGACGACTTCTGAGGCACTAAAGAAATACCGCCGCACAATCATCGAGCTTCTCGCGTCAGAAGGCAACCACCAATGCGCCGTGTGTGTCGTCAACGGCAATTGCGAACTGCAGAATCTTGCGTACGAAACAGGCCTCACGTATGTCCGTTTCCCGTACCTCTATCCGAACAAGTCGCTTGATGCGTCCCACAAGGACTTCGTCATCGACCGTAACCGATGCATCCTGTGCACCAGGTGTGTCCGGGTCTGCCACGAGGTCGAAGGAGCGCACGTTTGGGATATTGCCTATCGCGGAGTCAGCTGTGAAATCATTGCGGGATTGAATCAACCCTGGGGCGAAGTGGACGCTTGCACTTCGTGCGGAAAGTGCGTCCTGGTCTGCCCAACCGGCGCCTTGTTCGAAAAGGGATCCTCCGTTTCTGAAATGAAAAAAGATAGAAATTTCCTCAAGTACATTGTTACCGCTCGTCAGAAAAAAGAATGGATCAACGTTGAAAGCGACGACGAATAGACGCGCATTTCCTGCGTTACACGAAAATAGAAAAAAGAAAATATTCTTATGAAACCAAAAGTTGCAACAGTGTGGCTCGGCGGATGCTCAGGATGCCATATGTCATTTCTCGACCTCGATGAGAGGCTGATCGAGCTGGCCGACAAAATCGAGCTGGTCTATTCTCCCATCGCGGATGTCAAGGAATTTCCGCACGATGTCGATGTGACGCTGGTCGAAGGAGCGGTGGCGAACGTGGAGCACGAAGAGTTCGCGAAAATAATCCGCCAGAATTCCAAATGCGTCGTCTCGTTCGGAGATTGCGCCGTTACCGGCAACGTGACCGCAATGCGCAACCCTTTCGATCTCGAAAAAGTGCTCAATCGGGCCTATGTTGAACTGGCCGACATCACGCCGCAGATCCCGCGTGATTATCCGACGATCGCGGAACTCATGCCGAAAGCGCGGCCGCTTCACGAGCTGATCAAGGTTGATGCTTTTCTTCATGGTTGCCCGCCGACTGCCGATCAAATCTGGTTTGCGGTGAATGAATTACTCCAGGGAAGGATGCCCGCTTTTTCTCCTCTGTATCTTCGGTTCGGCTAAGAATTCGCGGCACAAGTAAAATGAAATTAAATGATTTGGTGCAGTTTCAAATGAAGGGTAAAGGTTAAAAACAGCGTATGTCTCAGACAATTACAATTTCTCCGGTAACGCGGATCGAAGGGCACGCAAAAATCACCATCCATCTCGATGATCAGGGAATCGTTGAAGACGCGCGCTTTCATGTGAATGAGTTCCGTGGCTTTGAAAAGTTTTGTGAAGGCCGCCTGATGTCGGAAATGGCCGGCATTACTTCGCGCATCTGCGGAATTTGCCCTACAAGCCATCTCATTACGTCGGCAAAGGCCGGCGATGACATCCTTGCCATCGATATACCCGAGACCGCAGAGAAATTGCGCCGGATCATCACACTTGCACAATGGATGCAGTCGCACGCTCTCAGCTTCTTCCATCTCTCATCTCCCGATTATTTGCTTGGCTTCGACGCCGAACCGGGTAAGCGCAATATCTTTGGATTGTTGGATCAGCACAAGGATTTCGCAAAACGGGGGATCCGTTTGCGAAAATTCGGGCAGGAGATCATTGAAGCGCTGGGCGGGAGAAAAATCCATACACCCTGGGCGGTGGCCGGCGGAGTGCGTGAACCGTTCGAAGCTTCAAAAAAGGACTATCTGCTCAACTGGATTCCAGAGGCAAAGGAGACGGCGCTTCTCGCCCTCTCGGAGCTGAAAAAAATTCATTCGAAATTCAGCAAGGACATTCCGAACTTCGGCAACTTCCGTTCGCTCTTTGTCGGACTCGTTGCAAAAGACGGCGGCCTTGAGTACTACGACGGCCTTCTCCGCGTGATGGATGCCGCCGGCAATACCATCGCCGACAAAATTGACCCGCGCCGGTACCGTGAATTTTTCGGCGAAGCGACGGAGCAATGGTCGTATTTGAAATTTCCGTATTACAAACCTCTCGGTTATCCCGATGGGATGTACCGGGTCGGCCCGCTGGCTCGCGTGAACATCTGCGATCATATCGATACGCCGCTGGCGGAAGCTGAACGAGTGAAGTTCAAAGCGCTCGCGGGCAACAGAGGGGTCGTAAATAATTCGTTCTATTTTCATTACGCCCGTCTTATCGAGCTCCTTTTTTCTGTGGAAAAGGTCGAGATGCTTCTTAAGGACCCGTCTATTCTTGGCACGCATATTCGCTCCAAAGCAGAGATCAATCGAAACGAAGGCGTCGGCGCGAGCGAAGCTCCTCGCGGTACGCTCTTCCATCATTACTGGGTCAACGACGACGGCGTAATTCAAAAAGTGAATCTCGTTATCGCCACTGCACAGAATAATCTGGCGATGAATCGAACGGTCAAGCAGATCGCCATGAGGTATGTCGACGGGAAGAAAATTACTGAGGGAATATTGAACCGTATCGAAGCGGGTATTCGATGCTACGACCCGTGCTTGTCCTGTTCAACGCATGCGATCGGCCAGATGCCGCTGCAGGTCCAGCTCATCAACTCGAGCAACGATATCATCGACGAGATACGCAGATGAGGAAGGTACTCGTCATCGGATACGGCAATACGCTCCGATCGGATGACGGCGTCGGCGTGTGGGCTGCCGACCAAATTGCAGCCCTTCATCTCCCGGATGTCGATGTCAGAACCTGCCACCAATTATTCCCGGAACTTGCCGCAGATTTCCAACCGTACGACATAGTCATCATGATTGACGCATCTGCCGACGGTGAGCCGTTGACGGTGCGTGAGAACATTCCCCCGCCCGAACATTTTCCATCCTCAAACCATAATGTTACTCCCGAACTTCTTCAACAGATTGCACGTGAGATGTTCGCAATTCAAGTCAATCTCTCCGTTTATACCGTGCGCGGCGAGACATTTGAATTCGGAACGACGCTTTCTGCGCCGGTGAAAGAACGGGCGATGCAGACCATTGCTTTGGTAACCGCTCTTCTCGCTGGACCCCAAAAGGAACTCGACTCGGTTCACGCTGTGTGCACCTAGGACCCCTCGTGCTCGTGTTGTTAACATTTTTCAATCCGCATTCCTGTGATCCACCGATGCTCTATTCCATTCGCAGAAAAGATGCCATTAAGGTAGCATGATCGAATGATGATCAATAGTCCGGCGAAAGCCCGCTCGTCGTATTCACTCAAGAGAACCGATCTATTGATTCTCCTGAGTATTTCCACATCCGTTTTGCTGTATCATATCCTCACGAGCGCCCTCTCCGGTTACGGGTACTTCATTGATGAATTCTACTATATAGCATGTTCGAAACGGCTCGCGTTTGGATATGTGGACCATCCTCCATTATCTATTGTTATCCTTGCTTTCAGCCGGTGGCTGCTGGGTGATTCGATCGTGGCTGTCAGGTTCTTCTCTTCCCTTGCCGCATCGGCGACCGTTTTTGTTACCGGGTGTCTCGCTCGTCGTCTTGGAGGAGATCGCTATGCAATCGTGATCGCCGCGCTGGCAGCATTTGTCATGCCGGTGAATCTGTTGATGGGGAGTTTCTATTCGATGAATGCATTCGAACCTCTCATCTGGTCAGCCATTCTCTATTGCGCGATCGTGATGGTCCAGGAAGAAAATCCGAGGTATTTTCTTCTGATCGGGAGTCTCATGGGTGTGGGGCTTGAGATGAAACACACGATGGTGTTATACGGAATTGCGCTCGTCATCGGAATGCTCTTGACCACGGGCCGGCGTTTCATATGGAATAAATGGTTCGTCTGGGGATTGGCTGCTTGCGCGCTTTTGGTGATACCAAATCTTGTCTGGCAGTACCAGCACGGATTTCCATCCTTGGAATTCTACAAGAACGCGATGCAAAACAAAAACATACCGACAGGACCGCTGGCCGTTGTTTTTGGGCAGATAATATTCGCGAATCCCCTAGCGCTTCCTCTCTGGCTGATTGGATTGGGATATTGTTTTTTCATGAAAGAAGGGAGGAGGTATCGATTTTTAGGATGGGCGTACCTTTTTCTTTTGGCGGCAATAGTATTGACTCAATCGAGCCGTCCGGATAGGATTGCGGCGATCTATTTGTTTTTATTTGCCGCTGGAGCTGTGTCGATCGGGAACATTCAAACGCCTGCTGCAAAGCGCTGGATTCAACGTTCTGTTGTAGCGATGCTCTTCCTCGGTGGAATCCTTGCCGCGCCAATATTCACACCATTGCTTCCTCCTCCGATATTAGCAAAATACTTGTCAACTCTGGGGATCTCATTCAACCTGGAAAATGGCAAAGTAGATGAGCCCGTGCCGCAATGGCTCGCCGACCGTCTCGGTTGGCACGAGTTAGCAATGGATGTGTCATCAGTCTATCATGCTCTTCCTGCGGAAGAACAAAAGAACACCGTTATCATTAGTACGAATTACGGCGAGGCCGGCGCTCTCGAGCTCTATGGTCCCGAGTTTGACTTGCCGCCGGTTTTTGCGACGCACAACAGCTATCACTCCTGGGGCCCCCCTCCAGATTCCGTTACGATGTTCATTGCCGTGTTTGTTGAACGACGCGACCTTGAGAAAAAATTCTCCAGCGTCGCCGAGGCTTTGGTTCACACATGCCAGGACTGTACGAGACAACAACGCAGCATTCCAATTTACGTAGCTCGCGATCCAAATTTCTCCATGTCCGCGGAGTGGCAACATTTCAAAATCTTCAACTGATATCTTCTGAATTCCAGTCAGTCAGAAATTCAGATCGCAACAAATCTAGCCGATCGTAGACCTGCTTTCTTCCCAACTCATTTCTATCGCTGCGAATCTCCCTCTGAAATTCCCATTTATTGGAATAGTTTTGTCCATTTGTGTAGAGAAATTCGACAATATCAACGGCACGCTAGTTGAAGGTTAAGGGGAAGCCGATAACTGAAGAACTATCCTTATGCACGAACTTTCAATAGCCCAAAACATTGTTGAGATCGTGGGAGAACACATCCCCGCAGGGTCATCCCGCCGGGTGAAAACTGTCAGGATCGAGCTAGGCGAAAGCGCAGGAGTCGTAGCGGACTCGCTGGAATTTTGTTTCAACACTATTACATCTGGGACGGAGATGCAGGGAGCGGTCTTAGAGATCGAACGAGTGCCGTTTGTCGTCGAATGTAATTCTTGCGGAAAGACATCCACGAATGAACGCGAAGTTTTTCTCTGTTCTTTCTGCAATGGAAACGATGTAAAGATGATTTCAGGGAACGAGCTTCAGGTTAAAGCGATCGAGCTGTTCGACGAAAAGGAATTGGTTGTATGAGTGTGATAACGATTGAACGAAAAGTTCTGGAAAAGAACGACGAAGTCGCCGGTCAAAACCGTGATGTTTTTTCACGCCACGGAATTTTTGCCATCAACATTGTGAGCTCGCCGGGTTCCGGCAAAACGAGTCTGCTCGAATGCACGCTCTCGCGCATAAAGAACAGGGTTAATGCAGCCGTCATTGAAGGAGATGTTCAAACGGATCTTGACGC
The DNA here is from genome assembly GCA_964439265.1 of uncultured Chitinophagaceae bacterium. GTDB lineage: Bacteria > Bacteroidota > Ignavibacteria > UBA10030 > UBA8401 > JAGVPT01. Next base: position 20,531 of record CAYTOA010000011.1, read on the forward strand.
GCAGAGGGTATCAGCGCTCGGTGTACCGGCTGTCCAAATTGTGACAAAGGGGGGATGTCATCTTGAAGCGCAGTTGGTGAGGGATGCCCTTGCCGCCGTCGATTTGTCGCGCCTACAATTGCTCATCATAGAGAACGTCGGCAACTTGGTCTGCCCCGCAAATTACGACCTTGGTGAAGCGGTAAAGGTGGTCGTCGCAAGCGTAACAGAAGGAGATGATAAACCGCTAAAGTATCCGGCGATGTTCCGGAACGCGTCAGTGATGATCATTAACAAGATCGACCTGCTTCCGTATGTGAATTGCAGGATCGACGATTTGAAACGAAATGCAATCAGTATTAACCCGTCGCTTAAGGTGTTTGAAACCTCGTGCGTGACGAATGCAGGGATCGATTCGTGGTGCGACTGGCTTGAAGAAAATTCTTCGCCTAAAAAATGAAAACCAGACTACATATCGCTATTCGGGGCGCCGTGCAGGGAGTCGGATTCCGGCCGTTCATCTACAGGCTCGCGACGGAACTGCATTTGACTGGATGGGTGGCGAATTCGCCGCAAGGCGTGTTTCTGGAAGCAGAGGGTGAGAAATCCCTGCTGGAAAGTTTTTTGATACGAATTGAAAAGGAAAGGCCGCCCCTCTCATCCATTCAAAGCCTCGACCCTTCATTTCTCGATGCTGCGGGATATAAGACTTTTGAGATCAGAGAGAGCGGTCATTCCGGGGAGTCGTCCGCGTATGTTCTGCCGGATATCGCGACGTGTCCGGACTGCCTTCGTGACATTGTCGAGCCACTGAACAGACGGTACCGATACCCGTTCACTAACTGCACGAACTGCGGACCCCGGTTCTCAATAATCGAGTCGCTGCCGTATGACCGTCGTAATACGACGATGAAAGCTTTCGAGATGTGTCCGGATTGCCGGAAGGAATATGAAGATCCGGCAGACCGCAGATTCCACGCGCAGCCGAACGCCTGCCCCGCATGCGGACCTCATCTTGAGTTATGGGATGCAGCCGGAAAAATACTTTCGCTCCGCGGCGACGCGATCCTCGGCGCCGCAGACGCCATTCGCTCCGGAAAGATCGTCGCTGTTAAAGGTGTCGGCGGATTCCAGTTAATGGTCGATGCGGAAAATAACGAGGCGGTCGCTTCGCTTCGACAGAGGAAACATCGGGAAGAAAAGCCGTTCGCCGTGATGTTCCCTTCGCTCGATAGTGTGAAATGCGAATGCGATGTATCGCCGTTGGAAGAGCGGCTGTTGTTGTCCGCTGAATCCCCGATTGTCCTTCTCAATCGTAAATCGAAAATCGAAAATCGAAAATCCCTCACCGCTGCTTCGGTCGCGCCGAACAATCCGAACCTCGGCGTCATGCTCCCGTACACGCCGCTTCATCATTTATTATTACGAGATCTCGGCTTTCCGGTCGTCGCAACGAGCGGGAATATTTCAGACGAACCGATGTGCATCGACGAGCACGAAGCGCTGACTCGGCTGAGAGGGGTTGCAGATATGTTTCTGGTCCATGACAGGCCGATCGTCCGGCACGTGGACGATTCTGTTGCACGGGTCATGATGGGGCGCGAACTTGTGCTTCGCCGGGCTCGGGGATATGCGCCGCTGCCTGTTTCCACAAATATGTCTTTTGATTCCCCCATGATCGCGGTCGGTGCGCATCTCAAGAATTCGATCGCCCTTGCGAAAGGGGATAACGTTTTTCTCAGCCAGCACATCGGGGACCTTGAAACGAAAGAGGCAATCGAGGCATTCCAACAAGTGAACGAGAGTTTCAAGAGATTGTATGATGTCGAGCCGCGAACCGTTGTTTCGGACATGCATCCCGATTACCGATCGACGCAATTTGCGAAGGGCATGAACGCGCGCGTATTTCAGGTGCAGCATCATTATGCGCATGTTGCTTCATGCATGGCCGAGAATCTACTGGAGGGGAGAGTGCTCGGGGTCTCCTGGGATGGAACGGGTTATGGGCTTGATGGAACAATCTGGGGAGGCGAATTTCTCCTGACGGACGAGACGTCATTCTCTCGCGTAGCGCATTTACGCCAGTTCCGGCTCCCGGGAGGTGAGAAGGCGATACACGAACCGCGGCGAACGGCTACAGGACTCTTATATGAAGTTGCCGGAGATTCATTGTTCAGCGGCCCCGACTTTCATCCGATGAAAACATTTACGGATGCCGAACTGCAGCTGCTCCGGCAAATGCTTGCAAAAGGAATTAATTCTCCTGTCACTTCAAGCGCCGGAAGACTGTTCGACGCCGCGGCTTCCTTGGCCGGAATATGCGATATCGCCAAATTCGAAGGACAGGCGGCGATGGAGTTGGAATGGGCGATCGGCAAAACGTTGACGGCGGATGCATACGGTTTCACAACGTCGGAATCTGAATTGCCGCTGGTCATCGATTGGGCGCCGATGGTGTTTGAGATACTTGACGAGGCACGGAGAAAAGTTTCCGCGTCGCTGATTTCCGCAAAATTCCATAACACATTGGCTGCAATGATCGTCGGGACGGCGCGATTGATTGGTGAAGAGCGTGTCGTCCTGACAGGGGGGTGTTTCCAAAACAAGTACTTGTTGGAAACAACGGTACTCCGCCTCGAGAAGGCGGGCTTTCATCCCTACTGGCATCAAAGAGTTCCGCCAAACGACGGCGGTATCGCGCTCGGACAAATTTATGCCGCCCATCGCAATCTACATTCGAAAATAAATAACAACGCTGAATCAACGGTCACAGAATCACTCACATCAAACTAAAGGAGCGGACGGAATGAACGTGCTGACTGGCAAGATCGTGGAAATCTATCTCGAAGACGGGAGAACAATGGGAAAAGTTCGGGTCGGCGGAGCGCTGACGAACGTTGCCCTGATGCTGCTGATGAATGCGAAGGTCCATGACCGTGTAGTTATTGATTCCGGCATGGCTCTCTCGAAAATTAAGGATGAAAAAGTCGCTGCCGAATAATTGTGAAACGTTGTCGGCATGAGTTGTCTCATTGACCTATTGGGAAAAATATGTGCCTCGCAATTCCAGGGCAAGTCGTCAGTATTGAAAATGCAACCGGTGGGCAGGATGGCGCGCTCCGAATGGGAACAGTCGATTTTGGCGGGATTCGAAAGTCGGTTTGTCTTGACTGGGTTCCCGACGTAAGCGTCGGTGAGTACGTGATTGTGCATGTCGGATTCGCCATCAGCAAAGTAGATGAAGAGGAAGCCCGCGAGACACTCAAGCTGTTCGCCGAAATTCAGGGTTCGTTCGATGAGTTGAACTATGATGGATCTGAAAAGAGCGCCCCTCAATGAAGTATATCGACGAATACCGGAGCGAATCTGCGGCCCGCAGCTGCGCGGAGCTCATAAGGAAAACGGTGACTCGACCCTGGACGCTTATGGAAATCTGCGGCGGACAAACTCACACAATCGTCAAATCGGGACTTGAATCGCTGTTGCCGAAAGAGATCTCGCTCGTCCATGGTCCCGGCTGCCCCGTTTGCGTGACGCCGTTGGAAATGATCGACAAAGCGGTCGCCATTGCCGGGCAGCCCGGAGTCATCTTCACTTCATTCGGCGACATGATGAGGGTCCCCGGCTCGCACAATGACCTTCTGAGCGTGAAAGCAAAAGGAGGGAATGTCCGCATGCTTTACTCTCCGCTTGACGCCGTAACAATTGCCCAGCAAAATCCAGAAAAAAAAGTAGTATTCTTTGCCGTCGGGTTTGAAACGACTGCGCCCGCCAATGCGATGGCGGTCTGGCAGGCGAAGAAACACGGACTGAAGAACTTCTCAATTCTTTGTTCGCATGTTCTTGTTCCTCCGGCGATGGAGGCGATCTTGTCGTCTCCTGACAATCATGTGCAAGGGTTTCTTGCCGCCGGCCACGTGTGTGCAGTGATGGGATTCGAGGAATATATTCCCATCGCGAAAAAATATCGCGTTCCGATCGTGGTTACAGGATTTGAGCCGGTCGACATTCTCCAGGGAATCTCTATGGCAGTAAAGCAGCTTGAAGAGGGAAGAGTTGAAGTCGAAAATCAGTATTCACGTGCGGTTCAGCGTGAGGGGAATCGCGCCGCACAGAAGCTTCTCCTGGAAGTCTTTGAGACGACCGGCCGCGCGTGGCGAGGCATCGGGGAAATCCCGCTGAGCGGTTACAAATTACGGGAACCATATGCGGAATTTGATGCGGAAAATATCTTTGATGTAGGAACAATTCATACTCAGGAATCGGCAGCGTGTATTGCAGGAATTATTCTTCGGGGACTCAAGAAGCCGCATGAGTGTCCTGCGTTCGCCTCTCAATGTACGCCGGAACACCCGATCGGGGCACCGATGGTCTCATCCGAAGGAGCATGTGCGGCATATTATCATTATCGAGGAGTGTAATTGAAAGAGGAGAAGCGGATGGAGAGCAAGACAAAGCCGGATGGGAAAATAGAGTTGTCGTGCCCGGTGCCTATCAGCGATTACAAGAACGTGCTGCTTGCACATGGCGGCGGCGGCAGGCTTTCCCACCAGCTTATTCAAAAGCTGTTCGCCTCGCAATTCCGGAACGAATTCCTGGACCAGGATCACGACGGCGCAATTCTCCCGGTCAATGGAGCGCGGCTTGCCTTTACGACCGATTCTTATGTCATCAATCCGATATTCTTCCCGGGGGGCGATATTGGAATGCTGGCAGTGAACGGAACGGTGAACGACCTTGCGATGTGCGGCGCTACGCCGCGGTATCTCTCCGCCGCGTTTATCATTGAGGAGGGGCTTCCAATCGATGATCTGTGGCGCGTCGTGCTCTCGATGCAGGAAGCCGCAAAGCGCGCAGGCGTCCTGCTCGTCACCGGCGACACAAAAGTGGTGGACAAAGGAAAAGGGGATAAGATTTTTATTACGACGTCCGGCATTGGGATTATAGAAAACGGAATCGACATTTATCCGAAGAATGCGCGGCAGGGAGACAAGATCATCGTTAGTGGGAACATCGGCGTCCATGGCATCGCGATCATGTCGGTAAGAGAAGGCCTGGAATTCGAGACAAAAATTGAGAGTGATTGCGCTCCGTTGAACGGTCTCGTTCATACAATGTTCACGGCGAGTACGCGTATTCATGTTCTCCGCGATCCTACGCGCGGAGGAGTTGCGAGCGCGCTCAATGAGATAGCAGAAAGTGCAAATGTCGGGATGCTGATCCATGAAGATAGAATCCCGATCGATGAATCCGTCTCAGGAGCATGTGAAATTCTTGGATTCGATCCCCTTTATGTCGCGAACGAGGGGAAACTTCTTGCCATTGTCCACGCAGAAGATGCCGATAAAATTTTGGCTGCGATGCATTCGCATCCTCTGGGAAAAAATTCTGTGATCATCGGCGACGTAACGACTGAACATCCTAAAATGGTGTTAATGAAGAGCCGTATCGGCGGAACGAGAGTGGTGGACATGCTCTCTGGCGAACAATTGCCGAGAATCTGTTGATCAGAGTTCTTTGTCTTTCTGGCCGTTGAAATACTCAACGTTATGCTTATTGGAATTAAGAAGGTTCTTATCATCGCTTCCTAATCTTGCCAAATTATTGTTGGAACCTCTCGAAAAGTTGCGACAATGCGAGAGTTTGCCTTTGTTCCTGATGGCATAATAGTTGAACAAGACGTTATCATAAGAATAGCAGACAACATGATCGCAGGAGTTGCTCATGATACGTGGAACAGTTCTCATCAATAGAGATGTCTGTAAAGGATGTGAGCTTTGCATCGCAGCGTGTCCTCAAGAAAGCCTCGGATTGTCGGACCAAATCAATCGTCACGGGTATCGCTACGCGCTATTAATCCAGGACAATTGCACCGGATGCATCAACTGTGCGCTCGTTTGTCCCGACAGTGCGATCACCGTTTATCAGCAACCGAAAGCAAAAGTGAAAACGCCCGCCGCAGCAATTCCCCTGCTGTAATGTTCGTCTCAGTTACCGACTGTTTATGGAGTTTACGTCATGGAAACTGAATCACGGTCAGATGCACGACTCATGAAAGGAAACGAAGCGCTCGCCGAAGCGGCGATAAGAGCTGGGATGCAAGCGTACTTCGGTTACCCTATTACACCTCAATCTGAAATCCTGGAATACCTCACCGTCGAAGCGCCGAAACACAATTATGTCGTCCTGCAGGCCGAAAGCGAATTGGCTGCGATCAATATGATTCACGGAGCGGGAGGCGCAGGCGCGCGTGTCATGACCTCGTCGTCAAGTCCGGGTATCAGCTTGATGCAGGAAGGAATTTCATACATGGCATCGGCTGAAATTCCGTGCCTGATCGTTAATGTGCAGCGCGGCGGACCGGGACTCGGCACGATTCAACCGTCGCAGGGAGATTATTTTCAGGCGACGAAAGGAGGAGGCCATGGAGATTATCGTCTCTTCGTACTGGCTCCGGCTTCAGTTCAGGAGATGGCAGATTTTGTGTTCGATGGTTTTCGCCTCGCCGATAAGTACCGCACTCCCACAATGATTCTTGCCGACGGCGCTCTCGGCCAGATGATGGAGAAAGTCGTGTTGCCGGCTCAGGGATCACTTCCGTACACGGAGAAGCCATGGGCGACGAACGGCAAGCCGTTGAAAGGCGGTCGAAGGATCCTGACTTCGCTGCACCTCGAGCCGGAGAAAATGGAAGAGATAAACATCAAGCTGCAGAGCAAATACAGGAAAATGAAAGATGATGTACGGTACGAGCTGATAGGGAATGAGAAGGCTGAAATAGTTCTAGTCGCATTTGGCCTTACTGCCCGGATCTGTCAGAAGGCGATAGAACTTGCGAAGGAACAGGACATTACCGCCGCATTGTTGCGGCCTATAACTCTCTATCCATTTCCGAGTGATGCGATCCATTCTTTGGCGTTAACGACGGATGCATTTTTGACCGTCGAGATGAACGCAGGCCAAATGGTGGAAGATGTAAAACTGGCGGTCAACGGCGAGTGTCCGGTGTATTTTAAAGGCCGCATGGGAGGAATGATTCCAACTCCGGAAGAAATTCTTCTTGAGATCGAAGCGATCGCAGAAGAACATAAAACGACAAAAGTGTCATAAGGTAATCTATGGAAACGGCAACCAGCCCGATGCAGCTTGTTTACAAAAAACCCGAGACGTTGACCGATACTCCGATGCATTATTGCCCGGGATGCGGCCATGGTGTCGTCCACCGGGTACTGATGGAAGTGGTGGAGGAAATGGGGATCCAGAACAGAACAGTGGGAGTTGCACCGGTCGGATGCTCCGTGTTCGCGTACAATTATATGAACGTCGACATGCAGGAAGCGCCGCACGGACGCGCGAGTGCGGTAGCGACAGGAATTAAACGCGTTCTCCCCGACACATATGTCTTTTCATATCAGGGGGACGGCGACCTTGCCGCGATTGGAACGGGCGAGTCGATCCACACCGTAAACCGCGGAGAAAATATCCTCATGCTATTTATCAATAACGCCATCTACGGAATGACGGGTGGGCAAATGGCTCCAACGTCGATTATCGGACAAGTGACGTCGACGTCGCCCTACGGTAGAAATTCAGACCTCATGGGGTTCCCTCTGAAGATGACGGATCTTGTTGCGGAGTTACCCGGCGCGTACTACGTGACGAGACAATCGGTTCATACGGCGGGAGCGGTAAGGAAATTGAAGAAGGCCATTGAGGCATCGTTCAAGTATCAGACTTTAAAAAAAGGAACTTGCTTCATCGAGGTCGTATCCAACTGTCCCTCAGGATGGAAGATGACTCCCGCTGAAGCGAATGTGTGGATGGAGAAGAACATGTTTCCGTTGTACCCGGTCGGCGATTTGAAGGTGCCGAAACAGAACTAAATTGAACAAGACAGGAATATGAAAACTGCTCACGAAATTATCATCGCAGGCTTCGGCGGACAAGGCGTCCTCTCGATGGGGCAGATTATTGCGCACGCGGCCATGGACGAAGGGAAGGAAGTGAGTTGGATGCCTTCGTACGGTCCCGAGATGAGAGGCGGTACTGCAAACTGCATCGTTATTGTCTCGTCGTCAAGGATCAGCTCACCGATTGTCTCGACATTTGACTCAGCGATCCTGCTCAATCAGCCGTCGCTTGACAAATTTGCTGACGCTGTGAAACCCGGAGGGCTTATCTTGTATGAGTCGTCGAGCGTTATCTCCCCATCGACCCGGACCGACGTTGAATCGCTGGGTATTGATGCCCAGGAAGAAGCGCTCAAGCTCAACAAGAAGCAAGTCGCAAATATGATCATGCTCGGTGCATTTCTCGAACGGCGCAAGATCGTTTCGTCCGATAATATCATGAAGGCGCTGAAAGAAGTACTCCCCGAGCGCCACCATCATCTTTTGCCGACCAATCAGCAGGCGTTGGCTCGGGGGAAACAGATTGCCGTCGAATCGACGCACGCAATGGTACAATGATTCTGTTCGCATATGAACAGACACCGGAAAAGGCAGGGACCATATGAATCTTGAAAATCTTCGCTGTGATCATCAATGCAGAAATACGTGTGCTATGTTGACAGCCGCCCTCGCGCAGGAGACGATGACCGTTCGTTTCTACCAACAGGTGTTGACACAGTGTGATGAACCGGACGTTCATAATTTTGTCCGTTCGATCGTTGAAGAACGCAGTGCGTCCGTCATCCGCATCATGCAAAAGCTCAATGAGATAAAGGCTCGTTCTCAAACGATGGACGGTATTCAATCCAGCTTCTAATCCTGATCCTTCTTTAAAAGAAAACGGCCTAGTCAAGATCGGCGACCCTGACTAGGCCTTCGTACTAACACGCTTTTTCAATCGTTCTGAATTTATTCCCCCTCCGGTCTCGGCTCCCTCGATTCTTTAGTAAATGATAATAGCAGCAGCATGATTGCAAGAACGATGTAGGCTGAGGTGAACTGGTATGGAATTTTCTGGGCGATCCCGGCGAGATTCCACGGAAGATACATCATGCCGTCCGGTGAAGCTGAATGCACGATGCCGAAGAACGAGAACACACCAAGGATCAATAAATAGGCCGATGATCTTCTCAGATGCCGGTCGATGAGTTCCGCTAAAAATCCTCCCCACAACATTGCGGTTAATATAAAGCCGTTCCCAAGTGCGATGGTGACGAGCATCTCGGGAAGAGCTTTTCCCGGCGATTCGAACAGCCGCTGAAAAGTTTCCGGCGGAACCACATCCGGATTTGTGAATTTGATCGATAGCAAACGCGCGATCGTAGGGAAAAATGCGAACGCTACTGCCGGCGAATGACGCACCGGGCATGCATGGAACGATTGCACGACGATATCCAGCGCAACAAATATAAGAATCGGAGCGAGCACGGCGCGCGGTATAAGCTCGACGAAAAACGAGACATATCCGAGGATCCCCCCGAGACCGATGAATATGCCCGTCAACAACGTGTATCCTGCGCGGGAGCCCATTCGTTTGTACGCCGGTTGGCCAATATATGGGGTTGACTGCGCGACGCCGCCGCACAAGCCTGCGACCAATGTCGCGATTGCTTCGGTCAGAAGAATCGACCGGGTGTTGTAATTATCTCCGGCTACGCGAGCGCTTTCAGTGACATTGATGCCTCCGACGACAGTCAACAGGCCGAAAGGAATCGCAATCGGCATGTATTTCCACGCATGACTCATTCCTTCCATGAACCCCAGCGTTGGAATGGGAAGCCCGAAATGCAGATCCATTGGCGGTACGCCAGCAAATGTTCCCCCGATCCAGCCGGTCGGCCCGACCAGATAATAAAGGAAGGTACCAACGAATATTGCTGCTAAAACTCCTGGAAAGTTTTTCGGCAGTCTGATGCGGGCGACAAGTGAATAGAAGATGAGTCCGAGCGAGATCAATCCGACAATTGGCATACTGAAAATGTCCACCAGCGGAACTAGGCCGATGAGCGCCAGTCCGATGCCTGCCAGCGAGCCAAGCAGACCGGCTTGCGGGACGACGCGCTGAACCCACTGCCCGATGAATGAAAAAAGGACTTTGAGGATGCCGATCACGACCATCGTCGCCATTCCTATGTACCACGTCATCATCGCAGCATCATGTTCGCCCAGGCCTTCTGCCTTCAGCCCGATGAATGCAGGCCCGAGCACGACGAGTGCGATACCGATCGTTGACGGCGTATCCAAACCGAGCGGCATTGCGGTGACTTTCATGTTCCCGGTTTTTTTCGAGAGACGAAAAGCCATCCACGTATAGACGATGTCGCCGAAGAGCACCCCGAAGGCGGTACCCGGAAACATTCTCGTGTAGATGATGTCGGCTGGAAACTTAAATGCAAAAATCAGGATCCCTGCAAGAAAGGAAAGAACGGTCAGATTGTCGAACATCAGACCGAAAAAGCCGTTGATGTCGCCGACGGCAAACCATTTGTATTTCTTTTCATGATCCATGATACAAACCTTTAACGAAATTCAATATTATTTCCATCCGTCACAAAGCCACCTCGTATGTCTCTTCGTGCCTTGGTGGCACGTCCTTTTAAGCTTGCATAATCTCGGTCAATAAAATTCAGCTCAATTGACAAACATCCCGGCAATTGATGCTGTCATCCATGTTGCGATCGTCCCGCCGAGCAGCGATTTGAGGCCGAGTTTCGCAATATCGGTTCGCCGGTTCTCGGCAAGGGGACTGATTCCGCCTATCTGGATTGCGATAGAGGAAAAATTTGCAAAACCGCACAGCGCGTACGTTGCGATCACGATCGCCTTCTGCGAGAGCTGGTGGGCCGTGATCGCGTCCGTCATTTTCGAGTACGCAACGAATTCATTGAGGACGACTTTGATTCCCATGAGACTCCCCACGCTTAGCGCGTCGTTCCACGGCACACCGATCGCAAAGGCAACGAATTGAAATACGAGCCCTGTAATGAGTTCGAACGAGACGGGCATGCCAAACCGTGCTTGGGTGATCGTGCTCCATCCCGTAACGTTTCCAACCCATCCGAGAGCGTAATTCAGCAGCGCGATGAGAGCGATGAAGGCAATGAGCATGCCTGCCACGTTCAATGCAAGCTGGACGCCGGTCGATGCGCCGGCCGCGGCCGCTTCGATGACGTTGGATGAGGTCTTTTCGATTTTGAGCTTTACTGTTCCCATCGTCAGAGGTTCGGATCTCTCCGGGAAGAGTATTTTTGCCACAACGATCGTCGCCGGACCCGCCATGATGCACGCCGCGAGCAAATGTCCCGCAAAATAGACCTGTGACGCATCCTGCGTCGTTCCGGTGAGCACTGCATATGCGGCACCGAGCATCGTGTAGTACGCGATCATAACGCCTCCCGAGATGTGCGCCATCCCGCTTGTCATGATCGTCATCAATTCCGATTGGGTGAGGGTGGCAAGATACGGCCGGATGACGAGAGGCGCTTCAGTCTGCCCCATGAAGGTATTGGCGGCAACGCACAGCGATTCGCTTCCGCTCGCGTTCATGAATTTTGCCATCACCCAGGCCATCCCCTGAACCACTCTCTGCATGATGCCGAGATGGTAGAGAATTCCCATGAATGAAGCGAAAAAAATGATCGTCGGGAGAACCTGGAATGCGAAGAAGAATCCGAAACTCCCCGACGACCCGACCGAAGCTGCAAGCGGACCGAAGACGAATTGAGCTCCGTTGGAAGTAAAGCTAAAAAGGCGGACAAAGCATTTGCTGATCGTTGCGAATATCAGGTGTCCAAGAGGTACTCTGAGCACGAAGAGGGCGAACACAAACTGCATCACGATGCCGATGATTACAAGTCGCCAGTTAATAGAACGTTTATCCGGCGAGAAAAGATACGCGATTCCGGTGACGATGACGAGGCCAATCAATCCGCGAACGATAGAGAATATTTCCATGTCTCAGCCTTTAAAAAAAATGTGTAAACTTACAGCGAACCGGCAATCAGGCATCAAAGTATCAAGTTTTCGGTAAAAGTGCTATAGAAAAAGACCTCCTGTCGCAGAAGGAGGATAACTAAGCCGAACAATCGAACAACGCCGAAATATTTGGAGAACCCCAAAAGCACGGTGTCCGACATCGTTTCAAACATCCTTACTTCGATTGACTTTTCGCACGACTTTAAGTATATTTTAGCCGCATTTTCCCTTGTTGCCTTTACAAAAGAGAAGTTGTTATCCCATGAACGATGAAATTCTATGGGTAGATGGTGTTGAATCTTTCATTTGAAAGAGGGAATTGTCATTCCCTCTTTTCTTTTTTTAATCCCGAAGGGATCTCCCAAACGGATCGCTTCGCGAACTTCGTGAGAGGATTTCATGGCAGATAAGCAATATGATGTCGTAGTGATCGGCGGCGGTCCCGGCGGATATATCGCCGCCATCCGCGCAGGTCAACTTGGTTTGAAAACCCTTGTCGTCGAGAAGGACAAACTTGGCGGCATTTGTCTCAATTGGGGATGTATTCCGACGAAAGCGTTATTGAAGAACGCGGAAGTCTATCATCTCCTCCGGCATGCGGATGAATTCGGATTTTCGTTCGATAATTTGAAGGCAGATTTTTCCGTCGCCGTGAAAAGAAGCCGGGATATCGCAAGCAGATCTTCAAAAGGCATAGAATTCCTTTTTAAAAAAAACAAGGTCGATTATCTTGCAGGGACCGCGAAAATTGTCGCTAAGGGAGTCGTCGAAGTCGCTCAGGCTGGAAAGGCCGACAAGATCAACGCCAAGCATATCATCGTTGCAACCGGCACCCGGCCAAAGACTTTTCCATCTATAAAAATAGACGGGAAGCAGGTGATTACAAGTTCCGAGGCGATGGTCCTCAGTGCGCCGCCAAAAAGCATGGTCATTATCGGCGGCGGTGCCATCGGCGTGGAGTTCGCCTATTTTTATAACGCGTACGGGACAAAAGTCACTATCGTGGAAATGATGCCAAGCTTGCTTCCAATCGAAGATAAGGAAGTGACTAAAACTCTCGGACGGGTCTTTTCGAAAAGTGGAATAGAGATCCTCACCGAAACCAAGGTTGAAGGCGTATCCACAGGAAAGGAGGTCAGCGTAAGCGTCAGCAACAAAGAGGGGAAGAAAGACATCAAGGCGGAGATCGCGCTTGTTGCTATAGGAGTGCAAGGGAATATCGAGAACCTTGGACTCGAAGCGCTCGGCGTTAAGACTGACCGCTCGTTCATTAAGGTCGACCAATTCTACAAGACAAACATCGACGGCATTTATGCGATCGGGGATGTGAACGGCCCGCCGTGGCTTGCGCACGTTGCTTCGGCTGAGGGAATCGTCTGCGTAGAGCAGATTGCCGGGAAGAATCCTCACCTGATCAACTATGACAATATTCCGGGCTGCACATATTGCCAGCCGCAGGTCGCAAGTGTCGGCCTCACGGAAGAAAAGGCTCGCGAAAAAGGTTATGAGTTAAAGATCGGACGATTCCCGTTCCGTTCGCATGGCAAGGCGCTCGCCATCAATGAAACGGAGGGATTTGTCAAGTTGATCTTTGATGCAAAATACGGAGAGCTTCTCGGAGCCCATATCATTGGCTCCGAAGCGACAGAGATGATCGCCGAGCTGGCGGTTGCGCGGACGCTCGAAACGACCCGCGAGCAGATCATCCAAACGATCCATGCTCATCCGACGCTGACCGAAGGTGTCGGCGAGGCGGCGCTGGATGCGTACGGCGAAGCGCTGAATATTTGACCGTCTCCTGAATTCATCATTCTAAACATGAATCAACTTCTTGTCGTCAATCTTGGGCGGACTCGGTACGCAGAGGCGTGGGATCTGCAGAGAAAAATATTCTCCGCACGTCTTGCCCGCGCCATTCCGGACCTTTTGCTTTTGACGGAACATGAGCCGGTGTACACTCTCGGCAAAGGTGCGGACACCAACCATCTGCTCGCCGGTGAAGCCGAACTGCATGAAAAGAATATTGACCTGTATGCCATCGACCGGGGGGGAGACGTGACGTTCCACGGCCCCGGGCAGCTTGTCGGTTATCCGATTCTTGACCTGAACGATTACTACCTCGATATCCATCGGTACCTCCGCGACATTGAGGAAGTGTTGATCCGGACGGCTAAAGATTTTGCCGTCAATGCCGAAAGGTCGGACGGCTACACCGGGGTGTGGGTGAAGAACGACAAGATCGCGGCCATCGGGGTAAAGGTGAGCCGCTGGGTGACCATGCACGGATTTGCGTTCAACGTCAGCACTGACCTCTCGTATTTCGACAGAATCATACCATGCGGAATTTTTCATCGAGGTGTAACGTCTCTTCAGATGTTGACGGGCCGGGTAATTGAAATGGCCGATGTGGAAAAAGCAGTAATGCGGAATTTTGAATCTGTATTCTCAGTTGCATCACAACCGATGATGCTCGATGAGCTTCTCTCGAACAATCATTTCGAAGATGCTGTACCTATTGAGGAGAAGATTTAATGACAGCGAAGAAGAACGTGATGACGGTCCATAAGCTCGAGGCGCTGCCCCGCTGGGATTCGAAGCAGGTAAAAACTCCGCAAACGGACAATGCCCGGTTGACCAACGCACAGTTGATCCAGGCATTTCGTTCAATGTACCTTTCACGAAGCATCGACGAGAAATCGATGGTTCTTCTGAAGCAGGGCAAGATCTTGTTCCACATCAGCGGACCGGGGCATGAGGCATGCCAAATCGCAGTTGCGATGGCGTTGAAGCCGGGACACGACTGGGCGTATCCGTACTACCGCGACCTTGCGTTCGCTCTGCAGTACGGTTCAACGCCATACGAAATTTTCCTCGAGTCGATGCATCGGCTGGGCGGCCCGAGTTCGAACGGACGTCAGATGCCTTCGCACTACGGGAATAGGGCCCTCCAAATTCCGGCGCAATCGAGTCCGACGGGCACTCAATTTCTTCAGGCCGTCGGCACGGCTTTAGGCGCGGTGAAAGAAGGAAAAGATGAAGTGGTCTACGTCTCGTCCGGTGAGGGGGCAACGAGTGAGGGCGAATTCAGCGAAGCGCTGAACTGGGCAAGCCGGGAAAAGCTGCCGGTCATTTTTCTGATCCAGAATAACGGTTATGCGATCTCCGTTCCGGTAAAGGATCAGATTGCGGGATGTTCTATTTATGAACTTTCGGAAGGCTATCCCGACCTCTGCCGTTTCCATATTGACGGAACGGATTTTGCCGCATCGTACCGTGCAGCGCAGGAAGCGGTGCAATACAGCCGCGCCGGAAAGGGACCGAGTTTGATCGAGGCCGACGTCGTTCGGCTTTTCCCTCATTCATCTTCCGACGATCCAAAAAAATATTTGCCGCCGGATGTGATCGAGCGGAACCGGCAGAGCGATCCTCTGCCGAAACTTGAAAAGATGCTCCTTGAGTCCGAGGCGATCTCCAAGGACGAGCTGGAACGCCTCAAAGCGGAAATCAAAAGAGAGGTGGAAGAAGCTGCGGAAAAAGCTGAGGCGCAACAGAGTCCGACAGCCGATACCGCGGAACGAAATGTGTTCTCTCCCAATATCATTGTACCGAAATCCGGCTTTACAGAACCGAAGCTTGAAGGTAAGAACATCGTGCTGGTCGATGCCGTCAACCATGCGCTGCACGAAGAAATGAAGCACAATCCGAAGATGCTGGTCTACGGTGAAGATATTGCCGGCACCAAAGGGGGCGTATTCACTGCAACAAAGGGATTGACTGCTGCATTCGGCGAAGAGCGCGCGTTCAATTCTCAGCTGGCAGAAGCAAGCATTATCGGTACCGCGATTGGACTGGCGATCCGCGGTTTCAAGCCGGTCGTGGAGATCCAATTCGGCGATTATATTTGGCCCTCGTTCATGCAGTTTAAGGATGAGCTCGTGAAACTTCGATACCGTTCTGATGGAAACTTCTCGTGCCCGGTTGTCGTTCGCGTTGCCGTGGGCGGATACATTCGCGGAGGACTTTACCATAGCCAAAGCATCGAGGGTTTCTTCGCGCATATGCCCGGTTTGTGGATCGCGATGCCGTCGAATGCGGCCGATGCGAAGGGACTGTTGAAGACTGCTTGCCGGGAAGAGAACCCCGTTCTCTTCTGCGAACACAAAGGACTTTACCGGCAAGGGTTCGCATCAAGCCCCGAGCCGGATGAGAGTTATCTGCTGCCTTTCGGACTAGCGAGCGTGAAAAAAGGGGGGAATGATATTACGATTGTCGCATGGGGAATGATGGTTCAGCGTTCCCTCGAAGCCGCCAAAAAGCTTGAGGGACAGGGAGTAAGCGTTGAGGTGATCGACCTGCGGACGATCTGTCCATGGGACAAAGAGACCGTTTTGTCGTCCGTGAAAAGAACCGGAAAAGTGTTGATCGTTCACGAGGATACCCGAACCGGCGGATTCGGCGCCGAGATCGGATCGGTCATCGCAGAGGAGTGCTTCCAATGGCTCGACGCGCCGATCATGAGAGTCGCTGCGAAGGATGCACCGATTCCATTCGCACCTGCATTGGAGAACGCGATCCTCCCCCAGGAAAGCGATATCATATCCGCATTGAAGAAATTGGCGGAATTTTGATCCGCAAACTTATGTCCACAGCTGTAAAATCAAAAAATACGAGAGCGGTCCTTGCCAAGCGTACCGATTCAGCAAAGCAGCATCTTTCGGATGCTGAGCTGCTTCGGCTGTTTTATTTTATGCGTTTGACGCGCGAGTTCGAGGAGTCGATCATTACTTTGTACCGCCAGGGAAAGATCATCGGCGGCGCGTTCAGCGGCAACGGCAACGAAGCAACAGCGGTAGGAAGCGCGTTTTGTTTGAAGAAGGAAGATTACCTCTTCCCGATGCACCGTGACCTTGGCGCTCATCTCGTGAAAGGGCAGACCGTTCGCAACCTGATGCTTCAGCATCTGGGGCGTGCGAACAGCCCCGCGCGCGGCCGTGACGGAACAGGACATTATGCAGATGCGTCGTTGAGGATCTACGGTAACATCAGCCATCTCGCAGCAATGATTCCTGTCGCCACGGGAGTGGCGTTGGCGAGCAAGCTTCGAAACGAAAGGTCTGTGGTCATGACGTACATCGGCGACGGAGGGAGCAGCGTCGGGGATTTTCACGAATCGCTTGCAATGTGTTCCGTGATGAAACTCCCGCTCGTGTTAATCGTGGAGAACAACCAGTTTGCTTATTCGACGCCGATCACAAAACAGTTTATCGTTGAAAGGATCTCCGACCGGGCGATCGGGTACGGGATCCCCGGTTTCACGATCGACGGAACGGATATCAACGAAGTTGTTGCGGTCTGCGCACAGGCTGTCGATCGCGCCCGGCGAGGCGAGGGGCCGACGCTCATCGAGTCAGTCACAATGAGAATGCATGGACATTCGGTGAACGACGGCGCGGAGTATGTTCCCAAAAAGCTGCTCGACGAATGGAAGAAGAAAGACCCGTTGATGAAGATTGAGAAGCTTTTAATGGACAAGAAAATCCTTACGCCAGCGATTCGCTCCGATTTCGAAAAGAAAATTTCTGCCGAACTTCAGGAAGCGGTAAACGATGCATTGGAAAGTTCATATCCTCCCGCGGAAGATGCAGCGAGCGAAGTGTATGCAGAATAATTAAAAATTAAGAAATTAATAATTAAAAATTTAGCCTGGCGTAATCCCTATTTTGCTTCTTAATTATTAATTATTAATTCATAATTTATCTTTATGCCTGTCATCTCATATATCGACGCTATCAGCAGGGGACTGAGGGAAGAAATGGAACGCGATTCCTCCGTGTTTCTTCTCGGCGAAGATATTGGCGAATATGGCGGCGCGTTCAAAGTCACGAAAGGATTCCTCGATCATTTCGGAAGTGACAGGGTTGTCGACACTGTTCTTGCGGAATCGGCAATTCTTGGAGCTGCAACTGGTGCGGCACTGGTCGGAATGCGGCCGGTCGCTGAAATGCAGTTCGCGGATTTTGTGACGTGCGGTTTCAACCAGCTGGTTAATAATTCCGCCTCCATGCATTATCGGTGGAACCTTCCTGTGCCGATGGTCGTTCGGCTCCCGTCCGGCGCGGGCATTCACGGCGGCCCGTTCCATTCCCGTAATCCGGAGGCGTGGTTCTTTCATCAGCCTGGACTAAAGCTCGTTGCACCGTCCACGCCGTACGATGCAAAAGGGCTGATCAAAGCAGCGATTCGCGATTCGAATCCGGTGTTGTATTTTGAACACAAGCGGCTGTACCGCCATATCAAAGGTGAAGTCCCCGACGGCGATTATGTCGTCGAAATTGGGAAGGGAGATATCAAGCATCACGGGAACGATATTTCAGTCATCACCTATGGATCGACGGTTCACCCGGCAATTGAGGCGGCGGAGATACTTGAGAAGCAAGACGGCGTAAGTACCGAGGTAGTTGACTTGCGCACATTGATGCCGCTTGATAAAGAGTTGATCCTATCCTCGGTGAGAAGGACCGGAAAGGTCTTGATCGTCCATGAAGACACTCTCACGGGCGGAATCGGAGGAGAGATCGCTGCTCTCATCGCAGAACACGCGTTTGAAAGCCTTGACGCGCCAATCAAACGGCTGGGCGCAATCGACACGCCGACCCCGTTTGCACCCACGCTCGAGGAATATTTTTTGCCGAATAAGGAAAAGATACTGACGGCGCTGCGAAAATTAGCGGCGTATTAAGCAGACAAACCGAAGAGAAAGTTTCCTATGGCCATTGTCGACGTCATCATGCCCCAGATGGGCGAAAGTATCGCCGAGGGGACGATCACAAAGTGGTACAAAAAAGTGGGGGATAAGATCGCGAAGGACGAGACCCTGCTTGAAATCAGCACCGACAAGGTCGATTCGGAGATCCCGTCCCCCTCTGCGGGGCTGGTAGCTGAATTACTCTTTCCAGAGCAGAAGACTGTCGACGTCCATACAGTAATTGCACGGATCCAGACCGATGTGCATGCCCCGCTCGTAACCGGGCCCGAACAAATTGAGTTAAAGGCTCAGAACCTCACGCCTGAGGCCACACCATCTTTTGGCTCTTCTTTTGAACCATCAACTGCCAAGCAGAGCGTATCGGCAGAATCTGACAGGTTCTTTTCTCCGCTTGTCCTGAACATCGCCCGTGCTGAGGGCATTTCATTAGGTGAGTTGGAAAAAATTCCGGGGACAGGGTCAAACAATCGTGTGTCGAAAAAAGACATCCTGGAATACGTTGAGCGCAGGAAGAGTAGCGGCGCTGTGACACATGCAAAGCCATCGGGCGCGGGAACTCCCTCCGGCGGCACTGAAGTTATAAAGATGGATACGATGCGAAAAGCAATTGCCGAGCACATGGTGCGAAGCATACATACATCGGCGCATGTCGGTTCGGTGACCGAGGCCGATGTGTCGAAGATCGCAGCATATCGGGAAAAGCACAAAGCGGAATTTGAGAGAAGGGAGGGATTCAAGCTTACGTTTACCTCTTTCTTTGTCGATGTCGTCGTGAAGGCGATAAAGGATTTTCCATTGATCAACGCTTCAGTAGACGGAGATTCAATTATCCTCCGGAAGGATATCAACATCGGAGTTGCCGTTGCGCTGGAAAATGGCTTAATTGTTCCTGTAGTGAAACATGCTGCCGGAAAAGATTTTGTCGGGCTTGCCCGGGCTGTGAACGATCTGTCCAACCGGGCACGGACGAAAAAACTTGCCCCGGATGATGTCCAGGGTGGAACGTTTACGATCACCAATCCGGGCATCTTTGGTAATCTCTTCGGCTTCCCGATTATCAATCAACCTCAAGTTGCTATCCTGGGCGTTGGCGCGATAAAAAAACGTCCGGTGGTCATTGACGATGCTATCGCCATCCGCTCCATGGTGTACATTTCGATGTCGTACGACCATCGTATTATCGACGGAGCGCTCGGCGGAAAGTTCTTGCAGCGAATAGTTCAGTATTTGGAGAATTATGAATTAAGAATTATGAATTAGGTATTGGAAGCGGCAAGGTAAAACTCCGAGACAAATCGATCAAAAATTCATAATTCCGAATTCAAAATTCATAATTGAAAAGATGGAAACAATCATGCAAGAAATACCTGTAGAACGGCAGCGCAAGCCGGAATGGTTGAAAGCACGAGTTCCGGGGGGAGAGAGCTATTCGCGCCTGAAGAGCCTCATCGACAAGAGCCGGCTCCATACAGTGTGTGAGGAAGCCCGGTGTCCGAACATGGGGGAATGCTGGAACTCTGGCACTGCGACCTTCATGATCCTCGGCGACACGTGTACGCGCAGCTGCGGTTTTTGCGCGGTGAAGACCGGCCGTGCAGAGTTCCTGGACAAAGATGAACCCCGGCGAGTTGGCGAGGCGGTCGAGATCATGAAACTTCGCCATGCGGTCATAACCTCCGTGAATCGCGACGAGCTGTTCGACGGCGGGGCGCAAATATTCGCCGACACCATCAGGGAAATTCGCAGCCGCGTACCGGCCTGCCGCATTGAGGTGCTTATCCCGGATTTCGTGGGGAGCGAAGAAGCCCTGAATATCGTCCTTGACGCTCAACCGGACATTCTCAACCACAATACTGAGACTGTGCCCCGGCTGTATAAAACTGTGCGCCCTCAGGCTCATTACAATCGTTCGCTCGAATTACTTTTCCGCGCGAAGCAGAAAGGCTTTTTGACGAAGTCGGGAATGATGCTCGGACTTGGCGAGACGATCGATGAAGTGATCGATACCATGAGCGACCTCAGGGAAGTGGAGTGCGAAATTCTTACGCTCGGCCAGTACCTGCAGCCGACCCAGGCCCATCTTCCGGTCGTACGGTACGTGCATCCCGATGAGTTTGCGATGCTGAAACGGCGCGGCCTTGAAATGGGCTTCCGGTACGTCGAGTCCGGTCCCCTCGTGCGCAGTTCGTACCATGCCGCAGAGCAAGTGTAATTTTTTTTCATCATAAGGAGAACGAATGGCAACAGCGACACTGAAGAAAGAATCAAAAGACGTCAAAGCGTTTCGATGGAAAGACATGGGATTGTCCAACGCGAAGCTTATCGACCTCTACCGGCAGATGCTCCTCATACGACGGTTTGAAGAACGTTCGGCCCAGGAATACGGCAAGAGCAAGATCGGCGGATTTTGTCATTTGTATATCGGCCAGGAAGCAGTCGGCGTCGGGGCGATCGCCGCACTGCGCGAGGACGATTATATATTTTCCGCCTATCGCGACCACGGCCATGCCATCGCTCGCGGAATGGAACCAAAAGTAATTATGGCAGAACTCTTCGGGAAGTTCACCGGATGTTCGAAAGGCATCGGGGGTTCGATGCACATGTTCGATGCCTCGAAAGGGTTTATGGGCGGCTATGGCATTGTCGGCGGTCATGTCCCGCTTGCATCCGGCACGGCATTCGCCTCAAAATATCTCGGCAAAGATTCCGTGACAGTATGTTTTTTTGGCGAGGCGGCTGCAAACCAGGGGGTATTTCACGAAACGCTGAACCTTGCTGCGTTATGGAAATTGCCGGTTGTGTTCATTTGCGAAAACAACCGCTTCGGAATGGGTACGGCTGTTGAACGGTCGACCGCCGTATGGGATATTTATCAAAAAGCCTCAGCGTATGACATCACCCGCCAATGGGTCGACGGCATGGATGTGCTCGAGATGTACCGTGTGGTCAAAGAAGCAGTTGACCGCGCGCGCAAAACCGGAGCGCCGACAATGCTTGAAGCCCGAACGTACCGTTTCCGCGGTCATTCGATGTCCGACCCAATTCACGGCCATTACAGAACAAAGGAAGAAGTCGAAGAGCAGAAGAAGAGCGACCCGATCCCCGCCTTCGGACATGAGATGCTGGAGGCCGGCATTCTTAGCCAACAGGTCATCGATGACTTGGAATTAGAGATCAAGAAAATTGTCGAAGAAGCCGTTGAATTTGCTGAACACAGTCCCGAGCCGCCGGCTGATTTTTTATATGAAAATGTCTACTCCTAATATTGAAAAGGGAAAATGAAGTATGGCAGTGATCGCATTTCGTGAAGCGTTAAATCAAGCAATGAGCGAGGAAATGGAGCGTGACCCGAACGTCTTTTTGATGGGGGAAGAGGTCGGGCAATATCAGGGCGCGTACAAAGTCAGCCAGGGCATGCTTCAGAAATTCGGTGAGAAAAGAGTGATCGACACCCCGATCACCGAGGCAGGATTTGCCGGTTTAGGCATAGGCGCTGCGATGGTCGGCCTTCGGCCGATCGTTGAGATGATGACATGGAATTTCGCCATTCTCGCGTTCGACCAATTATTCAACAATGCGGCAAAAATAAGGTACATGTCCGGGGGGCAATTCAAAGTACCGATTGTGATCCGCGGACCATCCGGCGCTGCTCATGCTCTTGCTTCACAGCACTCGCAGTCGCTCGAATCGATGCTCGCGCATGTCCCTGGGTTGATCGTCATCATTCCCTCGACTCCGGCGGACGGAAAAGGACTGCTGAAGTCGGCAATTCGCGACGACAATCCAGTTATGTTCATGGAAAGTGAAATGATGTACGGCCATAAAGGTGAGGTGCCGGAAGAAGAATACACGATTCCGATCGGCGTTGGCGACATCAAACGAAAAGGCGAACACGTGACAATCGTCGCCTGGTCGAAGATGCTTCATGTTTCGCTCGCCGCTGCGGATGAACTGATGAAAGAGGGGATCGAAGCTGAGGTGATCGACCCGCGCACCATCCGCCCGCTTGACGAAGACCTCATTATCAATTCCGTCAAGAAAACAAACCGGTGCGTTATTGTAGAAGAGGCGTGGCCGTTTGCTTCCGTGGGTGCGGAAATTGCGAGCCGGATCTATTCGAAAGCATTCGATTACCTCGACGCACCGATCGAACGGTTGAACGGTGCAGATATCCCGATGCCGTACGCGACCAACCTTGAGAAGCAGGCATTGCCGAGCCCCGCAAAGGTTATCGCGGCCGTCAAAAAAGTTCTCTATCGTTAATATTTCACTTAGGGCGCGAAGAACCCCAAGAGATCCTCTTTCTTCAGATTCGCCCATGACTAACGTAGTGGTACTTCGTGTCCTTCGTGGATCTCAAACATCATACAGCATTAGCTAAAGAAGTTATTTCACAACGGAAAGCAAAGATCAGATGGCGACAAAAATAGCAATGCCGAAACTTAGCGACACCATGGAAGAGGGTATCATCCTCAAGTGGCTGAAGAAAGAAGGCGAATCGGTGAAACAAGGCGAAATTATTGCCGAGGTTCAAACGGACAAAGCGGATATGGAGCTTGAGGCCTACGACACCGGTGTCTTGCGAAAAATATTTGTGCCCGAAGGAAAAGGCGCCGCAGTTGGAAAACCGATCGCGATCATCGGCAGCGCGTTGGAAGACATTTCATCCTTGCTGGTTGACACCGCGGCTCCAAGTCCCGGCCACGGAACACCGGCTGCCGCAGCCGTTGCGCCGAAACCGGTTGATAATCCGCAGCCGTCCGCGGCTCCCGCAGCCGTTTCGGCCGGAGACGGAGACGGACGCGTCAAAGCATCGCCGCTGGCAAAAGCTATTGCCGCTCAGAACAAAATAGATCTGCATTCTATTACCGGGTCCGGTCCGATGGGACGGATCATAAGAAAAGATCTCGAACTTCCTCTTTCAAAGAGTGCCGGGCATTCGCCGCGCGCGTACGTTGCAGGAACGACACAGGAAATTCCTTTATCGTTAATGAGGAAGACCATTGCCAAGCGACTGGTTGAGAGCAAGACGACGGCTCCCCATTTCTATCTTACCTATGACGTTGACATGAAGCGAGCCATCGACCTTCGCGCTTCCTTAAATTCAAACGGCGACGTGAAGGTAAGTTTCAATGATATCATCGTGAGGGCCTGCGCGTTTGCGCTCCGCAATCATCCCAAAGTGAACTCTTCGTTTGCCGGCGACAAGATCATTCAGCACGGCGCGATCAATGTGGGAATTGCAGTTGCCATTGACGACGGCCTGATCACGCCGGTCCTACGCAATACGGATATGAAAAGTCTCTTTGATATCGCAACTGAATCAAAGGAATTAGCGGCCAAAGCAAGAGACAAGAAACTCAAACCGGATGAATTCAGCGGCGGAACCTTCACTGTCAGCAACCTGGGAATGCTCGGGGTCGAGGAATTTGCGGCAATTATCAACCCTCCAGAGGCCGCAATACTTGCGGTAGGAGCGATAACAGAAAAGCCGGTTGTTGAAAACGGCCAGATTGTAACAGGACACAGGCTGAAATTGACTCTCTCCTGCGACCATCGTGTCGTTGACGGTGCCGTGGGTGCGGAATTTATGCAGGATGTGAAATTGATCCTGGAAAACCCCTGGAAACTTGCATTGTAGTTTTTCAAAGAAAAATCTTGCTTTTCCACTGGTTTTGGCGTAAATTTAAAAGCTCTATAATTTTGAACATTTGAAACGTGGAGGTTGCTGTGGCTTTCGGAGATAAAAGCACATATTTTTTTAAGCAAAGTGAAATCGAACAGAAATGGTATCTTGTCGACGCGCAGGGGCAAACCCTCGGGAGAATTGCAACGCAAGTGGCAAAAATTCTCAGGGGCAAACACAAGCCGATCTTTACGCCGAACGTGGATACCGGAGATTTCGTCATTGTCGTAAACGCTGAAAAGATCAAAGTGACTGGAAAGCGTACCGATCTGAAGGAGTACTTTCATTATACCGGTTATCCGGGCGGAGCGGTGTTCGAGAGCTTTAAAGATGTCATCAAGAACAATCCTGAACGAGTGATCGAACACGCCGTGAAAGGCATGCTTCCGCATAACCGTTTGGGAAAACGCATCTTCAAGAAATTGAAAGTGTATACCGGCGCCGAACATCCGCACGCGTCTCAGAAACCGGAAACACTTGCCGTCAAAAATTAAATCATCAACGCAATTATGATATTGAAGGATTAGAATGCCTCAACACAACATCACTGCAGTTGGACGCCGGAAGACTTCGGTAGCCCGGGTAATTCTTAAAGCCGGTTCGGGTGCGATCGTCGTCAACAAACAGCCGTTTGAAAAATATTTCCCGCAGGAGATTTACC
Source organism: uncultured Chitinophagaceae bacterium (assembly GCA_964439265.1). Taxonomy (GTDB): domain Bacteria; phylum Bacteroidota; class Ignavibacteria; order UBA10030; family UBA8401; genus JAGVPT01. Next base: position 45,547 of record CAYTOA010000011.1, read on the forward strand.
GGGCTGATATCACGAAGCCGTTCAGCGTGACCGAAACTGCCGGCAAATACGATGTTGCAGTAACCGTTGAAGGAGGCGGGGCCGCCGGCCAGGCAGGCGCGATGCGTCTCGGCATCGCCCGCGCACTCGTTGAAGCGAGCGATGAATTCCGCACATTGCTGCGCAGCCACTCTCTTCTCACGCGCGATCCGCGCATGGTCGAGAGGAAAAAATACGGACAAAAGAAAGCCCGTAAACGATTTCAATTTTCCAAACGATGACAGAGAATGTGCGGACTGCAGTTGGTTCGCGCGTTTTTGTTGCGTACTACCAAGCATACTTTCCGACTTGTCCGGAAGTGTGGCGCCTCAGGCGCCATCCCGGGCGAGGATGACGAAGGTAGAAGACTACAACTAAACATAGAAGGAATAGCATGCCACGAGTAGAACTCGCCGACCTCCTCGGTGCGGGTGCCCACTTCGGACACCTCACCCGCCGATGGAATCCCAAGATGAAGCCATATATTTTTATGGAGCGCAACGGGATTCACATCATCGATCTAAAGAAATCACAGGAATTGCTGGAAGAAGCGTGCAACGCCATCGCGAACATTTCCGCCGAAGGGAAGAAGATTCTCTTTGTCGGCACGAAGAAGCAGGCCAAGGACGTAATTCTGGAAGAAGCAAAGCGCTGTAATCAGTACTATATCAGCGAACGGTGGCTGGGCGGCGCCCTGACAAATTTCACCACCATCAGGAAGAGCGTAAAAAGGCTGACGAACATCGAAAAGATGGAGTCCGACGGCACGTTTGAAAAGATCACGAAGAAGGAAGGCCTCTTCCTCACCAGAGAAAAAGACAAATTAAGCAAGACCCTTTCCGGCGTTGTCGAGATGACGCGTCTTCCGGGCGCATTGTTCGTTGTTGACGTCAAGAAAGAAACAATCGCGGTGAAGGAAGCACGGCGGCTTGGAATTCCAGTGTTTGCCATTGTGGATACAAATTGTGATCCGGACGAAATTGACTATATCATCCCGGGAAATGACGACGCGTTGAAAACCGTGCAAGTGATCACGCGGGCGATCGCGAACGCGATAATCGAAGGTTCAGAACGAGCAAAGGCCCGTCAGCAGGAAGTCTCCGAGGAGCGAGAAAAACAGGAGGACGTTCCCGCCAAGGAACCGGTCATCAGTAAAGAAGAGTCCGCGAAGATCGAAGAAAAAGAATAACAACATTTCTATTATAGAAGAGAAAAGAAGACGCAGTATGGCTATTACAAGTGAAACAGTAAAGAAATTACGCGAAAAAACAGGCGCCGGCATGATGGACTGCAAGCGTGCCCTGGAAGAGACGAAGGGCGACATGGAGAAAGCGATCGAATACCTGCGCAAGAAGGGCGCTGCGACCGCTGAGAAGCGCGCCGACCGCGTTGCAAACCAGGGCATCGTCGTCACGAGAGTGGCGAACGGCGGAAAGCTCGGCGTGATCGTTGAGATCAACAGCGAGACGGATTTTGTGGCGCGAAACCAGGACTTCATTCAATTTGCAAACGACGTCGCAGCGATCGTCGAACGGAAGCTTCCGAAATCAATCGCAGAATTGCTCTTGCTTCAATACAACGACAAACGGACGGTGGGGGATGCGTTGTCCGAACTTGTCGGAAAAATCGGCGAGAAGATTGACATCAAACGTTTCGATATCATCGTTGCGGAGAACAGCGTGATCGAAGCGTATACTCACATGGGCAGCAAGATCGGCGTTCTTGTGGAACTTGCAACAAACGTTGCATCGGATGAAGCAAGAACGATCGCGCGCGATATCGCGATGCAGACCGCTGCCATGAATCCGAGCGTGGTTGCCCGCGAACATGTCAGCAAGAATGTCATCGATCAGGAACTTGATATTTACCGGCAGCAGGCAAAGAATGAAGGCAAGCCGGAGCAGGTTGTCGAGAAAATAGCGACGGGCCGGCTAGAAAAATACTTCCAGGAAGTTGTGCTTCTTGAGCAGAGTTTCATCAAGGATGCGAGCAAAATTATCAAGGAGGTTTTGCAGGAAGCTTCGGCAAAACACAAGGATACGCTCGCGGTTCGTCAATTCAAACGGTATCAACTCGGCGAAGAAAAATAGTCGTTGAAAGAAAGGTCTCTTGCGAGACCTTTCTTTTTATCAAAGAGGAACACTATGCCGAAGACAGCGTACAAGCGGATCATGCTGAAACTCAGCGGCGAGTCGCTCATGGGGGACAAAGAATACGGCATCGACTCGGATGTCATCGGGAAGTATGCTGAGGAGATCAAGAGCGTGCAGGAACTCGGCGTTCAGATCGGGATTGTCATCGGCGGCGGGAATATTTACCGCGGCATCGAAAACTCATCCGACGGAATCGATAAAGTCACGGGCGATCATATGGGAATGCTCGCGACCGTGATCAATGCGCTTGCACTCCAGAGCGCTCTCGAACATCATGGAGTCTTTACCCGCTGCCAGACGGCGATCAATATGGAACGCATCGCCGAGCCGTTCATCCGCCGGCGCGCGATCCGCCACCTGGAAAAAGGGCGCCTGGTGATCTTTGCCGCGGGGACTGGAAATCCTTACTTTACGACCGATACCGCTGCCGTGCTTCGCGCAATCGAAATCGGCGCGGACGTCATCATCAAAGGCACCCGGGTGGACGGGGTGTACGACTCCGACCCAGAGAAAAATCCTTCGGCAAAACATTTTCCGGAAATCTCTTACCAGGATGTCCTGCGAAAAGATCTGCGCGTAATGGATATGACGGCTATTACCCTCTGCAAAGAAAATCATCTGCCTATCGCGATCTTCAACATGAACATTCCCTCCAACCTCCGCCGGCTGATTCTGGGCGAGAAAGTTGGAACCGCAGTGAACGACAGCGTGGCTGCCATAAACTAATCCAATAACATCGTTGGGTGAGGCTATGTTAAAACAAATCTTAAAGGACGGCGAGGCCCGTATGCACAAGGCCGTCGATGTTGTGCGGGGAGAGTTGACGAAAATAAGGACAGGGAAAGCGACGACCGCGCTTCTCGATTCGGTGAAAGTAGATTATTACGGAACGATGACGCCGCTGACCCAGGTCGGCAGCGTGAGCGTGCCGGATGTCCATCTCATCACGATAACTCCCTGGGATAAGGGAATGCTTGTGCCGATCGAGAAGGCAATACTTGCCGCCAACCTCGGTCTCAACCCGGGCACCGACGGGACGGTTGTCCGAGTTCCGATTCCTCCTCTCAATGAAGAACGCCGCAAAGAGCTGGTCAAACTTGTAAAAAAATTCGGCGAAGAAGGAAAGGTCGCGATTCGCAACATCCGTAGGGACACGAACGAACACCTGAAAAAGGCGGAGAAGGACGAACACTTTTCCGAGGATGACCGCAAGCGCGGAGAATTGGAAGTGCAGAAATACACCGACCACCATATCAAGGAGGTCGACAATCTGCTCGCAATGAAAGAAAAAGAAATTATGGAGGTCTAGTCCGCCGCCCAATGGTCTTGTCAGAGCCTCATCGAGAGAATGGGGCTTTTTTTTTGCTCCGTCCTGGTCCTTGACAATTCGAGGGGCAAATGGTATCCTTTTCGGATGAATTGTCGCGGAAAACCGTTATTTGCGATCCTGTAACATTACGAAGAAAACTTCGTAAGATTATGTGAGGTCGGAACATTGCAGTCTTTATTTATTGATGGCTGAGGTACTTATGGAACCGAAACGATTATTCAAGTCGCGGACAAACAAAATCATTGCCGGGGTGTGCGGCGGCCTTGCTGAATATTTTGACGTCGACCCGGTGATCATGCGCGTGCTCTTTGTCTTGTTGGCATTTTTCGGTGGCTCGGGACTCGTGCTCTACATCGCATGTGCGATCATTATGCCGAAACGTGTGATGAACCTGGGCGATGCGGATGCGCCGCCAGCCGAATCGCGATCCACGAACGCGAGAAAGCTATTCGGAATCGCTCTGATTGTCGGAGGTGCGATCATCCTCTTTTCGAACCTGGGAATGTTTTCATTTCTTCACATGTGGGACATTTCCTGGAGTTTCGTCTTTCCGATCCTGCTGATTTTGCTTGGGATGGCGATCATTTATTATCGCCAGGCGGAACGGGCCCCTGCGGCTGACCAGCCGGCAGATGCTCAGACGGAAACACCGCCTCCGCCGGCGCAGTATCGCACGTTCAGACGATCTAGGACAGATAAGAAACTGGGAGGCGTTTGCGGCGGGCTGGCAAAATATTTCTCCATCGATTCAACGTTGTTCAGACTCCTCTACATCATCTTGTGTTTGGCTTCTTTCGGGGCGGGCATCGTGCTCTACATTACGCTCGTGCTTCTCGTACCGTACGAAAATCAGCCCACCTTATAAGAATTTATTGACAAGGAAAAATCATGGAACAGCATACTTTCAATCGGTTTCCGATCATCGGTTTGGTCCTCGTCCTTTTGGGCGTTGCGCTCTTGTTGAACCAAATGAGCATCATTCATATCGGCGGGTGGTCTCTTGTGTGGCTCGGACTTCTCATCTACGGGGCAGCGGTGGTTCTTCGCTCGTTCGTGAGCAACGACAGGAGCAAAGTGTTCTTCGGCACGTTATGCTTCCTGACAGGGATTCTCTTCTTCCTGCGGAAGGGGGGCTTCATTCACGGGTCATTTTCGATCTACTTTCCCGCATTCATCATTATCGTCGGCGTCGCGTTCTTCATGTTATTTGTTTTCAACGTCAAGGACTGGCATCTGCTCATTCCGTCATTGATCTTCCTCGGGCTCGGTGCGGCGCTGATGCTGACCCATCTTGGGTACTGGTACAGCAGAGATGTCTGGAGATCGATCGCTTCATATTGGCCGCTGGTTCTGATTCTTGTTGGAGGGACGATGCTGCTGAGAAGATGGAAAGCGTAGCGGTGAACTGAGGTTTAGCAGAGAGAAAAAAACCTCTCAGTGAGCCTCCAGCCAATTTGAGCCGACGCCGATCTCAACCTCGATCGGGACATTCAGTTTCAACGCGTTCTTCATATTGTCTTCGACGAGTTTGTGCACTGCGGCCTCCTCTTTTTTGATAACTTCGAAGACCAATTCATCATGGACCTGCAGCAGCATTTTACTCTGCAGGTTTTTTGTTTTGAGGCTTTCGTGAATCCTGATCATCGCGAGCTTGATCATGTCGGCGGCAGTTCCCTGGATCGGCATGTTGATGGCCTGACGCTCTGCGTTGGACCGGAGGTTTGCGTTCTTGCTGTGAATTTCGGGGAGATAACGGCGGCGGTCGAGCAGTGTTGCGACAAATCCGTCATGCCTCACCTTCGCGATCGTTTCGGCGATGTACCGATTGACCTTGGGGAAGCGTTCGAAATACTTGGAGATGATTTCTTTTGCTTCCGTTTGAGTGATCTCCAGTCGCGACGCCAGACCGAACGGGCCGATGCCGTACATAATTCCGAAATTTACTTCCTTCGCTTTCCTTCGCATGTCACGGGTAACATCCTTTAGGGGAACGCCGAAGACTTTGGCTGCCGTGGTGGAGTGAATATCTTCGCCTAGCGAAAACGCTTCGAGCAAACCTTCGTCGCCCGAGATGTGCGCCATAATCCGCAGCTCTATCTGTGAATAATCCGCCGACATGATCTCCATCTCTTTCCCGCCCGGAATGAAGGCGCGCCGAATTTCCCTGCCGATGTCCGAACGGATCGGAATGTTCTGTAGGTTCGGATCGCTGCTTGAAAGTCTTCCCGTTGCCGCGACGGTCTGATTGAACGAGGTGTGGACGCGGCCCGTTGACGCGTGGATAAGCTTCGGCAGTGCGTCGACGTACGTCGATTTCAGCTTCGAAAGTTGACGGTAGTCCAGCATCCTTTCGACGATCGGATGTTTTTTCCGCAGCGCTTCCAGTACCGCCACGTCGGTGGAGAAGCCGGTCTTCGTTTTCCTGACAGGAGCCAGTTTGAGTTTGTCGAAGAGGATCACTGAGAGCTGCTGGGTGGAGTTGATGTTGAATTTTTCGCCCGCGTCGGCATAGATGCCCGCGACCAGATTATCGAGCTGACGCTCCAGATCTTTCGACATTCCGGAGAGGAAAGGGACATCAATATTGATGCCCGTAAATTCCATGTCCGCCAGAACTCCAATCAAGGGGAATTCTACGTCATTGCAGAGCGATTTCATCCCTTGGGCCGCGAGTTTGTCGTGCAGAATCTGGGCAAGCTGGAAGGTGATATCTGCATCCTCGGCCGAATAATTTCCGACCTCGGAGGCGGATATCTCCCGGATGTCCTTTCTCTCTTTACCAGTACCTGTCAGGTCGTCGAATGACACCATCTTGTAGTTCAGATGTTCCATCGCCAGAGCGTCGAGGTTGTGTTGTCCTTCGGAGCGGAGAACGTAACTCGCAACCATCGTATCGAACCCGATCCCTTTTGTCCAGATGCCCTTTCGCGAAAAGACAAGCATGTCGTACTTAACGTTTTGGCCGTACTTTTTCACTTTCTCGTTTTCGAAGATCGGCTTGAGGTCGGCGATGATCTTCTTGAGCGGAAATAATTTTTCCTTTGGGCGCTTTTCCGCCGCTGAAGCGGGTTCGAACAGCGACGCAGTGCCCATCTGTTCCTCTTTCACAACTTCCACCGGGACGTAGTATGCCTTGCTCGCCTCGAAACAGAACGATACCCCCACAATCTGGGCCTGCAGAGCATCGGTCGACGTCGTCTCAGTGTCAAAAACAAATTCTTTGGCCTTCTTGAGTTCGGAGAGAAAACGCAAATATTTGGCATCGGAATCGACGATGATGTATTCATGCATGGATGTCGTAATATCGCGGGACGCCGCCGACTGCGGCTCAACGCTGACATCGGCAAGGGGCTCGGGCTCGCCTTCGTGCAGGCGGCGGGCAAGACTGCGGAACTCAAGCTGCAAATATAACGCATGGAGCGCCGGAATATTCTTTTCCGTCGACTTCAGCATATGGAAGTCGATCGCGACAGGAGCGTTAATATCGATCGTGACCAATTTTTTTGACAGCAGCGCCATTTCTTTGCCGGACCTCAGCTTTTCCTGCAGTCCTTTTTGCGGGATCTCGTCGATGTGGGCCAGAAGATTCTCGATGGTTCCGTATTTCTTTATCAACGGCTCTGCTGTTTTGGGGCCGACACCCGCGACGCCCGGCACGTTATCCGATTGATCGCCGATCAGTCCAAGGATCTCGATGACCTGGTCAGGCGGCACGCCAAACTTATCCATGACGCCCGCCTCGCCGACGATCTCGTCGTCATTTCCCCCTTTCCCCGGGCGATACAATTTCACGGCTGGCGACACCAGCTGCATGAAATCTTTGTCGCTGGTGACAAGAAACGTCTCCACTTTTTCTTTTTCCGCCCGCTTGGCGAGCGTGCCGATCACATCATCCGCTTCGAAGCCCGGAAGTTCGACCACCGGGACGTTGAACGCGCGGACGACTGCTTTCAGTGTGTCCATCATCGCGGACATGTCTTCCGGCATTTTTTGCCGTGTTGCTTTGTATTCAGGATATGCCTTATGCCGGAAGGTCGGTTCAATGGTGTCGAAAACCACTGCGATGTAATCAGGCTTTTTCTCGTCGAGGATCTTGTTCAGATAATTCACAAAACCGAATACTGCGCTTGTGTTCTCTCCTTTTGAGTTTATCAATGGGTTCCTGATAAAGGCAAAGTACGAGCGATAGGCGAGCGCCATTCCGTCCAGAAGATACAGAGTCGGTTTTGTCTTCATTGAGGTCGTGTGTTAGGAGTTTGGGTATTGCAAAATATACCCAATGGGATCTCAAATTGCAAAATAGAAAAATGGATTGCACCAGGGACCCTTCGGAAGGGTTCGGTCCCACGAAAGCTGTTGAAAAAACCGCAAGCCTTCTGTATATTCTTGGATCAAAAATTGCGGTCCATATGATTTATATTCTCATTGTCATCCAGGTTCTGCTCGCAAGCGGAACGCATCTCGTCGCAAAAGCCGTCGTCTCAGACGTGGATCCGGTCACCCTTACGTTCCTGAGAACATGCGTCTCGAGCGCCGCCCTGCTCATCGTATTTGTTATCAGAGAAAAAAAGATCAAGATACAAAGGGAAGACTACGGGAAGATGCTGTGGCTGGCGTTCATCGTTATTCCATTGAATCAGTTCTTATTCCTGTATGGGATCAAGTATACAACCGCGGCAAACGCAGCTTTGCTCTATGCGACCACACCGGTGCTTGTATTGGTCTTCTCTCATCTCATGTTAGGAGAAAACCTGACAAAGCAAAAAATAGCCGGGGTTGTCATCGCATTTTGCGGTGTAGCGGTAATAATATTCGAACATGGCGTGAGCCTTTCTTCGGACTATACCTACGGTAACGTCGTCATGTTCGTCGCCGTAATCGCCTGGTCGTTGTATACAATCCAGGGAAAGCCGATGGTCGTTAAATATGGCGCCTTTCATGTTGCCTCGCTTTCGATGATAGGCGGGATGATACTCTTCCTTCCCTTAGGAATTTACGGCGTGAGCCGCTTTGAACTCTCCACGCTGACAATATCCCATTGGGAAGGAATTCTCTATCTTGGTCTGGGGACTTCTGTGATTTCGTACTTCTTATGGTATTATGCGATCGGAAAGCTGGAGACGACGAAAGTAGCAATATTCGCAAACGCCCAACCGATTGTCACGAGCGTTCTCTCATATTACTTCCTGCATCAACTCATTAGTCGACATTTTGCCGCCGGGGCCATTGTCACACTTTTCGGAGTAGTCCTGACGGAACTCGGATAGTTTTGAACCCTGTTATCCTGCAAATAGCCCGCTTAATCTGAAATTTCAATCACTTCCAGTAATCCGTTCAAATTTTCCCTTGACTTTATTTCATTGATTGTTATATTTCTATGTAGATAGGATTAATATTTAACGACTTTGAGGAGTAATGCCCAAACGTGTATATTGGTTACCGCTGTTTTTCATAAGTTTATTCGCCAGTTTGGGCTCAAACTGGACGCTCCTGCAGGCTCAACCGCATGATCGGAAGGTCACATCCAATCCATCCCTCCTTGCCTCTATAATAAAGCCGTCAATACCTGACCCCAATCTTGTAGACGCCGGTTCTATCACTAAGGATACCAATTCATCGACTTTGTTATCGACTGGCGCAGAGTCAAAGATCCTCAAAAGCGGAATAGACTCTTCCGGCATCGCACTTTCGGATTCAGCCGATGAAGGGGACGAAAAGGTCATTGCTGTGCGGTTGGAATCGGCAAGGCAGCATTACCTCTCCGCTCTCCAGGCGCAGACAATGGGAGATTCTGTTCTCTCTGCTGATGAATTTGAGCAGGCCATCGGTATTCTCAACGAGATCAGTTACTATCCTGACATCGAGAACAACCAGGAATATAATGACCTGAGCCGGAGCGTCGTTGAAGACTACGAAAAGTATATTGCGAGCATCGACGAACTTGGCCCGCAGAGCTCGATATTTGCATTGCGCGAGAAATTGAACCTCGACATTGAGAACATCGACATCTCAAAAATCAAAATACCGAATGTCCCCATTCCTGAAACCACTATACCGATGAAAATGAACGATCTTGTCGAAAGGAACATCATGTTCTTCATCGACAAAGGCCGAGACCATTTTGAGCGATGGCTCTATCTGTCAGGAAAATATTTCCCCGCCATCGGACGGATTTTTACGGAGGAGGGAGTGCCCCAAGAAATGCGGTATCTTGCAATGATGGAGAGCGGCCTTAATCCATCCGCGAGGTCATGGGCAAAAGCTGTTGGCATGTGGCAATTCATGAAAGGGACAGGAGCGTTGTACGGCCTGAAGGGAAACTACTGGTACGACGAAAGGCGGGATTATGAGAAGGCAACGCGCGCGGCTGCCCGTTACCTCAAAGACCTACACGATCAATACGGAGACTGGGCTCTCGCGATAGCGGCGTACAATTCCGGGGGCGGAAGGATCAACCGGGGAATCCGAAGAAGCCATACGAACGATTATTGGTCCATGCGCCGATACCTGCCGCGCGAAACACGGAATTATGTGCCGCAGTTCATCGCCGTGTCGTTGATGGCAATGAATCCGGAGGCGTACGGTTTCAAGGGCATATCACGGGCTGACAGCCTCGCGTATGAATATGTGACCGTTGACGACTGCGTCGACCTGGATGTGCTGGCCGATTGCGCAGGTACGACTGCGGAAACGCTGAGAGAATTGAATCCCGAGTTGATTCAGTGGTGTACTCCTCCAAATTATCGCGGCTACAAGCTAAGGATCCCTGCCGGGTCAATAGACGCTTTTTCAAAAAAGTATGCCCTCATTCCCGACGATCAGAAACGTCAATGGGCGGAACACAAGATTCGCCGCGGGGACACTCCTGGGGGAATTGCAAGAAAGTACGGTATTGCGACGTCGGTTCTGCTTGAAGTGAATAAGCTTTCAAAGAGAAGCCGGCTGAAGATCGGGAATTATCTCATCATCCCGATATCGAAAAAGAGACTGCTGGCGGCGAATGCGCAGGCCGCAGCTGAGCCTGTTATTCAACAGGAACAAGAGCCGGTTCAGAAATCAAGGCCGGCTGCTCCCCGTATCCGCCGCCGTGAGAAGCTTGTGCCGGCCGGCCGGGATAAGATCGCCTATGTCGTAAGAAAGAAGGACACTCTCGGGCATATCGCGGAGTGGTTTGACGTTCGGGCGAGCGACTTGAGGAATTGGAATAATATTCCGTACGGACGGTCGATCCAGATCGGTCAAACGATCAATGTATGGGTCCCCGCGGAAAAACTGGACCAGTATTCAAAAATCGTTTCGATGAATTTCGAACAGAAGAACTCATTGAAAAGCGGTCATCCGGCAACACTCTCGGCGAGTATCAGCGGTGGAGAACAGGTTGATGACCGGAACCACTGGGTCAAGCACGTTGTCAAGAGAGGCGAGACGCTTGAGAAAATAGCCGGTGACTATAATGTCGCCATTGCCGACCTGAAGAGTTGGAATAAGATTCGGCGGAGCAGAATTTATGCCGGACAGCCGCTTGAAGTTTACGTTGAGCCCTCGGCGGGCGCGTCTGTGGAACAGGTGCCGGCACAAAAACAAGATCCCGTAAAAGCCTCCCCCGTAAAGCAGAAAACGATACGCCACAGGGTCAGGAGAGGCGAAACGCTGGAAAAAATTGCAGGTATGTACAACGTTTCGATCTCAGACATAAAAAAATGGAATCGGCTCTCGACGTCCCGAGTTCTTTCCGGAAAAAAACTTAAGATTGTGCTCACCTCAGAAAATATCGATTACTACCGCGTCCGGACGGGCGATACCTTATGGGAGATATCAAAAAAATTCGGTGTTTCGATTGACGATATTCAGCGCTGGAATGCTTTGGCTGCCGACATAAGGGTTGGAGAGAAGCTCGTTATTTACCACTGAGGCTGTTACCGCAGTATTGCTCTTTTGTTAATTAATTATTCCTGCCTTGATTCTTTTTCAATATGCGCGTATATTCCAACGCGATATAGTTGTTTCGGAGAGCTCACCGTTCTTCAAAAAAAATCTTCTTACGGAAGGATTCACCCTTACTTTTTGGTACCACTTGCATACGCCGTCCCTTCGAAATATCATCGTAGCATTGTTTCTGCCGCTTCTTCTTTGTCCAGAACTGGGATTCGCTCAGACTACTTCTGATAACAGCTATACCAATATAGGCAACATCGGTTTAGCCATAACGAGTTTTGGCAGCATAGGTAATCAGTTTAACGCGTCATTCTGGCCGGCGCAGCCATCTTGCGAGTATCCTTTTTCTCCCGTGCGTTCGCGGATAGAACACCTTTTCAATGGTGGGTTATGGGTCGGCGGCTACCGGAATGGGCAGGGGCCTTTTGTCAGCACCGTAACCACGGATTATTACAGCAGCCCATCTGAATTCACGCAGCCCCTGGACAGCGGGCTGACACAGCGCAGCTCACTTCTCAATTCTCGCTACTATTCCCCAGCTGGTGTGAGCCATCAGGATTACATTGCAGAATTCACCGACTCTAACACGGTCGATCCGGGAACGAATCAGGTGATCGTCGGCCATATTCCTCTCAACGTTTCCGTTCACGAGGAGACATATGCATGGGAGTATCCGATAGCTAATTTTTTTGTGATCTTGACTTTCAGGCTGACCAACACGGGTGCGACTCCAATCGATTCGTTGTTCGTTGGGTTCGTCGACGATTTCGCAGTTAGGAATACGAACCATCGACTCCCGACGGAAGGAACATCCTTCTACAGCGGAACTGGGATTGGTTATGTCGATTCGCTCCGTTTGGCATACGCGTTCGATGCGGATCACAAGTCAACCGACCTGCCGACCGATAATTATGTCTCGATCAAACTTCTCGGTGTTGATCCTCTCAACTCAGTGATCAAGTCCCAGCCGGCGTACCTTGATTCGATCAACCGGTATACCCATTTTTCCGCGTGGCAGTACCATCAGTCAACGGGTGATCCAAATCTTTTGACGCCGGGGACGTCAGATGCTTTACAATTTGAGAAACTGGAAACTTCTTTGCCGTTTGATTACTACACTAATCCGAAGAATGCAAGTTATCTGGGTACGCCTGGAAACAGGTACGCCCTTCTTTCCGTCGGGCCGGCAGAGATGCTCCCGGGCGCGACAGTTACGGTGACGTTCGCGATCGTATGTGCGCCTAAATTCGATACGGGTATTCCTACCGATTACCAGAATAATGTTGTAGCGTCGAGGAAGACGCTGTACGATAATGCGACCTGGGCCCAGCGTACTTACAACGGTGAGGACAAAAACGGCAACGGCATTCTCGACCCGGGAGAAGATCTGGACGGGAACGGAGCGATCACCCGTTATATTTTCCCGAACATCCTTCCCCCGCCGCACGTGCACGTGGAACCGGGAAATGCGCAAGCGACTATCTATTGGGACGACACACCGGAAAATGTCATCGATCCGCTTCTGAACCGGAAGAACTTTGAGGGCTACAGGATCTACAAGTCGGTCCCCGGATATGATTTCCAGGGTGTTCAAAATCCTTATCAAGAAATTGCCGATTTCGACCTGGTCGATTCGATCGGTCTCGATGCGGGAATGCCGATGAAGTTAACTTCGCCAAAACAGTTTCCGGGCGACCCGTCTCAATATGTCTATAAGTACAACGTTCCGTTCCTTTTGGACGGATGGCAGTATTTATTCGGAGTTGAGGCATACGACAAAGGAGACCCGGCTTCTGGGACACCTAGCCAATCTTCCATCCGGGCAACGGATAAAGTTTTTCCCGGCCCGTCTGCGGCAGCTGGCGATTCCCTCGCCATTGGAGTTTTTCCGAATCCTTATTATACCAGAGCAACCTGGGATGGCGTGGGCGAGCGGGAAAGGAAAATATATTTTTACAATCTTCCCGCAAAATGCGAGATCAGGATATATACGATCGCGGGCGACGTTGTGGCGACGCTTGAGCATGATGCTGCATCCTATAACGGATCCGGCATACAGTGGTTCCAGCACTATGATTCGGACAACTCTCAGCGCATGCCCGGCGGCTTGCACGCATGGGATCTGATCACCAGCGCAGACCAGGCGATCGCAACAGGACTTTATTTATTCACCGTGAAAAATGCGAGCACCGGAGAGATCAAACGAGGGAAATTCTTAATAATAAAATAAATGTACGATGACGCAGACCACAGAAAGTGTTCTGCGAAAACACAAGGAGGATTGAAATGAAAAGAGCGTTGATAAATGTCATGTACGCAGGTTTGTTTCTTCTGGTGGCGGCGACATGCGTTTTTGCACAAAGCTATCCTGTCGTTCCGCTCGACAGTGTTAATTATCTTCCGCCGGATTCGTTGAGGGTCGCTGATTCACTTTTGGCCGCAGGCAAGGTACCGCGGGCAAGTTTGACAAACGGCCTTTACTTGGGTGACACCATAACCGTTACCGGAGTCTTGACCGCGGACACGCGGGTAATCCGTAACGTCGGGGCTCATTTTTCTTTTTATATACAAAACCCTGACAGCGCGGCGTGGGGTGGAATGAACGTTTACACCCTCGATACTTCTGCGGCTGTCTTAAGTGCCGGATTCGGAAGCATAGACAGCGGGTACGAGATACAGGTAACCGGCATCCTAACAAAATTCGGGACGGATGTATGGGGAAATTTTGAATTGGAACCTATAGGGAGCGGCTCGGTGACACCCATCCCGATCAACATTCTTGATGCGGGAGGGAAAAGACCCGCACCGGTCGAGGTGAAGGTCAGCGACCTTGTCACCGGCGATAAATCGGCAGGCGGAACATCTCATTTTTCTCCCGGAACAAAGTACAAGAACTCATACGTTATTCTGCGGAATCTCATCGTGAAAAGCCGTACGCAAAACAGCAGCAGCGGGCAGTGGACTATCACAGTTGAAGACTCTCTCGGAAATACCGTTAGTTTATACGATCCATCAGAATATTTCACGGGGAGGTCTTACGGAGTAACGCCGAAATGGGTTGCGCCGGCTCCGGGTTCAAGAATCGATTACATCAGGGGAATTCTTGCGTCCTATATATCGTACGGGTACGAAATCATTCCCTTGTATCCCGGGGATGTGAAGATAGGAGCTTACACTCCGAGTCTTACTGCGACCGGATTTCCGACGCGGCGATCGCCGTCCATACCTACCGCGAGTGATGCCGTCCATATTAGAGTTACGGCAATCAATGCGAACCCCAATGCGCTCTCTACAGCGGTTGATTCCGTTGCCGTCTATTATTCCGTAAACAAGGGTGCCTATGTTCGCCTCAAGATGACGGCGGATACTTCGAACACGTACGTTGCGACGATCCCTCCCCAGGCCGACGGGGCGTTCGTAAAGTACTTCTACTCAGCGTGGCAAGACAGCACGCTGGCATCTCGATCCAGTTATCCCGACTCATCGAGGACAGCGTTATTCTATTATGTCAGGTCAGCGGGGTACAGTATCAAGGATATTGAGTACACTCCATTCAGCGATGGCAACAGCGGAGCAGTAGATTTGTCGGTCACCGTGAAAGGCATAATTCAGGCAGACACGTCGGACTTCCCGGCTGAGACTGATCATGAAAACCAGTCGATCAAGACACCGTATGCATTCATCCAGGATGCGGCTGCTCCGTGGAGTGGAGTGATGCTGTATGATACTTCGGCCGATAAACTCGTCAAGGGTCAAAGTGTTTCGGTGACCGGCGTCGTCTCTATGTATGCCGGCCAGGCCGAGATCTCTGTGAATTCCTTCAACGTAGTGCAATCGGGCCAGCAATTGTACCCGTCGGTGAAAATTAAGACGGCGGATATAGGACAACGGGCCAACGGAGATTCACTCGCACGGAGGTGGCAAGGAGTCCTCGTGCACTTCGACAGCGTTCACGTTGTCGACAACGATCCCGATGGTCCTACCTACAGCATCACCGGGGCCAACGGAAGCTTCAGGGAGTACATGGTCGATGACGGTTCAGGTCAATGCCGTGTCGATGACGATGGGAGCAATCTGTATAGCGTTGATCCGCACGACACAACGTGGGGCTTCCACATCATGCCGAAGAATGCCTTTTTAAAAAGCCTCACCGGCATCATCAAGTACAAAAATAGCGAGTACAAATTAGAACCAAGAACAAATAGCGATTTTGTTGGAGAACTCGACGGAGTGAGGCAAATCGTTACGCGCGTTCCGGGTTCGTTCTCGCTGTCGCAGAACTATCCGAACCCGTTCAACCCGAGCACGAAAATTGAATACTCGATTGCCAAGTCGGGGTACGTCTCATTGAAGATCTACAACATTCTTGGCCAGGAAGTCGCGACGCTCGGAAACCAGTTCCAAAATGCCGGTACGTATATAGCCACCTTTGATGCTTCAAAGCTGGCGAGCGGTATTTATTTCTACAGATTGAATGCCGGGACATTCAGCGACGTGAAGAAAATGCTCCTGCTGAAATAGTCGCCGAACAAGAGGTGACTTCTGGGCGATGGAAAATCATACGATGATCTAACACTTGTCGGCGGAAAAATGGCGTTTGGATTGGAAACGAGGGACCAGGTAAAATGGGCACAAAAGTGCGAATTGCGCTTGGTCCTTCGCGCGCCTCTGCGTGTCTCTACCGCGTTGCAGGATCGGCGCCCGTGGTTTACGAGATCGCCATTTTTCGTCTGCCTCATTGTCTTTTCCTTGGCTCTTCTACTTTCAAGCTGCACAAAACAATTTACTCCTACCAACGCTGAAAACAGCCCGCCGAAGACATTCATCACCGCGTTCCCGTACCGCGATTCCGTTCAGTCGGCGAGTTTCAATCCGCAGTCGAGCCTTCTTGAAGTCAAGTGGTGGGCAAGCGATCCACACGGCCTTGTGATCGGATACCTCATATCGCTGGGCGATCGATCCATCCCTGTGGCCCAGAAGATATGGACGTTCACAACGAAAGATGACAGCACATTCTTTCTTCCGTTGTACCAAAAAGACACTACCTACACATTCAGCGTCGCGGGAATTGACGATTCGTTCAAGAGGCCTTTGAAAGAAGGGGATACGGTTGCGTTCGCGGCGCTGGGAATGTCGGTAGACCAGCAGCCTGCCTCGATAAAATTCCCGATAACGAATTCGCCGCCGAGCGTCGCATTCGTTATGAACGGACCGCCGTATGTTACGCGCCTAGATATTCCGGACACCACTTTTACGGTTGTTTCGTTCGGATGGCAGGGAGCTGACGTCGATGGCAACAATACGATCATCAGCTACTTCATCGCCCTGAATGACACTTCCGCTCAGAGTTGGGTTCAGCTTCCTGCACAAGCTAATTTTGTCACGCTGGAAGGGAGATTGTCGGAAGCGTCAGGCGGTACGGGTATTTCAACGGTGACATGCGATGTCTATCCAAATACGTATCCTGCGCTTTCGCAATCACCACTCCCTGTCCGTTTGCCGAACATGAAACTGAATGCAAACAACATTTTTTACATGAAAGTTGAAGATGTTGCCGGTGCGTTCAGCCGTGTCATACGGATGCCCGATACCACCCACACATGGTTTGTTAAGAAACCAAGGGGGAGCGTCTTGATCATCAATGATTATGGAGTACAGGATCAATCGACGAAGTATTATTCAAGATTTTTTGACTCGCTTGCCCATGGACAGTTCGATTTGTGGGATATTAAAACCGGTTCGAATTATCCGAAGAAAGGAAATCTGGTGCAACCGTATATCGTTCCGACCTTTTACGAGACGTTGAAGCTCTACAAATATGTTTTTTGGTATTCCTCCGATGAGCAGGACTTCGATATCGCCCAATCCGCCGTCAGGAATTTTAGGAGGAACGCCGGTGGAAAGTTCTTTATGACTTTTTCGGTGCCTTCTTCATATTCTTCCGGTTTAGACATCAACCGGGAGATCAGCGATTTCACCGATGCTATCGACAGCCTGACGGGGACCATCCTGACCGATTCCCTCTCATCCAGCCCGATTACTTCGACAGGGTTCGTAAAATCGGGAACTACAGTGCTTCCTGTGAGCCTCATCGACTCCACTATTTATCCCATCCTCATTCGCGACAGCTTCCAGTCAAACGCGACGGACGGCGGGAAAGTGGTTGCAAATCTGCGCGCCATCTATCCGACATTCGGCGCGACGGTGATCTACAATATGCAGCCGTATGGTGTCGACAACCGTCAGCCGATTCTCGGAGTCATGAGCGGTGATAGATCGGCATTCGTTCTGGCTGTGCCGCTGTACCGCTTTAACGGAAACTCCACAACGCAGACCAACACCAGGGCATATCAGTTGATTTACAAAGTTTTCAAAGATTTTGGAGCCTTCTAGGAAATGTCGCCGATTGCAAAG
The DNA here is from genome assembly GCA_964439265.1 of uncultured Chitinophagaceae bacterium. GTDB lineage: Bacteria > Bacteroidota > Ignavibacteria > UBA10030 > UBA8401 > JAGVPT01. The sequence continues at coordinate 63,397 of CAYTOA010000011.1, forward strand.
AAAATTTTGAAACTCCTTGTTGTCGCCTTCGTTTGCGCCCCAATGTGCACGGCGGTCGCACAGGTGCGGGGGACCATAAAAGGCAAAGTCAGCGACGTAGCAACGAACGAAGGGCTTGTCGGTGTTAACGTTCTCATACAGGGCACCTATTATGGCGCCACCACGAACATCGACGGACTATTTGAGATCAAAAACGTCGGGGCCGGATCGTACACCGTTACGTTCCGGCTCATAGGTTTCAAAGAGGTGGAGCATGCAGGAGTGGTCGTTAAGGACGGAGAGGTGACCATCGTCAATACAAAATTAGAGGAATCTGTTCTATCCCTTGGGCAGGAAGTCGTGATTGTTGGAGATAAGCCGATGATGGATCGCGCCGAGACTCAAAGTGTCAACAACGTTTCTGACAAGGATATAAAAGTTTCCGGAGTGCAGGATATCAAAGATGTGGTTTCACAGCAGATCGGCGTCGTCGCCACGGACAACGAGATTCATATCCGGGGCGGGAGATCTTACGAAAACGCCTACCTACTGGACGGCATTAACATACAAGATCCGCTGGCAGGGACGGGCTTCGGTCTGCAATTAAGTTCGAACTCCCTCAGCGGGATGGATGTCATCACTGGCGGCTATAACGCAGAGTACGGACAGGCGACGAGCGGAATCATTAATGCAAAAACCAAAGAAGGCAGCAGCCAATACGAACTTTTTCTTCAATCCAAGACCGATAATTGGGGACTCAATAAAAATTCCCCCTCCGACTTCAATACGAACGACTTTCAGGTCAACGTAGGAGGCCCGGAGCCAATAACCAAATATCTGCTCCGTGCTATCGGCGTGAATATTCCCGGAGAAGTTACGGTATTCGGAAGTTTCGCGGGATCATTCTCCGACGGACAGATTCTCTGGGCCCAGCGTTATCAGAACGGGCAGGTGGTTACATACAAGATCGATCCGCCGGATAGATTAAATTCATCGATCTTTTACGGGACGAGATTTGCGCCGCGGCTTTCTAACGACTGGTACGGACTAGGTAAAATCACTTACAAGCCCAGTCAGACTTTCAAGTTCACCTACTCGTACAATCAGAACGTTACAATAAACGAAAACACGCAAGAGCTGCAGACTACTTTGGAATACGTGGAACCCACGCCGGGGTACCAGTATCAATTCCAGAATATTCTTGGGAACGCGGATGTCTATACGCACAACAGTATTGCGCAGTCCATTGACATTACCCAAACGCTCAGCACGAACGCCTTTTACGATTTGAAGCTTGCTCAATTCTTTACGCATCTCCGTGCCGATGCGAACGGCCTGTACTGGACCCAATATCAGCAGCCGGTCGATGCCGTCTCGCTTCCCCCGCAGTATTACAACACCGGACGAGATACGATCGGGATAATTCCAGGCGACGGCTTCTACGATCTCGGCAACGCGAGCACGTGGCACGATCACTTTTTCACCAACAATGAAATAAAATTTGACCTGACGAATTTTTTCACCGAGCAGAACAAGTTCAAGGCGGGGTTCGACCTGAACTTCGAGGAAATGCAGTTGGTCGACATCTATGAACCCTGGATCGGCGTCATGGGGCTTAACAGCGATGTGTACCATGTGTTCCCGGCGACCGGTTCAGCATACGCAGAGGACAATATCACCACCAACGGAATGATTCTGAATCTCGGCCTGCGATTCGATTACTGGTTTCCCGGCAAATACGTTGACGATGCAGTGAATAATCCTCAGGTCATAACAATACCACAGGCTATTCGCAACGATTATTATCGGGACACCTACGACCTCTTCGGCAGGCGTTGGAAGGGACGCCTCAGCCCTCGTCTCGGTGTTTCACATCCGGTATCCGACGATCAGACTCTGTTTTTGAATTACGGACAGTTCTCAAAATGGCCGAGGCCTCAGTTTGTCTACGCAAAGCTTGCGCCGAGCACGGCAATGTCAACCTACCAGGCTTTCGGCAATCCAGACCTGAATCCGGAAACGACGGTCAGTTACGAAATAGGAATTCGAAACCAGTTTACTCCCGATGATGTACTGACCGTGACCGCGTACTATAAGGACATATTCGATTACATCCAGACACAACAAGCACAGATCAATTCTGCGGCTTTGATCGGACGGAGCTTTATAACATACGTCAACTCCGATTACGCGCGATCGCGGGGAATTGAGGTCGAGTACAAGAAAAGAGTTAGCGATTGGCTTAGAACTTCGATTAACGGCTCTTATTCTGTTACGACGGGAAAATCCAGCTCCGAGGATCAGGGGATTCTGGCCGTTGAAGGAGTTGTCCAGGAGATTCTGAACGAAACATATGTTGCGTGGGATCGCCCGCTTCAGTTCTCTGCGAACATCACGCTCATTGATGAAAAAGACAACGGGACGTTTGGATTTGGGAAAGGGATTCTTGACGGGTATCAAGCATACTTCAGGGTGTTCTTCGAAAGCGGAAGAAGATATACACCCTATTATTTTGCCGGCACGTATGCTCAGGACGGTGAGCCGCTCTATGCCGTGAACACAAATAACCAATATGGCGCGATTGGCGACGATTGGTTCTGGGTTGATTTCAACTTTGAGAAGAATTTTACACTCGGCGGCTCAGAGCTGACATTTATGGTCGAAATAAAGAACCTTTTCAACAACCTCAATTCCGACATCATTAACCCTGTTACCGGACGCGCATACCAGCTGGGCGACCACGTGCCCCCCTCATGGAACGATCCGCGTTATCCGGAGCTCACAGCACCGATTGATGCTTATCCGCTGGACCAGTCGCGATATTTGCCGCCGAGAAATATTAAAGTCGGCATTTCGTTGAAGCTGTAAAAGAAAAGAGGAACCGAGTGGTACGTCCGGATAGGAGTTGCCGTACGCCGATTAAAGTTTTGACTATTGAACGATTCATGATGAGAAAAGCGTCCCTGATTGCCATAGTACTTCTTTTTGCAGCCCGTTCAGGAAGCGCGCAACTGCTCCCAGTGCTCGGATCTCAGCGAGTTGGGATAACTGCCGCTGATTTCCTGAAGATCGGAGTTGGGGGGAGGGCGAACGCCATGGGTGAAAGTTACGTCGCAGTCGACAATGATGCGTATGCACTATTCTATAATCCGGCAGGAATATCGGAATTCGATAAAAACGAAATAGCGATATCACATTCAACATGGTTCATCGGATTGCAGCATGATTTTATGGGAGGTGTGTACCATCTCGACGATCAAAATACCCTCGGCATATCGGTGATCTCCCTCCAGTCAGACGAAATGCCCGTCACGACGGAATTCCAGCCCTTCGGGACGGGCGCGTATTTTAAGTACGGTGACCTCGCGTTCGGCGTAACGTACGCGCGCCGGATGACGGACAAGTTCAGCTTCGGCGTCAGCGTGAAATATATAGACGAAACTCTCGCGGACGTGAGAATGGGGGGCGTGTTGATAGATCTCGGAACATATTATTGGACAGGGCTTGGAACAACTCGATTTGCAGTTTCGGTGACGAACCTCGGGGGGCAGCTGACTCCGTCCGGAACCGCCACGCTCGTCGATGGAACTTCGGTATCAACGTTTCAGAGTTTCTCACCGCCGACGATATTCAGGATTGGATTTGCGTTTGAACCGTACCAGTACGATGTGAACAGACTGACTGCATCCATTCAATTGAATCACCCTGCGGACAATTCTGAGAACATTTCTTTTGGCGGCGAATATTCCTATGCAGAGGCATTTTTTCTGCGGGCAGGGTATAAGGTCAACGTTGACGAAGAAAGTTATTCGGTCGGCGTGGGAGCACGCATTGATGCGAGGATCGCGTTGGTATCTTTCGACTATTCATTTACACCCTACGAACGTCTTGGCGATGTTCATAGGTTTTCACTAAGCCTGGGATTGTAGATTGAAAACTGCACCGCTCATCATGGCGCTGTCGATGCTCCTCTCGGCCTGCAACGAAAAGTCGAGCGTCATCGATTTGTCTGCTTTGCCGAAAGCCGGCACACAGGTCGTAAGCGATACGAACTATATTCAGATACAGCCGGCATGGGCATTTTTCAACAGTCCGAAAGACATAAAGATAGGTTTTGATGACATCTTATATGTAACTGAACCGAACAATGACAGAATAGTGATGGTGAGCATTGCAGGAACGATTCTCGGATATTCTCAACACGTCAAACAGCCGATTGGTATAACAGAGGACAGAAGGTTTAATCTGATCATTGCATGCGAGTACGATACGACCGTCAGTGGGAAGGTCATCACGGTCGCAGCGATTGCGAAGATCCGCCTGTTCAATTACGACCATGATATCACGGCAGCTCCCGTTCAAATCGTGCACCACGAGAGCCTTCAAGAACAAATCACTCGAGATCCCGTCACCGGTACATTGATTTCCGGCAGAGTCTATACCGGCGTTGCCATCCTGCCCGACAACAGTTATTACGTGACCCGCTCTGGAAACAATAATTCAAGTTTGGTCGATCCGGATAATCTGGTTCTGCATTTTAACAGCAGCGACGCCGAGTACTCGAGCGATTTTATAGATCTCGTGCCGAGTCTCGTACCGACCGGTACCGGATTTATCGCGATCAACCGGATCAGCAATATAACGACCTTGCCGACGAGGCAGTACGGGTCTGATTTTATTCTTACCCAGATCGATCCGTTGAATGCCTTCAAAGTAAAGTGGATCTCGTTCAATCCCGGCAGCGAACTCTTTGCACCGAGCTGGAACTCTAAACTCAGCCTCGATCCGGCAAGATATCCGTCAGGGAAATTGCCGGCCATGCTTTCCAACATCTTCAGAACGCCGCAAGCCGTTATGGTCGACGACCGGAGCAATATTTATGTGCTCGACAGTTCGCTCGACAGCCTCATGAAATTCGACTTGACCGGCGGCCTGCTTCATGAATCATTTGGCCCGTCAAAATCTGCAAATGCGCTTCTTCATCCATATGGCATGACGTACTTCAATAAAATAGTCTATATCAGCGATACCGGCCACAACAGAATACTACGATATGAGCTTTCGACTGACCTAAAGTAATGACCAGAATCTTACCTTCTTTTGCGGGCAGTCGAATCGGGGAAACACCTTCATTCCGAAAGGTTTTCTCGGACACAAATCTTCGTTACTGAATATTCGATTTACTCCTCAGGGGATTTCCTCCGGTTAAAGCATAGTCTATCCTCCCTGCACATCCAGGCTTCGGAGCGTCGTGTGTACGCTATCCACCGGCGTCTGATCCCTTCGGATTTCCCGGCCTATTCTTCTTGAAATGGCTGCTGTCCATTTCGAAAAAATTATCTATCGTTGCATAGTATTTTCCCCCCATCCTGGCGATGGGCTTCAGATTTTTGTGATCGATGGCCCCGGCAGAATACAATTCGTCTTTTACGTGAAATTGCAGAATCTCACCGACGATGAGGTCGACAGGTTCGTTTCCGAGTTCGAAGTGTCGATACAAGACGCATTCAAAACTCACCGTCGATTCCGCGATCCTCGGGGTATGAATGCTCACGCATGGCGCAGGGGTGAGGTTGCTTTTTTCTATCTCTGAGATCTCGGACGGCAGATCGGCCGCCGAGAGGTGCATCGCGTCGAGTAAATGTTCGGTAACGATGTTGATAGCGAACTCCTTGCTCCGCAGAATATTTTCTGCCGTATGCTTCATTGAACCGTCTTTTCGTCCGGCAGAAAAAATGATGAGGGGAGGAGACGATGCGACCGCATTGAAGAAGCTGTACGGCGCAGCGTTCACAGTACCCGAAGCATTCATCGAGGTGATAAACGCGATCGGGCGGGGGACAACCGTACTGACGAGGAGGCTGTATGCCTCACGCGGCGAGAGCGAATTAGAGTCTATGACCATACGTTTGCCCCTTTATTGGAAAATTCTCATCGGCATTATCGCCGGTATCCAGCGCCGGCCGACTTTGTGGAAGGCAGCGGCATTCTGATTTTCTCACGAAGCTTGGCATACTATTATGTACTTCGCATCCCTCTGGTAAACCGTGACACGCGGAGGCATCCACACACCTCGAGCGAAGGGAACGATTATATCTGAGGGAATATGGCAGAAACAAGATAAAAAGAAAGTTGTAAGATTAAAAGGGGAAGTTTTAGTATATTTGAGTGGTTTCTATGCAAGGGATGTTGCACTTCATCGATGCTACAGCAATGCGTATGTCTCCCTTCCATTATCATCCTGTCATGCGTTCTAACTCACGAAAACCGCATTCTTTTAGACAATATCACAATGAAAAAGAATTACAAGCTTTATCACGTACCCGATATTACGTCCGTGCAAGATATGATCATCAAGTCGGCTGCACGGTACGGGGATAAGATCGCGCTTGAAGACCTGAAAGAAACACCGATTTCCAAAGTGACCTACCGTTCACTTCTCAAGAATATTCTTAAATTTGGTGTCGCGCTTAAGAGCCTCGGACTGAAAGAACGGAGCCACATTGCCGTTATTGGCGAGAATCGCGTCCAATGGGGGATCTCGTATCTCTCTGCAATGTGTTTCAATTATGTTATCGTCCCTATCGACCGGAACCTGCCGATCAACGAAGTGCTCAATATCATCCACGAAGCGGATGTGTCCGCAATTGTCTTTTCCGATGCATTCGACTCCCTTTTCCGTGAGCGGCAGGCGTCGCTGAAAAATCTGAAGCACTATATCGGCATGGATATGTCTGCGGCGAAAGACGGATTCTATTCTATGAGGGAACTCATCGAGGCGAGTCCCGGGTGCAGTATAGAGAACATGCCGAAGATCGACCCCGGCAAAGAATCCGAGATCATTTTTACGTCCGGGTCACTGGGAAGGGCGAAAGGCGTGATGCTGAGCCAGAAAAATATTGCTTCGAACCTTGCTGCAATGGTAGAGATGTTCTTTATCTATCCGGAGGACAGGTTCCTCTCCGTGCTTCCGATGCATCATACGTACGAATGCACATGCGGATTCCTCTGTCCTCTCTACGCCGGCGCGTCGGCGCATTATGCACGCTCATTGAAAACGGTCGTCGAAGACCTGCAAGCAGTGAAGGCGACGATGCTCCTGGGTGTGCCGCTCCTCTTTGATAAAATGTTCAAGCGAATTTACAGGACGATCAATGAAAAGAAAGTGACATCGTTCATTATTGGTCCGCTCATCAAAGTAAGCGATGTTGTCGAACGGGTCGGCTGGAAAAGCTTCAAGAAGCTCGTGTTCAAGGAAATTCATCGGCGCTTTGGCGGCTCTATCCGATGCTTTGTTGCCGGCGGCGCGGCGCAGGACCCGGTTGTTGCCCGGGGGCTCCGGGAATTCGGCTTCAATTTTGTCCAGGGATACGGGCTCACCGAGGCCTCGCCTCTACTCGCATTGAACCGGCTGGAAGAGTTTAAAGATGATGCGGCCGGATTGCCGCTGGCGTCCGTCGAACTGCTGATACATCAGCCCGACAGTGAGGGGGTCGGCGAGGTGTGGGCGAAGGGTGCGAACGTGATGATCGGCTATTACAAAAATGACTCGGCGACAAAGGATGCGTTTGAAGAAGGATGGTTTAAGACGGGAGATCTCGGCCGGATAGACGAGGATGGATTTCTTCACATTTGCGGCAGAAAGAAGAACGTCATCATCTCGAAGAGCGGCAAGAACGTGTATCCTGAAGAGGTTGAAGACGTTCTCAATCGCAGCCCGTTCGTCCTTGAGTCATACGTCTACGGTGAGGAGGATGTGAAGCTGGATGAAATAATTGCGGCGCAGATCGTCGTGGATGCCGAGGCATTTATAGAACTCTCTGAATCGAACGGCGTCAGGATCACTCCTGAGCTGATTCACGAGGTGATAGCAAACGAAGTGAAAAAGACGAATCTGGAATTGCCGGCGTTCAAGCAGATAAAAACATTCAAGATCCGCGAGCAGGAGTTCGAAAAAACGACGACACAAAAAATTAAGCGGTATCTTGTGGGAAAAAACTAGAATGACCTCGGCGAAGCACCACGGTGATGGGGGGTCAGAAATGAAGGGATATGTTTAGACCGGCGGCGCCGGACGAGAATTCGGGTGCTAGACTGAGTTCATACGATTTCAGGCCGACTCGATTGTCCGCCCCGAGTTCTGGAATTTCGGGTCGGGCCGCAATGGATCCAAAAGAATATCCTAACGCAATTCCCAGCGGCAGATCGCTGTACCAATGCATGCCTTTGCTGACCAGGCTGGCGCCAACGGCTCCCAACGTTAAATAGCTCAGGGGGCGCATCCATTCGACATCTGAAAAATTTGCATTCAACACCGCAAGCGATGCGGCTGTCGTGGCGATATGACCGGATGGAAAAGAGTAGTATCTCGGCTGATTGTGCTGATAGACGGAAATGCTCGGAAACGGACGTATCACTCCGCGCTGACTTGTCGCTGCAATCGGACTTTCCCTCCCAGAAATATGTTTCAACAGCTGTACGACGACACCCGTGGCAAGAATCGCTTCCGACATCTGGCTGGCGGTGCGAACCGTGCGCGAATCAGATGCAGCGAACCCGTATGCTGCCATCACCCCGATAAATCCAAATTCATACCTTCCGTCCCCAAGATCAACAAAACCAGTGTTCCATGTACGGAGATGAGGATATTTATTCGCATACATATCCATGTCGCGGTAGGTTCTATTGTCTTCAAGATACAGGATGCCGGTAAGGCCCGCGACCCCCGCTATTGTCGGGATATTTTCGCTGCGAAAAGTATTTTTTACAAAGGACGACCAGTCGCGCGGGATGTTGGTAATCATGCTGTACCATTTCAGCGGAGAACTGGTTTCCTCATGCGTTACATTATCCGTGAGGGATGAGTATTGGTAATGATCAGGCCGATCATCAAAGAACTCGGTTTCTTGGATGGGGTCGGTCCCCTTAACATCGACTGTTGAATCGAGCACGATTGATTCAACAGTTCTTGACGGTAAGTTGCTGCCGTTCGCAATCGTTCCGCCCAATGTCATTCCTGTCATAGACAACAGAACGAATCGCCGGAGGAAAGAGTGTCTGCTTGAGCGCATGAATCGTTTCTAGTTTAGGTTGAGACTCATTCTAATACCGGCTCCTCCCGGAAGAAGGATCGGCTGCACACAAAGTGCGTGAGAATCATCCTTCCCAAAATTCGCGAGGTCATAACCCTCAGGGTGCGCCGCGATCATACCGAAAGTATAGCCGATCACCAACCCGAGCGGATAATCGCTGTACCAATGAATTCCAATATTCACCATGGTCACCCCGATCGCGCCGACAATGACGTAACCGACAGGTCGAATCCATGTTATCTGCGGATAATTTTCTGCGATGACCACCACCGTAGAGATCGACGTGCAAAGATGTCCCGTCGGGAATGCATCATAATGAGGGACCTTCTTGGCATAATCAAATTGGTTTGGAAAGAACCGCCAGACCCCGCCGGGAGCTGTTGAAACAAACGGACTTTCTCTCCCGGTGACATGTTTTATCAACTGCACAACAATTCCTCCGGAGAGGATCGCCTGGACAATTTCAGTTCCAGTCCGCAAAGATCGATTGTCGTCGAATGTCAGCCCGTAAAGGAGGTAAGCGCTGGCGAGCGCTGCCTGAGCGTCTCCTTGTCCGAAGTCAGTAATGAAATTGCTTACCGAACTGACCGTTGACGATTCTTTGTCCCACTTCTTCTGCGTTTGGTACGTCTGATTGTCGGTGGCCATCAGAATGCCCGTCATCGCGGCAATCGCTGAATATTCGACGATCTTGTCGCTGCGAAACGTTATGTGGTACCACTTTACCCAATCGCCTGGAACGTTCGTCACCATCGAATGCCAGAGCGGCTTTCCGTCAGGGTTCTGCGGAAAGGGCTCCGCCGAGTGGGTCGAATCCGTTTGAGTTGATAGACTGTCAGTGATTCCATCCGGACCGTCTAACGGCCTGCACGCCAATGTCGCCGAACATATCAATACAGCAGCCGTAATACTGGAGAATCTTGAGCTCGAACTTATTACTTTCAACCTTGAATCTGCCGTCAATTAAAGAGGAATGGCACAGCCGTTTTCAGGAATGCATGAAAAAATACAAAATAAAAAAATAGGAAACAATATGCTCAGCATACGCTAGAGGGGTTGGAAGTATCGGCTTTACCTCATCAAGGGAGGGTAATAGAATAAAGGCGGCAGAAGAATTGCCGCCTTTATCGGGGATGTTCGACGTTCTATACGGTCACGTGCGTCATTGTTTCTCTGAAATGGTTGATCTGCATTTTCAGGTTGCGCATATCGGGTATGGATTCCAAGGATGGAATTCTGAGTTGGATCCCTTCTGGGCGAAATCCTTCAAGGTCCGGGACATTCTCAAAATGAAAATTGAACGATGATGGAGGATCGTCTGAATCCTCGATCTCAACGGTCAGCGTGGTATTCGAGCCTTTGCGCAGAACTTCAACCTGTACTTTGTCGCCTTCCTTCGTATCTTCAACTGCATCCGAAAGGTCCCGCAACTCTTCTATTGAGCTCTTGTTGATTTTTGTAATGACGTCTCCCGCCTTGAAGCCGGCTTTTGCTCCGGCGCTCTTCCTTTCTACACGTTCGACAAGCAGCCCTCTGCCGTTCGGCGCGCCAAAATATTCGCCGAGTTGTTCATTCAGTTCGGAGAGGTGCAGTCCCCATCGTGTCGCGGATCCGAAGAGGGCCATGTGTGGGGACGGAGGCATTGGAGGAGCAAATGCAAATGCCGAGGCGTGATTGCTGCGCCGGGGTTTGCCGACAGAAATCGCGAGCGATTTCTTATCGTTGTCCCGGATAACGACGATCGTGGTTTTGACACCCGGTTTCGATGTATGAACCGCGCGCAGAAGATCGCCCGCATCGTCAATCGTTTTGCCGTTGAATTCAACGATAACGTCTCCTTCTTTCACGCCCGCGGAATCTGCCGGGCTGTCGTCGAGGACGTCGTTCACATACACACCGTTTTCATCTTTCAGGTTCTTTTTCTTTGCCAGCTTCGACGTAATATCCTGGATCGAAACTCCGAGCCAACCTCCCCGTTGATGGTCTGTGCTGCTGACCACCTCCACAGTTTCCTTCTTGTCTCCCGCGATCGCGCATGCATTTGTGAAAAGCGGAGCACACACCAGAATCGCAAGAGAGAGTATCGTTTTTTTCATGATACACTCCTTAAGAGATTAATAATGGTAAACCTTGCTTTGGCTCATCGTTCGGGTATATAGACGATACTGTGGCGGGATTGTTCCCGTCGGATACACTTTATATTTTCAATTTGCATTTTTACGATTCGTTCTCTTTTGTGCTTTATAAAAGCGCAAAGGCCGGCAAAACGCCGACCTTTGTAGAACGCCCCCTTGCCTTCGATTTTTCAATCCCCGAAACAAACTCCCAGATCTCGTCCAGTGAGAATTGTATCGCAGTCGAGAGGAACCGTCTTCATTCGATTCGTTGCTTCGACGAGGGGAACATACCGCACTGTTGGCGGGTCGAGCGCGACCATAACCCCCGATTTCCCTTCCTCCAATGCGCGCACCGCAGCGGCTCCGAAACGAAGCGAGATGAGCCGGTCGAACGTCGTCGGAGTTCCTCCTCGGAGCAAATGGCCCAGCACAACAACGCGCGTTTCCTTTCCGGTAATTTCCTGTATCTGATGTGCGACGGTTTCGCCGATTCCGCCCAGACGCTCTGCCCGTCCCAGTTCTTTCCCGATGACGGAAGTTTTTCCCCCGAGCGGCATTGCCCCTTCGGCGACGACGACGATCGAGAAATACCGGTGTTCCCTGTCGCGTTCCCTCACTTTTTCTGCGATCTTGGAGATATCATACGGGATTTCCGGAATGAGGATGACATCGGCCGTGCCCGATATTCCGCTGTTCAAAGCGATCCAGCCGGCGTAACGTCCCATCACTTCGACGACCATCACTCTTTGATGTGCCTGCGCCGTTGAATGAAGCCGGTCAATGCATTCGGTCGCAAAGGAGACTGCCGTATCGAATCCGAAGGTGATGACCGTCTTGTCGAGATCGTTGTCGATCGTTTTAGGAACGCCGATAACGCGTAATCCCTTTTTCTCAAATTCATTCGCGATAGAGAGTGAGCCGTCCCCTCCAACCGCGATCAGCGCGTCGATCTTGTTCTTTTTAAATGCCTTCATGATTTCATCTGAACGGTCCCGTTCAAACCACTTGCCGTCCTTTCCCTTTGTCGGATATTTAAGCGGGTTCCCCTTGTTCGTCGTTCCCAGGACGGTGCCGCCGAGATGAGTAATGCCCCGAACCCTGTCGTGCGTGAGATGTATCAGTCCTCCCTCTGGGTATCGTTCCGGAAGAAATAATCCATTGTAGCCGTCGCGGATGCCGTAAACTTCCCAGCCTCGTTTCTCGGCCGACACTGCGACCGCGCGAATGACGGCGTTAAGCCCGGGGGCGTCTCCGCCGCCGGTGTTGATTGCGATCCTTTTGATTTTGCTTTTGCTCATGAGGTCTCTCCGGTGGAAATATTGTCCGATTCTTGCAGCGGGTGAAGATGTTTATTTGATTACGTGAGTACATTGAGTCGTGAGAATGTAAAAATACGTTCCTGCAATTGCAACGGCAAAGATTGTGGCGGGAGAACGGTCTTGAATTTCTATAACGCTTTATTTACATTCTTCCACCATAATGGACGGTACATTGTCCAATTGACGGATCCTTCGTTTTGACATATCTTTCATACTGAAAAGAAGAGAGACAAATTCAATTATGAGAAAAAGTGCGGTGGTAGTACTCATTGTCGTTTGCTGCGTCCTCGGAAGTTCATCCTGCGGGAAAAAGGCGGAGGAGCAGAAACATACAAAGGTGATCGGGGTGACGCTTTTGACGCGCGGACACATGTTCTATAAAGATCTCGAGGAAGGGCTTCGAACAGAGGCTGCGAAGGACGATTACCAATTGATCGTGACTGCTGCCGAATTCGATATTGGGAAACAGATCGCGCAGATAGAAGATTTTGTCTCACGAAAAGTGGATGCGATTATCGTGTGTCCGGTCGACTCAAAGGGGGTCGGCAGCGGCATTAAGAAAGCGAACGATGCAAAGATCCCGGTCTTTACTGCGGACATCGCGGCGCTTGACGGGATCGTTGTGAGTCATATTGCATCCGACAACGAGCTGGGAGGGAGGCGGGCTGGCGAATATCTCGCAAAGCTCCTGAAAGGAAGCGGAAAAGTTGCCATTATCGACCAGCCGATCCTCACCTCCGTCCTCGACCGCGTTGCAGGTCTTAAGAGCGCGCTCGGTAAATATCCCGGCATCAAACTGGTTTCAGACGTGAACGGGGACGGAGTCCGCGACAGGTCGCTGGAAGCGGCATCCGACGTTCTTCAGGCTCACCCGGACATCAACGGGATATTTGGGATCAACGACGAGTCCGCTCTGGGTGCGCTGGACGCTGTTCTTGCGTTCAAAAGAATGAACATCGTCATCGTAGGTTACGATGCCACACCTCCGGCCGTTGACGCCATCCTCAAAGACTCTCCTTTAAAGGCCGATGTTATTCAGTATCCGAAGAAAATAGGCGCGGCAACGATATCCACCATCAAACAGTACTTCTCAGGAGCGGCGGTCCAAAAGCGCTACGCCGTTGAAGTCGGTATTGTCGACAAAGAAGCTTTGCAGAAGACACCATCGCCGTAAGTATGCCCACACTTTTGCGATTGAGCGGGATTTCCAAATCGTATCCCGGCGTTCGAGCGCTGGACGACGTTGGATTTGAATTGAACGCCGGGGAAGTCCATTGCCTTGTCGGCGAGAACGGCGCGGGCAAATCGACTCTTATGAAGATCCTTTCAGGCGCGCTTTCACCCGAGGAAGGAAAAATCTTCATCGACGAAAAGGAAGCCGAGATCCATTCTCCATCCGACGCGCTGAATTACGGCATAGGAATAATTTACCAGGACTTCAAGCTCGTGCCCGAACTCTCGGTCGCTGAAAACATATTTCTCGGCAAGGAGCCGTTACGAAAGCCGTCTCCGTTCATCGATTACGCGAGGATGGACAGGGACGCACGGGTTCGGCTGGCGCAGCTGGGTGAGGAGCTTGATACAGCGCTTCCGGTACGGTCATTAAGCATCGCCCAGCAGCAGGTTGTTGAGATTGCCAAAGCGATCTCTCAAAAAGTGAGCATCCTCGCACTTGACGAACCCTCGGCGGCGCTTACCGAGAAGGAAATCATCAATCTTTATTCGATGATACGGAAGCTGACATCGGACGGGGTCGGTGTCATCTACATTTCACACCGGTTGGAGGAAATTTTTCAGATTGGAGACCGCGTCACAGTGCTTCGCGATGGCAAAGTTGTTCGCACCTGTGCGATAGCAGACGCCGATAGGAAGAGCCTCATCCGATGGATGGTAGGTCGAGAGTTAGACGACGAGTATCCTCGCATCCGGTTGATGCGCGGTGAGGAATTGCTTCGTGTAGAGGATCTCAATTCGAGGATCCTTAACGGCATAAATTTTTCATTGCACCGCGGAGAAATTCTCGGTTTTGCAGGATTGGTGGGGGCGGGGCGCACCGAGCTGGCCCGCGTAATCTTTGGAGCCGACGCAAAAGAGTTGGGCAAGATGTTTCTTCAAGGAGTAGAAATCAACCCGCGTTCTCCACGCGAGGCGATAGACCTCGGCATTGGGCTCCTGACAGAAGATCGGAACCGCCTCGGGCTTATCCCGGAAATGAATGTTGTCGAAAACATCTCTCTCTCAAGCCTCGCCGCTCTGATGCGAGGCGCATTCATTGATGCTCTGAAGGAATCGACGCAAACTGAGTTATTGATAGAACGGCTTCATATCAAGACGCCGCGCGGGCATGAGCCGGTTGAGAATCTCAGCGGCGGCAACAGGCAAAAAGTGATCCTCGCGCGGTGGTTGATGACAAAATCGAAAGTGCTGATTTTTGACGAGCCGACCGCCGGAATCGACGTCGGCGCGAAGCACGAGATTTACACGTTGATAGGGAAACTCGCCAGCGAAGGAGTCGGTATCGTTATGATCTCCTCCGATCTCGTCGAGCTTCTGGGGGTCTGCAGCAGAATCATTGTCATGCATGACGGATGCATCACCGGCGAGTTGCAGCACGATGAGGCGACACAGGAAAAAATAATGGCGCTCGCAATGCTTACGCCGGCAGAGGTGCATCGTGAAGTCTGACCTGCGCGCAAATTTGATTTCGAAGCTGCCGGCGCAATTCGGCATCGGCATAACGCTGACTGCGGAACTTATTCTTTTCTCTCAACTCTCACCCTATTTTTTCACAGCTGAGAACATTCTGAACGTTTCCCTGCAGCTGTCGATCACGGCTATCATCGCGGCCGGCATGACGTTCGTCATCCTCACGTCCGGAATAGATTTGTCGGTTGGCGCACTGGTTGCCTTCACGGGCGTCATCACTGCGAGCATTGCAAAACTGCCGCTCCCGGTCTACGTTGCCCTTCCGTTGGCCATCGCTGCCGGATTGTTGGCCGGCGCACTGTCGGGGGCCTTCGCCGGAATATGTGTGACGAGGTACTCGATCACGCCGTTTATTGCAA
Organism: uncultured Chitinophagaceae bacterium; assembly: GCA_964439265.1. Lineage (GTDB taxonomy): Bacteria > Bacteroidota > Ignavibacteria > UBA10030 > UBA8401 > JAGVPT01. The sequence continues at coordinate 78,969 of CAYTOA010000011.1, forward strand.
CTCTTGCATTAATGACCATCTTCCGCGGCGCGGCGTACATCTTCACAGACGGGAGACCGATCTGGGAACTTCCACAGCAGTTTGCCCTGATCGCCGGCGCACGGGTCTTCGGAATTCCCATTCCAACCATTATTATGATCGTAGTTTTCGCCGTATCCTACGTCGTTTTGGAATGGACCCGGTTCGGACGCTATGTCTACGCTGTCGGCGGCAACAAAGAGGCCGCGCGGCTTGCAGGGATCAATACGAATCGAATCCTCATGGGCGTATATATTATTTGCGGAGTGCTGACAGCGTTGAGCGGAATTCTCCTCGCTTCGCGAGTGAACTCGGGACAGCCGAACGCAGGGTTGATGTATGAGCTGGACGTGATCGCCGCCGTTGTCGTAGGCGGAACAAGTCTTTCCGGAGGGCGTGGCACCATCGTCGGCACACTGCTCGGAGCGGTCCTCATCGGCGTACTGCGGAATGGGTTAAATCTTCTCGACATCAATTCGTATGTGCAGCAGGTCGTCGTGGGATTTGTTATCCTCATCACCGTGATGATGGATCAATCCACAAAAAAGTAGTCCTGCCGATCGCGGCCGACCTTGTGATTCTGGTTTTTGTAAAATCTTGATAACAAAGGAGCCTTTATGAAAAACCTATACACGTTATTTGCAGCAATGATCTTTCCGTTCATCCTGATGGGACAGACGAACGTCGATAGAATTGCGAGTGCCCTTGATTCACTTGCGACATTCCAAATAAATGACTGGAAGATGAGTTCCAACCTCAAGAACGGAGAGGTCGGCGGAGACCCGACAAAAAAAAGCTTCGACGATTCGCAATGGCAAACGATGAAGACCGCTCAAGGGGTTCATTCTGATTCATGCTGGTTACGCGGGGAAATTGTGCTCCCCGAGGCCATCCTGGGGAAGAAAGTCGGGGGAACGGTGCGGCTCCTTGTGTCGGCAGACGAATACGGGTATATGTGGATCAATGAGACGAGCAAAGGATATTTTCCAGGGGACGGCGCTTTTGTCTTGTCGCAAGACGCAAAGCCGGGTGACCGATTTCTTGTTGCTATCCGCGCGATCACGACGTGGGGGACGATCAGGCTGCGTCGGGCGGAAATTGAGATGGCGAGTACCGATACACTTCGTCAGGCCATAAGAGATTTTTCGATGAGCATTCGCGTCGGCCAAAGACTTTTAAGCACGGACACGAAGCAGATAAGTCCGTATGACAAGAAGGTTCAGGATTTTGGAATCGACAGATCGAAGATCGACAAAGGGGAGAAAGAAAAGCTCAATAGACTGCTTCAGGACCAGACGGCCCGTGTTGATGTCGATGCTCTTCGCGCGTCTTCGATGGATAAGTTTTCCGCTTCATTGAACGATGTCCGTTCACAACTGAAGCCCGTTGCCGGGTATGCCAAACGGTTTACCCTTAGTTTCGACGCTAACGCCCATATCGACGCCGCCTGGCTCTGGCGCGACAAAGAGACAGTTGAAGTGTGCAAGAATACATTTACTTCCGTCCTGAACATGATGGACGCGCGTCCCGATTTTTCGTTTAGCCAAAGCGCGGCGGAGTATTACGATTGGATGAAAGAGAAATATCCTGATGTCTTCAACAGAATTGCGCAGCGGGTGAAAGACGGCAGGTGGGAAGTGGTCGGCGGAATGTGGGTTGAACCCGACTGCAATTTGCCGAGCGGCGAATCGTGGATGCACCATCTTCTTATTTCAAAGAAATATTTCCGGAAAGAGCTGGGGGCAGATGTCAAGATCGGATGGAACCCCGATTCGTTCGGCTACAACTGGAACATGCCGGAGTTTTACCTGAATGCCGGCATCGACGCGTTCATCACGCAGAAGTTGGGATGGAACGACACGAATATTTTTCCCTACAGAGTATTTTGGTGGGAAGGAAAAGACGGCTCGCGCATCCTTACGTACTTCCCCTATGACTATGTGAACGAGATTGAAGATCCTTTTCAGCTCGCCGACTGGATGCGGCAGTTCGACGCAAATACCGGTTTCACCAGAATGATGGTCCTTTTTGGAGTGGGTGATCATGGCGGCGGGCCGACAAACGAAATGCTCGACCGCATCGAACATCTGAAGCACCTCGATATTTACCCGACGATTGAATACTGCACGGCGGCTCAGTACATCACTTGGCTGAAGAAACAAAATCCGGAAGAGATTCCGGTGTGGAAAGATGAACTCTATCTCGAGTACCATCAGGGAACGTTCACAACTCAGGCGAACATGAAAGAATACAATCGCCAAAATGAAGCCCTCCTGACGTCGGCTGAAAAATTCTCGACCATTGCGACCATGTACGGAAAAAACTATAACCATGCGCTGTTGAATGAAGCATGGAAGAATGTTCTCTTCAACCAATTCCACGATATCCTTCCCGGGTCGGGCATTCGTGAGAACTACATCGACGCGAGCGAGCGGCACAAAGCCGCAAAGAAAAGCGGAGAATTTGAGCTGCAAAAGTCTCTCGCGATGATCGCGTCCAATATCGGCACTTCGAAGATTACAAAAGGAACGCCGGTAGTAGTCTTCAACCAGCTTTCGTGGGAGAGATCCGACCTCGCGACCATCCATCTCCCCGAGGGAGATACGAGCCAGTATGCAGTCTTTCAGACGAACGGCAAGGAGGTTCCATCGCAGATGGTTGGAACCGGATTATTGGAGAGAGACGTACTCTTTATTGCCGAGAAGATCCCTTCATTCGGGTTTAAAACATACGAATTGCGAAAGCAGACTCCGATGCCGATGACGAGCCTGCCTGCGGACTCCTCTTTTGCGATCGAGAACCAGTATTTCCGCGTTTCGATAGGGCGGGATTCCGGCTGGGTCACGAGCATTGTTGACAAGGCTACCGGACGAGAATTCCTTTCCGGCAGCGGCAACAAGCTGCAATTGCTTGAAGACAAACCGGCACGATGGGATGCATGGAATCTTGGTCTGACCGGAAAAGAATATCCGCAAAAACTTCGCCGGATTGAAGTCGTCGAACACGGGCCGGTGCGTGCGGTGATCCGGGTGGAACACGACTGTCTCGGTCCGAGCTTCCGGCGCGATTATCCTACGCCGGATTTTCCCAGTTCATTCTTTACGCAAGACATCATTCTTTACAATGGATTAGATCGAATAGATTTCAAGACCGACGTGGATTGGTGGGAAGAACACACCATGCTGAAGGTAGCGTTTCCAATATCCACGACAGATACGGTTGCGACCTTTGAAATTCCGTATGGAACGATTCAACGATCGACCCTGATGCAAAATAATTGGGAGAAAGCCAGAGTGGAGGTCCCGGCGGAACGCTGGGCAGATGTTTCCGGTCACGGTTATGGCGTGAGTCTGTTGAACCGTTCAAAATATGGTTACGACATTAAAGGTCAGACAATGCGATTATCGCTCCTCCGTTCTCCACTATGGCCGGACCCGACCGCTGACCGCGGGAAGCATTCAATTGAGTATAGTTTGTATCCACATCCGGGCACATGGAAGGAAGCGAATACCGAAGCAGCCGGCTACGAGTACAACAATCCTCTGATCGTCGTCACAACGGACAGTCATAAAGGGAAACTTCCTTCGTCCGGGTCGCTTCTCCAACTCGGACCGCAGAATCTTATTCTCACGGTATTGAAGAAAGCGGAAGATTCCGACTCATGGATCGTCCAATGGTACGAGACATTGGGTCTGGACTCAGAAGCCGTTCTATGGCTCCCACAAATACCTTCGAAGGTTGTTGCTTCGAATTTCTTGGAAGAAGACTGCACACCGGTTGCATTTGAAGGGCATACCGTGAAAGTCAAAACAACAAAGAACTCAGTCGTTACGTTAAAAATTACGTACTAGAGCGGAAACCGGAAAGAATTTGTCTTTATCAGGTCATCTCCTTTGTGATTTTGTTTCTAGAAGCTATCTCAAAAACATGTCACGTTATCCTTCCCTACGGGTCTACGACCGTAGGGTCGTGGACGATGCGCTCTCCCGCTCTTCGAGCGGTCGACGACTCGACTCGTCGAGGATCGCTTACTCAGGGTGAAGCCATCTCCCAAAGGGATCGCTTCGCGACCTTCGGGAGAAGGGTCAGCGCAAAATCATTTTTAAGATAGCTTCTATCTAG
>CAYTOA010000012.1:0-81574 GCA_964439265.1 uncultured Chitinophagaceae bacterium
GATGGACCTAGTGCTGCATTAAACCGATGTTTCCCCGGTGTGTCTTAATTGCATGTTTTTTCTTTTTAATAATCCAACTTTCTTCTTAAAGAGTAGAATTATAGCAATTTTGTTTGGATATTAGTTAGTAAAGGGTACTGGACGTTCTTCTTATCCATTTTGAGTTCTATTTAGTAAGTTAGGGTTAGTCGAACTTTTATCCAAGGGTCTTTCCTCGGCATATATTCTGGGCCTTTCCTTTTGAACTCCAACAAAATTATCGTGACCGGGTTATTGTTAAGTCATAAACTAAAATTATTTCAAAGAGAACGACGAGTGAATAGCTGGACGCTGATCGTTCTCAGTCAGAAAGACTGATGAGCAGACTCCTATCTCCGATCAAGATCAGACAACTAATATTCAGAAACAGAATTGTTGTTTCTCCGATGTGTCAATATTCAGCGAAACGGGGAGTGCCGAATGATTGGCATCTTGTTCACCTTGGGAGCAGAGCTGTTGGCGGAGCTGCGCTTGTAATTGCTGAGGCGACGGCAGTGTCGCCGGAAGGGAGGATCTCACCCGCCGATCTTGGAATATGGAACGATGAACAAGTGAGGGCATTCCGGCGGATTACGGAATTTATCGGATCACAGGGTGCGGTCCCGGGAATTCAGATCGCTCACGCAGGAAGAAAGGCCTCCACAAGAATTCCATGGGAAGGTGAAGGTTTTATTGCGGTGGACAAGGGAGGCTGGCAGACCCTCGCACCGAGTGCGATTCCGTTCGACGATAATTATTCACATCCCAAAGAAATGACCCGGAATGATGTGAAGTCGGTCGAAGCCCAATTCCGGGACGCCGCAAAGAGAAGCCTCGATTCCGGATTTAAGGTGGCAGAAATTCACGCAGCGCACGGATATCTTCTTCACCAGTTTCTTTCGCCTTTATCGAATCATAGAAACGATGAGTACGGCGGGTCTTTGGAAAACCGATTCCGTTTTCCGCTGGAAGTTGCAAAAGTTGTTCGTGAAGTGTGGCCGGAGGGCCTCCCGGTTTTTATTAGGATCTCTGCTACCGATTGGGCCGAGGGAGGATGGGACCTTGCACAATCGGTAGAGTTTGCCAAATGCTTGAAAGAGATCGGCATAGACTTAATCGATACGTCGACAGGGGGACTTGTGCCGCGAGTCACGATCCCCATCGGGCCGGGATACCAGCTCCCGTTTGCTGAGGCCATTCGACGTGAAGCAAAGATCATGACCGGCGGGCTCGGTCTCATTACCGATGCGAGCCAGGCAGAACAGATATTAGCCGATGAAAAGGCAGACGTTGTCGTGATCGCGCGGGAATTTCTCCGCGATCCGTACTTTTCACTCCATGCGGCAAAATTACTCGGCGACGATCCGCGATATCCGACACAATATTTAAGAGCAAAACCGCGGTAAGGCAAAAATCAAAAACAAAATGTTGATTGTCATAGATAAACAAAGAAATCTACTTACTAAAAGGAGATTCAATACGTGAAAACACGATTTCTTGGAAATACCGGAGTGAGAGTTTCGGAACTTTGTTTCGGTGCCATGACGTTCGGAGGCAAGGGCTATTGGAAGATTATCGGTCAGGTCGAGCAGAAAGAGGCAGACGAACTCGTGAACTCGGCGATAGATGGCGGAATAAACTTCTTTGACACGGCGGACGTGTACTCTGAAGGAAGGTCGGAAGATATTCTCGGCAAAGCGCTGGGCAGCAAGCGTACGGACATTGTCCTCGCAACCAAGGTGAGAGGAAGAACCGGCCCAGGTCCCAACGACATCGGCCTATCGCGCAAACACATCGTCGATTCCTGCACTGCGAGTCTCAGAAGACTCGGCACCGATTATATCGATCTGTACCAAGTTCATAGCTTCGACCCGCGGACTCCGATTGAAGAGACCCTCCGGACTCTTGATGATCTGGTGCGGGAAGGGAAAGTACGATACATCGGCGTGTCCAATTTTTTAGGCTGGCAATTGATGAAAGCCCTTGCCATCTCCGAAAAACAAAATCTTGAAAGGTTTGTCACCCTCCAGGCATTCTACTCGCTCATCGCCCGCGACCTAGAGAACGAGCTCGTCCCGCTCGCGCTTGATCAAAAACTCGGAATTCTTACCTGGAGTCCGTTGGGCGGCGGATTTCTAACAGGAAAGTACCGGCGCGGCACTCCGCGGCCTGAGGGCGCCAGAAGATCGAACCCGGCCGATCAGTTCCTCCAATTCGACGAAGAAAAGGGATTCGATATCATCGATGAGCTGGAGAAAACGGCTCGCAATCATGGGGCGACGATTACCCAGGCGGCACTGAATTATCTGCTGAGGAAACCCGGAGTCGCTTCGGTCATTATCGGTGCAAGGACTAAAGAACAGCTCGCCGATAATCTGAAAACGACGGACTGGGAAATGAATGAGGCAGAAGTCGCACGCCTCGACGCGTTGAGTAAACCGCCGAGAGTTTATCCAAATTGGATGCTGGAGAGGAATTCGGTGGACAGGTAAACCGCCGTAGCGGATTGCTTTCAAATGAAATACAGAACGTTGAGCTAACGAACATATTACCGCATTAAAACAGCGAAGCCCCGTTGACCGGGGCTTTACTGTTGTGATGATCTGGGTTCCTTAATTGGTTGCATCGTAAATTAGTCGATATGCGCTGCAAGAAGCTTCTGTTCCAACTGCTCGGCGATCTGCCTGAAGAGATATTCATGATCGAAGGCGGGTGATGCCGGAGTTATGTTAATATTCGCGCTGTAGTTCAAATACATGCTTGCCAGACGTGCTTTGTAACTTATGGATACGTCTTTGCTCTCCCGGGCGACCTCATCCAATCCGCTTTGAAGACGTGAGTAATCCAGGTCCGGGAAACGATTTTTGTAAAGTACCACGGTGTAGATCGTCGATTCAACAATGCCGGGAATCTCGCTCTGCAGCGAATAATCAAATTCTCTAAAATTCCTTGGATGATTAAACGTCTTGCTCTCAGGCGCCTTCGTTTGTGACGTCGCCGTGATGGCAAAAACTAATACCGCGGCCAGTGTGACCGATGCTGCTTTCATGCCTCTTTTCATAACGTCCTCCTTTTTTTTGGTTGATTACATAGCTACAAGAGATATGCCAATCTGCAAAACCTCAATTTTACCTCGTAAAGCTGAATTAGCGTCTAAGCTGATGAGTCAAAAGGGTGCCACAAAATAGCAATCGTTCGCGGAAAAATTGAGGTAATGGTATAGTGCAGAAGGAATTAGAGGGGACAAAACGAATGTGGCTATCGGCAGAACTGTGGCAGTGGTCTGTGTTGTAGAACTTAAGAAAAAATCACGCGAAGGCGCAAAGTCGCTATGAGCAGTCTTCTGTATTCTTCGCGTCTTCGCGTGATGATATTCATGTTTCTTGTTATTCTTTTTCTGTTCGCCGAAGCCTGTTGTTAAGGGCCCGCCGCGAGATCCCTAGAAGTTCGGCTGCAATCGTCTGGTTCCCTTCGGCTCGCTTCAACGCTTCGTCGATCAACGAATCCTCAGCTTCCTCAAGCGTTGGAAATCTGCCGGGAATTGAAAGCAGTTCGCTCGACTGCTGACTGAACGAAGTACTGGAATCCTTCGAGTTCCTCGCTTGAGATTGGCCGGCAATGTTTTTTCGTATTGACTCAAGAGAAAGAATTCCCGAGGAGTGCAGACTTACGGCTTCAAAGATCATTCCCTCCAGCTCACGTACGTTTCCGGGAAACGTGTAGTTTGCGAGAAGTGTGTACAGTTCTTTGGGAGCCGTCGGTCTTTTCTTGTTGAGTGCCGCTGCCGCCTTTGCGACAAAATGATCGATCAAATACGGCACGTCGAGTTTTCTTTCTCTCAAAGGAGGAATAGCGATATGGTGCGATTTTAATCGATAGTACAGGTCCTGGCGGAAAGTTTCGGCCGCCTGCATCGTTTTGATGTCCCGATGCGTTGCGACGATGATCCTTGCGTCGGATAATTTTGCAATATCGGACCCCAGGGGATAGTAACTTCCATCCTGTAGAAGCCGCAGCAGCTTCACCTGAGACGCAGTACTCAGATCGCCGATCTCGTCGAGGAACAAGGTGCCTTCGTCCGCTTTTTCAATCAGGCCCTTTCTCTCGGATTCGGCTCCGGTGAACGCCCCCTTTTTATGGCCAAAGAGAGTGTCGGAAAAGAAGTCGTCGTCGACTCCCGCAACGTTTACCGAAACGAGTTCGCCCTTTCGTCCGCTCGCCCTGTGCACGGCCTCGGCAAAGAGCTCTTTCCCCGAACCCGTTTCCCCGGTGATGAGCACCGGCAGATTCGTTTTCGCGATCGCTTCGATGTATCTGAAGATGGACCGGAGCGGCGCGCTCCTCGTCACGATTCCCTCGAACGCTTCAGGGTGTTCGACATTTTCGCGGAGGAGCGATTGCTTCAGCATCTCGTTCTCGTTCCGGACTTCGGCAAGCTCGAGCCCCCGTTTGATTGTTGTAACAAGCTTGGTATCGGTGATGGGTTTGACGACGTAATCGAAGGCGCCTTCCTTTATGCAGAGAACTGCGCTGTCAACGTCATTGACGGCAGTGATCATGATGACGGGGATTTCAGGATACGCGTTTGCGATCTGCCGAAGGAGTTCGATGCCCGAGAGATACTGCATGTTGATATCGAGCGCGACGAGGGAATAATATTTGTTCGATAAGCGCTGTATCACCTGCCGGCTGTCTTTGCAAGTCTCAATGTTCGTGATCCCGTTAGACGTGAGCGTCAACTCGACACTCAACAAAAAATGTTCTTCGTCATCCACAAGAAGAATCGGGCTGGCTGGAAAAATCTTGGTGCTCATTGCGCCACCTCTTCTTTGGTTTCCATCAGCGGGGGAAACGACGCTCGTGCTGTGGTTCCCTTGCCCGGTATACTGTTGAGAATGAGAATGCCGCCGTGGCTCTTGACGATATTGTAGGAGACAGAAAGGCCCAGGCCGGTGCCTCCCATCTCCCGTTTTGTCGTGAAGAACGGGTCCATGATGTATTTCAGGTCGCCCGCTTTGATCCCGATGCCCTGGTCTTCTACCTTTATCCGGACCTTGTTCCTCGTCCTGTTAAAGTATGTGGTGACGGTGATCCCCGCCGACGGATCGTTCAACGACTGGCATGCGTTGTTGATGAGGTTGATCACCACTTGTTCGAGCTGCTGCTTGTTTCCCTTGATCACAGGGATATCGCTGCCGTACTCGACATTGAAATTATTCGTTGATTTCTTGATCAGGTTGCCGGTGATCAGTATGGCCATTTCAACGACGTTGTTGAGGTCGACTTTCTCATTGAGTTTGTCGCTGTCGCCTTTCGCGTATTCGGTGAGGCCTGCTGTAATGTTCTGGATCCTTTCCGAGCCTCTGAAAACGCCCTCGAGCGACTGCGCAATCTTCTCTCTGGACGTACTGTACGGCATTCCCGCGACGCTGAAATCGCCGTTGTCCGCGTAGTACGCATCAAGGATCGGAGTGATATCTTTCCAGACTTTTGAATAGAGCTGTGCGTTAAGGAGGATAAAATTATTAGGATTGTTGATCTCATGCGCAATGCCGGAGACAAGGATCCCCAGCGAAGCCATTTTGTCGGCTTGTTTCAATTGCTGGTTCCGTATCGCCGCCGCCGTTTCGGCTTTCTTCAATTCCGTTATGTCGTTGATCAGTCCGTCGTACGCGATCGGGGTTCCATCGCCGTTTTTGGTAACGACGATCTTATTCCGGATCCATCTCACGGTTCCATCCCGGTGGATGATGCGGTGTTCGACCGGATCCACTTCCTTTCCGGCAAGCGCCATCCGCGCCTGCTCGAGGACTTTCTCACGGTCTTTGTGATGAACCATCCTATACCAAAGCTGACGATCCTTTTGATAGTGTTCGGAGGTGTAGCCCGTGACGGAAACGCATCCGGGGCCATGGTAAGTATCGACCACAACTCCGTCTTTTATCGTCACGGTATAAATATAGTCGGTGAGATAATTGATGAGCTTTTCGTATCTTGTCTCAATAGCCATTTATGACTGCCGTAAATTAATCTTGGGGATAATGTAATATAAAAATATTTCGTCAATTATTGAAGGGGTTAAGTAGTGTCCTATTTTGAATCATGAGTGCCATAGAATGTTCTCAGAATGATGTTGTCGGGTTTGGCATGCTTGAGTTTGATGAAGGCATCGACAACTGCATGTCACCTTGAGTGGAGCGAAGGGTCTATGGGGTGAGTAAGGTTCTTCCCCCGCCACTCACGAAGTGATGCCTTCGGCAAAAACCGCAGAGTCAGAATGACATTCTTCAGGCCTCTTTCATGTCCATTAAAATTAGGACACTACCCCAATGTTTAATCTTTGTCCTTTTTTTCGTATCTTGACGTACACTTGATACAGCAACGCAATAATGCCTAACGCAGAAATCCGCCGCATCTTCGATTCCATCGCTTATCGCTACGATCTGTTGAATCACCTTCTCAGCGGGGGATTTGATCTTTATTGGCGCAGGTCGGCCATTCAAGCCCTGACATCTTCACAACCAAGGCACATTCTTGATGTCGCAACCGGTACCGGAGATTTTGCCATTGCCGCTCTCCGCTTAAACCCGGTAGAAGTAGTGGGTGTCGATATATCCATGCCGATGCTGGAAATTGGAAGACGTAAGCTTGCTTCACGCAACTTGGACAGGACGATCCGCCTTGAAGCTGGAGAAGCGGAACATCTTCGTTTTCCGGACGATCAGTTCGATGCGGCGATTGTGGCGTTTGGGGCGCGCAATTTTGAGAACCTGGAAGAGGGACTGATGGAAATGCGCCGGGTTCTGAGAAAGGGAGGGAGGATTCTGGTGCTCGAATTCTCCAAGCCGCGGATGTTCTTTATTAAGCATCTCTACTTTTTCTACTTCCGAAAGATCCTTCCGTTTGTGGGAAGGATCGTCTCGAACGATAAAGAAGCGTATCAGTACCTCCCCGATACGGTGATGAAATTTCCCGATGGCGATGATTTTGTGAACATCCTGCGAGCAGTCGGATTTTCCTCTCTTACACAGCATTCCCTTACATTTGGAATTGCTACGATCTATTGCGGTGACAAATAACAGTTAGAAAAAGGAATTGACTAATTATGGCTGACAGAGTGATTACAGTCGGGCACAGTCCCGATCCGGACGACGCTTTCATGTTCTACGGTTTATCAAGCGGCAAAGTAAAGCTCGACGGAATATTTATTAAACACATGCTCGAAGATATTCAATCGTTAAACGTTCGGGCAATGAAGTCAGAGCTGGAAGTGACGGCGATTTCCGCCCACGCCTACCCGTACGTGGCTGGCAATTATTGGATCATGTCCACTGGCGCGAGCATGGGTGAAGGTTACGGACCGGTTATTGTTTCAAAAAAATACCGGACGCTGGAAGAGCTTAAAGGAAAAACGGTGGCGACACCCGGTAAACTTACCACCGCGACGCTCCTTTTCAAAACGTTTACCGAGGGTATCAACAACGTCGATGTTCCGTTCGATATGATCATGGAAAAAGTAACATCGGGTGAATTCGATGCCGGCGTTTTGATTCATGAGGGTCAGCTGACCTATAAGGCTGAGGGGTTCAGCAAGATCCTCGACTTTGGAGAATTCTGGGATAAGAGATCAAAAGGCTTGCCGCTTCCGCTCGGCCTCGACGTTGTGAGAAAAGATTTGGGAGAAGATCTGGCGAAGAGGCTATCGTCTGGATTGAAACAAAGCATCCATTACGGCTACACCCACCAGCATGATTCAATTCCGTACGCCCTTCAGTGGGGGAGGGGAATCGATCAGCAGCTAGGTGAGAAATTTGTCAAGATGTACGTCAGTGAACTCACGGTCGACATGGGCGAAAAAGGGAAACAGGCGCTGAACCTTCTATTCAAATTGGGAGCAGAAAAAGGACTTATTCCCGCCGTGCCGGAGATACAGCTCCTGTAACGATGTAACACCAATATTCTCTCCGATGAATATTTTTGATCTGTTTCGAAGATTTCGGTCCGGCATCCTCATCGCGACATTCCTTGTCGTTCTCGAGAATGTTGCATGGATCGCAGAGCCGGCGCTATTCGGGAACGTCATCGACGCCCTCATCGAGAAAGCGACGTCCGAAACTGCCGTTTCGTATGTGATGCCTCTGCTGATCTGGATAGGTACGTTCCTTCTGAACTCTGGGACCGGCGCCGTGAGGCGGATGCTCGACCCGAGGATCTTTCTAAAGATGTTTGTCGAGATCGCGACGGACGTTGCACGCACGGCAAAAGAGAGAGGTCATTCTGTTTCGAAAACGGCAGCGAGGGCGGAACTGTCGCGCGAATTCATCACGTTCGCCGAATACCGGGTCCCTGACATTATCGAACAAATGATCTCGATCGGAGGGGCGGTCTTTGCACTTCTGTTCTTCGACTGGAGAATTGCGCTCGCCTGCCTCTTCATCGTTCTTCCCCTCCTCGTCATCTCCCGCATCTATAATAAAAGAGTGGTCACACTCCAGAAAGATCTCCACGATAATCGCGAAGAAGCCTACGAGGTATTTTCAACGAAAGATCCTGAAAAGGTACGGGCATATTATACAGCGCAGTCTCTCGTTGAACGGCGCATTGCGAACTGGGGGGCGTTTAATTTCGGGGCGATGAGGATTTTCCTCCTTGTTATCTTCCTCGTCGTTCTCTATATCGCCATCGACCTCGATGACTTCAGCACGGGAAATATTTATTCGATCGTGGCGTATTTATGGACATTTGTGACCTCGTCCGAATACTTGCCGGAACTTATGGAGTCGTGGAGTTCGTTAAAAGATATTTCAGAGCGGCTTGCTACGGAGAGTGTCTAACAGGAGAGACGTTCGTCGAGGAGCTATCGGACACCTTGTCAATTTGTCTTGCGAAATGCTTATTAAATCGGATGCCTCCACAAAGGTGTCCGATAGCTATTAGCTGTTACGCTGCTTTGCTCTTGGCAAAGACCTTCCGCATGTCATATAATGTCCCGCGCTGCGCAGCATCAAACCCGGATTCGTGGATCAATTGAATACACTCAGCCGTGTTGGTCTTGTTGACGAAGTTGGCCGCAGCATGGACATTCTCTTCGAGCAGCGTTCCGCCAAAATCATCAGCCCCGAAATGGAGCGCGATCTGCCCGGTCTTTTTTCCTTCTGAAAACCAGGACGCCTGGATGTGCGGGAAATTGTCAAGATAGATTCTGGAAAATGCGATCATCTGCAGGTAGCGCATCGGCGTCGCGTAATGCGGAATGATCTTTTCAAGCGGAGTGTTACCCGGTTTAAAACTCCATGGAACGAATGCTGTGAACCCCTGACGTTCGTCCTGCAATCGTCGAATGCTCTCGAGATGGGAGACAATATCTTCGTCGGTCTCGAGATGGCCATACATCATCGTCGCCGTCGACTTGTATCCGATCTTGTGTGCTTCTCGCATCACTGCCAGCCAATCCTCCGACGTTCCCTTTTTGCTGCTAATCTTTTTCTTCACGCGGTCCGAAAGGATTTCAGCGCCGCCTCCCGGAATTGACCGAAGGCCGGCGTCCCACAATCGTTCTAAAACTTCCCGAAGTGTCAGCCCCGAAACCTGCTTCATTCCCAGAATTTCAGAAGTCGAATAGAAGTGAGGATAGATCTCCGGCACTTCGGCGACCGTGCGCCTGATCATCTCAAGATAGTAATCAAAAGGCAGCGTAGGGTTGACTCCTCCTTGAAGCAATGCTGTCGTTACTCCTTTTGCTGCCGCCTCTTTGAAGTTCTGAATCATGTGATCGATGCTGTACGTGTATTCGTCTTTTTCACCGGGGTGGCGGTAAAAGGCGCAGAAGATACAGTCGATAGTGCAGATGTTGGTGTAGTTCGGGTTCGTGTCGACAACAAACGTGACCTGCGGCGCCGGATTCTTCTTGAAACGGATCTCGTTCGCGAGGTCGGCGAGGTCGAGCAGCTCTGCGTTTCGGAGGAGAAAAAGTCCTTCATCCTGGGTGATCCGTTCGCCGCTCCTTATCTTCGAATACAACTCAGCCTGCATTGATGCTTTCGCTCCTAAATTGAAACCGAATATCCTGCTGCTTTCAATTCCTTGACAAGACTGAAACTGATCTCTTCGAGTTTTACGATGATCTCTTTCCGCTGGACACCCGGGATGTTCTTGGGAACCGGGACGTCCTTCTGATAAATGCAGCAGACCTTGTTTGCTCCGATCTTTCCGACAAGATATCCAAGTTCGAACATTGCGCTGGGTATATCGTCCGCGCCGATCAGGTAAAAGGCGTAATGTGACGCCGATTGTTTCTCAACATGAGCAAGGAGAGCGTCGCTGCCCCCTCCAGTGCGCTGATAGACAGAAGCTTCGATCCCGAGCTCCTTCAGCAATGAAGTCAGTTGCGCAAGCAAAGGATTGTTCGCGGCGGAGACCACGAGTGCGCGGTTTGTGGCGGGTGTTGTGGTTCTAGACACAACGGGTTTCGGCGCTTCAATTGGTTTCGGCTTCTCGAGTTCGATGACTGGCTTGACGACGGGAGCGGCTGCCGCTTGAGTTGGAGGAGCAGGAGCGGCTTCGGCTGTTTTCAATGCCTCTTTCAGCGCATCGTGGACTCTCTGTGCAGAGGTCTGGTAGAAATAGGCTCCGTTCTCATCGTTGGTCAACTGCGACCGCAGTGCCGTTCCTTTTTCTCCGCACTTGCTCAACGCATCGAGGCAATTCTTCCGCCAGAGCAAATACTGGCTCTGCATCTTTGCGTTGTAACCGGAGAATTCGAGTCCCCCCTCGGGAACAAGCTTATCCCCCTGGTGAATGAGATCTTGCAGCCTGCTTGCGAGCGATGTGTCCATGACGATTCTTTGTTGAAATAATCAAGGTTGAACGGTGACTTCGGCTTCCTGATAAAGCTTTCGAAAGACCTGCATTGCGATTCTCTCACGTTCGCCGAGCCGATAATTAAATCCCTCGAGGTACTCTTGCACTTCAGACGGCGTCAATCCGATCTGCTTTCCATGAAGCGTCCCCACGCGGTCGAGTTTCGATTCGCTTTGTTCGAGCGACGACTCAAGCATCTGGGTTAATTCTCGTTTAGTATCTTCGGGCAATGATTTCTTGAGCGCCCACACTGCAAACACGAACGGGAGTTTTTGCCACTCATACCACTCTTTTGCGAGGTCGAAAACAAGTTCAAACCCCGGCAATCCGAATTTATTTCGGCGCAGCGCTTCGTCGCCGATGAGCAGAACAGCGTCAAATTCGCTGTGGTCGTTCACACCGGAATGCATTCTCACAAGCGAAGCCTGGACATGGTACTTCTTTTTCAGCAGGACCTGGAGAAGGCGGATCGAGGTCGCTGTGTCGTCGGTAATTCCGATCCGCTTGCCGTCGAGGTCTCCCCATCCCTCTTTTGAAAAAAGCATCACACTTTTGACCTGGTCTCTCGTCGCGATGCAGTAATTCATCAGGTCGAGATTTTCTTCCTGTGAAAGATAATTCATCAGCGAGAAAATCCCCGCGTCGATCTGGTGCGTGATTGACAATTCACCCATCCGCCGAGGCACGACGGGGAAGATCTTGAAATGACGTTTTTCGAAATTGGCGTAAAAGGGGACGGAGTTAAGATATGGAATCTTCCCGATCACTTTCGACGAATGCAGTTTCAACGGATGATAGTAGACGTCGCGTTCGACCGGAATTTTCCCCGCATCGAGGATGATCTTGACGATCTGCTCCTTTGCGAGTTTCATCGGGCTCACAGCTCCCGCATCGTGTGCGATGTTTTCTCCGCCAACAGTGCCGTCCATGTCGTCGGCGCCGAAATTCAGTGCGACGGAGGCAACTTCCTCCGTCAGCATCACCCAATATGCCTTGATGTGCGGGAAGTTATCGAGCATGAGCCGAGAGACAGCGATTGTTTTCAGGTCGTCGATCGCGGACGTGAACTCGTTCTTCGGTTTGATGCCGGTAACGCCCGGTTGAAATGCGAGCGGAATAAAGGTGAGGAAGCCGCCTGTTTCATCCTGCGCCTCGCGCAGTCTTATCATGTGGAGCACGCGCTCTTCGTACGTCTCGATGTGTCCGTACAGCATCGTGGAATTTGTCGGAATGCCGAGTCGATGCGCCGTCGTGTGCACTTCAAACCATGTCCTAGCGCCGATCTTCTGGTTGAACAAAAGTTTCCGCACCCGCTCGGAAAAGACCTCAGCGCCTCCTCCCGGCATGGTGCGAAGACCGGCGTCCTTCAATTGAAGGAGCACTTCCTCGATCGTCATCTTGAATTTCTTATGGAAGAAATCTATTTCGACCGCGGTGAATGCTTTTATGTCGACGGCGGGGAAATTCTTCCTGATCTCCCTGATCATCTCTAGATAATATTTCCATTCCCAATCGGGATGCAACCCTCCGGTAATGTGTACTTCCTGAATTTCCGGCGTCAGTTTCCCCACAATGTCTGCGATGGTCATTTCATAGGCATTGGACTGTCCCGCTTTTGTCGCAAAGTCACAGAACTTGCACGAGAGAACGCAAATATTTGTCGGCTCGATTTTCTGGTTCAGCACGTAGTATACCGCATCGCCGCTCTTTTGCTGTTGGACGGCATGCGCCATCTTTCCGATGGCAATGAGGTCGTTCGACTGGAAGATCGTAACGCCGTCGGCGAGCGAAAGCCGTTCACCGGACTGGATTTTATTCCAGATCGGCACGAGCAGCGAATCTCTGAAATTTATGTTAAGCACAGGAGTATTGTTTGCTTATTATTTCCAATAACTTTCCCAGCGGTCGTCGACGAGTTTGACGATCTTTTCGTCCATAGCAAGTGGCTCGGGATAGCCGATCTTCCACGTGGCATCAATTCCCATGGTTCCTTTGTAAATAGGGGATATCCCGACAAGTTTTTGCTGAGTAAAATTGACGTCCCGTTCGCAGTCGAATCGCGTGAAGACACCCCAAATATAACTTTCCTGATCGTGAATATCCACATCTTCACTTACGGCGGCCACGAGTTTTATTCCGTCCAGCAAGGCCGATTTGAGCAGCCTTTTGACGACTGCGGCGCCGTCATCTTTCACTTTTACCAAAAGCAGTGCTTCCGCGATGAGATTGGTCTCCACAATTCGCCTGTCATGGGCGGCTAATTGGTGAATAAACTGCTCGGTTTTCTTGGATACGTGCAGCGTTGACTTCGGCTTCTTTTTCTTTGTCGCATCCAGGATCATCTTGCTGCCAAGGTTCATCGTGTACGAAGTAAAGTCGAGCGTATCAAGCGGGACCTTCGGAAGCAGAATGAAATCGTAGTGCGGGTCGAACTCATCGCGGATAGCATGGAGCACTTCGCGGAAATTTCTCGGGTCGACGTCTTCCGAAACCGCGATCAAACATTTTGTCAGCGAAAGCTGCTGCGTCCCCATCAATCCGAGTGCCGTTTTCATCGCCTCCTTCTGGTATCGCTCTTCGATGGATACAACAAGGAGATTGTGAAACCCGGCTTCGTAATACGCCCACATGCTGCTGATTTCGGAGTGGAGGAGCTTGGCGAGCGGTCCGAGAATTCTCTGAGTTGCATCTCCGAGGAACTTGTCTTCCATGGGCGGAATGCCGACAACTGCGGCAGGATATATAGGATCTTTTCTGTGTGTGACGGCGGTGATATGAAAGACGGGGAATTCGGCCGCCGCAGAATAATGTCCGAAGTGATCGCCGAACGGCCCTTCGCTCCGGCGTTCCTTCGGCGGTACATATCCTTCGAGGATAAATTCCGCATTTGCCGGAACGGTGATCGAGACCGACCGTCCTCCGACAAGTTGTGTGCTTTTCTTACGGAGGAATCCGGCGAAGAGCGCTTCATCGATTCCTTCGGGCAGCGGAGCAATTGCCGCGAGGAGCATTGCAGGGTCGGTGCCGAGTGCCACGGCGAGTTCGAGCGGCTTATTTAATTTGTCGGCCTGGTAGTAATGGAACCCTCCGCCTTTTTGGATCTGCCAGTGCATGCCGGTCGTCCTCGCATCGAAGACCTGCATCCGGTACATGCCGATGTTGCGCTTGCCGTTCAGCGGGTCGTGTGTGAGTACCTGCGGCAATGTGATGAACCTTCCGCCGTCCTGCGGCCAGCATTGTATGATCGGCAGATCGTTGAGATTGGGGTTCTCGACGACCTCCTGAGAGGGAGCGATCATGATATCGCTCGTCCGCGACGCGAAAAATCTACGTACCATCCCCGGATGTTTCGTGAGCGTCCTCGCGGACGGCGGAAGCGCCTCCTCGAAGAAAGAAATGAGCTTCGTGCCGAGGGCGTCGGGCTGCTCGCCGAGTGCGAGCTCGATCCGCCGTTCACTCGCCAGCGTATTGATGACGAGGGGATATTTGGCGCCTTTTACTTTTTCGAAAAGGAGGGCGGGTCTCTTTTGTTTCAGCGCGCGGCTTGCGATCTCCGTAATTTCGAGGACCGGGTCCACCTCAAGGCTCACGCGGTGAAGCTCACCGTTCTTTTCGAGGTAGTTGACAAATTCGCGGAGGGCAGTAAAACGCATACGTCTTATTCCAGTTCTTCGCTTCTCCAGCCCTTTGTCGTTCGCTCCCCGATGACGCCGAGAAGTTTTTCGGTGAAGGCAGAAACGTATTCATCGACGGTTTTTGGAACGAAGTAGAGCGGAGAAGAAATGGGCATGATGACGGCGCCGTACTGAGAAAGCCGGGCGCATTGTTCTAGCGAGACCGTGGAAAGAGGAGTCTCCCGGATGCAAAGAATAAGTTTGAAACGTTCCTTCATGGCAACCTGCGCTGCGCGCGTGATAAGGGTGTCGCCGATGCCCGACGCAATTTTCCCCAGCGTCGATGTCGAGCAGGGAAGGATGACGCACGCGTCGATATGGTTCGAACCGGATGCAATAGGGGCGGCGAGGTCATCATTGGAAAACTGGTGTTTGATGTACGGCAGCAATTCCTTTTCTGAAAGGCCGAGCTCGTCTTTCATCAGTGCCTTTCCCCATTTGCTGATGACGAGGTATTTGTCCGCCTTCGACTGCTTCAAGAAATCCAAAGCATAGACAGCTCCCGACGAACCAGTAATTCCGAGGATCACTTTCATGGCAAAACACTTGGAAGGATGACCATCGCGAAGATGTTGAAGCCTAGCAGGATATTTATCTTAAAGAAAGCGAGTTCAACGTCGTCCGCTTTTTTCTGCTCAAGATAAAGGAGGAGTCCGCTCAGAAGGAGCGGGGGAATCGCAACGAAACCTTTCAATGAATGGAAAAATAGGACCACAAGGGCGATAAACGCCAGGATGTGCAGCCCGGCCGAGATCTGGAGCGCCCGCTCTTTTCCAAACCGGGATGGGAAGGAATAGAGGTTCGCGCTGCGGTCAAATGATTCGTCGAGTGTCGAATAGATGATGTCGAATCCGGTTCCCCAAAAAAGTACGAAGACGGGGAGAATTAGTCCGGTACCGATGTTGTCGAATGACCCGCTGATCGCGAACCAGCCTCCCAGCGGTGCCATCGCCATGCCGAGGCCCACCCCGAAATGCGCGAGCGGAGTAAATCGCTTCAGATAAGGATAGACGATGAAGACAACGAGAGGAATTGGAGAGAGGCGGAAACAAAAGTCTGAAATAAGTTTTGCAGCAGTCAGGTAAAGCATCAGCCCGGCTGCGAGCACCGTGCATACCTGCCAGAGTGTAAGTTTTCCGCTCGGTAATTCACGGTTCGACGTCCGCGGATTTCTCTTGTCGATCTCGCGGTCGATGAGACGGTTGAGCGTCATCGCAACGGTGCGAGCGCCGACGGACGCCAGAAGCACGAGAAGCAGGAGTTCGTTCGGCGGCTTTTCTTTTGAGGCGAGGAACACGCCGCTGTATATCATCGGCAGCGTGAAAAGCGTATGTTCAATTTTAATAAAGCTGAGGAGCCTTTTCAATCGGTTGCGGCAAGAATGAGAGATGTCCGGAAATTCAGCGCTGCTTCCACAAAGACGGCGCCGTCAAACAATATCAAATTTACCCAAAAATAAGGAGCGAGTCAAGGAAGGCTTGACGGAGCGGATGACGGAGACGTTGACTAAAAAATATCCCTAGATTGAAATATTTGACGAAATGAACCGGGCAATTCTCCAGCCTCTGCCCGTGAAGTCATGGCTTCGCCTAGCTATCTGTTGTTTGGAAGTCCGAAGCAGTTTTTGTATATTTATATTCAACTTTTGCCGACGAAAACCTGAGTAATAATGCACACTGTCACTCTTATCCCCGGCGACGGAATTGGCCCAAGCATAGCTGAGGCAGCCCAACGGGTCATCGAGGCGAGCGGCGTAGCCATACAATGGGAGATTGCCCATGCCGGGATTGCCGCCATCGAGAAGTACAAAGACCCGATTCCGGAGTCGACGATCCAATCGATCCAAAAGAACAAAGTCGCCTTGAAAGGGCCGCTGACAACGATGAGCGGCAAAGGCTTTCGAAGCGTGAACGTTGCACTGAGAAAAGAATTTGATCTTTTTATCAACCTTCGCCCCGCGAAATCGTTCGAGGGAGTATCATCGCGGTATTCGAATGTCGATGTCGTCATGTTCAGGGAGAACATCGAGGAATTCTATTCCGGCATCGAACATTATATCGATGCACAAAAGAGCGCAGCAGAAACGATCGGCATCGTCACTCGGTTTGGTTCTGAAAGAATTGTCCATGCCGCATTCGATTACGCTAGAAAATACGGCAGAAAAAAAGTAACAATCGTACATAAAGCCAACATTATGAAATTCTCCGGCGGATTATTTCTTGAAGTGGCGCGCGAAGTTGCACGGAAGTTTCCGGAAATCGAGGCAGAGGACCGCATCGTCGACAACATGGCGATGCAGCTTGTTCTCAATCCGAATCAATTTGACGTGATCGTAACGACGAACCTCTTCGGTGATATTTTGTCCGACCTTTGCTCAGGTCTCGTCGGAGGGCTAGGGCTTGCACCTGGCGCGAATATAGGGTCCCACGCCGCGATCTTCGAAGCAGTACACGGCAGCGCTCCGGATATTGCCGGAAAAAATCTTGCAAACCCGTGCGCAATTATTCTTGCCGGCTCGATGATGCTCGATTATTTGGGGGAAGAGGCGGCGGCATTGAAGATCCATAACGCTGTCGCGAAAATTCTCAAAGAGGGGAAATTCGTGACGAAAGACTTGAACCCACGTTCAACCACGGGAACGATCGAGATGACGGATGCGATTATCAACACAATTCGTACAACATCCTAAGAGACGTAAATGAAAAGCATGTTCCGGTTATCATTCGCAATAGCAATAACGACGCTGATCTTATCGCTTTCATTACCCGCACAGACAAGTAAGGTGGGGAGGGGAGTCAGTATTACCTGGTATGGACACTCTGCGTTCAAGATATTGACCACGAAGGGGAAAGTGATCCTCATCGACCCATGGCTTGATAATCCGAAGGCGCCGAGCAGCGCACGAAATATCGACAGGGCCGATTTGATTTTGGTAACGCACGGGCATTTCGACCATATTGGGAATACGGTTGAGCTGGCGCAAAAATTCGACGCAACAGTGGCGTGCAACGGAGACATTGCCGCATACTTGACTAGCAAAGGGGTGAAAAAAACGGCCGTGCTCGACTATTCCGGTACATACGAAGTCGACAATCTGAAAGTCATTATGGTCCACGCCGATCACGGCTCGACCATCGACAACAACGGGCAGAAATTGGCTGGCGGCAACGCAGCAGGATTTGTTATTCAATGCGAAAACGGAGTCACATTATACCATGCAGGCGATACGGGCGTTTTTGGCGACATGAAACTTATCTCCGAACTCTACAAGCCGGATATCGTCATGATTCCGATCGGCGGAGTCTACACGATGGGACCGAGGGAGGCTGCGAAAGCATGCGAGCTTCTTAACCCGAAATGCATCATACCAATGCATTACGGTACTTTTCCCGCTCTCACGGGCTCACCCGTCGATCTGAAGAGTTTCCTTCCGGCGCAGTTAAAAGGAAAGGTCGCCGACATACTCCCGGGCGATACGGTAAATTAGTATTTTTATGCTTTTTAGTTGTTAAGATTTTCTCACGCAAATCCCAAAGGGATGGCTTCGTCAGACGCAAAGTCGCAGTTTAATTAAACGAAATAATCTTTGCGCCTCTGCGGCTTTGCGAGCGATATCGTATCATTTGTCAACTATGAAAATTGGGTCGATCGACATAGCACAACCGATCCTTCTGGCGCCGATGGAAGACGTCACGGATCCCTCCTTTCGCCTGGTATGCAAACGGCTTGGCGCTGATATCCTGTACACGGAATTTGTCAACTCCGAAGGACTTGTGCGCAATTCAGAGAAGACAAAAAAGAAAATGTACTTCTCCGAAAAAGAACGCCCGTTTGGTATTCAAATCTACGGAGGCGAAGAATCGTCGATGGACGGGGCCGCGAGAATTGCAGAAAGCATGAGCCCCGACATCATCGACATCAATTGCGGATGCTGGATAAAGGGTGTAGCATTGAGGGGTGCGGGGGCGGGTCTCTTGAAAGACCTGCCGCGGATGGAGAAGATCGTTTCGGCGGTCGTGAAAGCTACCCACACTCCGGTGACCGTCAAAACACGGCTCGGATGGGATGAGAGCTCAATTCGAATTGTCGAAGTGGCGAAAATGCTTGAAGGGATCGGTGTGCAAGGGCTTACCGTCCACTGCCGCACAAGGGCGCAGGCTCACAAAGGCATTCCGGACTATACGTGGATTCCCAAAATAAAAGCCGCCGTCGCTATCCCGATTGTGGTGAATGGAAATATTCTCGAGGCTGCCGACGTTCCAAAAGTTTTCGCCGAAACTGGCTGTGACGGCGTAATGATCGCCCGCGGAGCAATCGACAACCCCTGGATATTCCAGCAAGCCAAGAATTTAATGAACTCGGGGACCTTAACAACTGACGTGTCGCTTGCAGAAAGAGTTGCAGTGTGCATCGAACATCTCACCTTGTCCGTTGAATACAAAGGAGAGCATTACGGTGTTCTGGAAATGCGCAAACATTATTCCGGCTACCTGCGCGGAATGCCGAACATTGCCAAACTGCGCGCCGAGTTAATGACGTATGCGACGGCAGAACCGATTGTCGAACGGCTGGCCCGATTTGCGGAAGAAGTCCCCGCGGAACCTGAGCCTGCAGCAGGAATTATTTTTGCCTAAGGATTTTGCGATTCTTCTTCAATTCCTTTATCTTCATACGTCATCGAAAAAACATTGCCGCCTGCACTTTCAATACTATCTTATGTGACAGTGCTTGTCGTAATTGCCTAACGCTGCCTCAGAATATTAGATTTAGATGATCGCATTCATCGTGGGATTTGTTGTCGGTTTTTTCACCACCATTCCTGTCGGCCCTATCAACATCGCTGTTATGACAAAAGGGTTGTCGGGCAAGACCGGTCAGGGACTTATGATCGGAGCAGGTTCAGGGTGGATGGATATCGTCTATTGCGCGGCGGCGATGTTCGGCATCTCGTCACTGAACTCGAACCCAAAAATTGAACTCATTTTTCGAATTGCAACGTTCGCAGTTTTCTTTTTACTTGGGATCAGAACGACGTTCTTCAACGTGCGAGAAGCAAAAGTGTCGAAGAGCGAAGATTCCCCAGGTTTCAAACGATATTTTCTTCTTGGTATTGTCCTCTATCTTTCAAATCCTTCCTTCATTGCCTATTGGATCACCGTTGCCGGTATTATTCACGGATATCATATTCTCGAAGCCACGTCATACAATAATTTATTTTTTTCGCTTGGCACCGGGTTCGGAACGACCGGATGGTTTTTCATCCTTCTTGAACTCGTCGAAAAGCAGAAAATGAAACTTGACAAAGCGTTGATAGAAAAAATTACCCGCGGTTTCGGCATTATCCTATTGCTCATCAGCCTGTTTATGGGATATAAGTTGATCTCGTAACCAGCCGGAACCGTACGCGCGAATTCATTGCCAACTATCCCTGAATCATTTTTTGGAGGAAAAGTACTATGCCTACCAACGGCCAACAGAATACATCGGCGAACATTACTTCCGTTCTCAGAGAGTACAGGGTATTCAAGCCGAACGCTAAGTTCTCAAAATCGGCGGCAATCAAATCGTTCGCGCAGTACAAGAAAATGTACAACGAATCGATTCATTCGACGGAAAAATTTTGGGCCAAAATGGCCGAAGAGCTTTTCTGGTACAAGAAATGGACGAAAGTTCTCCGGTGGAAGCTTCCGTTCGCCGAATGGTTCGTCGGGGGCAAATTAAATGTTTCCGCGAATTGCCTAGACCGGCACCTGACGACGTGGAGAAAGAACAAGGCCGCGATTATCTGGGAGGGAGAGCCGGGAGATACACGGACGCTGACGTACGCCGACCTGCACCGCGAAGTCTGCAAGTGCGCGAATGTATTGAAGAAACTCGGCGTCGTGAAAGGTGATCGCGTGATCATTTATATGCCCATGATACCCGAACTTCCCGTCGCGATGCTCGCATGCGCCCGCATCGGCGCAACGCACAGCGTCATCTTCGGAGGATTCAGTGCCGAAGCGCTCAAGGACCGCATCAACGACGCGCAGGCGAAACTTGTCGTCACGGCGGACGGCGGGTATAGAAGAGGAAGCGTCATTCCGTTGAAGGCGAATATTGATGAAGCGCTGAAGGTTACCCCGACGGTCGAAAGCGTTATCGTCGTCAACAGGGTCGGCCTGGACGTCATCATGGTTCCCGGTCGCGATCATTGGTGGAATGGATTGATGTCCACCACGCCGGCCGACTGCGAGCCGGAAAAACTGGACTCCGAGCATCCGCTCTATATTCTCTATACAAGCGGCACGACCGGCAAACCGAAGGGCGTCGTTCATTCCACGGCGGGATATCTCCTTGGTTGTTACCTGACGATGAAATATGTCTTCGACATCAAAGATACCGATACCTATTGGTGCACGGCGGATATCGGATGGGTAACGGGGCACAGTTACATCGTTTACGGTCCTTTTTCCACCGGGGCGACGGTGGTGATGTACGAGGGGGCGCCAAATCACCCGGAACCTGACCGGTTCTGGAGCATTGTCGAGAAATATAAAGTGAATGTCTTTTACACCGCGCCTACCGCGATCAGGGCGTTCATAAAGTGGGGAGAACAATGGCCGCTCAAACATGACCTGAGTTCGATTCGGCTGCTTGGAACTGTTGGTGAACCGATCAATCCTGAGGCATGGATGTGGTACAGCAAAATTATCGGGAAAGGAAAATGCCCGATCGTTGACACGTGGTGGCAGACGGAAACCGGATCGATCATGATCACGCCCATTCCCGGCGCAACGCCGACAAAGCCCGGAACCGCTACGCTTCCGTTCTTCGGCATCCAACCGGATGTGGTAAACAAGGAAGGAAAATCGGTTGGGGCGAACCAGGGGGGATATCTTGTCATAAAGAAGCCGTGGCCTTCGATGATGCGGGGGGTATACCGCGATCCTGAGAGATTCAAGAAAACATACTGGAGCGACATCAAGGGAGTTTATTTTACCGGAGACGGTGCCCGGCGCGACAAAGACGGCTATTTTTGGATCATGGGGCGGGTTGATGATGTCATCAACGTTTCAGGACACCGGCTTGGCACAATGGAAGTAGAAAGCGCGCTAGTGAGCCATCCTTACGTCGCTGAAGCCGCCGTAGTCGGAAAACCTGATGAAATAAAGGGGTCGGCAATTTGCGCCTTCGTGACGTTGGAAGGGAAGCGTTCACCAACACCCCAATTAAAGGAGGAATTGCGCCTTCATGTTGCGAAAGAAATCGGAGCAATGGCAAAGCCTGACGACATCCGTTTCACCGATGCTCTTCCAAAGACGAGAAGCGGAAAGATTATGCGCCGTTTATTGCGAGAGATAGCTTCCGGAGGTGCAACGACCGGAGATACGACGACACTCGAAGATTTTTCAGTCTTGGAAAAGCTGCGGCACCACGAAGACGAGGAATAGATGCGATAGTCGATTGTGTCATCGATTTTGAAAATGATTTCAGGATACGTTCTTCCGTTCCAAGCGGCCTTGGGTAACAATTGAAAGTTTCATTTTTCCCGATCTCAAAACGTGAACGCAATATCGCCATCGAGCTGAGCGGGATCACAACTCTCGTCAGCACGTAAGATTCTACTTGCGCCAATTTGCCGACTTTGCTATATTCAAACGTCCTTCGGTAGCGCAGGAGAAAACAGCTCGTCCACCTTCACACCTTATGCCCAAAGTTTATTGCACATCATTCGATTCTAAGATTGGCCACATCTATATCGCGTCCACCGATAATGGAGTGTGCAAAATCAGTATACCAAAAGAATCGAAAAAAGACTTCTTCGACTGGCTTTCCATTCATTTCGACGACGACGATGTGGTGGAAAACAAAAGCCGGAATAAAGAAGCGATCGAACAGTTGAACAGATATTTCAACGGCAAGCTCGCGAAATTTTCTGCCCCCGTCGATCAGATCGGCACAACATTCCAGCTGCGGGTATGGAAAGAGCTGCTGAGGATCCCCTACGGAACGACGATCACCTACAAACAGCTCGCAAGGAGAGTCGGGGTGCCCCGCGGCTTTCGAGCAGTCGGTACTGCCAACGGAAGCAATCCTCTTCCGATTGTTGTTCCTTGTCATCGCGTCGTCGGCCATGACGGATCGCTCGCCGGTTACTCCGCCGGAGTGAAGACCAAAGAATTTCTTCTTCGGCTCGAAGGCGCAATCATTTTGTAGTTTGTTTTCGATCGTCGTTTCTTCGTTTGTCCGCTTCGTTGGTACCCTCTCCCCCGTTTGCATCCCTACGGTAATTTGCGTATTTTTTCTCCATACGAATTCCATTTTTTTTCTCCCTTGACATGAATCTGATAGAACAACTTAATTCTGTACAGAAGCAAGCGGTTTCAGCCACCGACGGTCCGGTGATGATCGTCGCCGGAGCGGGGAGCGGGAAGACGAGGGTGCTCACGTACCGTATTGCCCATCTCATTGAGAATGGAGTCAAGCCGTACCAAATCCTTGCGCTCACGTTCACGAACAAGGCGGCGAAGGAGATGAAGCACCGTATCGAGCAGCTTGTGGGAGAACTGGCTGTGGACGTATGGGCAGGAACTTTTCATTCCATCTTTGCGCGCATACTGCGGCATGAGTGCGAGGCTATCGGATATCAGAGAAGCTTTACTATCTACGACAGCGATGACAGCCTGGGACTCGTGAAGAATATTATGTCGTCGCTCAACATCTCTGCGCAGCAATTCAATCCCCGAGGCATTCAATCACGCATCAGCGGCGCCAAGAATCACCTTGTTTCGCCGGAGCGCTACGAGGAGATCGCGAAAGATCCTTTTGAACAGCGTACGGCGCTCATATTCAAAGAATACCAGGCACGGCTCTTTAAGAACAATGCAATGGACTTTGACGATCTTCTGTTGAAGCCGATCGAATTATTTCAGAAGAACGAGAGCATACTTGAAAAGTATCAGTACCGGTTCCGGTATCTTCTTGTGGACGAATACCAGGACACAAACCGGGCTCAGTACGTCTTGATCAATCTTCTCGCGAAACGCTTTAAGAATATTTGCGTTGTCGGCGACGACGCACAGAGTATTTATGCCTTCCGCGGCGCAGATATCAGGAATATCCTCGATTTTGAACAGGATTACCCAGAAAGCAAAGTCTTCAGGCTGGAACAGAACTACCGGTCGACGAAGACGATACTTGCCGCAGCGGATGCTGTCATCAAGAACAACCGAAACCAGATCCATAAAACGTTGTGGACGTCGAACCCTCAAGGCGAATTGATCACTATGATTGAGGCGGAGGACGACAAGGACGAGGGGATGAAGATCGTTTCCCATATCCAGGAGCAATGCGGCAAACTGAAGCTCGACTTGAAAGATTTCGCCGTTCTTTACCGGACGAACGCGCAGTCGCGGTCGCTCGAAGACGGTCTTCGAAGGAACGGCATTCCCTACGTTATCGTCGGCGGCGTGGAATTCTATAAACGGAAGGAAATCAAAGACGTTCTCGCGTATCTCCGCGTTATCGTCAACCCGAAAGATGAAGAGAGTCTCCGGAGGATCGTCAACGTTCCGGTTCGCGGAATCGGCGATACGACATTTGAAAAGATCCTTCTTCATGCCGAGCACAATCCTGCGGGCCCTCAGGGATTGTTTGACGCTCTGAAAGATGTCAATGCCATTGCCGGGATCGGCGAACGCCCGAAAAACGCGGTTCTTCAGTTCACTCTCTTCATGCAGAAGTACATTGAACTGAAACTGCAGATGTCTCCCAGCGAACTTGCCCGTGCGCTCGTTGATGAACTGGGATTCTTGCGGAGTTTGAAAGAGGAGGCGACTCCCGAAGCGCTTGCCCGATGGGAGAATATCCAGGAACTCCTTTCAGCGATCACAGAGTTCACGTCACAAACTCCGGACGCGACGCTGGAAAGTTTCTTGGAGGAAGTCTCGCTTGTATCACCCGTCGATACGGTGGTTGACCAGCGCAATGCGATCACGCTGATGACCCTGCACGCCGCAAAAGGTCTGGAATTCCCGGTCGTCTTTATTGCGGGATTGGAAGAGGGGTTGTTTCCGCTGTACCAGGTCGCTCCCGAGCCCGATGAGATGGAAGAGGAGCGCCGGCTCTTCTATGTCGGCATTACGCGCGCGATGAAAAAGTTGTACTTCACGCATGCGCGGCTTCGATACCGTTTCGGCGATGTCACGTATCCTGTTCTTTCCCGATTTGCCGAAGAGATCGAACCGTCGCTTATTCAGCGAGAATTGTCCAGGCAGGCTCAGTTCCCCGCGCATCATCGTGGTGGTAATGCTGGACAGGACGGGAGCCATTTTTCATTCAAGGAAGTTCGCACGAAGAAACAACTCGGCTCGCTCCACTCCGGATTTCAGGAAGAGAGCCAGCCGGATTACGAAAATGAGTCGCAGGAAATGGTGATGCTAAGAGTAGGGGCGAAGGTCGAACACGAATCTTTTGGTACGGGGAAAGTGCTTCAACTCGCGGGCTCCGGAGAATCGGCAAAGGCGGTCGTGTTGTTCGACAGTGTCGGTGCAAAGAATCTCATGTTGAAGTATGCGAAACTACGCCTGCTCTGATAGGCGCGCGTTAAAGGAGGTCGTCGGTGATCTTAGAGCGGATGATCATCATATTGTTCCAGTAATCGCGATGGATGTAATGCGTGATGATCGCCGTGAACTCTGCGATCAACCCCTGGGGTAGAAGGAAACAGACCTGCGACGGTTTTCCGTTTTTAGTGTTCTTGTGGTCGAAAAAAACGTCGTACTGAGTGAGTGAGTCCTGTGATTCGAGCTCATCGCTTTGTACTTTTACGACACCGATAACAAATCTGTTCTGAATTTCGTCGAAGGCCAGGATATCGGGGCGTCTGTCTTTCTGGTCGCCGTAGCCGTCATTGTGGAGCGCCTCCGGAGGACGATACCCGGCAACACCCTTCGCTCCGACGATCGTGTACTTTTCGGAAACAAAGTGCTGTAGCAATTCTTCAATCATTGGCGTCTTGCTGTCCATCATCATGATCAAAAGTAATTTTTTCGCAGATGAAATGCAAAAGCCGGCAGTGCCTGAATTTATGATTCTGTTAAACTCGCTCACGCAAAGTCGCTAAGGCGCAAAGAGAATTGATACGTCTTCCTTATCGACCATTATCCAGAACTCGAATGCCGCTTTCTGAACCACATTTTGAACCTCGGTTCTCACTCCTTCCAAAAGTAGGTTCGCTTGCAGCAGTGATCGCCTGTTTTGGTCTTATCGAATGGGCGTCGTCGTTTCATATCCTCACCCAATCGCTCCCGCTTCCCTCATCGCTTTCGATCCCTCTTGCGTGGCTTTTTGAGCATCAGGTATGGCAATTCGGCATTGGGATCACCGCCATCACGATACTCTCACGCGGCCACTTATGGAGCTACGGAATAAACTCATCCGATATCCGACTCTCGATGTCAATTCTGTTAAAATTTTATGCCGTTGCATTGGTCATTATTCTCGGTCTCGTAGTACTCCCGCTTCTGGTTTCCGGTGGACTGCCGGAGTACTTCATCCGAATGGGAAGAGTCGATATGGCGGTGTGGATCTTATATCAGTGGATGGCGACAGCTGTGGCAGACGAGATTTTGTTCCACGGATTATTCCAGACTCTACTGCTAAAATACTGGCAGGAAAAAATAAAGATCCTGTCTTTTGAAATTCCAGTCGTAGTTCTTATTACGAGTGTTGCGTTCGCGGCCGGGAGGACAAATGTTCCGGTGTACGGCGGGCACTTTATAGAGTATATTCTGGCACTGGTGATGGGTTTGTATGGGGGAATCGTTTACTACCGCACAAAAAGCCTGCTTACGCCGATGCTCTCACAGGCTTTCTTTTACGGCCTGCCGTTCGTCATTCGATTTGTCTACCTGGCTTTTATCACAGGGTAGAATTTCATTGAGGGGGTTTTTCCCTTACCGGCGGGCGCTGGCTGTGCTGGTGTTGAGAATTCGTTCGTAATGGCGCTCGTATACTGCTACAATCTGCTCGATATCAAAATTCTCTACCGCTCTCGTGCGGCCCGCCTTTGCGAACATTGCGCGCCGCGTGTCGTTCTGCAGAAGTTCGATCGCATACTTAGCCATCCGTTCTATGTCTCCGATCTCGGCGATATAGCCTGTCTCTCCGTGCACAACAAGTTCCGGCAATCCTCCCACGCTCGATGAAATGACCGGAACTTCGCATGCCATTGCTTCCAGTGCAGAAAGCCCGAAGCTTTCAGACTGGCTCGGCATCAGGAACAGGTCGGAGGCGGAAAGCAGCTCCACGAGTTCCGCCTGTTTTCCCAAGAACTTCACGCTGTCTCCAAGCTGCAGCTCGCGGCAAAGGTTCTCGCAGCTCGACCGGTCCGGTCCGTCGCCCACGAGAACGAGTTTCGAAGGGATCTTCTTAGCGACGAGGTTGAAGATCCTGATCACATCCGTGACCCGTTTCACAAGACGAAAATTGGAGACATGGATGAGAATCTTTTCGCCGTTCGGAGCGATGGCTTTTCTGACATTTGTCTCAGCCATTCTTGTAAAAAGCTGTGTATCCACAAAATTTGGAATGACTTCGATCTCTTTGTTGATGCCGTAGTTCGTAACGGTTTTCTCTTTCAAGAAACGTGACACCGCCGTAACGCCGTCGCTTTTTTCGATGCTGAATTTCATGACCGAGAGGAAACTCGGTTCCAATCCTATCAGCGTGATGTCGGTACCGTGCAATGTTGTGATGACGCGGAAGTGTTCGTCGTTGAGGATCTGCTTCGCAATGTAGGCACTCGTTGCGTGAGGAATGGCATAGTGCGCATGGATCAAATCGAGCTTCTCGAATTTCGCAACCTCCACCATTTTGCTTGCAAGCGCGGGGGTATAGAGAGGGAACTCGAATAACGGGTACGTCGCCATCTCTACTTCGTGGTAAAAGATGTTGTTCATGAACCCGTCCAGCCGCATCGGCATCGCGTAACTGATGAAATGGATCTGATGTCCGCGTTTTGCGAGCCCTTTACCGAGTTCAGTAGCGACGACTCCGCTGCCGCCGTATGTGGGGTAGCACGTAATTCCGATTTTCATAGGGGGGGTCCTTTTGTGATTCAACGTACGGTTAATTCGACTGAATTTCAAGAACAGGAGGAGAGGAGTGGAGGATCGTAATCAACTCCCAATAGGGCGGATGAAGGGATAATCATGGTTTTCTGATCACAATTGCAAGGCTGGAACTATTTCATTACTTTATCCGGCACAAGTACCATAAGGGAGGACGAATGAAGCCTTTGCTAATTGTGTTCGTTGTGATTTTTTGTACAACCCCGCTGTATTCGCAAGCGAAAAGGGACGATAAAAAATCTGTCTCCCAAAGTCTCGCTCCGGCAAAATCCAATGAAGGAGTTCTTTGGGGCCAAGCTTTTGCGGACTATTTGTACAAAGCGCAGGCAACCAATGCCTCGGAAAAGGGGACCAACGGTTTTGAATTCCGCCGAATTTATCTTGGCTACGATCAGGATATTTCCGAACAATTCACGGCTCGAGTCCTGATCCAGGCAAACAACGAAGACACCGCCCGGTCCGGCGCAATGGATTTTACCGCACAGGAAGTGTATCTCGAATGGAAAAACCTGGTCCCTCTCTCAAGCATCTATTTCGGTGTTTCTGCGACTCCTTCGATAGCAATTGCTGAAAAAATTTGGGGATACCGATCTCTCGAAAAAGTGATCCTAGACCGGAACGGACTGGTGGCTATCGACGATATGGGGATCGGAATAAAGGGAAAATGTGCTGCAGACGGGAGCGTCGGATATGCTCTTATGGCCGCCAACGGTCAAGGTGTCAGGCTTGAGAACGATAAACTGAAGAAGATCTACGGGGAGTTCTATTTCACACCGATGAAGAATGGAGTAGCCGAAGTGTACTCCGACTTCGAGAACAACTTGGATGCGCAATGGAAGCTCACCGGTAAAGCTCTTCTGGGATACCAGGTGCCGTCGGTGTCTGCGGGAGTGGAGGGATTCTACCGGACAATTCACAACGGCGTTCTTAATTCTCTGTCTCCGGTTGATTCAAATTTGGCGGGAGGGTCAGCATACACTTCCTTCCAGTTCGCAGAAAACCTGCGCGGCGTCCTTCGGGGAGACTATTTTGATGCAGATGTTTCGGAAAGAACTGTAGGCGTACGTGAAATACTAACTGTGGCCGGCGTGGATTATTCGCCGGCGCAGGATGTTCATGTGATTCCCAACGCACTTTACACTCATCGCGTGTATAAGGTCAGTCCCGCACCCGGACCCGCGCTGGTGGACGATGTCACAATTCGTCTTACGTTCGCGTACTCATTTTCGGCACGCATTCGATGAGGGATGAATACCAATCTATCAAGGTAAACGCGAACGCCTCGTTGAAAGTTGAAGGGTCGAGATTCATCGCCAGTGCCTTTCCTGTTCGAGATCGGGTACACGCGGAGGAGACACTCGCAAAAGTGCGAAAGGAATACTACGACGCCACACATCATTGTTTCGCTTACGCGATCGGAGCTGAAGGGAAGGAGTTCCGCTACTCCGACGACGGCGAGCCATCCGGTACTGCGGGGATCAAGATCCTCTCGGCCATTCAATCGAAAGATCTGTCCGATATTTTGGTCATCGTTACGCGCTATTACGGGGGTACGAAGTTGGGAACCGGCGGACTCGGGCGCGCATACTTCGAGTCGGCAGCCCGGGCATTGGCAGAAGCGGTTGTGATACCGAAGGTTGTTACCGAGGAACTGCGGATTACTTTTCCCTACGATGAGACAAGCAGAGTCATGAACACTCTTTCACACTCCCACACGAAGATCATCGACACGGTCTATGACGACGACGTCACGCTTCAGATTTCAGTCAGAAAAAATTCAGTGCGTATGGTGATCGACGAACTTGTTAATGTTACACGCGGAAACCTCGCCGTTAAAAGTCACGGCGGTTAATCCTTCAGCCGCGTTACATTCTCCCTTACGCGGGTTTCAAATTTTCGCAAATGGTCATCGTATCGAGCGCGATCATAAGTTCTTCGTTTGTTGGGACGACGTAGACTTTAACGCGCGATGAAGCCGAATGGATCGGTTTTTCTTTCTCCTTCGACATGTTGCTCTCGTCGTCCAATTGGATGCCGAGAAACTCCAGGTTGCTGCAGCTCGCCTTACGAACGTCGGGACTATTTTCGCCTATACCCCCCGTAAACACGATCGCATCCGCTCCCCCCATGGCAGCCATATAGGCGCCGATATATTTTTTAATCCGATAGTTGAACACATCGAAGGCGTACTGCGCCTTTTTGTTGCCCTCTTTCATCTCTGTGATGATTTCACGCATATCGCTGCTCACACCCGAAATGCCCATAAGACCGCTGTGTTTATTGAGAAGCGTGTTTGCCTCGGAATAATTCAGTCCTTCCTTTGACATAATGTGAAGAATAATATACGGGTCGATATCTCCGCTGCGAGTTCCCATCAACAAACCTTCAAGCGGGGTCAGTCCCATCGACGTATCGACGGAGATCCCTTTGTCGACGGCCGCCATGCTGCACCCGTTGCCGAGGTGGCAGGTGATGAGTTTCAGGGATTTGTATTCCTCTCGCATCAGCTCGGCGGTACGTTGAGCGACAAAAGAATGGCTCGTTCCGTGAAAACCGTAGCGTCGGATCTTATGCTGCGTGTAGAGGGAATAGGGAATGCCGTACAGGTACGCATGCGGGGGCATCTTTTGATGGAACGCCGTATCGAACACGGCGACCTGCGGAACGTCCGGCAAATGAACCTGGCATGCGTTGATTCCCCGAAGGTTGTGCGGATTATGAAGCGGCGCAATGTCGATGTTGTCTCTAATTCGCTTGATGACGTCGTCGGTGATAAGGACGGAAGCGCTGAATGCTTCACCCCCGTGAACGACGCGGTGTCCGACCGCGCTAATCTGGCTTTTGTCGCTCAACACACCGTGATTCTTGCTGAGAAGGACCGCGAGAATGTACTCGATCGCTGCCGTATGGTCCAGGATCTCGCCGGTTATTTTGATCTCATCCCCGTCGGACCGGAGATTGGTGAGGACCGCGCCGTTCATGCCGATGCGGTCCACGATCCCTTTGGCAAGTGCCTGGCGGGATTCAATTTCAATGAGCTGATATTTTACAGATGAACTGCCGCAATTGATAATAAGAATATTCATGATACGTTCAGAGTCGGTCAAAATGTGAGAGATGATCAGGTCGTGCGTTTTGCCTGGTCGTTATATTTAAAGAACCCTTCGCCGCTTTTTCGTCCCAGTTTTCCCTCGCGCACCATTCGGCGGAGGAGGGGGCATGGGCGGTACTTGGCTTCGCCTAATTCATGGAAGAGCGATTCCATCCACGCGAGCACTTCGTCCAAACCCATCATGTCGGCTAACTCGAGAGGGCCGTACTGAAAATTGTAGCCGAGCTTCATCGCCGTGTCGATCCCCTCAGCCGTTGCCACACCTTCCATTAATACGTGCATTGCTTCGTTCAAAAGGGGGACGATGAGCCGCGTTGTTACAAAACCGGGATACTCGAAGACCTCAACGACGGTCTTACCGATTCTCTCGGCGAATTTTTTCACGGTGTTGAATGTTTTGTCCGAAGTTGTGGTGCCCCGCACCAATTCCACGAGCGGCACCTTGGGGACGGGATTGAGAAAGTGCATGCCGATGACTTTATCGGAGCGCTTTGTGGCCGCAGCAAGTTTCGACAGCGTGAGCGTGGAAGTGTTGGAGACAAAAATGGTTTCGGGGTCGCACAATTCATCCAGCTCCGAAAAGATCCTTCTCTTCAATTCAAAATTCTCATCCACTGCTTCAATAATGATGTTGCATTGCGCCGCATTTTTAAAATTGACCGATCCGTGAATACGTGAGAGCGTTGAGTTCTTCTCGCTTTTTGTCAACGTCCACCGATGGATCTCCCGGTCCATGCTGTCCCTGAGAATTCCGGTCATTGTCTCGAGTTGCTTCTCGTTTTTTTCAATTGCGACAACTTCAATACCGTGGGAGGCGATAGTTTCCGCAATGCCCTGCCCCATCACTCCGAGTCCTATGACGGCGACAGCATTGATGCCGTCCTGGTCGTTTTTTTCAAGCTTGAGATCGCTGAGAATGTCTTCTATCTTAATATTCGTTGCCATTGGCAGATTGTCCGTTCATGAAAATAAATGTAAATGCCCAAATTCTAGGGCAAAAGTAGTGCCACTCATTTGATCGCTCAGATTTCCACATAATCAACTTCTCTAGACGAAGAATTGGTGAAATTGATAAAAATCCTGGTTAAACTTACCCAAAAATGGAACGCAAGTCAACAAGGCCAAGAACCGATGCCATGGTTTCATCCGGTTGATTCTCTGAGGATAGATATGATAACATCAATCGTCTCGTGGCTTGACATTCGGGCCACGATTGATTATTTTTATAAAGATTCTTCATAGTGGGAAACGATTTACCACGGGCAATTGTTATTGTAATTGAGTGTATTTTTTTGCGGGTAAATCGGACATAATCGGTCGGGTATACGTAGATGCTAAAATTGTCCAAACGAGTCGAATATGGATTGATCGCGATACGGCATATTGCCGCCGCAGAGTCGGGGAAGATGTCGACTGCGAAGGAAATAGCCGACCGGTACAAGATTCCGTACGAACTCCTGGCAAAAGTGATGCAGAGGCTGGCAAAGAGAGGTTTGATTGTATCCCACCAGGGAGTGTACGGCGGTTATACCTTAGCGAAGGGTGCCGGCGATCTTTCGATCTCTGCGATCATCCATGCTATTGAGGACCATCTGCCTGCGATCACGCAATGCATCGCAGAAAGCCCGGATAGCTGTTCCATCTATGATAATTGTACCATTAAGAACCCTCTTGGAAAAATTCAGTTGAACATTGACCAAGTCTTTCAAACGATGAAACTTTCAGAGATTGTCTGACAATGAAGCTTCCCGTTTACATGGATAATCATGCAACGACACAGGTCGACCGTCGGGTAGTCGACGTGATGATTCCATATTTTACGGAACATTTCGGCAATGCCGCAAGCCGCCAACATCGGTTTGGCTGGGTGGCTGAAGCGGCGGTAGAGAACGCGCGGAATATGATTGGGCGGGTCATCAACGCGGAAGCGAAAGAAATTATCTTTACGAGCGGAGCGACCGAATCGAACAACCTTGCACTCAAGGGTATCGCTGAAGCCTATGCAAGAAAAGGAAAGCATATCATTACGGCGAAAACAGAACACAGGTCGATTCTTGATGTGTGCGCCATGCTGGAACGATCGGGTTTTCGCGTTACAACCCTGGATGTAGATCAGTTGGGAACGGTACGACCGCAGGCTGTCCGCGAGGCAATTACCGACGAGACGATTCTTGTCTCGATCATGATGGCCAACAATGAGATCGGGACAATCGCGCCACTTTCAGAAATCGGCAGCATCTGCCTGGAACGAGGAATTCTTCTCCATACCGACGCGGCCCAGTGCGTAGGAAAAATTCCGATCGATGTCCAAACCCTGAATATCCATTGCATGTCCCTCAGCGCTCACAAAGTGTACGGTCCCAAAGGCGTCGGTGCGCTGTACATTCGAAACAAGAATCCGCATGTGAAGATCATTCCCCAAATGGATGGCGGAGGGCATGAGCGGGGAATGCGTTCAGGAACGCTGAACGTCCCGGCGATCGTTGGTTTTGCAGAAGCTGTTCGCCTGGCCTCTGAGGAATATGACGATGAATTTGCGCGCGTTGGCGGACTTCGAAACAGAATGGAAAAGATCTTGCTTTCGGTCGAGGGCGCTCAGCGGAACGGAGATCCGGCAAATCGATTATGCAACAATCTGAACGTTACATTTCCGTACGTTCATGCCGACGACTTGATAACAGCTTTGAAAGACGATGTAGCGGTTTCATCGGGCTCCGCATGTTCGTCCGCAGATGCCAACGGAGAAAAAGTTTCGCACGTTTTGAGCGCTATCGGTCTTGACGATGAACTTGCCCGCTGCACCATCCGGGCCGGGCTCGGCAGATCTAACACAGAAGAAGAGGTCGAATATGCAGGGAAGAAAATAGTAGAAACAGTTCAGCGGCTCCGCGACGCATCGCCGCAGTACCAACTCGTGACGAAGAAAAGGCTTTTTCCAGTGACAGCATTGATTCATTAAAATAGAAGAATACGCTCTCGATGAAAAAATCAGCGACAATTATCAACAACCAGGTCGAGTTCCTTCATTTTCTGAAGGCAAAATTCCCTTTGTACCATTTATCGAATTTCTTTTTCCGCGACCTGCATTACGGCATCATCAGCTTTTTTGAACAGAAGCACCTGAAGATCGGTTATGGCGATGCAGAGCATGTCGCCCGCGAAGTCGCGCAGCATTTCGAAAAGCAGAATATTTTTAAGAAAGTGAACCAGCAGGGATGGGTGCTGCAATATCCAGAGTTCACGGCAAAGAAAGCATCCTAGAATAAATTAAGAATTAAGAATTAGGAATAAAGAAACAAAAAATAAGAATTTACAATCAAGAAGGAGTAGTAACTATGTCTGAAGTGCTTATTGCGCAGGGACCGCAACCGCAAACGACGATTCCGGATGAGATCCAATTAACGGAGAAGGCAGCAGCGGAAGTAAGAAATATCAAATCATCCAATAACATCCCGGAGTCGCATGGCTTGCGTCTTGGCGTCAAGGGCGGAGGGTGTTCAGGAATGACGTACGTCCTCGCGTTCGACGAGAAGCCGAATGAAAAAGACAATGTACTTGACCTTCAGGGCATTAAAGTATTCGTGGATCAGAAAAGCATGTTCTATCTCTCGGGAACCGTGTTGGATTTCACCGACGGGCTGAACGGGCGCGGATTCGTTTTCAATAATCCCCAGGCGGCAAAGACCTGCGGATGCGGCAGTTCGTTCGGCGTATGAATTGGAAACAGACAAACTTTAGATTGGAGTTCTGATGCAAGAATCAATGGAGACCCTTGTCAACCAGGAATACAAGTACGGTTTCGTCACCGATATCGATACCGATGCCATCCCGAAGGGTCTGAGCGAAGATGTCATACGCCTGATTTCGCACAAAAAGAACGAACCGGAATTTATGCTCGATTGGCGGCTCAAGGCATACCGCCATTGGCTGACGTTGAAAGACGAGCCGCATTGGCAAAATTTTACTTATCCGGCCATCGACTACCAGAATATCATCTACTATGCGGCACCGCGGAAGAAGCCGCAAGTCAACAGCCTTGAGGAGGTCGACAAGGAAATTCTCGCGACCTATGAGAAGCTGGGTATCTCGATCACCGAACAGAAGCGAATGAGCGGCGTTGCGGTTGACGCGATCTTCGACAGTGTCTCTGTGGCAACGACGTTCCGGGAGAAACTTGGCGAACTTGGAATTATCTTTTGTTCCTTCTCCGAAGCGGTGCAGCATCATCCCGACCTGGTGAAGAAATATCTCGGCTCGGTCGTTCCGTATACCGATAATTTTTTTGCGACGCTCAACGCGGCAGTATTCAGTGACGGCTCGTTTTGTTTTATTCCGAAGGGTGTTCGCTGTCCGATGGAGCTCTCGACCTATTTCCGAATCAATACAGCAGAGACGGGCCAGTTCGAGCGGACGCTCATCGTGGCCGAAGAGGGAGCCAGCGTGAGCTACCTTGAAGGATGCACGGCGCCGATCCGGGATACCAATCAGCTTCACGCTGCTGTGGTCGAGCTGGTCGCGCTGGACGATGCGCAGATAAAATATTCGACCGTTCAGAATTGGTATGCCGGAGACAAAGAAGGAAAAGGCGGCATCTATAATTTTGTCACAAAACGGGGAAAGTGCCTCGGCAAGAATTCAAAAATTTCCTGGACACAGGTCGAAACCGGCTCGGCGATCACCTGGAAATACCCGAGTGTGATCCTGCAGGGAGATAATTCGGTCGGGGAATTCTATTCCGTTGCCGTCGTCAACAACCGCCAGGTTGCAGACACCGGCACGAAGATGACCCATATCGGAAAAAATACGAAAAGCACGATTATCTCAAAAGGCATTTCAGCGGGGTTCGGCGGCAACACGTACCGCGGCTCCGTAAAAGTTTTGCCGAATGCGACGAATGCACGAAATTATACGCAGTGCGATTCGATGCTTATCGGAGACCGGTGCAGCGCGAACACTTTTCCGTACATCGAGGTTCGAAACACTTCATCGAGTGTCGAGCATGAAGCTTCGACGTCAAAAATAGGCGAGGATCAGCTCTTCTATTGCAAACAGCGCGGCATCGACACCGAAAATGCGATCTCCATGATCGTCAACGGCTTCGCAAAAGAAGTCTTCAAGAACCTTCCGATGGAATTTGCCGTTGAAGCGCAGAAGCTGCTGGGAATCAGTCTTGAAGGCAGCGTTGGTTGACAATTTACAATGAACAATCAACAAGTAACAGCTAGAAGCTAAAACCTAACACCCCAGAACGAACAACAAAGGAAACGGATCGAATGCTCGAAATAAAAAACCTCCACGCGAATGTTGCGGGAAAAGAAATCTTAAAAGGAATCAACCTCACTGTCAACGCCGGCGAAGTCCATGCAGTGATGGGGCCGAACGGCTCCGGAAAAAGCACGCTCGCGCAGGTGCTCGCTGGTCATCCTTCGTATGAAGTTACTGAAGGTTCGGTTTTGTATCATGGGAAAGATCTGCTGGAAATGGCTCCCGAAATACGCGCTCAGGAGGGGGTGTTTCTGGCATTCCAATATCCGGTAGAGATTCCGGGAGTGAGCAATAGTTATTTTCTGAAAGCCGGAGTCAACGAAATTCGGAAGCACAACGGACTTGAGCCGCTCGATGCGATGCAGTTTCTCAAGGTTCTCAAAGAAAAGATGAAACTGGTCGAGATGGATCCAAGCTTTATTAACCGTCCAGTGAACGAAGGTTTTTCCGGCGGAGAAAAGAAGCGCAACGAAATTCTGCAGATGGCGGTTCTCGAGCCAAAGCTTGCGATCCTCGACGAAACGGATTCCGGGCTGGATATCGACGCGTTGAAGATCGTCGCAAATGGGGTTAACCAGCTTAAGAAACCGGACAATGCAGTTATCGTTGTGACACACTACCAGCGTTTGCTGAATTACATTGTCCCCGATTTT
Organism: uncultured Chitinophagaceae bacterium; assembly: GCA_964439265.1. Classification (GTDB taxonomy): domain Bacteria; phylum Bacteroidota; class Ignavibacteria; order UBA10030; family UBA8401; genus JAGVPT01. The sequence continues at coordinate 36,698 of CAYTOA010000012.1, forward strand.
GTCCATGTCCTGGTCAACGGACGGATCGTAAAATCGGGAGGCAAAGAACTCGCGCTCGAACTCGAGGCGAACGGGTACGATAACGTGAAGGAAGAAGCTGAATCGTTAGCCGGCTGATTCATCTAAAAAGTTCATAGGACAAAATGCAGTCATCTCAAGAAATAGAAAAATACGTCTCAGACTTTCACGTGTTTGAAAACAACGGAGCCGGTCATGATCCGGCATGGCTGAAGAGTTTGCGGCTTGCCGCCATCGGGAAATTTACTGAATTAGGATTTCCCACGATCAAGCAGGAGGATTGGCGCTTTACGAACATCCTTCCCTTGACGAAGACTCATTTCCATCGTGCCTTGAAGAGGGGCTCTCCGAGTGTGCACCTGGATGGACTCCGCAAATACATTATTGAAGGAAGTTCAAAGAGCATTCTCGTCTTCGTGGACGGACATTACAGTCAGGTACTTTCCAACGTCTCGGGTCTGCCGAAAGAACTTGTTGCCGGTGGACTGGCGGATGCTTTTGCGGCACACGGGGATATCGTGCGGGAGCATCTCGGCAAACATATTCCGTTACAAAGCCATCCGTTCGCGGCATTGAACAGTGCGTTCATTCATGACGGCGCATTCGTGTACGTGCCCGAGGGAACAATTACCTCATCGCCCATCCAAATGCTTTTTGTCTCCGCAGGGGAGAGCGACGGCCATACCGCTGCCTATCCGCGAAATCTCATCATCGTGGAGAAGAATGCGACGGCAACATTCATTGAAAGCTATGTCTCGTTGTCCGAAGACGTTTATTTCACGAATACCGTCTCAGAAATATTTGTTGGAAAAGAATCGGCGGTTGATTTCGTGAAAATCCAGCGTGAGAGTGAACAAGCGTTTCACGTCGGCACGATGCAGGTCGAACAGGGGAGCCGGAGCAGATTCACCGGGTTCAGCCTCGCCCTCGGTGCATCGATCGCCAGGAACGACATCAACATCGCCGTGAACGGCGAACAATGCGAGACGATGCTCGACGGCCTCTACCTGACGGCAAACGAGCAGCTTGTCGATCACCATACGTTTATCGACCACACGGAGCCAAATTGCTCGAGCCGCGAGATCTTCAAGGGAATCATCACAGGCTCCGCGCGCTCTGTCTTCAACGGAAAGATCTTTGTGAGAAGAAAAGCGCAAAAGACCGATTCCAAACAAACGAACAAGAATTTGCTGCTTTCAGATAAAGCGACGGTCGACACAAAACCGCAGCTTGAAATATTCGCCGACGATGTGAAGTGCACGCACGGAGCGACCGTCGGCGGATTGGATGCAGCCTCGCTTTTCTACGTGAAAAGCAGGGGAATCAGCGAAGAAGCCGGGCGGGCGTTGTTGACTGTCGGCTTTGCCGGCGAGGCGACAAACTACATCAACGACGAGGCGGTGCGCAAGCATGTCGATTCGCTCGTCATTGAACGGCTCCAGGAAAAAGTTGTAAAGACAGCATTGCCGGAAATTGTTCACTCCGAAACGAAATCGTTATGAAACCTTCAGTTGAAACCATAGTGAAAGAAACGGGGCGCAACGGCGAGGCTGTCTTTGATGTCGCGCGTCTCCGGGAGGATTTTCCGATCCTTCAACAAAAAGTCCACGGCAAACCGCTTGTCTATCTCGACAACGCCGCGACAAGCCAGAAACCCCAGGTGGTGATCGACGCGCTGACAAAATATTATTCGTCGCAGAATGCCAATATCCACCGCGGAGTTCACGCGTTAAGCGAACTTGCAACATACGAATATGAAAAGGCGCGCGGCAAGGTGAAGTTGTTTTTGAACGCCGCTGAATCAAAGGAAATAATTTTTGTCCGCGGGACGACCGAAGGGATAAATCTTGTCGCCCAGAGTTATGGAAGGAAATACATAAAAGCGGGGGACGAGATCATCATCTCGGCGATGGAGCATCATTCGAACATCGTTCCATGGCAGCTCCTCTGCGAACAGACCGGGGGAGTTCTGCGAGTGATCCCGATGAACGACGACGGCGAATTGTTAATGGACGAATACGAAAAATTGTTGAATAAGAAAACAAAATTCGTTTCCGTCGTTTATCTCTCAAATTCTCTCGGCACCATCAATCCGATCAAACAGATCATTGCACGCGCTCATCAATTCGGCATTCCGGTTCTTGTCGACGGCGCTCAGTCAACGCCCCACATCGCGTTGGATGTCCAAGACCTAAATTGTGATTTCTACGCCTTTTCGGGTCACAAAGTTTGCGGGCCAACGGGCATCGGAGTCCTGTATGGAAAAGCGGATTTGCTGGAGTCGATGCCGCCATACCAGGGGGGCGGAGATATGATCAGTTCGGTGACGTTCGAGAAAACAACCTACAATGCGCTTCCGTACAAATTCGAGGCGGGGACGCCCAATATTGCCGATACGATCGCGTTCGGAGTCGCCCTCGATTACGTCAACAACATCGGATTGAAAGCGATCTCTTCATACGAACACGATCTGGTAACCTACGCAACAGAGAAGCTTTCAGCCATCGAAGGAGTGCGCATTATCGGAACGGCGAAGAAGAAATCGAGCGTCATATCGTTCATCATGGGAAGCATTCATGCCCACGATGTCGGAACCATCGTCGACCGCGAGGGGATTGCGATCCGAACCGGCCATCACTGCACACAGCCGGTGATGCAGCGATTTGGAATTCCTGCGACGGCACGGGCATCGTTTGCATTCTACAATACAATGGAAGAGGTTGACGCGCTTGCAGGTGCACTTCTGAAAGTTAAGGAGATTTTTGGTTCATGAGCAGCGATCTTAACGAACTTTATCAGCAGTTGATTCTCGACCACAACAAGAGTCCGCGAAATTTTGGGAAGCTGGAACACGCCACAAATCATGCCGAAGGCTACAATCCCTTGTGCGGTGACCACTTCACCGTCTTCGTCGAAATGGACGGAGACGTGATCAAGAACGTGAGTTTTCAAGGTTCGGGGTGTGCAATATCGAAGGCTTCTGCTTCGATGATGACCACGGCGGTGAAAGGGACAAAGAAGGAGGAGGCCGAGAAACTTTTCGAGAAGTTTCATTCCGTCGTTACGCGTGACATCCACAAGGAAGTCGATGATCTCGAAGATCTTGGATGCCTAGGAGCACTTGCCGGGGTTGCGGAGTTCCCTGCCCGTATTAAGTGTGCGAGCCTGGCGTGGCATGCACTTCATTCGGCGCTGAAGTCGGATGGGGCAGTCGTTTCGACAGAAGATGCGAAGCTTAATTGATCAGCGATGAGATGATACCATGGGCGATTCAGATTTCAATACTTTCGAATTGTTAATAGTAAAAGACCAGGTGATCCAGGCATTGAAAACCTGTTTTGATCCTGAGATCCCGGTAAACATCCACGAGTTGGGACTTATTTATTCGGTCGATGTTGACAATGCGGGTGTCGTGCAGATCAAGATGACGCTAACTTCGCCTGCATGCCCTGCAGCGCAGAGCCTGCCGCCGGAAGTCAAACAGAAAGTCGAAGCAGTGAAGGGCGTCACCTCTGCGCAGGTCGATGTTGTCTGGGAACCTCGATGGGATCCGAGCATGATGTCCGAAGAAGCGAAGCTTGCCTTGAACATGTATTGACGTTTGTCTCGTAAGAATTACGACGAACATTTTCAACTAAAACCCCATTACTATCACAAGGAGATTCTACAATGGCGTTCACAGTACCCCCGCTTCCATATGCGTTTGATGCACTCGAACCATATATCGATGCTAAGACGATGGAAATTCATCATGACAAGCATCATGGTGCATATGTCACCAATTTGAACAACGCTCTAGCGAACAATCCGGAGTTGCAGACCAAAACGGCGGAAGAATTAATAAAATCGTTGAGTTCTCTCCCCGAGGCGATTCGTACAGCCGTGCGTAACAACGGCGGCGGTCATGTCAATCATTCGATGTTCTGGCAGCAGTTGAAAGCCGGAGTCAAAGAGCCAACCTCAGGCAAACTCATCACGTCGATCAACAGCGTATTCGGTTCAGCGGCGGCGTTTAAAGAACAGTTCAACAAGGCGGGCCTAGGACGTTTCGGTTCCGGGTGGGCGTGGCTCGTCGTCGGCAAAGACAAAAAGCTTGCGATCGTTTCGACTGCAAATCAAGATAACCCGCTGACCGACGGCGCAACTCCTGTACTCGGATGCGATGTGTGGGAGCACGCATATTACCTGAAGTATCAGAACCGGCGTGCGGACTACCTCACAGCATTTTGGAGCGTAGTAAATTGGTCCGACGTCTCCGACCGGTTTGATGCGGCTTCAAAATAAAATGAGATAATGAAAACGGGAGACGATCGGAATCGTCTCCTGTTTTCGTATCACCCTATGAACTCGCATCGGATTCGAAATCTTCCTCTTTTTCCTCTCAAGGTCGTCCTTTTTCCGGGATCGCTCCTGCCCCTTCACATTTTCGAAGAACGATACAAGACCCTTATCCATGAATGCATTGAAAACCATTCGGAATTTGGAATTAATCTGATCGAGAACGACAAGATCGAGCCAACCGGGTGCAGCGCGATCGTCAAGACTGTTGTTAAAGAATACGAGGATGGTCAGATGGATATCGCGGTGGAGGGGAGGACACGGTACACGTTGGAGCATCTCGTCGACAGCGAAGCTCCATATTTTATCGGAGAGGTTTCCTTCTTCGAAGACAGGGCGGAGAAAGTCAATTATTCTCTCCGGCGCCGCGCTATTGAATTGTATAACCGATTCGTCGAAACCGCGTTCAAAGGGACGGTCATGCCGGCGAACGAGGCTTCGTCCGACACCAAGATTTCGTTCCTGCTTGTTCAAAAGGCTGGACTGGAATTGAAAGACAGGCAGAAGTTTCTTGCTCTCCAATCGGAGAACGAACGGCTGAGCACATTGAACAGTCATTTCGAATCGATGCTTCCCCTTCTGACGTCGCGTGAAAAATACGACAAGTTTGTCATGAACGACGGCTACCTCTCGCCGTCGTGAGATGTTCCTTGATTTCCGCCTTTCATTTTTTTATTTTAAGCAAGGATGGAAAAGGGACAGAACATTACCGAAATACGATCGATCCTCAAATCTGCCGTGCGTCCTGCCGCGGCGGAGCCTCACTACTGGCAGTATTGCGTCAACTGTGGAACGAAACTCGACAGCCGGAAATGCAAATTGTACTGCCCTAAATGCGGATTCTATCATTCATGCAGCGAGCCATAATATCTAAATCAAAGGAGAAGTATCCTCGATGAATAAAAAAGGACTGCGGGTCAGCAGAAAACATCGCAAGCGGCAGCGCAAGATGAAGGCAAAGATCAAGACAATGCTTGCCCAAAAGAAACGACCGTCAGCGTAATCCACGACCCTCTCGACCGAGAGGGTTGTTCATTTATTGCTAATCGTTCATCATTTCGATATATTCCGGCGAGACGGAAGATCGACAACCATGGTCCCAACGGATACAGATATTCCTCATTCGCCGTTTTTGGTTCGATGCGGCAGCAAGTCCATCGACCTCTCTTCCAGGACGTACGTGATGGGAGTGTTGAATGTTACTCCCGATTCCTTTTCTGACGGCGGTAAGTACTTGAGCAAAGACCAAGCTGTCGCCCACGCGCTGCAAATGGCCTCGGATGGGGCAGATATCATCGATGTTGGCGGAGAGTCGACAAGACCGAAAGGCCCTTACGGGGAAGGCGCGGAAGAAGTCAGCGCCGAAGAGGAGATCCGCAGAGTCGTTCCTGTGATTGAGGAGATTTCATCCAGCTCGGATGTCCTGATCTCGATCGATACGTACAAGGCCGTAGTTGCAGAAGCTGCGTTAAAGGCGGGGGCTGCGATCGTGAACGATATCAGCGGGTTGAATTATGATCCCGCGATGGCTGAAACAGTAGCCTCGCATGAAGCAGTGTTGATCGCCATGCACATCAAGGGGACGCCGAAAACGATGCAGCAAAATCCCGCTTACGAAAATGTCGTTGAAGAAGTCGCATCGAGCCTCTCCCGATCTGTTGAAATTGCGCGTGGAGCAGGCATCGGACACGTTTGGATCGACCCGGGATTAGGCTTTGGGAAGAAACTGGAACATAATCTCTCCCTCATCAAGAATTTGCGGCGTTTCGCGGAGTTGAAATGCCCGATCGTAATCGGACCCTCACGAAAAGCCTTTATCGGAATGCTTCTCAACCTCCCGGTCGATCAACGGATCGAAGGAACGGCTGCGGCCGCTGCGGCATCTATTTTGCAGGGGGCAAATATTCTCCGCGTGCACGATGTCAAGGAAATGAAACGAATCGCCGTTGTTGTGGATGCCATCATGAGAGCTGCATAAGTATTCCAATACCCGGACTATGGAACTATTCAAAATCGGCTTTATCACCATCTCGCTGATTGACGTGTTCGACATCGCCGTCGTTTCGTTCATCTTCTACCGGCTTTACGTGGTGATGCGCGGGACAATTGCTGCGCAGATATTCGTGGGTATGATGGTTATTGTCGGTTTTTCGTTTCTTGCTCAAGCCATCAATCTGAAAGCGATGGGGTGGCTGCTGCATACGCTCACCGACATCTGGGTCATCGCCTTCGTGATCTTGTTCCAGCCTGAAATTCGCCGTCTGCTTTCCACGATCGCGCGGAACAGGATCGTGCGGATGTTCTTGCGGATCGACGTCGATGAGTCGATCGAGGAAATCGCCAGCGCCGCGGTCGATCTTTCAAAGAAAAAACAGGGAGCATTGATCATCATCGTGCGGGGTACGGGCTTGAAAAGCGTCAGCGAGTCCGGCATCATACTCCAGGCAAGAGTGAGCAGGGCGCTGCTGCTTTCTATCTTCAATCCAAAATCGCCGCTCCACGACGGCGCTGTGATCGTGAACGACAGGACTATCGAAGCGGCCCGGTGTACGCTGCCGTTGTCGGCCGTGACACGTGTGGGCGACATCGTGTTAGGAATGCGGCATCGAGCTGCGCTGGGCATTTCGGAACAGGCGGATGTCATTTCCGTAGTGGTATCTGAAGAGACCGGAACAATTTCGCTTGCTGAAGACGGCACGCTGTTGCGGGGGCTGAAATCGCAAGAGCTGCGGAAAGAGCTCCGCGGACGCCTCGTCCTTTCAATGGAACGATCGTGGAAGAACATGTGGCAGGCAGTACAGGACGAAGTGTAGCGTGACGGAATCGAGTGTCAATGAAGAATATCGGCGTTATCATTCCTGCGTTCAACGCGGGCGGGACGATCGGCGCAGTGATCGCCGGGGTTGCACAATATATCAACCGCGCAAACATTATCGTCGTCGACGACGGCTCTTCGGATACGACCGCATCGGTGGCAGCATCCTTTGATGTTCGAGTCTTACGGCATTCAGTGAACAGTGGAAAGGGAGCCGCACTTCAAACCGGCTTTGATTCTGTGCTTGAGACTTCCCTCGACGCCGTCATTACGCTGGACGCCGACCTCCAGCATCCCCCCGATTGCATCCCGCAGTTTACCGGCCTCTATTCGTCAGGCGAGTTCGATATCATCATCGGGAGCCGGCTTCACAATAGAAAAGGAATGCCGTTTCACCGCATTCTCTCGAACACGATTACGACGTTTTTGGTCTCCGCGCGAACTGCAAAAAAAATTACCGACAGTCAATCGGGCTACCGTCTGATCGATCGGAAGGTACTAGAGGCTCTTCGTCTGCAATCGCTGGGGTTTGAGGCCGAGACGGAATTCATTATCAAGGCGGCTTCGCTTGGGTTTCGGTTCGGATCAGTTCCAATACGGACGATCTATGCGGGGGAGAAAAGTTATATGACAAATTTTGCAACGACAGTGAATTTTATAAGAGTATTGTTTCAGGATTATTAACTTATGTTGCCCTCTCTGTGCATCCTCTGTGTCACTCTGTGTAAAAAAACCGTTTCACTGAGTGACACAGAGAAGCACAGAGTTTAACGGTTCCACAAAAATATAAACATTAGGGCTCTTTTGGGACGATTCGAAACTGAACGAAAAGAAATGATTTCATTATTGGAAACGAGGGGAATCACCGACCCCAACGTCCTCGCGGCAATGACGAAAGTTGAACGTCATCTTTTTGTAGAGCAGCCGTTTGTGAACCGTGCGTACGAGGATAGCGCGCTCCCTATCGGCCATGAGCAGACCATTTCTCAGCCGTATACAGTAGCATATATGACTCAGGCGCTCGCATGCAAACCTGGAAATAAAGTGCTCGAAGTGGGGACAGGGTCGGGTTACCAGGCGGTTGTTCTCGCTAAGATGGGATGCAGGGTGTTCACGATCGAACGCCATCTCGGACTCCTCTCTGAGGCAAGAAAGATGTTCGACAAAATGAACCTTCGCATCGCATCGAAAGGGGGAGACGGCACAATTGGATGGAGTGAATTTGCTCCGTTCGACGGAATTATCGTCACCGCCGGCGCCCCCGATGTTCCGGAATCGCTCAAGCAGCAGCTCGCCGACGGCGGGCGGTTGGTGATCCCTGTCGGTGATCGTGAAGTTCAGAAAGTGCTGGTGATCAAAAGAATGGGCGAGAAGTTCATGACGGAAGAAACCTTCGGCTTCAAATTTGTACCCCTCGTCGGAAAAAATGGATGGAGTTGAGCAGCCCCCTTCCCACAATTCTCGTTATCGTCGGCCCTACGGCTTCGGGAAAAACCTCACTTGCTCTTGAAATCGCCCGCCGCACGTCTGCAGAGATCATTTCCGCAGACTCACGCCAGGTGTATCAATATCTCACTATTGGAACGGCGAAACCGACTCCGGATGAACTAAAGGAGGTCAAACATTATTTTGTGGATCAAATCCTTCCAGATCAGCACTTCAGCGCTGGCGAGTTCGGCATCGACGGCAGAAAAATAATCGACAAGATCATCGGGCAAAAAAAAATGCCGGTCATCGTCGGCGGGACCGGTCTCTATATTCGCTCGCTTGTCGACGGATTGTTTTCGGGCCCCGGCAGAGAAGAACATTTACGCGAAAACTTGGAAGCCAGGCTGGAGTCGGAGGGAGTTGATGTCCTTCTTGAGGAATTACGGCGTGTTGATCCCGAAGCGGCGGCAAGAATGCTCCCGTCGAATCAACGGAGGATCATACGTGCGCTGGAAGTTTATTACGCGACCGGAAAGCCGATTTCGCAGCATCACGGCGAACATGAGAAGAAGAAGTTTTTCAATCCTGTCTTTGCCGGGCTGCAGTGGGAACGGAAGAAACTGTACGACCGGGTCAATTCCCGTGTTGAGAGAATGCTTGCCGCCGGTTTTTTGGATGAGGTGAAGGGATTGGTCTCCCGCGGTTATGACGACCAGTACAAATCTCTTCAGACAGTGGGCTATAAAGAGGCGTTTGCCTTCCTGCGGAAAGATATTAGTTACGAGCGGATGGTCGAATTGATGAAGCAGAATACCCGCCGTTTTGCCAAGCGCCAATTGACCTGGTTTAGGAGGGACGCAAGGATTCGTTGGTTCGATATCGGTGAAGAGAACGAGATTCCGCGGATTGCAGAAGAGGTTTTGATTTTGCTGAAATAATTTTGTATAATTGATCGAGTCATAAGGGCCGTTAGCTCAGCTGGGAGAGCGCGTGAATGGCATTCACGAGGTCAGCGGTTCGATCCCGCTACGGTCCACATCAAACGAAAAAAGGGAACAACATTGTTGTTCCCTTTTTTATTGTCGGGGCGGGGAGATTCGAACTCCCGACCTCTTGGTCCCGAACCAAGCGCTCTAGCCGGGCTGAGCCACGCCCCGTATTTCGTTATACTGTTTTGACTTCGTGGTGCGCATCAATATACGAACGATTGCCCAATTTGTCAACGAAATGAAGCTGCTCAAAAAATTCTTCATTTTGTACTTGACAAATTCCTTCCGATAGTATATATTCCACTATAGTAAAAATATATACACTATGTAAAGGATTTCACTATGCCATCGCCATCGGTCGAACTCACCTCCCGTCAGCAAAAGGTCTATAACTTTGTGAAGCAGTTCATCGAGGACAACAGTTACCCTCCGACGCTGCAGGAAATTTCCGACAAGTTGAAGATCCAGCCGAGCGCCGCCCGGATGCACCTTCTTCTTATGGAAAAGAAGAAGGCGCTGCGGTACGTTCCGAACACTTCACGCGGCATCGAACTGCTGCATGAACGGCCGTCCGGCATTCCGATCTACGGAAGTGCGCCGGCAGGGCATCCGTTCACCTCTCAGGAAAACATGGTCGATACCTTCGAGGTCCGGCGCTACATTACTGCGTCCGACGATTTGTTCGGCATTTACGTCCGGGGCGACAGCATGAAGGATGCGCAGCTTTCTACCGGCGACCTGCTCTTCGTCGACCCCAAAAAGGACCCCCGTAACGGCGAGATCGTGGTCGCCGCCGTGGAAGGAGAGCCGACGATCAAACGGTATTATAGAGAAGAGAGCGGCGTGGTGCTTCGTCCGGAAAATAAGAAATACAAGCCGATTCACGTCAGCAGAAGCGACGAAAATTTCAAAGTACTCGGCGTTGTGGTCGGGATGATCCGCGCCCTCGACAAAAAGAAGATCGACGCGTTGACCGATGAATACAAAGCGTACTCAAAGGCATCGTGAGGAACGAGGTGGCTATGGCAACGTCGACATATTCGATAGAAGAAGAACGGCAGATCAATTTTTATCTCAAACAGATCCTGGACCTGCTGAGCGTGCGCATTCCGGAAGACCATTTTGGGACGGTGGAGATCGCATTCCCGCGCCAGAACGGCAAGATAGCCGGGGAAGTGGAGATAAAATTACGTTCGAAGCATCGGCGGGGAAAGGTCCAGTAACAGCCAACTGATCGCAAATTTTGTTATTGATAATTTTACGGACAGGAAACAATGATGAACCGCGCAACAGGAACATTTGAAGTGAAGCTCAATCCTCAGAAACTGGCGGACGGTGCGGCGGACTCAACATTAGGGCGGCTGTCGATCGACAAGCAGTTTCACGGTGATCTTGAAGCTGTCAGCACGGGGGAGATGCTGAGTGCGGGAACGAGCGTTAAAGGGTCGGCCGGATATGTCGCGATTGAGCGGGTCAGCGGCACGCTGCAGGGGCGCAGCGGTGCTTTCGCGCTGCAGCATAGCGGCACCATGACACGCGGTGCTGCACAGCTGAGCGTTACCGTCGTGCCCGATTCCGGAACGGACCAGCTGGCCGGACTTGCCGGGCAGATGACAATCAATATCGTTGACGGGAAACATTTTTATGATTTCGATTACACGATCGCAGAAACCCATTGAAGGACGCCGATGAGAATGGAAACGACCGAAGAGTTATATAAAGAGCTGCTGTCGCTTCTGAAAAAAGTCGGGACATTTGAAACCGAGCAGAAGAAAGAATCTATCCATATCGTGAACGGCAGGGCGTTTGTGGGCGTCCACCCAAAAAAGAGTTACCTGGGAGTGAATATCGTTCTTGAAAAAGGCGAGAGTCTGCTCAAGGCTGATAAGATTGAACAGGTTTCCGCTCGCCGGTTTCATCATTTTTTTAAGATAACATCGAAACGGCAGATGAATAAACCGTTTGTCCGGCTGCTGCACGAGGCCTATCAACTCACAAACCTCACGGAGAAATAATATCATGGCAAAGCATCCTCTCCTTTTGCGAAAGACGCTGAGCATCAAGGCTCCGGCGTCGAAAGTGTGGGAAGCGTTGACGTCCCCGGAATGGATCAAGCAATACCTGTTTGGCACGAAGGTGATCTCCGACTGGAAAGCGGGAAGCCCGATTCGTTTCACTGGGACGTGGGAAGGAAAAGAATACGAAGACAAAGGAACGATCCTGAAATTCGAAAAAGGGAAGGTTTTCCAATACAGCTATTGGAGTTCCTTTTCATCGACGCCCGACATTCCGGAAAACTATGCCGTCCTGACATTCGAGCTCTCATCGCATGGCGATAAGACCGAGCTTTTGCTGACTCAGGACAATATTGCCAGCGAAGCGGAGCTGGAACATTCCAGCAAGAATTGGGAAGGAGTATTGGGAGCGATGAAAAAGCTGATTGAAAAATGAAGCGCGGTCGGAGATCCCTGAATTATTAGTTGCGACATTGATTATGAAAAGAATAAAGCATAAGAGGTCAAAAAGCTTTTATGACGTGATGCCAGATGGTGCGGTTCTTTCCCTTTTAAAACAAATCCGTTGGAAGAAAAGCTGAAGAGTTTTTTAGAGGGACGCAAGCGTTACAATGGTGAGATTTATGAGTTCGTTCTGAAGTGTGGCTTTTTGCCAAAGCATGCCAATGAAGTTTTTTTCAATTGGCAAAACAAGGATATATTAATTGTGGAAACTGATAAAGGAGAAAAAGCGCGGAAACGTGCATTCTACATAGCGTATAAATACTATCACGATGACAGCAAAAAAGTTAAATTCGAATTAAGGTAATATGGCACAGTCAAGCATTGAATGGACTGAGATGACGTGGAACCCGACAACCGGGTGTTCCAAAATCTCCGCTGGATGCAAATTTTGCTATGCCGAGATCATGTCTCGTCGGTTGCAAGGGATGGGCATTGAAAAGTATAAAGATGGATTTGCTGTAAGAATGCATCCGGACGCATTAAGGATTCCATACTCTTGGAAAACATCAAAAATTGTTTTTGTTAATTCGATGAGTGATTTATTCCATGAAAACATTCCTTTAGAGTTTATTCAACGGGTTTTTGATGTGATGAATGACAATCCGCAGCATGTTTTTCAGATACTCACGAAAAGAGCTGAGAGACTTTTAAAGCTTCATTCAGGACTGAAATGGACGCACAATATTTGGATGGGGGTTTCCGTTGAGAACGACAAAGTGAAGCACCGGATCGACTTATTACGGAAGACAAAGGCAAAGGTGAAATTCCTTTCCTGCGAGCCTCTTATTGGACCGCTTTACGATATGAATCTAAAGAAACTAGATTGGGTGATTGTCGGCGGTGAAAGCGGGCATCGGCCGCGGCCAATGGAAACGGATTGGGTTTTGGATATTCAGGGGCAATGTAAAAAAGCCGATGTCGCTTTCTTTTTTAAACAATGGGGTGGAAGAAATAAAAAGAAAAATGGCAGGCTTCTTAACGGCCAGACGTATGATGAGATGCCTGAAATGATGGAATTAGAAAAGGAATAATTCGATGAAAATATTCAGGATGCCGATTTTATCTGTTCTTACGCTTTGCCTCTTTGGTTTTCTTAGCTTTACACTGTATGCCCAGGACTCATTACATTCCACAACAAAGGGATCAGCCGTGACAGTCTCAAACAACAATCTTCGCATCGATTATATAGAGTTTTCCGCCGTCGATATTGCAGCGGTAAGGAATTTTTACTCGGCCGTTTTTGGTTGGCAATTTACCGACTACGGGCCCGACTACACGAGTTTCGAGGATGGCCGGATCAGCGGAGGGTTCGCGAAGGCGCCATCGGTCTCCGGCAGCGGCGTGCTCGTGGTGATCTATTCGTCCGAACTGGAAAAAACGAAAGATGCTGTCGTTCGCAACGGCGGGAAAATAACGAAACCGCCGTTCAATTTCCCCGGCGGTTGGCGTTTTCACTTTACCGACCCGAGTGGAAATGAGCTTGCTGTATGGAGTGAGAATAACGGCGTCAAAAAATAGTCTCACGCAAAGCTGCCAAGGCGCAAAATGCATTGCAAATAAAATTTGCGCGGCTTTGCGACTGGCGAAGCCATCATCCTGGGGAGTCCTTCGGACCTTCGGGAATTGCGCGAGACAAGTGTTCTTGATTTTCCAGAGGTCTACATAATAAGTATATGACTTAGTTTTTGTCTGTTTCCTTTTGTGCTTCTTCGTGTCCTTCGTGGATCGCCCGGTAAGAAGAATGTAACGACATAGCAACAGGGTTGTTGAAATACTCAAGCCCGGTTTTGTGAAGAGCGCCGTCATGCGTTCTCTCGAAACCGGGTTTTTTGTTTGTCTTCATCTCACAAGGAGGCTGCAATGATTACACTGGACCAGCAAAAAATTTTTGTGGGGATGGGGGGCTGGGATTTGCCCCCATTCCATCAATACTTCTACCCGCCAAAGCCGAAGAAGGGGTTTCGGAAACTGGAATTCTACGGCCAGTTTTTCGACAGCGTGGAAATCAACGTCACGTTTTACAATACGGCTCTTACGGCCGACCACGCTCGCCGCTGGCTCAGTGACGTTGCTGCGAATAGGAATTTCATGTTCACGGTAAAACTGTATCGCGGGTTCACGCACACTTTTGATGCGACGAACGACGACGTCCGTTCTGTCCGGCGCCTTCTTGAGCCGATTGCCGAAGCGGGAAAACTGGGAGGCATCGTGGCACAGTTTCCGCAGTCGTTCGTCAACACGTCCGAGCGTCAGCAATATCTCCGGCAGTTCAGCAGGGTCTTTTACCCGCACCGCGTGTTTGTCGAGGTGCGGCACGCTTCGTGGAATGATCCCGCCGTCTTCAACCTTTTGCAGGAGAACAACCTGCACCTTGTGAACGTCGACTTGCCGCCGGTATGGAATTCAATGCCGTTGACGTCGATGGCGTGGAATAACGTTGCCTATTTCCGGATGATGGGGAGGAATGTTAAAACGTGGAATCATCCTGAGCTGGGGGAGCGGTACGACTATTATTACAACGAGAAAGAGCTTGCCGATCTGCTGGAACGAATGAAGAAATTGCGGGGACAATCGAACACCCTTTTTGTCGTATTCCATAACGACCCGGAAGCAAACTCGCTTGTCAACGGTTTTCAGCTCCGGCATCTCGTGCGAAAGCCCCCGGTGCTTGTTCCGCGGGGAATGATCCGGGCATTCCCCGAACTCAAAGGAATCAGCTCATCGGTGAACGTGCTGCACCCCCTCTTTGCGGAAGAGGAAATTCCTGTGGTTGAACGCCGTTGAAACGCGTCTATTTTTTCTTCAGAGGCTCTACGCATTCCGGCACGTCGTTGCGGGAGGGACTGACGACGGTGGAAACGCGGTATGCTTTCATCTTTGCGGCGGGATAGGGGAGGAGGAATTTTTTGAGGGACGCGGTATCTTTGAACGCTCTGTCCAGCCACTGCTCAAAATGCTTCTCGGGGAGGATGACCGGCATGCGGTCGTGGATATCTCCCACGAGCTCATTGGGAACGGTGGTGATGATCGTGTAGGAAGGAAATTCTTTCCCTTCGGAATCTTTCCAGACGGAAAAGAGGCCGGCAAACATGAACGGCGATTCGTCTTTCATGCGGATGCACATCGGCTGTTTTTCGATGACCTGCCGTTCTGCGCCGCGGATCTCTTTGGTGACTGCCGTCTTTTTCCACTCATAAAATCCGTCGGCGGGAATAAGACAACGGCTTCCTTTGAAATAGGTAGTGTAGAGTTTGCTCTGGTCCAGCGTTTCCGCCTTTGCATTGAACGTTGAAAACGCGACCTTGCCGTCTTTCGACCAGTGGGGGACGAGTCCCCAGCGCATCTGTTCTGCGGCGAGAGCGTCGTTCCTGACGGCAAACACAGGCATCCGTTGAAGCGGGGAGACGTTGTACCGGGGCAATTCCTCGAAAACTTTGCCCGCGGTTTTAAGACCCTGCAGCAGTGCAAATGTCGCAAAGACTTTTTTGCCGTCGATCAGGACATAACGTCCGCACATCGTTGTTGTCTCCGTAATAGTCGAGAAGAAGTTAGAAAAATGGCCCCAAAAAATCCACTGCTGGCAGTGCCAACGTCGTATCAGGCCCTGGCACGGCATTTTGCCGCACCTGCCGGCAAGACCTATCTATTGTATGGAGACAAACCGATCTTCCTGCTCTCGCTGAAAATGGCCGCGTACGGCATCACCGGCGGCTCTTCCGTTGCCGTCGTCGACGGCTGCAACAGGTTCAACGTTCATTTCCTTTCTCAGTTTGCGCGGGAAAGGAAACTGAACATCGACGATTTTCTCCACCATATTTTCGTTTCGCGCGGCTTTACCTGTTACCAGATGGAACAGGCGATCGTTCACCGGCTCCCGTTGTTTCTCGGCACGATCCATTCGCGCACAGCGATGATCTTCGGCCTCCTCGACACGTTCTACGACCAGCAGGCATCGTTACGGGAAGTCCGGCAGATCCTCGGCCGGGTCGTCGCCGCTCTTCAGGAAATGAAATCAGACGGGATCTCCGTGCTCCTTGTGTGCAGAAAACTGAATGTGCTGCCGAAAGAACGGAACGAGTTGTTCACAACATTGCAGGCAGGCGTCGATACGATCTACCGATTGCAAGCGGATGACGCCGGGCTGAAACTTTTTCTTGAGAAAGGAGTGCTCGACGATGGGACGAACAGTGCCGACCTTCACGAACATTATCAACGACGAGATCGCAAGCTGGTCGAAGTATCGCCGCGGTCTTCGAAAAGACGACCAGGAGCTTTTTGACGATATCTTCCGCGCGGCCAAGCTGCACCTGGCGGAGAATTTTTACGCCATGCGTTCGATCCCGTTCGAAAGCATCGCCATCTCGATCGCCGTCGAACAGCGGAAATTGATCAAGCGCCTTCACGAACGTATTCTTCAGCTGGAAGAGCGGCTCGCAGTTTCACATGACGGTCAATAAGGAGCGACATGCATACCACGGTGAACGGCTGGTTGTTCGACCTGTACCCATCGCCGAAAGGCATCACGCTGTGGCTCATCGACCGGAGCGGGACGAAACATTGTTGTTTCCGCAGGTACCGTCCGTCGTTTTTTCTCCATGTAAACGATTCCGACGCGAAGCGCGCTGCTGCGCTCGGTGCCCGCTCACCGGTCGAAGTGTCGCTGGGGCGCACGACGAAAAAGGAAATCTATTCCGGCGACCCGTGGGATGTCGTGCAGGTGTACGTTCACGATACGACGCGCTTCAAGGAAGCGGTATGGTATTTCGAGCGGTTCTTCCCTCATTTCGCGTTCTATAATTCCGACATTCTTGTTGCTCAATTATTCTTGTATGAGACGAAGCTTTTTCCGCTGGCGCTTGGTGATTACGAGATCGATGAAACGGGAGAAGTGACCGGCTGGAACATCACCGATTCCCGCGAGGCGTTGGAGTACGACCTGCCGCCGCTCTCCGTGATGTCGATCCGCAATGCGAACGACTTTGTTCCGCCCAAATACCATACGACCTTCCAGCTTGAGATCTCGTACGACGATGCGACGTATGCACTCGAACAGCAGGACCCGGTCGAAGTGGTCGAGGCGCTCAACTGGCACCTCCATCGCTGCGACCCGGATGTGCTTCTTACCGAGTACGGAGACTCGCAGCTGATGCCGGTGATTGCAAGGCTGTCGGAACAGCACCATATTCCGTCGCTCCTGAACCGCGACCATACCGTCGGCTACACGACGATGAAGGAATCGAGTTTCTTCCAGTATGGAAAGGTCGTTCACAAAGACGGCGCATTCGAACTCGCAGGGCGCTGGCATATCGATGTCGATAATTCCTTTACCGTCGCAATGTCGGAACTGGACGGCCTTTTCGAGATGGCGCGCCTGACCCAGACGCCTGCGCAGCGGCAGGGGCGGGCGAGCATCGGCACGTCGATGTCGTCGCTGCAGCTTTCATGGGCCTATCAGAACAATATCTTGATCCCGTCGAAGAAGCGTGAACCGGAAGAATTCAAGTCGGCGGCGACGCTGCTGCTCGCAGACCGGGGCGGATTGATCTTTAACCCGCCGCTCGGTTTCCACGAGGATATCGCCGAGCTTGATTTCGTTTCAATGTATCCCACGATCATGGTGGAGAAGAACGTTTCCCCGGAGACAGTGAATTGCCGATGCTGCAAGAATACAAAAGTACCGGAACTGGAATATACGATCTGCGAGAAACGGGAGGGGATCATTCCCGCAACGCTCCGCACCGTCGTCAAGAAACGGGCGTACTATAAGGCGATGAAGAAGAAATACAAAAGAAAGGACGAAGCCCTTTTTCGCCGGTACGACGCACGGCAAAATGCCCTTAAATGGATGCTGGTGAGCTGCTTCGGATATCTCGGCTATAAGAATGCCCGTTTTGGGAGGATCGAAGCGCACGAATCGGTCAATGCATTTTCCCGCGATGCGATCCTGGCGGCAAAAGAGATCGCGGAGACGAACGGTTTTGAAATGCTTCATGCGATCATCGACTGCATGTGGCTGAAGAAAAAAGGGGCGACAGAAATGGATTACCAGGCACTCTGCCGGACGATCACGGAAAATGTCGGTATCGATATCTCAATCGAGGGGATCTATCGCTGGATACTCTTTCCGGCGTCGAAACAAGATCCGGAGATCACGACCGCGAACCGATACGTCGGATGGTATCAGACGGGAGAGATGAAAATGCGGGGCATTGAATCGCGCCGGCATGATACGCCGAAATTTATCAAAACGATGCAATCGGCGATGCTGGAGAAGATGGGGGAGGCGCACAGGGTGGAGGAGTTGCGTGCGATGCTTCCCGATCTGCTCGAAATTGTCCGTGAATATCTTTCACTCTTGCGCAGCGGAAAGGCGAATCCGATGGAGCTTGTGCTTCGCCGTCATATTACCAAAGAGGCGGAAGAATACACGAATAACAGCATCAGCGCCGTTGTCTCAAAGCTTGTGGAAAGCATGGGCGTCCATCTCTCTGCCGGCGAATCGATCGAGTTCATCATTCTCGATCAATCGGGCAAACAGAAGCCGGAAAAAGCAAAGCCGCTGGCGTTGTATGCATTCGAAGACGGCTACGATATCGAAACATACACCGGATTTACATTGAAGGCAGCGGCAACGCTGCTGGAACCATTTGGATATTCCTTCGAAGCGCTCGAGAAACACTTTACCATCAGTCAAAAGAAGCCCCGCAATACCGTCCGAAACGATGAAGCCACCCTGGAACTGGAGTTCATGTGAGAATGGATTTGAAGTATGCGGGGAAAATGCGTATAATCAACTGGTGCAGGGGATCCTTAAAGCAGTATGTAGTCATCAACCGGCCAATTCGCGAAACCATTACACATGAACGTTGCCCCGCTGTTCATTCGATGCACCTCTTTTCCATCACTCCACCACACATCCGGCGACCGCGCTCCTCAATGTGAATTTCACATCCTCGCAGATATAAGAGACAAATACGAGTTTGACGAATCCCTCTTTGCCGCCAACGGCAACGTCATCTTTCCGAATTTTCATGCCGCAAGGATTTTTGCGAAGAAGTTGAACGACGCACGCGATCTCGCTCGGTTCCCGGAACGGGGAGTAAGGGCCGGACAGTTGAACGCGCTGGGGTTGATCGACGAGATCTATCATTACATCCTGCGGGTGTATGAAGAGACTGCCAATCCGGGCGTCTTCGGGCGCGCGCACGGTTATCTGAAAACGAATCTTGGCGAGGATGGACTCCAAACAACGATCGATTCATTCGTCTCACTCTTTCCGCCGCTGAAGGTCTACAGGAAAGAATCACCGGCGACAGAATACCTGGCCGGAATAACAGAGGGACGGTCAAACCAGCACATCACAATCGAAGAATTGATACTGTTGTATTTGACAAATTTCAATCCTGCCGCCTCGAAGTTCGACGAGTTATTTTCCGACAAAACACTTGCTGAGAAAACGAAATACCAGGCACTCATCAACACGCTGGAAAATTTTTTCAGAACTGAAAGAACATTCGGTCCGGAGAACCAATTCATTTTCGATCTGCTGCGTGCTCCCATTCTTGCCCATCCCGACAGCCTCGAGGCTCAGCTGGGATACATCAAATCAAAATGGGGGATGCTCCTTTCATCAAAATTCCTGGACAGAATTCTCGGAAGCCTGGACTTGCTTGACGAGGAGAACAAGGTCGTGATTGGCGGAGGCGCTCAGGCCGTTGTTCCTTCATACGACGCTGCCGGCTCTCCCGGCGAACGCTCATACGGCTCTTTTGAGGCTGAGCGTTTCACCTCGGACCTGGAGTGGATGCCGAAGGTTGTGCTTCTCGCAAAAAACACCTACGTATGGCTGGATCAACTTTCGAAAAAATATCACCGCTCGATTACCAAGCTGAACGAAATCCCCGACGAAGAATTGGACCAGCTGGCCAGATGGAATTTCACCGGCTTGTGGCTGATCGGTTTGTGGGAGCGGAGCAATGCGTCCAGAAAGATCAAGCAGTGGACCGGAAATCCCGAAGCAGTGCCTTCGGCGTATTCTCTCTATGATTACGAGATTGCGCAGGACATCGGGGGCGAGGAAGCGTTTCAAAACTTGAGCAGCCGCGCATGGCAGCGCGGAATTCGTCTTGCAGGAGACATGGTGCCGAACCACATGGGGATCTATTCGAAATGGATTATCGAGCATCCTGAATATTTTATCCAATCGGAGTATTGTCCCTTCCCAAATTATCGTTTTTCCGGCGGAGACCTTTCGGAGAACCAGGACGTTCAACTTCGTATTGAAGACGGCTATTGGTCGAAAAAAGACGCGGCCGTTGTTTTCCAAAGAATTGACAATCGGACCGGAAGAACGACCTACGTCTACCACGGAAATGACGGGACGAATATGCCGTGGAACGACACCGCGCAATTGGATCTGCTCCGCGCAGACGTGCGGGAAGCGGTCATCCAGACGATCTTCCATGTCGCCCGGAAATTCTCGATCATCAGGTTCGACGCAGCAATGACGCTCACCAAAAAGCATTTTCAGCGGCTCTGGTATCCACAACCCGGAACAGGAGGGGACATCCCATCCCGCGCGGATCATGCATTAAGCAAAGAAGAATTTGACAAATTATTCCCGAGTGAATTCTGGCGGGACGTCGTCGACCGGATCAACCAGTACATGCCGAGTACGTTGCTCCTGGCGGAAGCATTCTGGCTGATGGAAGGATATTTTGTCCGCACGCTCGGCATGCACCGTGTCTACAACAGCGCTTTCATGCACATGCTGATGAAGGAAGAAAATGAAAAATATCATCAGCTCCTGAAAAATACCCTGGCGTTCAACCCGGAGATCCTGAAACGGTACGTCAATTTCATGAGCAATCCGGACGAACAGACGGCCATCGCACAATTCGGAAAAGACGATAAGTATTTCGGCATTGTGTTGATGATGGTAACGCTACCCGGTCTTCCGATGTTTGGCCACGGCCAGATCGAGGGATATACGGAAAAGTACGGGATGGAATACAAACGGGCCTATTACGACGAGTACCCGGACGGCCAGCTGGTCCTGCGTCACGAGCACGAGGTATTTCCGATCATGAAGAGAAGGCACCTCTTCAGCGATGTCAAGAATTTTGAAGTGTATGATTTTCAGGATTCGCGCGGACACGTCAATCAGAACGTGTTTGCATATTCCAACATGTCCGGCGGCGAGCGGGCGCTGATCTTTTTCCACAACAAGTTTCAGGAATGCAAGGGTCGGATCAGGATGGCAGCGCTGAAATCAACCGCCGAAGGAGGGGAGAGAAGGAGTGAAGAGCGGTCGCTCGGCCAGGCGTTAGCGATAAACTACGGCGATAATTATTTCTATGTTTTCAAAGACTATAAGTCGGACCTGGAGTATATCCGCACTGGAAAGGAAATTCACGACCAGGGGATGTACGCAGAACTGAGAGCCTTTGAATACCATATCTTTTTAGACTTTAGGGAAATTTACGATGACGGCGGAGATTACCATGCCATCGCCCGAAAACTGCATGGCGGAGGCGTTCAAAGTATCGGCTGCCTCCTTGTGGAAATGCGTCAGGCACCGATCCATGAGGCCGTAATAGCCCTTCTTTCTGAAGAGATTGTTACTACATTTAAGGCTCATTCCCTGCGCACAGCCAGAACTGCAGCGAAGGCGATTCAGATCGGAGAAATCCAGCTTCGGTTCGAGTCATTTTCGAACGAAGTTAAAAAGCATACCAGATCGAGCGCAGATCTCAAAGCCATCGGATCGATGTTCCTGCACGACATTGAAGCGGCAGGTGCAATCTGGCGGATCCTGCAGCCCGTTCG
This sequence comes from uncultured Chitinophagaceae bacterium, assembly GCA_964439265.1. Lineage (GTDB taxonomy): Bacteria > Bacteroidota > Ignavibacteria > UBA10030 > UBA8401 > JAGVPT01. The sequence continues at coordinate 58,633 of CAYTOA010000012.1, forward strand.
CGGGAAGAAGAGCAAGAAGCCTAGCACTGATTGGGAAAGCGGATTCCGAAAATCGAAATTATTCAAAATGCTTCCGCAATCGGCGGGCAGCGGACTCCTGTTCTCCTGGATAATCGTCGATAAGCTTTCACAATTCGGTCCGGAAGACGCTCCTCCTTCAGCAAGAACTGAATTGATTGCGTCCTTGAACCTTGATAAACCTTTCCGGAAGACGTTCCTCGCAGCCGGGCGGAGCCGCGAGCAGCTTCAGAGAGATATTTGTCTTTTGCGAATCATGACAAAGCATCGAAGTTTTCTCACCGCTGCAGATGAACATAATCGCTTCTTACGAATGGAACAGCTTTTTGACGACTTTGATGTGCGTGAATTCATTAAAGTAAATCTCTACAACGGAACGTGGTATTACAATAAAGAATGTTTCTCAGAGATGATGCAATGGCTTTTCTTCGTTTCACTTATTCATGAATGGAACATCGAGGAGAGTCCGGGGTCGGCAAACGTGCTCAAGGCATCGCAGAAATTCTCATTCATGAATGAAGTGGAGCAGCTTTCCGACCGGTCCGAATATGATATTGAAAAGCTGCGCAAAAATTTATTACTGGAAGAAACATGATATATCGAACAGAGGAGGTCGTTTCGATACAATGAAAAATCGCGAGTACGCAATCGTTACTTTTTTGTTTTTTATTATTGACTTTTCATTTTTTTCCTTTATATTTATATCAGACCTGTGTGACGCTTCCTCCCCTGAGCGTCGCACCTAGAAAGGGTCGAGCCTGGCGTTCCCCCCCAACGCCGGGCTTTTTTTTTCTCCCGCAACCTATTATTGAAGGCAGAGTATGGCCAAAGCGACAAAAGAAAAAGAGAAACCTGCAAAACGGAAAGTGAAGAAGATTGAAATTCTTCCCCTCGAAGCAGTTAATTACAAAATTCTTGTCACCGGCGTTGTTGTTGTGATACTAGGGTATGTTGCTCTTGGGATGGAACCGTGGGATGGATTTATGGCGTTAACTGTCGCCCCTATACTTCTCCTTGCCGGATACTGCGTCATCATCCCGGTTGGGATCATGTACCGGAGGAAGAGAGTCGAAATTGTTTCCCCGGCGGCGGAGCAGCCAACTGGAGCGGTAACTCAAAGCTGATGGGTGATAGAAGCCGCCGCGAAAAGCTTAGGTATATGCGGCGGCATTAAGTTTAGCGGAACAGAGGCGAAAGTACCCAGTACGTCAGTGCGGAAACAAGTGCTGAAAGCGGTATTGTTAGGATCCACGCTGTTACAATTCTCCCTGCAACTCCCCACCGAACGGCAGATAATCTTTTTGTTGCACCGACTCCCATGATAGCACCCGTGATGGTATGTGTGGTGCTCACGCTGATTCCCCAGAAGGCCGTGGCCAGCAGGGTGATCCCTCCGGCTGTTTCTGCGCAGAATCCGTCGGCCGGTTTTAGTTTAGTCACTTTTTGTCCCATCGTTTTCACGATCCTCCATCCTCCAAATAACGTCCCCGTTGCGATCGCGATATGCGAACAGATGATGACCCAAAACGGGACGTGAAACGTCGAGAGGTACCCCGCCGAGACGAGCAACCCCGTTATGATCCCCATTGTTTTTTGCGCATCGTTGGTTCCGTGCCCCAGACTATAGAGCGCGGCGGACAGCAATTGAAGCCTTCGGAAAAGGCGATTGATCTTTGACGAAGGTTTCTTGTTGAAGATCCACATGAGGATGACCATCAGAACGAAGGCGATCAACATGCCGAAAAGGGGTGCAAGGACGATAAAGACGAGCGTCATTGTCCAGCCGCTGTAAAGAATTGCCCCGAATCCGGCTTTGGCAATCGCGGCCCCGGCATATCCTCCCATGAGGGCGTGCGACGAACTCGATGGGAGCCCTGAGTACCATGTGATGAGATTCCAGACGATTGCACCCAGCAAGCCGCAGAGTATCACGTACTCATTCACGCTTTCCAGTTTCACAAGCCCTGACCCGATGGTTTTTGCGACGCGGACCTCGAAGAGAAAAGCTGCAATCAAATTAAAAAAGGCAGCCCATACGACTGCCTTGCGGGGTGTCAGTACGCGGGTCGATACAATAGTGGCAATGGAATTTGCAGAATCGTGGAATCCGTTCAAGAAATCGAAAACTAACGCGACGAGTATAATGGAAACGATTAAGGTGAGCATGGTATCAAAGGGAATGAATGGTTAGGCATGCTTGATCACGATTCCTTCAAGCACGTTGGCGACGTCCTCGCATTTGTCCGTAGCGGTCTCTAATCCCACGTATATTTCTTTGAGTTTGATAATCTGGATCGGGTTCTTTTCTTTATCGAAGAGTTCAGCGACGGCTTGTTCGAATACTGCGTCGGCGGCGTTCTCGTACTCGTTGACCTTAAGGAAGACTTTTTGCAGTTCATCAAACTGCTGGATATTTCTCAATAGATTTACGCCATGATGGAGCTCGTTGATGGAAAGCCTGAGGATCTCAGCCAATTGAGCCATCTTTGGCGGCCAGCTCTTCAATTTATAGAGAACAAACCGGCCTGCGCTTCCGTCCATATGGTCCAGGATGTCGTCGAGCGAAGACGCGAGGGTGTGAATGTCTTCTCTGTCCAACGGAGTGACAAATGTCGAATTCAGTTCAGAGAAAATCCTGTGCGTGATCGTATCGCCTTCATGTTCATGATCATGGATCTTGTTGATCAATACTCCTATTTCGGTCTTGTTCTTTGTAAGTGCGATTTGTTTCATTACCTCTGCAGCTTTAACAAGGTTTTGAGCGGATTCTTCGAGCAGCGTAAAAAACTTATCGTCTTTTGGGAGAAGTCTTTGAATAAGTTGGTCAAATTTCATCGGGAGGCCCTGGGGTTGGTTGCAGGAGTTATTATTTCCGGCCTAAAGGTACACATTATGTCTCTGTGATACAACGATTTTTTATAGGAAAAATGATATTGACAGAATCAGTCATAAAAAGGAATTGAGGCAATAGAAATAACGAATTACCGGGGCAACGCTGCCGCGGAACGACGGGTTTTTTCGATCGCAGACGAAAGAGGGAGTCAGTTGTTGTATTTGCTTTGCGTGTTTCAATCATGGATCCTTGATGTAGCACAGAATTACGCTCACAAAGGGAAAGAGAATCAGGAGCAGATCGTGAAATAGAAATAATTGTCTGAGATTATTATTTCTTTATGCATTTCGTCAAGCTTAGTAACGGGGGCACGGTTAGTACCTTGAGAGTGCTTACGGTAAGCCGCTGATCGCAACAAAATACGCGAAGCGTTGTACGGGAAAAGTCGAAATATTAATTGCCTTACCATACTCCACAGATTCTCGTGCCTTCAGTTGGTGACCTGAAGCACATTCGTGTCAGCGCGCCTTGACTTTCTTTTCCCTATCTCCCAAATTCTCCCTAAGTAAATGCACGTATTATTTTTGCGCTGAGATTTTTCCCGTCAGAGGGCAAATCCGTTTCGGCTCACGGACAAGCTCAAGAATTCCGGACCTGTGATCTTATTCTGCAGAATGCAGCGAATCGAGTCTTGGTGTCGGGAACCGTTCAGGGAGTCTTATTTGTGTTCAAGATGACAACCCGAAATAGCAGATGGGTAACTTTCTGGAGGCTGGTCGATGTTGCTTTCAAAATACTCATTCTGGCACTGGCCTGTAATTATTTACGTTCGCAGCCCAATCTCATCAGGGCTTCTTTTGGATCGAATTCGAAATCAAGTAATACAGGTACTCAGCTTGGCCTGAAATAATATCTGGTCGAGAACCTCGGATATTGTTGCAAATTAGCATAAGTCCGTGGAATTGGATGTGAGATGAAATCACTGAAGAGAGAGGTGAACGATGAACCAGCTAACGACAGAAGAGACAAGAAGAATTGTGTTGGATGCATCAGTCCTAAGGGCGAGATACCAATATGAGGATGCTATTCGCTTGATTCAAAAGAATATCGAGTCATTTGACCCCAATCTGAAACTCAAAGGGTACCTGGAAATGTTTTATTCCAGCAGGGACGGAGGCGATCATGAATTTGCCAAAAAAGTGGCAAAATTAATCGCAAAAGACGATCCAAAGCTGCCGCCTATTCAGGACTATCTGAAAGAGTAACCACTTAGGTCTTCGCAGGAACGGCGGTAAAACAGAACCTGCCGGTCCGCGATACGATCGTGCGGCATCGCAAGCGGAAGGTTGAAGCAATAGCCGCAACTCGTCAGGGAAGATCGTGCAACGCCATAATTTTGGGGGATGTAGATTGACTTTTCCCGGCTTGGACAAATGGGAGTATTGCAAGTAAACACAAATATTTAGGATCTAGAGAAATACATCGTTAAGAGTCTTCTCAATAAGTGATCTGACCCGCCGATCATTAACATTTCTCAAGAACTGTTAAGCCTCCTGCGTTGGAGTTCTCAAAACCAACCTTCTTCTCCCAAGCATAAAAAAGCATTTGTTTAATCCTCATTTTTTCGTATATTTTTTGGATGAGTTATTTCTGGCGCAACTCTCCACCCAACAGATGAACTGTTAGGTGATAGAAAATCGAAATTGCCCTGAAATAGTAAGAGTCGAGCGCGTAGCTCAGGGGTAGAGCATCTGCCTTTTAAGCAGAGGGTCGGTGGTTCGAGCCCACCCGCGCTCACAAATACGGAGTGTATCATTTACGTAACGTTTTTTAAAGGGCCTGGTCATTATCGTGATCAGGCTTTTTGTTGTCGACTTGATACCCGGCACATCATAGGCAGATCACGCGCCTGATATTTCAATAGAACATTATGCCGATTTAAATGTAAGTCAGCTCCGGCAACCTCTCATGAACCATCACCCGCCCGGCCGCTCGAATTGCGCAATCGAGAATAATTGGCTACTTTCAATTTACATTTTCTCATCATATTCCTTTGAGGGCTCATGAAACGGCACGTTCTCTCGCTTTGTGTCATTCTTTTCTCCCAAGGCTTATTCGCTCAAGATCCCCGTGTGGATAAGGTCGAACCGCCGAACTGGTGGGCGGACATGAAGCACAACAAGATCCAATTGATGGTTTACGGCGAAGATTTGGACAGCGTGCAAGTGAAGTCCCTTTCAAGTGATATCACTGTGCTGAAAACATATCCACTTTCCAACTCTTCCTACGCGTTCATTGATATTGAAATCAAAAAGAGCGCACAACCCGGCATACCAACGCTGGCTCTTTCGTCACGCAAGGGGAGTACCAAGCTGAGATTCCCTTTGTTCAAGCGAAGAAAGTCTGATGCCGAGCACCACGGATTCAATTCTTCCGATGTCATTTACCTTATTGTTCCCGATCGGTTTGCAAACGGAGATACAACGAACGACAACATCAAGGGGATGCCGGATGGGCTGAGACGGGGCGACCCGCTTGGTAGGCATGGGGGCGATTTACAAGGCGTTATTTCCAAGCTCGATTATTTCAACGGCCTCGGCGTTACGACGTTGTGGCTTACTCCCGTGATCGAAAATAATGCACCGTTTGTAAGCTATCATGGATACGCAGCAACCGATTTGTATAAGGTCGATGCTCGCTTTGGAAGCAATGATCTCTATAAAGAGTTTGTTCGTCAGGCTCACGAACACAAACTTAAAGTAATTATGGATCACGTGAACAATCATATCAGCATCAATCATCCCTGGATCAAAAACCTTCCGACACCGGATTGGTTGAACGGGACGCCGCAAAGTCACCAGGGGCCGTTTCATTCAAAGCCGGAATTAGATGACATTCACACCGATTCGCTGACAAAACAGCGGGCGCCGAACGGCTGGTTCAATGATCAGATGCCCGATTTAAACCAGACCAACCCATTCGTCGGAGAGTATTTGAAGCAAAGCACACTTTGGTGGATTGAGTTCAGCGGAGTTGACGGCATTCGCGAGGATACGTACCCGTACATCGATCCAAAATTCCGGGAGGAATGGTGCAGGTACGTTTTGGATGAATATCCGCGATTCAATATTGTCGGCGAAGTATGGGTGCAAGACCCTGTGTTCGTTGCTCCGTATCAACGAGGAAGTTATTTCCCGCGAAGCATTAAACCGGAGCTTCCCGCTCTTATGGATTTTGGTTTATACGACGCGTTTCTCAAGACGTTTGCCGACACTGCCGGGAGGATCGAGAATGTGTTCACCACTCTTGCGAAAGATTTTCTTTATCCAAACCCGGACAACCTTGTGATCTTCCTTGACAACCACGACATACGGCGCACCATGTTCAACCTGAACGGCGATGTGAAGCGCTTTAAGCTTGAACTGATGACACTCTTAACGACGCGCGGGATTCCGCAACTGTTGTACGGAACGGAGATCGGAATGAAAGGGGGGACGGAAGATGGTACGCTTCGGGCAGATTTTCCCGGAGGCTTCCCGAACGATCAGCGCGATGCATTTTCAGAAAATGGAAGAACCAAGCAAGAAAACGATATTTTTGATTTTACACAACAGCTTTTGAAGATTCGTTCGACACACAAAAGCCTTCAGCGAGGCTCGCTAATTCACTACAAACCAAGGAATGAAGTGTATGTCTATTTTAGAATATTGAATAATGAGCGTATCATGGTGGTGATCAATCATAACACCGGAAAACAAGTTGTCGACCTCTCGCCTTTCGTATATCATTTGCTTGGAGGCGATGCATTGCGGAATGTGATAACGGGGACTGAAACAAAATTGTCCGGAACTAGATATCTTGATCTTGAAGGAATGTCTGGGATGATCTTTGAAATTGTCCATGCGCAACAATAGCGGCGTTAGCGTCCATACATGGAGACGCTCACCACATAAAAAAACGGATTCAAAGAGTTCCTTTCTTTGAATCCGTTCTTTAAGAAACGATGACTGGGGTCTTACGTTGTCACTGTATCCGACACCTCACAGTGTCCCTTCACTGCATGTCGTATCAAATCCTCCTCTGGTATTATAGATCGTCGTAACTTTCAGCCGGTTCGTTGCGAGCGTTTTCCTGAGGTCGGCATAAATTCTCTTCGTGACGCCTTCCTGAAATATGCCGACCATCCGAAATGAAATGAAATAATACTTCAACGATCTGAGCTCGATGCACTTTCCCCCCGCAGGATAATATTCGATAACAACCCTGGCAATATCGGGAAGACCGCTGAAAGGGCAGACGGCGGAGAATTCATCTGTTTCCGTTCGAATATATTGATCCGGGCTGTCGAAGGGAAAGGTTTCCATGAAGTCCGGACGTATGTGTGATTCATCAAGAAATTCGAACGACCTTCCTTCAGCGGTGAACAATGTGTTCCTCTATCGAGAGATGGTTGTGGTATATTGTAATAAGATCAGTAGTGTCCAAGGATGAGATTGTTGCGAGAGGTGACGGACACCTTACCGTTTTGCCCGGCCCAATCTTTTGACACATTGGATTATTAAGGCAAGGTGTCCGTCACCTTGCCAAACTTGATCACGACTTGAAGATCGTCCCGGTTTGAAATCACTTTTTTTTTCAGTACACTAACAATATCAAAATTTTCACGAAAGCGCAAGTTACCGAGGGAAAATGCCTGAGAAATTGAAAAAGGCTGTCGTTTTGCTGAGCGGAGGCCTCGATTCCACGACAACATTGGCCGTTGCGCAAAAAGAAGGGTACGGCATTCTTGCACTTTCGTTCGATTATGGGCAGCGTCATGATTTCGAAATCACAGCTGCAAGAAAGATCGCCGCAGCATCTGGAGTAATAAAGCACGTCGTTGCAAAAATTGACCTTCGGGAATTTGGCGGCTCAGCCCTTACGAGCGACCTTGAGGTCCCAAAGAACCGGAATCTGGATGAAATGTCTCACCGAATACCGATCACGTATGTCCCCGCTCGCAACACGATCTTTCTTTCTTTCGCGCTGGCGTGGGCTGAAGTGGAATCCGCAAACGATGTATTCATAGGTGTGAATGCTCTTGACTACAGCGGTTATCCCGACTGTCGGCCGGAGTACATTGCGGCATTTCAGGCAATGGCCAATCTTGCAACCAAGGCCGGAGTCGAGAATCATCAACAACTGAAAGTCCATACGCCTCTGATAATGCTCTCCAAGGCCCAGATCATTAAAACGGGAATCGAACTGGGCGTCGACTATTCCCGTACAAGCTCGTGCTACGATCCTTCTCCGGCAGGAGAAGCGTGCGGAGAGTGCGATGCATGCCAGCTGAGATTGAAAGGATTTTCCGAAAATCACTTGAGGGATCCGATCTCTTACAAAAGGAGATCGTAGGCGAGGACCATGGGATACGCGGTGAAAGAAATATACTATACGCTTCAGGGCGAGGGTGCACACACGGGAAGAGCCGCGGTCTTTTGCCGGTTTGCCGGGTGCAATCTCTGGAGTGGGAGGGAAGAGGATCGATCGTCCGCTGTCTGCAAGTTTTGCGACACAGATTTTTTTGGCGTGGACGGACCGGGAGGAGGACAGTTTAGTTCTGCTCAGGACCTCGCAAAAGCCGTAAAGGATAAATGGCCTGAACACGGTTCCTCTCACGCTCAACCGTTCCTTGTTTGCACCGGTGGCGAGCCTCTCCTGCAGCTTGATGACGATCTGGTGAATGCTTTTCATGACCAGGGATTTGAAGTTGCAATCGAAACAAATGGGACGAAAATTTCTCCGCCTGCCGTGGATTGGGTATGTGTAAGCCCAAAATCGGGGGCAGAATTGGTCCTGAAATCGGGCGACGAACTCAAATTGGTTTTCCCACAGCCGGGCGCTGAACCGGAGCTTTTCAATACTCTTCGGTTTGATCATTTTTTTCTCCAGCCGATGGATGGACCCTTCCGGACCGAAAACACCAAGCTGGTTCAGGATTATTGTTTAAAGCATCCTCAATGGAGAATAAGTTTACAGACACATAAAATATTGGGTATCCCGTAGGGAGTATTCGCATGACAATATTCAAAGAAATTAGTTTTGAGGCCGCACATCTTCTGCCGCACGTTCCCGAGGGACATAAGTGCCGCCGGCTGCATGGCCACTCGTACATTGTCCAGATTTATGTAACGGGACCCATCGACACCAAGGTCGGATGGGTTATGGATTTTGGCGATCTGAAAGAAGCAGCTGAGCCCATTATCAGTCAGCTCGATCACCACTACCTCAATGACATACCGGGTCTGGAAAATCCGACATGCGAAATTCTCGCGCGCTGGATATGGAACCGGCTTCGCCCGCTCATACCCAAACTTGCTAAAGTCATCGTAAAGGAGACTCCCACCTCAGGGTGTATCTACCTGGGAGAAGATGATTTATGAAATTGATTTCTCTCTGGACGAGGATGGAATTCTGATTTTCGTCATACTCCCCTTATTCTCCTCTACCTGATCGACCGCTTCCTGAAAAACAAAGCTAATGCACTTCTTTCTCTCGATCAGCAAATAGGTCGGTCCGGGTTCAACAATTCACTCCAATCCTCAAAGCTCTCTTAGCAAGCTACTCTATAGAGTGACGCGGTGAGAGCGCGCTTCCCACGCCATTGTCAAAAATAAGAGCACCTACAAGTGATTTCTTTAATTTGACAATCCTGGAAAGAAGAGGAGACGATTTTGGCGATTCTTATTAAAGAACTTTCGGCGCAATTCTTGTATGTTTGCATTCCAATGAACGTTGCTATTTCAAATAGGCGTTTTCCGATTCGGCTCGCGAGTCTACACTATAGAATGAATAGAGAGTCTTACACGCAATTCAAGAAAGATCCAGCCCAGGTTTTTTATGCATAATTCAATCGTCCTCGTCAAGCAGGTACCGGATACTTCCAACATTTCCGGACAAGTGATGAAAGAGGATGGCACGGTGAATCGCGCCAAGCTTCCGGCAATCTTTAATTTTGAGGACAAAGTTGCGCTTGAGTTTGCTCTTCAGATCAAGGATGAATGCGGCGGCAAAGTTACCGTCTTAACGATGGGCCCTCCCCGGGCATCGGACGTCTTGCGGGAATGCCTCTACATGGGAGCAGACGAAGCATATCTCATTACGGATAGAAAGTTTGCGGGGGCGGATACGCTTGCGACTTCGTACGTGTTGAGCGAGGCGATAAAGAAAATTGGTAATTTCGATTTCGTGTTTGCCGGCCGACAGGCGATCGACGGCGACACCGCACAGGTCGGCCCTCAAACCGCCGAGAAGCTGAACATTCCTCAGGTGACCTACGCCGAGCGTATTCTCGCCATCAAAGACCGCTCTGTGCGGGTGCGAAGAAAAATTGACGGGGGTTACGAGATTCTCGATTGCACCTTGCCGGTATTGATGACGGTCCTTAAGGATGCCGGAGAGCCGCGGCCATTCAGCGCAAAAAGAGTGATGGCGTTTAAAGGAGCAAAGTCGCTCTTGGAATTGGAGAAAATGGCGGAAGGAAATTCATTGCTGTATATCGACAAGCTCGTCTTTGAATACACGAGCCGCTCGCTGTTCATTCCTACCTTGACCGCCGACGATCTGAATATCGATGCATCGCGGTGCGGCGTTAAAGGTTCTCCGACGAAAGTCTATTCAGTGGAATCGGTCGTTCTCACCGGCAATGACCCAGTCCAGATTGAAAACTCGAAAGCAGGTATGAATTCATTGATCGACAAACTCATGGAAGATCGGATTCTCGGGTGACGGCATGAACCAGCTCGAAAATAATGTGTGGGTTTTTGTAGAGCAGCGCGGCGGAAAACCCTCCGATGTAAGTCTCGAACTCTTGAGCAAAGGGAGGAAGTTGGCAGATGCCATGAAAGGAATGCTGATTTCTCTTGTCATCGGTAGCGGGGTTAAGGATGTCGCCATTGAAAGCTTCCGTTACGGCGCCGACCAGTCATTTCTGGTTGACGATCCCCAGCTCGGCAACTACACTACGCTCACATATGGCCGCATACTTAATGCGTTGGTCGATCAATACAAACCGAGAGTCGTGCTCTTCGGAGCAACCGTGACAGGCAGAGATCTTGCGCCAAGAGTGGCTTCGCATACTAGAAGCGGGCTTACCGCCGATTGCACCGACCTCCAGGTTTCAACGGTGAATTACCTGGGGAAGGAATTTAAAGACCTGCTGCTTCAAATCCGTCCGGCGTTCGGCGGCAACATCATCGCCACCATTATTACTCCCGACACGCGAACCCAGATGGCCACCGTTCGCGAAGGGGTGATGGAAATGCATACGTTGCCGATCCCTCACGAAACAAGAATTATTGAAATTCCATTTATGCCCGACGATGTCGACGGCCTCGTCACGCTTGTTGAGCAGCATAGAGAGGAACGCAAAGTCAATTTGAAGGGCGCAGCCATTATTGTCGCGGGCGGATACGGGATGAGAACGAAGGAAAGTTTTAAGCTCATCTATGACCTTGCGCATTCGATCGGCGGGGAAGTAGCGGGGAGCCGCGCTGCAGTCGATGCCGGCTTCATTCCTCACGAACGGCAGGTCGGTCAGACGGGTGTTACGGTTCGCCCCAAGCTCTACTTTGCTATCGGAATCTCCGGCGCAATCCAGCATCGCGCAGGGATGCAGGAGGCAAAGAAAATTATCGCCATTAATACCGATCCTGACGCCCCGATTTTCGAAGTAGCACATTACTCGATCGTGGGTGATGCGAGAGAGGTGATACCCAGATTCATCGAAGCATACAAAAGTAAACTGAAGTGACCGATGCCTAATTTCTTTCTTGACAACCCCGACGTTCAGTTTCATTTCAACGCGCTTGATCTGAAAGAGATCGTGAAGCTTGCTGAAGAAGATTACACGCAGTCAAGCCGGTTCAATTATGCGCCCGTCGATTACGACGATGCAATGGAAAATTACCGGAAAGTACTGGAAGTGATCGGCGACCTTGGCGGCAATCACATTGCTCCGCGCGCGTCAGGCGTCGACCGGGATGGAGCCACGCTGACCGACGGCCGTGTTGCGTATGCGGAAGGAACGGCGAAAAATGTCGAGGAGCTTTCTCAGGCAGACCTTATGGGAATGATCCTTCCCCGCGAATACGGCGGGCTGAATTTTCCGTTCACAATCTACATGATGACTACGGAAATCCTTGCACGAGCAGACGCGTCTCTCATGAACATCTTCGGACTTCAGGATATAGGAGATACGTTGAAGAAATTCGGCAGTGAGGCCCAGCTTCGAGAATTTTTGCCGAAAATATGTACAGGAGAATTTACCGGAGCGATGGTATTGACCGAGCCCGATGCAGGCTCCGACCTTCAGGCCATCAAACTCCATGCGTATCAGAATGAACAGGGAGATTGGTTCTTGCGCGGAGTCAAACGATTCATCACGAACGGCAACGCCCAGGTACTTCTTGTCCTCGCCAGGTCGGAAGCCGGGACAAAGGATGCCCGCGGATTGAGTCTATTCGTTTGTTACGGAGGGCCGACAGTCATCATTCGGCGAATCGAGAACAAACTCGGAATTCACGGTTCGCCGACGTGTGAACTGCAATTCAACGACACGCCCGCACAACTCGTTGGTACCAGGAGATTTGGGCTGATCAAATACGTTCTGGACCTGATGTTTCGTGCGCGCATGGGAGTCTCGGCGCAGGCCCTCGGGATCTCACAGGCTGCGTATGAAGAAGCTTACAAGTATGCGCGCGAACGCCGGCAATTCGGAAAGCCAATTGTCGAAATCCCCGTTGTCTCGAATATGCTCATCGAAATGAAAGTAATGGTGGAGAGTAGCCGATCGTTGTTCTACGCTGCCGCCAAATGCGTTGATGAGAAGGAAAAATTTGAAGAACTTGTTGAAAAACGAAAAACGGAGGGTAAGCCGGTCAGGGAAGAAATAGATAAATTGAAGCACATAACGAAGGTTGCAAACCTGCTTACGCCGATCACAAAATATACCATTGCTGAAGGAGCGAACAAGATTACCTACGACGCTCTCCAGATTCATGGCGGGACGGGGTATATGAAAGAGTTTCATGTCGAGCAGCTCGCCCGCGACGCGCGCATCACGAACATCTACGAGGGGACATCTCAAATGCAGATCGTCGCCGCTTCGGGAGGGGTATTTAACGACGTGCTGTCCGATGTTTTTGAAGAGAATGAAAAGAGAGATTTCAAAGGAGGATTGACAAAACTTTCCAATCATCTGAAAGAGATCCGTCAATTGTTTCTTGCAAGCCTTAAATATGTTGTGGAGAAAAAGGATGTAATTTTTCAGGAAGTGGCGTCGAAGGATCTTGTAGAGATGTACAGTTATCTTTACGTCGGTTATCTTCTGCTGCACGAAGCGGAGACGGAGCCCAGGAAGGTATTTATCGCTAACAGGTATATCGTCAATGCACTGGCTAATGCCCGCAAGAACGCTGAAGGGATCCGGGACGAGCTATTCGGCGATCTGATTCACGCCGGCAAAATTCTCTAATAGATGTTAATTTTCAGAAGGAGGCTGCAATGACAAAGAAGAAACAATATTACTACTATAGAATCTACGACGACGAAGAAAAGTTCAATTACTTTCGGAGTATGTACCAAGCGGAGAAGATTCGCAAAATGCTCAAAAAGTATGAAGTAGCTCATCAGGAGTACCACAACGCCGCGTTCGTCGATTTCCTCAAAAAATACGACTCCAAAGCAGAACTCATCGAAGTTGCTCGGATCTCCTACTAGCGGCTTCCCCTCGCCGGGATAATGCAAAGAGTGCAGATGATATCTCTTCGGCGCTGACGGATTCTGAAACAGAGATTCACATCGTAAGCGGAGAAGCTGTAATTCTTTATTTCGCGAGTTGATTTTCATTTCATTTGCCGCAGTTATTTCCCTTATGGCGAAGGTAGCCGTCTGAAAGCCGTTACATCACAATTCCCTCCAGAATAGGAACCGCTACATTCGAAAATTAATGTGGCGATTGAGCCAATATATTTGCTAATTTACGGAAAATCACCATTTGTGCATATACTTTAGGAGGTATCATGCAGTGGTTTTCCATATCGCACAGAACGAAGCGGAGTATATTCATCGCAAACGTTGTAATGTTTTCTTCTCTCTGCGCCCAAAGCCCCGGTGCTAACCCTCTGTACTTGGATTATACTCAGCCGGTCGAGAAACGAGTCGATGACCTGATCTCGAAAATGACGCTGCAGGAGAAAGTTTCACAGATGGTCAACGGCGCAAAAGCGATTCCGCGTCTTCAAATTCCAGAATACGATTGGTGGAATGAATGTCTGCACGGCGTTGCTAGAGCGGGAACTGCGACAGTATTCCCCCAGGCTATCGGTCTCTCGGCGAGTTGGGACACTGACATGATGCACAGCGTGGCCGATGTGATATCGACTGAGGCTCGTGCGAAGAACAATGAATTTCTGAGGAAGGGAGAACGGGAGATCTATAAGGGGCTCACATTTTGGAGTCCAAACATCAACATCTTCCGCGACCCAAGGTGGGGACGGGGCCAGGAGACGTACGGTGAAGATCCGTATCTGACTGCGCGAATGGGCGTATCATTTGTAACTGGACTCCAGGGGGATGACCCGAAATATTTCAAGGTGATCTCCACGCCGAAACATTACGCGGTTCACAGCGGACCCGAGCCCGACAGACACACGTTTAACGCAATCATCGACAACCACGATTTGTACGACACGTATCTGCCGGCTTTTGAAGCGTGCATCAGAGAGGGGGGTGCGTATTCAATAATGTGCGCCTACAACCGCTTCATGGGAGACGCCTGTTGCGGCTCTCCTCAACTGCTGCGCACAATCCTCCGCGATAAATGGGGGTTCAAGGGGTACATTGTATCGGACTGCGGAGCGATCAACGACATCTTCGAAAATCATAAAGTCGTTGCAACGGCTCCTGAAGCAGCCGCGATCGCCGTGAAGGCCGGGACCGACCTCGAATGCGGAAGCGTTTACCCCTCGGCGTTGCTCGATGCAGTGAAGCAAGGTTTGATCACCGAAAATCAAATCGATGTTTCAGTAAAACGTCTTTTCAGTGCCCGCTTCCGCTTGGGTATGTTCGATCCCCCCGAGGCAGTGAAATATCAGCGGATTCCATTTTCAGAAAATGATTCACCGGAACATCGTGCATTGTCTCTTCGCGCGGCGCATGAATCGATTGTACTGTTGAAGAATTCAAACAGCACGCTGCCGATCAAAAAGGAAGTGAAACGCATCGCGGTGATCGGCCCGAATGCCGACAACGATCTTATATTGCTGGGAAATTACAACGGAACGCCTTCGAAGTTCGTTACTCCTCTGCAGGGCATCAAAAACAGGTCTGGGAATGCCGTCGAGGTGACGTACGAAGCCGGATGCGATGTTGTCGATGCAGAAGGTATTGTCAACAACCTCTCCTCGGATGTCGCGAGCGTCAATGGCGAGCCCGGTCTAAAGGTAGAATTGTTCAAGAACGGGGAGTTGTCGGGTGATCCATTTCTCGCAAGGCGCGACAATCTGGGGAATCCTAATTTATTCTATGGTTCGCTCACTCCTTCCTTCAACGGTTCTGAAGACATTGCTTCCATTCGATGGAGCGGTGATATAACCGCACCGGAGACCGGGGAATTCGATTTCATGGTCAGGAGTGACGGCGGTTTTCGGCTGGTTTTCGCAGGCGATACTGTGTTTGACGATTGGTCAAATCGAGGTCATGCGACGAAAGATCATCGTGTTTCACTGAAAAAAGGAACATCATATCCATTCATTTTCGAATTTTCGCGAAGATCACACTGGCCTCGCCTTTCCGTGCAGTGGAAATTATTGAACAGCAATCACACGAAGAAGGCAGTCGAACTTGCAAAAAATTCTGATCTCGTCATCTTTGTGGGAGGAATTACGCCTCAGCTTGAGGGGGAAGAAATGGATGTAACCTACGAAGGTTTCAAGGGAGGAGACCGCACGAATTTGAATCTTCCTGCCGTTCAGGAAAACTTGTTAAAAGAGCTTCAGGCAACGGGTACTCCAGTTGTTCTGGTCCTCACGAGCGGCAGCGCTTTGGCAGTGAACTGGGAGAAGGAAAATCTTCCAGCCATCGTGCAGCTGTGGTATCCCGGCGAAGAAGGCGGGACGGCCCTTGCCGACGTTCTCTTTGGCGACTATAACCCGGCTGGAAGATTGCCGGTGACATTCTATAAGTCGGCCGACCAGCTTCCGCCGTTCAACGATTACAATATGAAAGGGAGAACCTACAGGTACTTCTCGGGAGAGCCGTTGTTTGCATTTGGATATGGACTAAGCTACACGCATTTCCATTATCAGCATTTAAGTATTCCTCCACAGATCAGGACCGGAGACTCCGCTGTAATTTCCGTCGAAGTTCAGAATACAGGGACGCTTGGTGGAGATGAAGTTGTCGAAGTATATGTAAAGAATCTTTCCGCGGCAGGCACTGTCCCAATTCATTCACTGCAAAGTTTAAGACGCATTCATCTCGATGCCGGCGAAAAAAGAACTGTTGCATTCAGGCTTATGCCGAAGCAATTTGCAATTATCAATGCAGATGCAAATCGCGAAGTCGATGAAGGCGAATATGAGATCGCCGTGGGTGGAGTCCAACCCGGGACGATCTCACCAACATCTGATATTATTCTTCAAAAAATGAAGATTGTCGGGAATCCTGTTGTCACGGAATGAATTGATCGAGCCTCATACGAACACGGTATCATTCTTAAGTCTGGAAACCTTCGAAATTCTTTTTTTCTAAATCTAAGAACGATAATTTGACCGGCGATCGGATTTGAAAGAACAGCTCTTTGCGTTGATTTGAAGCAGGAATAAGTAATCTTAATTGTGGGGGCTCAATTGTCAGATTGGCATGAGACTTGCGCCTGATTGGAGTAAAGTACAACAATTGAGGAGAGACGCCATCTACGTCATTCGAAATATTCTGCTGCCAACTGATTTCTCGGAGTGTTCGACCGCTGCATTTGAGCATGCTTCAACGTTCGCCGTCATGTATAATGCGCATCTGCATGTTCTGCATGTCGTCAGAGACCATCCTTTGGTTACGATGGATTCCAGCACTCCTGAGGGAGAAAAGAACAAAAGTTCCAATTTGCATGGCCCCGAAGGCGAGTTGAGAAAACTCGTTCAAAGAATCTTACCTCATCAATCCAAGGTCATTGAAGCGGTCAGGTATGGTCAAGCCTACAAAGAGATTGTCAACTATGCTCGCAGCGAAGACATTGACCTTATTGTTATTGCTACTCATGGCCGAACCGGGTTAACACACATGGTGATGGGGAGTGTTGCTGAACGGATAGTCCGTTTTTCGCCTGTCCCGGTTCTTACGATCAAACCTCCAAAACTGCCGGATGCGGACGTATCAAACGGCGAACGGAGGCCCGGTGTTGCCGAAGAGACAATTCATGAGTACACCGTCTGATTGATCAAGTCGCCGGCATCCTCATAATGTCGCGGGCGAAAATTGCTCGAGGTCCAAAAGACTCTCAGTGGTGTCCATCATTGTCCACACAATTCTCCCATCCAATTCGAAAATGAACCGGTGCGTGACGGCGGTCATCGATCGAACCAGGACGATAAAAATCTTGCCTTCTCCGGTGAACTTTTGTATATTCCTGATATGTAGTTGTATTGATTGTTCTTAGCGGAAGTGGTGGAATTGGCAGACACACCATCTTGAGGGGGTGGCGCCCACAAGGCGTGCGGGTTCAAGTCCCGCCTTCCGCACATTACAGTTGACATTGAAGAAAAGCGTTCTTACTTTTTGTCAATCAAAGGAAGTGACGGCGTGAAAATCTTCGTTCGTATTTTTCTTCTCCTTGTGATGATCTCGACATTTGTTCTGGGGGGAGCCACGATTCGTGATGGATCTCTTCAGGCGCGAAGCGACGGGAACGATGTATCGATTCAGTGGGGAACGACGGATGAGAACTTGATGCAGGAATTTGTGATTGAACGACAGGCAAGCGGACAAAGTGACTGGAATGCATTGGACCCGGTCATCGCGCCAAAAGGGAACAATTCATTTTATGAGTTTGTAGACCAGACTGCTTTCAAAGCCAACGCATCGGTATACCAGTACAGGATACGGATCGTTGCTCTGGACGGAACCTCATATTCGAAGATCATGGTCGTTTCGCATAATGTTTCAAGCGTCAAACGTACGTGGGGAAGTTTGAAAGCAATGTTTCGTTAACAGATATTCTTATTAAACAAGAGCGATACATTACGCACGTCATGTATCGCTTTTTTTTTGATTCTATGGAGAAAACCACCAAACCGATCATCCTTGCATCCCGTTCGCCGCGCCGGATCCATCTGCTGCATCAAATAGGGATTCCGTTCACTGTCCAGGAAAGCGGCGTGGACGAGCACATCCCGGACGGGATAGCGCCGGAAGAAGCAGTCCGCAGGCTTGCATTGGAGAAAGCGGTTAAAGTTGCTGCAAGGCTTCGGGAAGGCATAGTGATCGGTGCTGATACGATCGTTGTGCTCGACACAATGATCCTCGGTAAACCTGCATCGAAGGATGAAGCGGCAGCGATGTTGACAATGCTCGGAGGAAGAACTCACACGGTGTTCACCGGCTTCGCATTGGTGGACGTTCAATCGCAAAAGACGTTCATCGATTACGAAAGGACGGAAGTGACGTTTCGCCAGTTAGGGAAAATGGAAATTGAAAGTTACGTCGATTCGGGATCTCCGATGGACAAGGCTGGAGCGTACGGGATTCAGGACGATTACGGAGCCGTTTTTGTCGAAAAGATAAACGGGTGTTTTTATACAGTCGTAGGTTTTCCGCTTTCGAAATTCTATACAGCATGGAATTTGTTCCTCGAACAGTTGAAGTAAATCTCAGAGAGGGATTCATGGGCCAAAAAATTCGAGTATTGATTGCCAAGGCCGGGTTGGACGGTCATGACCGCGGCGCAAAGGTGATCGCAGCCGCCCTTCGCGACGGGGGAATGGAAGTCATCTATACCGGCGTCCGCAAATCGCCGGAGGTGATTGTCGAGGCGGCGCTGCAGGAAGACGTGAACGCGGTCGGCATAAGCTCGCTGAGCGGGGCACACATGACGATCTTTCCGAAAGTCTTGGCGTTAATGAAAGAGAAGGGGATGGATGATGTGCTGCTTTTTGGCGGCGGAATTATCCCTCAGCACGACATCGAAAAACTGAATAGCATGGGCATCGGCAAACTTTTTACACCCGGCGCTTCGATGATAGAGATTGTCGATTATCTGAAAACGTATTTTCAAACCCGCCTGGCGTAGCTACGTGTCGAGCACGATAGAAGGCTCTGGATTTATCCAGTCCTTGTCGCGCTGCAGTTCGGGTGATACTTTTTTTGTGATGATTGAGATCTGCACGGGATCGAAGCCGAACAGGTCTTCGGACGAAAAGATCGCGTCATAATCTTTCTCAGAAAAAAAGACCTCAAACTTCTTCGAGAATTCCTCAAGCCGCTTTACGTAGTATTCCACGTTTTCGTCGGGAAAGTTCGGATCCCACTCGCCCGCCTCTTTCGCATTTTCGAATCCTTTGATGTTTGCAGATGAACCGGTATAATAGAAGGAGATCTTGTCGCCCGCGCGGTATGCATGCGAAGATCGGGAAGCGAGTTCATAGCTGGCGGACCTGTTCCGTTTTTCAGATTTGACATCCTGCTGATATTCTTCGACGGGATCTTTCAGGGTTTCGGTGCGTGCGAAATCCTTTATTTCCAGCCGGTGTTCCCGGATCGAATGTTCCGTTTCCAGATAGAGAGAGTGGAGTTCCTGAATCCGGTTATTGATAATGAAGTCAACACACCGTTGAACGTACGTCCGTCCAAAATGCTCCATGCTTCGGGAGATAAGCGAAGATCCCTTTATTGATAACTTGCCGTCGTAGCCCGAAAGAGCATAATTCTTCTTCTTGTAGCTTATCATCTTTTCGTAGCGTCCGTCGAACCCAAGGTTGATGCCATCGGGGAGTGTTCCGGATAGTCTTTCCACAAAGAGCCTTTCCGCCTTTTCGCCTGAAACGTTATCGGGCGGAATAAAATAGAGTCCGTCCGTGTCGACTTCAATGACTTTCCCGTTGTGAAGCTCAATATCCTGGATCATCTGCTTCAGGAGTTCCTGGCCTGTCCGTGTTATCACATCCGCCTGTACATAATCATTAAAGAGCGCTCGGGCATAGCCGAGGTAGCCATAGAATGAATTCACGAGTATTTTGAACGACGATTGCATCGCATCGAGCCGGGAACGGTCGGTCTCATTTACTGCCTCGCGCATCTGTTTCTTGGTCTCGAGACGCAGTTTTGTCAGGTGTTCAAGAACGGAATGGAAGACTTTCAACGCATCGGTCCTCGGCGCAATGTTCTTGGAGATCATGATCGACGGGTACAGTGACTCAACGTCGGCATGGATGATGGGACCGAGGAGCCCCGTATAATAGATGTCCGAATAACCTCCGGTCGTTTGTGATCCGATTTCCGGTTTTGGCAGGGAATAGCGCTGCCGAAGGTACTCGCGCAGCAGCAGCGCCTCGATCTTCGATGCTGAGCCGAGTCGCGCGACAGTCGTATAATTGAATGGAAGCATTTGCGTAAGATAGAACGTGCTCATCGAAAGGCGGTCGCTCAGCGCCCGTGTTTCCCTCGCGTCGTCTAGTGCATATTTCTTCAACGTCTCCGGCTCGTTGTCCCAGTACCATGAAATTTTCTCACCCGGAATATAGGTTCTCCCTGCCGGAGCGATCCCGAAGAATCGCGCTGCGTACTTCAAAGAATAGCTCTCCATCGAACGTTTTATCATGTCGTACGATTGAACAAGAAGCCATGTGTCGATCACATGCCTGCCGGCGATCTCGTAGCTCACGTACTCGACCTCGTTTTCCGCAAAGGCAGTCCGCGACCGCACTCCGCGCGGCGCGGAATTGTCTCTCCCGATTGCAAACTCAATTCGATGAAGTTCGCACCTTTTTAAGAGATAGGGCAAGTCAAAATTGAAGATATTATGTCCTTCCAGCACGTCGGGATCTTTTTTCCGTATGATCTCGATACACTGCGCAATGAGGTCCTCTTCCTCCGTCTGTCTCCCGCCGAGGACGGTTTCCCAGCCCCTGTTATCTGAAAGTGAAATCAGGATGATCCTGTCCTCGGGTCTTTCGGCGTTGCTGAATTTGTACGATTTGGAATAGGTCTCGATGTCGAGCTGCATCCGGTAGATGTCGGAGAATTCCATCCCCTTGAAAAGTGTCTTTCCCGACTGCATCAGGAACTGCGTATTCGTGTCCGGGCGGAGAAAGATCTGCTCGGCGTCGGCGTACGAATCGATTCTTCGTTCTTGTGATTCATTTATTTTCTCGAGAACATGGCGCACAGCATCCCACATATCATGAACTCGTTGAAAAGCGCAAATGTACTGGTAGAAATTACTCCCCTCAAGTTGTTTCAACCAAAATGTTTTTGAAAATCCGGAAATGAAGCGGCTCTCGGAAAGATGAAAGAACGGAAAGATCTCTTCGTCGGTGAACGAGATCATTGAGCCCGACCGTTTGTATACACGAACGGTAGACTCGTCCAGAGTATGGACGGCGACAATATTCTGCTCGCTATTGCGGCCGAAAAGGAGCGGGTTCATGCTGGAAAAGTAGAAAAGGGAAGGGAGAAAATCAATTCGACCGGGAAGACGGGGAGTTTGCTTCGTCTCGATGTGAATAGTCTTCGGAACTTGCACGCGGCAAGCATTGCGGCCTTACGCTGGTTGCGGAGAGGGTGGGATTCGAACCCACGATACCGTTGCCGGTATACCACCTTTCCAGGGTGGCCAATTCAACCGCTCTTGCACCTCTCCGGAGGATATCTGCACGTTCCTTTCTATCTGACTGCATTAAAAAAACAAGCGTCAAAAGTCTTCAAGCTTCAGCGATTCAATCCTGCTCGTCATTTCCTCAAAGATCGTACGAGACACATACGTAATGTGAATCTCCAATTGCTTGTTCCTTCCGACCAGCGCGAGGACGATGTAGGAACGATCGAATTGCCAAAGCACGTATTTCTTTGCAAAACCCAGTTGAATGCTTTCAATAGTACTTAAGTACGAGTCGTCCACCTTTGAAAATCCACTTCGGACGGGTTTTCCGTACTTTGCTTCGAGAATCGACCTGTAGTTGTCGAAGGAATCAAGGAAATCGAACTTTGTGGTTGCGTTCACCTTTGGCGTCAGCCGGACAATAAAAAGCCTGGCGTTATCGAATTGATACGCAAAGACTGCACTAACGCCGGCGAGAGAGCCCGTGTACTCAAATCCGTTGGTAATATCGCGGATATCATCCTCGGTCGCTTCGCCGTGGTCCACGATCGATTTTCGGGCTTCGATAAGAGTCATCCCCCAATGGCTGTCCTTGTATCCGTTCGGATCCGCAGAGTTTTCAGCCGCAGTTAAATTCTTCGGCTCTACGGGCGATATTCTCTTCGCTTGATTCTCTGATGAGCTTGTGTCCTTCTGGATTGAACTACTATCGATCATCCCCGAGGGACGCAACACAGTTGTATCTTTGCGGACCGCCATGGTGTCAATTCCTTTGCTCGACGCTGTGTCCGCCGGCGATTTTGCCGAGATCAGGGTATCCTTGGCAGGAGTTGCTTTTGCCGTCGTGTCGTTCGTGAGAGTCTGTCCACACATGATTGTCGAAAGAGCCGCACTCGCCAACACGGTGAAAAGTATTCTATGCATTGGAGTGGTTATTCAAAGTTGAAAATGAGTAGAAGGAAATTATTCGAAGGGAATCGCATAGTCCGAAGGATTTCTTCGGAACAACCTGCATTCCTGCCGCGCCGCATTTCAAAAACTCATTCCAAAACAGCCTGGATACCTCCGAAGGAGTCCCTTCGGGAGAACCCACGGTTCCACTTGTCCTCGAGCAAAACCGCGGAGAGGGTGGGATTCCTCCGAAGGAGTCCCTTCGGGAGAACCCACGGTTCCACTTGTCCTCGAGCAAAACCGCGGAGAGGGTGGGATTCCTCCGAAGGAGTCCCCTCGGGAGAACCCAC
>CAYTOA010000013.1:0-22473 GCA_964439265.1 uncultured Chitinophagaceae bacterium
CTCTTCGATGTAAATTACCCGTCGCTCGAAGATTACCGATCCGTCGGGGTGAGCGCCGTGACGCAGAATTTCAGACCGTCCGGAGGGAATACGCTTCCCGATTCTGCACGAATTCACATCAAGACTCCCGCCTGGCTGGCCGAGTACCGGCAGATGGGGCTGCGGGTCGCTTTTGGGTATTCGACATACAGATTCAACAACGACAGCCGTTCGGAAATCTCGCTGGCCGCCGAATCGGTGACGGACATTTCATTTTCGTCGTCTTCAGACCGGGGAAATTTCTTTCTCCCCGTTGTGTTCTCAACAAGTTATCTCGAGGCAAGCGGTGCATCGAAATCATCGAAAGATTTCAACATCGCGAACGTTGGGATAGGAACCGGGTTTAAGTTCAAACGAGAATCCGACAATTTTGGCGTTCAGTTCACTGGTGTCGGCATTATCTATTACAGCACCGCCAGCTTTAGCGTTGAGAGCGGTTCCTCGACCGCCATAGTTGCAGAACTGCAGTTTCTCTTCCGCGAACTTATCGGGGACGGCGTGACTGCTGGTTATAGGTTTGAAACACAGACCTGGTCGATGAGTGACAAGTCGCAGAATTATACACGCATGTTTCAAGGCCCGTTTGTTGGAATCTTCTTCTAATTTTTTTATATTGTCAGGGCAATCGCACGGCCTGTACGTCTGAATTTAGACTCGTGAAGCAGTTTAGAAGTTTCGTCGCCCCGATTGTCTCTGAGACCGGATTCAAATCAAAATATGTTGCTGAAGTAGCTCAGCGGTAGAGCAGCGGTTTCGTAAACCGCAGGTCGTGGGTTCAAATCCCACCTTCAGCTCTTCATGTCGCGCAATTGAGATCCGTCCTTTCGTTTTTACATCAGGACGGATTTTTTATGAATGAGGGTACCGAATGCATGATGTCGTGATCATCGGAGCAGGTCCGGCAGGACTTTCGGCCGCAATCGAAGCGCACAAGGCGGGATTGAACTACCTCATCATTGAAAAGGGATGTGTGGTCAATTCCGTTCAGCACTTCCCGACGGCGATGGCGTTCTTCTCCACTCCGGAGCTTCTTGAAATCGGGGGAATCCCATTCACCTCCTCTTCGATGAGACCGACACGAACGGACGGGCTGGAATACTATCTGAACGTCGCGGAATATTTCAAACTTCGGGTTAATCTCTTTGAAAGAGTCGTGTCTGGCAGGAAGGTTGATCAGCATTTTGAGCTGACGACAAACAAGTCATCGTATGTTTCAAAAAATATCATTGTCGCGACCGGTTACTTCGATCAACCTAATCTGTTGAATATTCCGGGCGAAGAGCTGCCGAAAGTGTCACATTATTATTCAGAACCTTTCGCCTATTATGGGCAAAAGGTCGCCGTGGTAGGCGGAAAGAATTCAGCAGCTATTGCCGCGTTGGAGCTCTATAGGCACGGCGCTTCTGTCACCCTTATTCATCGTAAAGAAAGGCTGAGCGAGGCGATCAAGTACTGGATACTTCCGGACATTGAAAATAGGATCAAAGAGGGGACGGTGGTTGCTCAATTCTTAACCGACGTGAGAGAGATCAAAGCCGATTCGATCGTTCTCGAAAACAATGAGAAGGGGGTCTTCTCGGTCCCAAACGATTTCGTCTTTGCGCTCACAGGCTACCACCCCGACATCTCGCTGCTCAAATCAATGGGGGTAGAGACGGATCGCGATATCATGGCCCCGGCGCACAACGAAGAATCAATGGAAACAAATGTGGGAGGACTCTTCATTGCCGGTTCAATAGCTGCCGGCAAAAACAACAATAAAATATTTATCGAGAACGGGCGGCTGCACGGGAAGTCCATCATCTCAGCTATTCTCAAGCGGTGAATCTTCCAGATCGAAGGTATGCATTGACGTTGCCTTAATTTTCGCAATATCGTGATATCGGATCGCGGGATGACTGGAATCAGATCACCATTTTTCAAACAATTTGGATTGATTTTACTTTAGATATTCAGTAATTTATGATATTAGTTACGATTAATTTGTCTTAAGGCTCATGAAAGGAACAGAATGGCTGAAGGAAAAATAGTTCAAGTCATTGGACCGGTAATCGATATCGATTTTCCCGACGGGAATTTGCCGCATATATTGAACGCGGTGATCATTCCGCGCACGAACATAGAAGGCGTACAAGAGGACCTTGTGGTCGAAGTACAGCTTCACCTCGGAGAGAACCGCGTGCGTACGGTCGCGATGGATTCGACTGACGGATTGGTGAGGGGGATGAAAGCTGTTGATACCGGCGACCCTATTAAAGTTCCCGTCGGTCCGAAAGTCCTCGGAAGGCTGATCAACATCATCGGGAAACCGATCGACGCTCTCGGACCAGTCGAAGCAAAGGCGTACTATCCGATCCATCGGCCGGCTCCGGCATTCAGCGAGCTCAGCACGCAAAAAGAAATGTTTGAGACGGGCATCAAGGTCATCGACTTGCTCGAGCCCTACACCAAAGGGGGCAAGACTGGACTGTTCGGCGGAGCAGGAGTCGGTAAGACAGTGTTGATCACAGAATTGATTCATAACATCGCGAAGGAACACGGCGGTTATTCCGTTTTTGCGGGGGTGGGCGAACGAACGAGAGAAGGAAACGATCTTTGGCGTGAAATGAAAGAATCCGGAGTATTGGAGAAGACTGCGCTGATCTTCGGACAGATGAACGAACCCCCCGGCGCTCGTCTGCGGGTTGGGTTGACCGCTCTGACGACGGCAGAATACTTCCGTGACGAGGAGGGAAAAGACGTTCTTCTCTTCATCGACAACATCTTCCGGTTTACCCAGGCAGGCTCGGAGGTTTCGGCGCTGCTCGGGCGCATGCCTTCAGCAGTCGGATACCAACCGACCCTGGCAACCGAAATGGGTGCGCTTCAGGAAAGAATTACTTCAACGAAAAAGGGTTCAATCACATCGGTCCAGGCAATTTATGTTCCCGCCGATGACCTTACGGATCCCGCGCCGGCAACAACGTTCTCCCATCTTGATGCAACCACGGTCTTGAGCCGCCAGATTTCCGATATGGGAATCTACCCGGCAGTCGACCCGCTTGACTCGACCTCGCGAATCATGGATCCTGAAATTATCGGGCAGGAACATTACGACATCGCGCGCTCAGTAAAGAATATCCTTCAGTCGTACAAAGACCTCCAGGACATCATCAACATTCTCGGAATGGACGAATTGTCGGATGAAGACAAACTGGTCGTGGGGCGTGCGCGCAGGATCCAGAAGTTCCTATCGCAGCCATTCTTCACCGCCGAACAATTCTCCGGCGTGCCGGGAAAATACGTAAAGCTTCCGGAAACCATCAAGGGCTTTAAGGGAATTATAAACGGAGATTACGACTATCTTCCGGAAAATGCTTTCTATATGGTCGGCACGATAGAGGAAGCGATCGAACAAGGGAAGAAGCTGCAGGCAGCTTAATAGAGAATTACGGCAAAGGCACATGGCAGAAAAGAAATTTAGTCTGGACATCGTTACACCGACGAGGACAGTTTTTTCCGGAGATGTTCGAAGCTTCAGCGCTCCCGGCGAAGCGGGTAGTTTTCAAATACTCTTCAACCACGCACCGTTCTTATCGTCGATCACGGTCGGACAGGTGAGAGTCGTTGACCCTACCGGCGCCGAAAGCCGATATGCAACGAGCGGAGGTTTCGTCGAAGTGAACAACAATAAGGTCATCCTCCTGGCAGAAACTGCCGAGCGGTCCGACGAAATCGACGTACAGAGAGCTGAGAAGGCAAAAGAGCGTGCTGCACAGCGGCTGCGTGAAGAAGAGCGTATCGACGAAGAACGTGCTCGTGTAGCCCTCGCCCGTGCAATCAATCGCTTAAAAATCGCGGAAAAGCACTGAACAGCTATTGTATTCAGTACCATGGCCCACAACAATGAAGTCTGTTTGTGGGCTTTTTTGTATGTTCGTTGATTATTCCTCATTAATCTGCTATATTGGCATTGATTTTTTTTTACTAGATTGAATTCATGAGACCGACCTACGCAGAAATTGACCTCAGCGCAATCCGTTACAATCTAAAGCAAGTTCGAAAACAGGTCGGTAAGCACCCCCAAATCATGGCGGTTGTGAAAGCTAATGCTTACGGGCACGGCATGATCCCTGTTGCAAAGTTCATACTGAAAGAGAACTTGGCTTCGCACCTTGGGGTTGCGATCGTTGAAGAGGGTGTGACGCTTCGGCAAAACGGAGTCGATGCGCCGGTTCTCGTGCTGACGGCGCCGCCGGAACCCCAGTTGGAATTGTTCGTCGAGAATACCTTGGGTGCGACACTCTGCTCTATTTCGATCGCGCGAAATCTTGACAGGATCGCGGCCGGCATGGGCAAAAAAGCGATTGTTCATGTAAAGGTCGATACTGGGATGGGAAGGATCGGCATACCTCCGAAGGACACGGTCGCATTCGTCAGTGAAATCAAAACGCTCCACAATCTTGAGGTGACTGGGATCTTTACACATTTCGCGACGGCGGACGAGAAGAATTTGACATTTGCACGGAAACAATTGTCCGAATTTATGTCACTCCTCCGCAGCCTGGACGACGCGGGCTTTCACATCCCCTTAAAACATTGCGCCAACAGCGGAGCAATCCTTCAATTGAAAGATTCGTATCTCGATCTGGTCCGGCCGGGAATCATGCTGTATGGCCATTATCCTTCCCGAGAGGTTCGCAAGCCACTGAAACTCAAGCCTGCGATGTCGATTCGTTCAAGGATCGAATTTATGAAGACGGTGGAGAAGGGAACGAGCGTCAGTTACGGACGGCGTTACTTCACGACATCGAAGACTAACATCGCATCGGTCTCTATTGGTTACGCGGACGGCTTCAGCCGGAGGTTGACAAACAAGTCGAACGTTCTTGTCAACGGGAAGAGATATCCCGTTGTCGGCACGATTTGCATGGACCAGCTGATGATCGATCTCGGCGGGAAAACGGGGTGCAAGATCGGGGACAGGGTGACGTTGATGGGGCGTGACGGCGGCCTGGAAATTCCGTGCCGCACAATTTCGGATACGCTCGGCACAATCCCTTATGAAGTATTTTGTTCGATCTCCGAACGAGTTCCAAGAAATTACATCCATGGATGACCCAGAACAATACGTGATACAGGTCCTTCACCGGACCCAGGCAGGATTGCAGGACAGCCTGATTCCATTCCACGGCAGCAAGATGAAGCGGCTGACGGAACGGCTTGAACAAGCGGGGAACCTGAGGGATGAGCTCCATTCCCTTCAACGCGTGAGCGGGTTTACAAAAGCTGCCCTTTCGATGGAATGGGTCATGGATCGCGTGACCCGGACGGGTGAGGACTTTTCGCCCGATCAATTCGACGTCGATGCAACGCTGTTAAGCGACAAATTATTCGAAGCATTCTTGAGTGAGCCGTTCGATGGACCGGTTGAAACCTCGGTATCGTCCGGGCCTTCTTCACCGGCACTGAGTGCACCCTCCATGGAATCCTCCGTGCCGTTGAATGTTGAAGAACGGCCTTTCGCAGAGTTACGTATAGACACCGGGGAAGAATTATCCGGAGCCTTAGAGCCGCAAACCCAGGCAGAGGCCGCGCCCGAGCCGGTGAAAGAGCCGCCTGCATTGTCCGAACTGCTGGATCAGAATCTTTTGCTTGGGTTTCAACGTTTCACAGAAATTGTATCAAAACTCGGCGAGAAAAGCCCGTCAGAACGAAAGAGCGTTTTTGCAGTTCTCGCGATGATCGCGAAGAGTTCGACGGAGATGGCTCGCGCCCAGGGAAAGAAAGAAATTCTCGAGTTCTTTCAATCGGTGATAAAATTCATCCAGTACGTGGATTCATCGGGTTCAGCGCAGGATTCGCGGGTAGCCGAAATAATGCGTGATGTAGGAGAGCGGCTATCGATGGCCCTCGTCGAACGCTCCAACGGTGCGGCTCTTCTCCAAAGCATCAATCAAATATTACAGGACCCCGAACACTCGCTCAAACCATAGAGGTGAAACGTGGGAAAGGCTAATATCTACGCAGTGATCATGGCGGGCGGAGTTGGTTCACGATTCTGGCCGCGAAGCCGCGAGCGGTCGCCGAAGCAGTTGATGGAAATTGTCGGCGGGCGTACGATGATCCAGAATGCCGTCGAACGGCTCAATGGTTTTGTTGCGCCGGAGAATATTTTTGTCGTAACGAACAAGGTGCAGAAGAATGTCGTCATCAAGCAGCTTCCCGGACTTCTTGTGGAAAATATTGTGGGGGAGCCGATCGGCAGGAATACGGCCCCGTGCATTGGTCTGGCCGCTATGTATGTACGCCGGCTGGACCCCGAGGGAGTGATCATTGTGCTGCCTTCCGATCATATCGTCGGCGATGAGAAAGAATTTCGCAGGGTGCTGGAAGTCGGTGTCGATGTCGCGCACAAGAATTCTTCGTTGATCACGATCGGAATTCAACCGACTCACCCTGAGACGGGATACGGGTACATACAAATTGTCGACGATGATGGGGACACGAAGAGATCTCTGCCGGCCGGGGTCTTCAAGGTCAAAACATTTGCGGAAAAACCGAACCTGGCCACAGCCCAGAAATTTGTCGAGAGCGGGGATTTCTTCTGGAACAGCGGCATATTTATCTGGCGGGCAGATGTCATCCTCAAAGAGATCAAGAGATCGCTCCCCGAACTCTACGATCACCTCATGAGCATCGAACCTTCCCTTGGCACGCCACTCCTTGAAGAAAGCCTCGAACTTGCCTACGGGTTGATCCGGGGTATCTCGATCGACTACGGCGTGATGGAAAAAGCGACGAACACCTATGTGATTCGCGGAAGCTTTGGGTGGAGTGACGTCGGTTCATGGGATGAGGTGTACCGTTTATCGGCGAAAGATGAACACGGTAATTCCGTCCATGGCAAGGTTATCTCGTACAATACGAAGAATTCGTATATACATGCCGGCGATAAATTGGTGGCGACGGTCGGCGTCGACGATCTTATCGTTATCAACACGGGGGACGCGCTGTTGATTTGCAAGCGGGGCTCGTCGCAGGATGTGAAAGAAATCGTCGATCATATCCGCCGCAAGCAGATGAACGATTATCTGTAGAGCGATCGTTTCCGAATATCCACCATAACAATGAACGTGAGACTTTCTCTCCTGCAACATACTAGAGTGCTGATCGTTCATTGCGGGATCGCTGTTGTTTTCATTGTTATGCTCCTTGACTCGGGTTGCGCATCTTCGCCCCGGTTCACGCGCGACCGATCCGCCGGACCGACGTCTCATGCCGGCGGAGATGCGAAATCGCTGAAAACGATGGAGGGCATTGCTTCATACTACGCCGACGATTTTAACGGAAAAAAGACGGCCAACGGCGAGACATATGACATGTACAAGATGACCGCCGCTCATCGATCATTGCCGTTCAATACAAAAGTCCGTGTCACAAATATTGACAATAAACGGTCCATCATCGTTCGCATCAATGACCGGGGTCCTTTCAAATTAGAACGCATTATCGATCTCTCGGTGGCCGCGGCGACGCAGCTGGGGATGAAGGATACCGGCACTGCGAACGTGAAGCTCGAAGTGATAGAATGGGGAGACGACGAGTACGTGAAGTAAGTTATTGTGACTCGTACAACGCTAGCTAATGTTGCCACCAGGTCACAAAGTCTCCGAGGAGACTACGACTTTTTATTAGTGGTGATACGAACCGAGATTTCTTCTCTTGGTGTCTTTGTGGCAAGTCTCTTACACCCGGGTTGTTTTAGAAAATAAATTCCGTCCATGGCAAAAACTATTCTCACAGAACGTGACATCGTTAATGCAGCGAAGCAGGGGAAGAAAAGTGTCTTTGCCGGCAGCAATACGGTGATCACCCCCTCGGCGAAAGACAAAGCGCGAGAACTGAACATTGAATTCACCGACGTTGCAGAATCTCCGGAGCAAGTCCGCAAACCGAAGCCGACGGAGTCCTACACCGATTCAGCGATCTCTTCGACGAACGTAGGATCGAACCTCATCGTGATCGGGAGCGACCATGGCGGCTATCAGACGAAAGAAATGTTGAAAAAATACTTGAGCGATCTTGGGTATCGGCTGCTTGATATCGGAACAAATTCGGAAGAAGCCTGCGATTATCCCGACTATGCATACGCCGTAGCGCGGGTTGTTGCGAAGGGGGAGGCGTGGAGAGGGATCATGATCGATGCCACGGGAGTGGCATCGTCGATCGTCTGCAATAAAGTTCCCGGTGTCAGGGCGGCGGCGTGCTTCAATGAATTCGTAGCACAGAGCAGCCGGGAACATAACGACGCAAACGTGCTCACCCTCGGCGCAAAAGTTCTTGGACCAGAGCTTATCAAGTCGGTCGTAAAAGTGTGGCTCGATACCTGGTTCGGAGGAGGGAGACACAAGAAGCGTGTAGACAAAATTGCTGACGTGGAGAAGAGATTTACGAAATAGGATGGAATCCGCACAGAACATGTTGCACGGCGATGCGGATGTCGCTTTTACGAGGCAGATTGCAGCTTGATGTATGCCGGTCGATTGTCCAAGTGAGTGACCAGAAAGTTCGTTTGTGGATGAGAGAGTTGATACAGTATTTGCCGACTGCAGCGTTCTGCGTCGGAGCGTGGGTCTTCATCAATGGGGTTCTTCACGATATCTTTATTCTGCTTTCGGATCACGGCAAACGATATGACCGTGATCTCCTTCGCTCGCTCATGGACGGTCATATTCTCATCACCTGCGGCGCAGTGCAAATGATCGTCTTTAGAGGATTAAGGGCGATTGAGCCGTGGGCGTTGCGTGTGTGAGCCTTCTTGTCTATTGCGGAATGATCTATCCTTTTCTCAAATCAATTGTGACTATGACACTGAATGTTCTCCTGTTTCTCATGATTGTTGCTAGATTATTACTTGCGTAGCGGGAATAGGCATCTATCGATCGATAAGAAATTGATTGGATGGAGAACGGGAGACGGCTGGCGGGAAAATAGAAAAGGCATCTTGTTGTGACAAGAGGCCTTTTCTATTTTACATGGGATTTATTGGAAGCTTTCGACGGCTTTCTTTACGGTGTCGAAGTGTTCGAATACGGAAAGTAATTTTGTCACCTCCAATAGCTTGAGGATCTTTTCTGAAGCGCCTGCGAGCTTAAGGTCGCCCTTCACATTTCGCATTGTTGTCACGCCGCCGATGAGCATGCCGAGTCCCGAGCTGTTCATCGTGGAAACGCCTTTGAGGTCGACAACGATCTTTTTCTTCTTCGCATCAATGAGTTTGTGGAGGGTATTGTTCAATTCCGTCGCGTCGGGGCCGCCGAGGACATTACCTTCAAGCGTTATCACTGTGACGCCTGATGATTCTTTCGTAGCGAATTTCATTACTTCTATCTCCCTAAAAAAAGCCTGAAAGGAACGCCGTCTTCCTTAGACCTGATGGGCTTTGAGATTTTTGTACCGCGTGTAGTCGAGAACGATGGCGCTCGCCACATAAATCGATGAGTACGTGCCGGTGATTGTTCCAATTAAGAACGTAAATGCAAACCCGCGGTTCACTTCTCCGCCGAATATGATCAGCACTACCAACACCATGATCACCGTTCCGCTCGTGATGACCGTTCTGCTCAAGGTCTCGTTAATGGACTTGTTCATGACGGTGAACAGTGTCTCACTCCGGTAGATCTTCAGGTTTTCCCGTATCCTATCGAAAACAATAACGGTGTCGCTCGTTGAAAACCCGATCAGAGTCAGGAAGGCCGCCATAAGGTTCTGAGATATCTCGAGATTCAGGTGCGAAGAGACGCCGTTAAACAGAATGACAAGCCCAAGTGTCAGCAGCACGTCGTGAAAGAGCGCAACGACGGCAGCGACCCCGTAAATGAATTTGAACCGGAAGCCGATGTAGATCAGGATGATGACGAGAACGGCAAGGACCGCGTAGACCGCGTTTCTCCGAAGCTCAGCCCCGATTTTCGGTTCTATTTTCTCCTTACGGAGAACTTCAAACTTGTTGTCCTGAAATTGCGCAGCCAGGCCGGAATGAATTCTGTCAGAGACCGTTGTTCCTTGTTCCTGCGCCGACGTTCGGATGAGGATGTCGGTGGCGGCGCCGAACGTTTTTATTTCTGTGCCCGGAAGTCCGATCTTGTCCATCGTCGTCCGCACTTCATTGATGGACGGCGGATTCTGAAATCGGACTAGAATCTCAGTACCTGAGACGAAGTCGATGCTGTAATTTACCGGCTTAAAGATGATCGCGAGGAGCCCGATGAACAGGGTCAGCCCTGAAAGCGAATACCAGATCTTTCGCTTTCCCATAAAATCGATGTTCGTTTTCTTAAATAACCTCATGGATAAAACTCCGAGTCCAATGATTAGCCAAAATTAATGGTGGAAGTTGAGCGCGACGTCATGAAATTGAATACGACCCGCGTGATAATGATACCGGTGAAGAGGTTGGCGGCCGTGCCCATCATGACCGTGAGTGCGAATCCCTGGACCGGTCCGGTGCCGAATTGAAAGAGGACGACACCGCTGAAGAACGTCGTGATGTGCGAATCGAAGATAGCGCTGAACGCCTTCGAGTAGCCGGCCGAGATCGCCGCACTCAGAGTCTTTCCCGTCGTCATTTCTTCACGAATCCTCTCGTAAATCAGGACGTTTGTGTCGACGGCCATACCGATCGTTAAAACGATCCCCGCGATACCGGGGAGCGTCAGCGTTCCGCCGAAGGCAGCGAGCGTTGCAAAGACGAAGAGGATATTGATGAACAGAGCCATCGTTGCAACGGCTCCTCCTGTCCGATAATAAAAGAGCATGAAGAGGACGGTGATGATCAGGGCGTACGTGAAGGAATTGACGCCTGCGTGTACCGAATCCTCACCGAGTGAAGGTCCGACGCTCCGTTGTTCGATGATATCAACGGGTGCGGGGAGTGCGCCTGCCTTCAGAACGATCTCAAGCAGCCGGGCTTCGTCGATGTTCTCCATTCCCTCGATCTCAGAACGGCCACCGCTAATCTTACCGCGGATGACAGGTGCGGAAAATACTGCGTTGTCAAGAACGATGGCCATCCGTTTATTGACGTTCGCCCCGGTGATCCTTGCCCAATCACGCGAACCTTCGCTGTTCATGTTCATCGTGACGATGGGCTGGTTGAAATTCGGGTCGATCGTCGCACGTGCGTCGACAATGACGCCGCCCGTCAATTCAGGCGTTTTCTTTAGACCGAGCAGACCGTAAAACTTTACTCCTTCACTCGTGAAACTCGGCTTCGACATCCAGTAGAACTCCATGTCGCTGGGGAGGAGTTTTTGGACGTCCGGCCGGTTAAGGATACGGTCCACTTTCAATCGGTCATTCTCTGAAGCATAGCCTTCGCCCGTCCCTTTTTGATTCGGACGTACGAGCGAGAAGAACGGATGGTCTTTCGCAAATTGTTCCGGGTTTTTGTCTCCCGGGAGGGATGACTTAGAAGAATCGGTTCCCGTGAGCGCCGAGAGCGCATCGACCTGTCTGGCGCTCGTCGTGTCTTTTGAAGCCACCGAAGCGGTCGTGTCGGTGAAGCCCTGCGACGCAAGATACTTGTCGACTGCATCCATTGTCTTATAGATGATGTCGGGGTCTTTCATCAATTTGAATTCCAGAAGCGCAGTCCCCTGCAAAAGCTGCCGCACTTCTTCTTCCTTCGAAACACCCGGGAGTTCAACGATGATCCTTCGTGCCCCCTGTTTCTGGATCGAGGGTTCGGAAACACCGTACTGGTCGACTCGGTTGCGCACGATCTCTATAGCGCGATCAACCGCTTTGTCGGATTCGTCGCGGAGCTTTTTGATGATGTCATCATTTGTTTCCCTCAAGCTCCCGTAGTAGCGGCTCAGCCGTATTTGTTTTTCGTCGAATTTCTGTTTGAAGATGTCGGTGACATTCCCTTCGGTAAGCTGGGTCTCTTTTTCAATGTCGGCGACGATTGCGTTATACTGGTCGTCTTTGTTCTTTGCCAGCTCTTCGAACATCTTTAGAATATTCACTTCCAGCACAACACGGACGCCGCCCTGCAGATCAAGGCCGACCTTTATGCGTTTTGCGCGAGCATCGCGAAATTGCTTTTCATTTGTCTGGAGATACGCGGCACTGTCGGCGCCTGTGAGAGTCTCGAGATGTTTGTTCAGTCTGTACGACTGGAAGGTAGGGTAAAGGAAGAAAATGGCAAGGCCAATTGCCGCTAACACCAGAATCAGCCTACCGCGATACTGTTTCACGTAGTAACCTCCGAGCGGATATGCATTTCTTTATTTTCGGGATTGACTGTATCATGAGAGCGTTCATTCAAAAGTTTAAAAATATAACTCAAACTACCTCAAAAGTCAACGATAAACTGGCGTGAATAATCTCTCAGGGAGTGCGACCCAATGAATTATCCAACCCAAGTTTTCCCGGATTGCCCGCATGACAGCCTTCTCTTGCTCCCCTCTCCTCAGCACAATTGGATACAATATGGTAATCAAATACAATTTTGTTTGGAAACGGAGTTTGTCTATATTAATCAAACGCAAACATCTACCAGGAATTTGAAAAAGGAAGAAATCCAATGAAGTTGACAATTATAGTTGCTCTATTACTCGGAATGTTATTGATCGGACCATCATCTCAGACGGTTTATGCTCAAGCTGCAAATCACGTCGTCATAAGCGAAGTGTACGGAGGAGGGGGAAATTCAGGATCAACCTACAAAAATGATTTTGTAGAATTGTACAATCCTACCTCATCTTCGGTTGATGTATCGGGATGGTCTGTTCAATATGCTTCTGCCACAGGGACGTCGTCATGGCAGGTCACCAACCTTACCGGAACAATAGCTCCCCACGGCTTCTTCTTGGTTGGAGAAGCTGCCGGAACGGGAGGGACCGTAAGTTTGCCGACGCCGGATGTTGTTGGAACCTTAGCCCTAAGTTCAACCGCTGGAAAGATTGCTTTGGTGAGCAGCACGAGCGCCTTAAGCGGAGCGAATCCCGCGAGCGCGTCTCTTGTGGACAAGGTTGGATTTGGAACCACCGCGAATGGTTACGAAGGATCCGGACCTGCGCCTGCTCCAAGCAATTCGACATCGATCGAAAGGAAAGCGAACAGCTCATCAACGTCAACGACAATGGGGGCCGGCGGTGCCGACGAGATAGCGGGGAACGGGTACGATTCTGACAATAACGCAAATGATTTTGTTACGCGATCAGCTCCGCAGCCTCAGAATAGCGCAAGCCCTGTCGAACCATCCCTTGTTGTCGGGGGCAATGGAACCGGCACGGCGATCATCACTCCCTCGACGGTGGATGCGGCATCGGTTTCATCGTTCACAATTTCCATTGCGGGGGACGGTACGAACACACTCGACAGCGTGATCGTCATTGTTCCCGCTGGATGGGGTTGGAGTGAATCGGCTGCGAGCATTTCTCTCTCTGGCAGCGGCATCGCGAGCGGGACCGCGGCTGTCTCCGGAGATACGATATTTGTCGGCAAGGGAGTCATTACGCAAACTGACTCATGCAAAATTACAATCTCTTCACTCACGGCGCCGGATACATCGCTCACCTCGGTGTTCATAGTGGAGACCGCACTGAACGGCGGCACCCCGATTAAAATTGGTTCGCTTGTCACCGTCACATTAATTAAAATTGTTCACATTGTCGACCTTCATATCAACGACTCACAAGGCGTTCCGGCAATTCCGTATCAGATCGGTGCAGCAGTAACGGTCTCGGGGATCATCACCGGCGATTTCAGCGCAACACAAACGAATATATTTGTTCAGGACGCAACCGGAGGCGTATGCGTGTACCGGCCGTACCGTTCTTACAATTATCAAGTCGGCGACAGTGTGACCGTTACCGGGACGATCACTCAATTCCGCGGTCTGATTGAAATCTCTCCGGATTCGACAAAATATGTTTTGCACTCGAGCGGAAACCCTCTTCCTGACCCGTTCGTAGTAACTACGCACGATGTCAACGAGACTTTCAATACCGATATCTATACGGAACCGAACGAAGGGAGGCTCGTCCGCATCAACAATGTTACGTACAGTGCTGCGAACGGAACAATAACCGATGCCACCGGGACCGCCGCGGCGTTTCTTCCGAGCACGTGGACGGCGCCGACAGGCAATTTTGATCTCATCGGGATACTCAAGCAATACAAACCCGGCACCCCGGTGACCGCTCCTTATACGGCCAACTATGAGGTCGATCCGCGGACGTCAGCGGACGTCCTTCTGTATCCGGGCCCGGTTTTAAAAGTCGCACCGTATGAGTCCAACATTCTGCCGACGTCAGTCGTCATTAAATCAACGACCATTGCTCCGTCAATTGAAGTCGTGAAATACGGCATCACGTCGGCATACACCGATTCTATATCTTCACCGGTGGATACGGCGCATGCCGTGGCGCTGACAAGCCTTAGACCGTCGACCGTCTATCACTATCAAGTTGCGATGACGGACTCCTCAGGGTCCAATGCGACAGGCGATGCGATCTTTATCACCGGGTCGACCTCGAGCGATTCGATCGGAGTTTTTTTCAACAAGACGGTGAACTATTCGGTTGCGCAGCCCGAAAGTGCTAAGCAATTGATTGACCTGTCGAAAGTTCTCCTGTACCGCATCAGCAGAGCGCAGCACTCCATCGATATGTGTACGTACAGCTTCAGCGGAACGGCCG
Source organism: uncultured Chitinophagaceae bacterium (assembly GCA_964439265.1). GTDB lineage: Bacteria > Bacteroidota > Ignavibacteria > UBA10030 > UBA8401 > JAGVPT01. The sequence continues at coordinate 14,730 of CAYTOA010000013.1, forward strand.
GCGCAACGATCGCATCGGCGCTCATCACTGCCCACAATCGCGGCGTCAAGATCCGCGTCATCGGTGAACATGATAATATAGGCACGGCTCCATGGGGCACCTTGAGAAACGCCGGCATCGTCGTTATCGATGACGCGTATGACTTGATCAATGCCGGTAATGGGTTGATGCACAACAAATTCTACGTTTTCGACCATCGCGATACCTCCCTCGTCGACTGGGTGGTCATGGGCTCATGGAATGCGACCGACCCGGGAACGAACGATGACGCTCAAAACATGATCGAGATTCAGGATCGTTCATTGGCGGAAGCATACACGATCGAATTCAACGAGATGTGGGGAAGCAGCGGTGACAGTCCAAATCAGTCGGCGTCCCGCTTCGGTATCAGGAAGACGGATAATACCCCACACCGGTTTGTCATCGGCGGGATGCCGATGGAATTGTATTTCAGTCCTTCAGACAAGACCACCTCGAAGATCAATGCCGTGTTGAATGCGGCGACGTCTTCGATCAACGTCTGTATGTATACGTTTACGCGAGACGATCTGGCGCAGACGCTTATTGCTAAAATGAGCGGGGGGACGAAAGTACACGTCGTTATGGATAATAACACCGATACGGGAAACGAATTCGCAACGTTGCAGAGCGCCGGCATGGACGTCCATCTCAAAGCGGCGAGTCTTACCGGATTGCTTCATCACAAGTACGCGGTCATCGATGCGGACAAGCCTGCGGAGACGAACGTCGTGGTAACCGGGTCACACAATTGGTCGAGTGCTGCAGAGACAGCGAACAATGAAAATACTCTGATCATCCACAGCAAACATATCGCCAACCTGTATCTGCAGGAATTCAAGCAGCGGTATGTTGATGCCGGTGGAAGTGAAGACATTGTCCTTTCGGTCAATCAGCTCCAGACCGCTCTGCCGACCAGCTACGGTCTTCAACAAAACTACCCGAACCCCTTTAACCCGTCGACACGTATCCAGTTCTCGATCGTCGACGTGCGGTTCGTCTCATTGAAGGTCTATGACATCCTCGGAAGAAGTGTTGCGACGCTGGTTAATGAACGGATGAGCCCTGGCGTATACACGGTTACATGGAATGCTGCGCGTCTATCGAGCGGCATATATTTAGTGCGCCTGGAAGCAGGAAGTTTTTCAGAAGTCCGAAAGATCGTGTTGATGAAGTGATTCCTGTCGTGCCCTTCGCTAGGTCCCGACAGAAAATGCCGGTCGACGATTCCCTACGGGTCTATGACCCGTAGGGTCGTTCAACGAATCTGCGATTCGTAGAATCGTAGATAAACGACTCGTCGAGGACCTGCTCAAGATGGCCAAACAATGTTCATCCTGGGCACGCGGACTGAGCGAACGCGTTGAAGGACCCCGCGACTGGTCTGGAGGTAACCCCCGTTTAGATTACGTCGGATTAAAACGTACCGCGTCGCCGCACTCTGACAGTATTGATTTTCACGATGACGCTGCGTATTTTAGTCCTCAATTAGAGGAACTGATGTCCGATTTCTCTCGTGAAGAAATACGTCTTCGCTTCTCTTCTGCCACGAACTTCAACGAAATTTTTGATGCGTTCGAGTCGGCAATCAATCAGCACATCGACGATATCGAACTCTACCGCCAACTTTTCTGGAACGATTCCCTTCGCATCGACGAGATTATCTTGTTCGGCGAAAAACTCGCCAAGGAGTTCCCGCACAACGCGTACGATGTGTACATGTGGATGGCGAACGTTTTCGAAGCGGTCTTTTCCTCGGAAGACAATTTTGAACACAGCCTGATGTATTATCAAAAGGCCGCTGCGGTCAACCCGGCCGTGCCCGACCCGTACCTCGATGCATGCGATTGTTACGATCCCGACCTGAATATTCCGCCGCTTGAGTCGTTGATCGATTTTGTGAAAAAAGGTCTCGACAGCGCAAGTGAGAAGAAAAATCTGAGCAGCCGCCTTTCGTATCTCTACCACCTCCTCGGGGATGAAGACCTCGCTGAGTACTATCGTTTGATGGCGGAAGAGGCGGGAGAGCTGCCCCCGTCATGAAGAAGCTCAAGGGGTATCTTTTCATCGCCATCGCCGCGACGTTGTGGGGAGCCTCGGCCACGATCGTCAAGCACCTCTTCAACATCCAGTATCCTCCCCTCATCATCGTCCAGACGCGCGTTTCCATCGCGTTCGTCATACTCGCTGTTTTCTTTCTCCTCACCAACCCGCGCAGCCTGGGTTTCAGATTCCGGGACGTGCCGCATATCTTCCTGGTCGGAGTGTGCGGAATAGCCGGGTCGAACTACTTTTATTATTTCGCGATCAAAGAATCGAATGTGGCGACGGCGATCGTCGTCCAGTATTCAGCTCCGATCATGGTGGCTCTCTACGCCATCGCGATACAACATGAGAAAATGACCCGCTTTAAGCTCCTGGCCTTGATCTTTTCGACTGCGGGCATCTTTCTCGCCGTCGGAGGCCTGAACGGATTGCTCCTCGCCAACCGCAAAGGGATCGTCTTCGCACTTGCTGCGGCGGTCGCCTATGCCATATTCAATCTTGCGGGGAAACCCCTGACAAAAAAATATTCGGTCTGGTCGTCGCTCGTTTTCGCGCTCGGCGCTGCCACGCTTTTCTGGATGGTAGTGCAGCCGCCGCAGACGATACTTGCGGCAGGATACTCCTTCACTGATTGGGGGGTCTTCGCTCTCGTTTCCACGACATCTATCTTGGTCCCGTATTCATTCTATTTCTTCGGGCTCCAATATCTCTCACCGACGCGTGCGATCATCACCAGTACTTTGGAACCGGTCGTCGCAATCGCAACAGAATTCATTTTTTTGGGGGGGACTATGGGTCCGCTCCAGATCGCGGGGGCCGTTCTGGTTGTTGGCTCGATCATTCTGCTGGAGACCACTTCCGGGACTCAACAGGAGGGGACGGCAGAAATCGCATGAGATCACAGAAAAGAGTACAGAAGATACTTTCGGTATTGTCGAACCGCCAGCCCGACCTTACGATCGTGATCGAAAATATTCATGACCCGCACAACGTGAGCGCGATGCTGCGTTCAGCCGATGCCGTCGGGATTAATGAAGTGCAGCTCGTGTACACGAAGGAGAAGTTTCCGAAGATCGGCAAGAAAAGCTCTTCGAGCGCGAACAAATGGGTGGAGAGGCGGAAGTTCGACTCGATAGAGGCATGTTATGACTGCCTCCGCGCCGAGGGGTTCACGATCTACGCGACAAGGCTGGATGACGCGGCCCAAAATCTTTACTCGATCGACCTGACGGTGAAAGCTGCACTCGTCTTTGGGAACGAACACGCCGGAGTTTCCGACGACGCTGCGTCGCTGGCTGATGCCACCATCATGATTCCGATGATGGGCATGATCCAGAGCCTCAATGTCTCTGTCGCGTGCGCCGTGACGCTCTATGAAGCGCTGCGGCAGAGGCTTGGGGGGAAAAAATACGGTGCTGCGAAGTTTTCAACGGCGGAGTTTGAACGCTTGAACGCCGATTGGCTGAAAAAATAATTCTTTACATTCTGTGAAAAACTGTTTACATTCATCGTGATTTTGCGATGAACGGGTTCAATCGGTCGATAGAATTTCAAAAATGACCTGCCTCTGTAGGAGAATTATTATGCGCATGCTCTCACTGACGATTATTCTTGCGGCAATTGCTGTTTCGCTTGCCGGCTGTTCACGTGGAGGGAAGGTCGACGCTGTGAACGCTGAAATGCTTCCCTTGAAGAATAAGGTCATTACTGGTTATGTTACGGGGAAGGGGGGCGTTAAATTGTACGTGCGCATCGAGGGAGACGGCTCTCCGACGTTGGTGCTTCCCGGCGGCCCGGGCTATTCCTTCGATTATCTCCTCCCCGTTTTTTCTGAGCTGGATTCCTCCAATCAAATGATCTACTTAGATCCCCGGGGCTGCGGCCGTTCCGACCGATTCAAGAACCCCGCGCTCTACACCCTTGACAACATGGTCGCAGACGTTGAGTCGCTCCGTACTACCCTTAAAATTTCGGCGCTCAACATCATCGGACATGAAACGGGCGGCATGCTCGCGCAGAAATACGCCGTGAAATATCCCTCGCATGTTAATCGGTTGATCTTATTGAGTACAACGGCGCAAGTTTCGGACCTTTCGATATGGCTGAATAGCTTTAGAGATTTCATGCCAAGGCAGATCGCGGCAACTGTGAAGATGTATGAAAAGGACAGCCTCTTTACCGACGGCCGTTATTCGGATGGATATGAACGGACTGTGCTTTCGGGCATCATGATACCGAATTACTTCGCCTACGCGGCAGATGTTCCCCCCGACTTCTCGCTGCCCGATCGTTCGTGGCAAGTCTATCTTGAAATGTGGGGACGCACAGGGTATTTCGACATCTCGGGAAACCTGAAGGACTTCGACGAGCGAAATGATCTGAAAACGTTGAAGATCAAGACGTTGATATTAGTCGGCGAGAATGACTATATCTCGCCGTTCGTCATGGAATCGGTTGGAAGCTCTATTCCGAGGGCAAAAATGCATACGTTCGAGGGTGCGGGGCATTTCTATTATATAGAAAAGCACGATGAGTTTTTGAGCGTGGTGAAGGATTTTCTCGCAAACTAGAGGATTATTGCTCTACGAACATTCTCTAAGGAAAAGAACAGCGCAAAAAGTTAAATATCGCTGATTTCTTTTCTCTCCCTGTACAGCCCGCCGACAGCTGCTCCGACTATAAATACAATGCACGAACAATATACCCACACCATCGCGACGAGAATGAAGGCGTATGCGCCGTACACTTTTCTGAACGGCTGGAAGGTCGTGAGATAGAGCGCAAATAGAAATCCTGCGATCTTCCAAAGGATGGTTGTTGCGATCGCTGAAAGCAGCGACGAGCGGGTTGTCGTGCCGTAGAACGGAATGAACCTGTACGCAAGGAACGCCATGAGTACGGTGAGAATAAATGAAGTGAGCCGTGCAAGAAAATCGGGGAGTCCAGTCTGCATGGCAACAAAATTGGGACCGAACATTTCCACGCTGTAGCGGGAAATGAGAGTATAAAGCCAGTTCAACGTGTTGATCGAAATGAAAAGCCACCCGAGTGCAAGCACGAGGATCAAATCCTTCAGCTGGCTTAAGAAGATGCCGGCGGTCGATGTGATGTGATAGATCCGGTGGAGCGCCGATCGTACCGAGCTGAACAACGACGTCGACGTATAGATGAGAACGATCGCTCCGAACACTCCCATCGATTGCCTGAACTCCACCAGATCGTTGATTATTCGAAACGTGAGGTTTTTGATCTCTACAGCCTGCGACTGATTCGGCAGCGCCTTCGTCAGGAATTTTTCGATATTCTGCATCGCCATGTCGGACGAATTCAAAACAACGCCGAGCAGGGCGGATACGAGGAGCAGAAGCGGGATAATGCAAAGAAGCACGTTGAAAGCTATTCCGGAGGCGAGAAAGAGAAAATCATCCTCGATAAATCGGCCCATGAGGCCGCGTGAATAGTAACGAGCAGCGTCCCAGAAATTTCTGAAGAAGAAACTTAATTTTTTATCCAATCGGGTCATGTGAAGAGTATTCGTTACAGCGCAGCCAGCTGTCCCAGGATCTGTGACTGAACTAATATTCCCCAGAAGATGACAAACGGCCAGCCGACGATCATCGACATCCAACCAAAGAGTACGGTCGCCGCTACTGTGAGAAATCCTATTGCGAGGGCCTCAGCATAGAGAAACGGGTGGAGCGCCCATCGCTTCACAATTTCAAGGATCGAGAAGCATGAAAAGAACGTTGGCTCTTTCGCATATTGGATCAGAACGAGGGGCATCCAGACAAATAAGATGACCGCGCCGCCAACGATAGTGAGAGTTGTTGCGGGCATGCCGCCGACCGCGATAACGAATGCGATGAATAGAGCAACATACGCCAACCCAGCGAGCAGTACGACGAGACCTTGTTGATAAATATGCCGCAAATTTTTCCACTCGGGTAGAACGGATTCATTTTGCCTGGCAATACCCCGAATGTGCTCGACGACATACCCAACGATGAACGGCAGGCCGATAATAACGACACTGCCGACCAGGAATGATCCTCCAAGAAAAACTTTGAAGAACCAGGAACTGTCTTTAAACATATGAGAAAATGATCGAGCAATATCCATCCATAACCTTCACGGGTAGAGAACAGTGAGAGAATATGAACTTTTTAGTTCTTAAGCAAGGATGTCCCGGAGTTTGTAGTGCTCAAGTTTGGTACAGTGACGGGCACCGTATCGATTTACCCTGCTAGATTTTTCGGCATAATGTGATTTTCAGACTTAGGTGTCCGTCGCCTCCCGCAGCAAATTCAAAATTGACCGCTACCCCGTAGTTGGCAAGAGCCACTTTGTTCGATCGCCGATTCTCTCGAAGGGTTAGTTTCGCAAGGCGAGCCCCGAAAAAATTCGTCGGGACATGCTCATGGTAAACTAGGCGTACGCGATCTGAGAAAGCGATCCAGCTCGAATCGCCGCAGGACACATCGTCCGCAACTCGTAGGGAAGGATCAAGTCGCCGCTTATTGAGTCAAAACAGCAAACTGGGAAGAGGCGAAGGATTGGCACCATTGGACACCTTGCGCCAGCATAGCCATATGGTGACATCTCTCGTAAGGAAGATTGAAAATGTGTTCAAAGTCTTTAATGGAGCGTTGATTCGATCCTGAAATTAAACTAAATCGGCCGAGCGGGGTCGAATAAATTAAAAACGCGAGCCTTCCCTATCGATGATAAAGCTTACTTTCTGTTCCCTCCTCGCAATCCTGTTGCTTTTCCCGGTTAAAATGTTGGCTCAATCGGTCATCCTTCGAGGACGCGTTCTCGAGTCAAAGAGCAGGACGCCGCTCGCGGGCGCCCACGTGAAACTTACCGGCAGCAACGATGCTGCCGAAACATTCATTACATCCACCGACGAGACGGGATACTTTAAGTTCTCAGGTATCGAGATGCATGCGTACTCGCTGGAAGCAACGTACGTCGGTTTCAACATGTACTCGAAAACAATTCATATCGACAGCCAATCGATGGACTTGGCAGACTTGCTGATGACACAGATTCCCATTCAATTGCGAGAAGTGGACGTCGAAGGGTCGCCTCCTCCCGCAGTTCAAAAAGCAGACACGACGGAATTCAACGCCGGAGCATTCAAGACAAATCCAGACGCCGTTGCGGAAGACCTCGTTGGGAAACTTCCTGGTGTGATTGTTACCAACGGGACCGTCACCGCGCAGGGAGAGCAGGTTCAGCAGGTACTGGTGGACGGAAAACCATTCTTCGGCAGCGACCCGACGCTTGCGCTGCGTAATCTTCCCGCCGATGCCATAGCAAAAATTCAGATCTTTGACCAGATGAGCGACCAGGCTCAGTTCACAGGGTTCGACGATGGACAATCGGTAAAAACGCTCAACATCATCACCAGAAACGATAAGCGCAATCAGCAATTTGGAAAAGCGTACGGAGGGTATGGCGACGACGACAGATATCTTGCCGGCGGAAGCGCCAATTATTTCCAGCAAGGGACAAGAGTGTCAGCCATCGGCCTGTCGAATAATCTGAACCAGCAAAACTTCTCCACCCAGGATCTTCTGGGAGTGGTGGGTAGCGGTAATCAGCGCGGAGGAGGAGGTGGTGGTGGCGGCGGATTTCGAGGCGGAGGGGGAGGAGGCGGGGGCTTCCAAGGCGGAGG
>CAYTOA010000013.1:22573-78902 GCA_964439265.1 uncultured Chitinophagaceae bacterium
GGCGGAGGGAATGTCAGCAATTTTCTTGTCGGACAACAAAACGGCATCGCGACAACAAATTCCATCGGATTGAACTATACCGATACGTGGGGAAGCCATATTACGGTGAGCCAAAGTTATTTCTTTAACCTCACGAATACAGATAATACACAGAAGCTCCACATGCAGTATTTTCCGACTCCCGACTCGAGCACATTCTACGACGAAAACAGCAATGCGAACAGCAAGAACGGCAATCACCGGTACGACATGAGGCTTGAGTACTCGGCCGATACGTTGAATTCAATTATCGATCTCCCAAAAGTATATTTCCAGAGCAATAACTCTTCGAGCATGCTGAACGGTGTTAACACGCTGTCGACGCAGGAATTGATCAACCAAACAGCCAACGGGAGTGACGCGAATACGAACGGAGATAATCTCTCGAACCATATCGTGCTGAGACATAAATTTGATCTGCCCGGGAGGACGATCTCGCTGGACCTCGGAACCAGCTACAATCAGAAGCGGGGTACGACCCTCCAGCAGGCGAACAGCGAATACTATCGCGGTTCCGCAGCCGGCTCCGACACGATCAACCAACAGACGCCGATATTTTCCGATGGTTATACGCTCTCCTCACGACTAGCATACACCGAGCCGATCGGACTAATAAGTCTGCTGCAATTTACGTACAATCCGTCGTATTCAAGGAGCAACTCGGACAACAAAAAATACAATTTTGATGCGCTCACCAACGAATACAGTCTGCCGGATACCGGACTCTCCAATACGTATCAGAACGAATATACAACACAAAACGGCGGGATTGCGTACCGCATAAGGGTATCCGGTTTGAACGCGATGGCCGGTGCATCATACCAGGTTGCCTCGCTTCGGGGTCGGCAGGAGTTTCCTTTCACGAGCACGATAACGAGAACATACTACGATGTACTGCCCAACGCTATGCTAACATATAACATGGCCGAACACACGAACCTGCGCATGTTCTTTCGCACATCGACACAAGCGCCCAGCATCGGCCAGCTGCAGGCCATCGTCGACAATTCCAATCCGCTCCAGCTCTCGACGGGAAACCCGAATCTCAACGAGTCGTACACTCAAACTCTGACGACGCGCTATATGGTCACAAACGTCGACAATGCCCGCAGTACGTTCCTCTTATTGTCGGTTGTGCACACGAACGACTATATCGGGAATGCCACGTTAACGGCGCAGCGCGACACGGTGTTAACCGGGGGCATCCTGATGAATCGTGGCACGCAGCTTTCGTATCCGGTCAACCTCAACAATGAATGGAACGTTAATTCTTTCTTTACGCACAGCCTTGTCGTCGGATTTCTGAAGAGCAATTTGAACTTGACCTCAGGTCTGACGTTCAATCGTACTCCCGGGCTTATCAATCAGGACGTGAACATCGCCGAGACATACGGTCCGAGCTGCGGAGCTGTCCTCAGCAGCAACGTCAGCGAGGATGTCGATTTTACGCTGTCGTACATGGGCAACTACAACATTTCGAGGAACACCTTCGAGCCGGATCTGAACAGCCAGTATTATTCCCACACCGCAACCGTTAAAATGAATTTTATTTTTCTGGATGGAATGGTATTCAGGAATGAGATCGACAACGCGCTCTATAGCGGCTTGAGCGGCGGGTTCGACAAAAATACTGTCTTATGGAATATGAGTCTCGGCAGGAAATTCTTTTCGAAGAAGCAGGCGGAACTGACTGCCTCGGTTGTAGACCTGCTGAATCAAAACAAGAGCGTCAACCGGACGGTGACCGGAACCTACGTGGAAGATACTCAGAACAACGTTCTCGGCCGGTATTTCATGCTGACGTTTACCTACACTGTGCGTTAATCAATTATCCACTATCATACGAGTGTTGCCATGACTTTCCCAGCCGGATTCAGGCATGGCATCACTCGTATCTATGCTGCAGTTCACTTCTTAAAGATCATCCCAAAAAAGTCTTCCATATCTGCCCACGATTTCTTGTCGGCTTTTTCGTTATATGCGATCGGGATGTTGAATTTCTTCCCAGCCTCCGTCGAAGCCGGATTTGTGAAGGCGTGCAAAGCATCAGGATAGTCGATGAATTTGTAGTGCGCCTTCGACGAATCCATATCTGCTTTGAACTTCTTTACCGCTGCTTCCGGATTAAACAAATCGGCCGCGCCGTTGCAGACAAGGATCTTTGCTTTGATGGTGCCGGGTTTCGCGGGCGTCACCGCTGCCAGGCTGCCGTGGAAGCTGACCACTCCCTGCAGGTCCGCTCCTGCACACGCCATGTTCAGCGCAACTCCGCCGCCAAAACAATAGCCGATCGCCGCGATGCGGGTTGGGTCGACAGCTTTGTTCTTTTTCAACAACTCTAAGGCCGCGAGAAAACGGGACTGCATCCCTTTCATATTGCTCATGACGCCGCCGGCCAACTTTCCCGCGTCCGAAGGATTGTCGGCGATTTTTCCGTCTCCGTACATATCGACCGCAAACGCTACATAACCAAGATCCGCAAGCATATCGGCGCGCTTGCGCGAATAATCGTTGTTGCCCCACCATTCATGAACGACAAGCACTCCTGGCATTTTCTCCTTCATCGAGTCTTTATATGCCAGATACCCTTTCATAGTAACTCCATCTGCCGAATACGAAACTTCTTCGCGAACAATTCCGGCGTAAGCTGCGACGGTTGTCATCAATAGACATGTAACAAGAGCAAGGCGCATCATGCGACCTCCATAAATAGTTTAGAGAATAATTGGGTTGGGGGATTGGCTAAATGAATTGTACTAAATTGCTGATTAAGGAGCAACGGCGGGGAGGAGCCGGTCGTGAGGTATTTTGGCTATTAGACCCTTCGACGCGTCCCCCTTCGCGGGACTTGCTCAGGGTGAACAGGTGATGATCATCCTAAGTAAGTGAGCGCTGCGAATGCATCGTCAACGACCCGATGGGCCGTCGACCCGTCGGGAGGGAACATGTAACTACGGTCTAAACCGAAGTAGCTCACTACCTAAGAGCCGCATGGATGGCTCGTCCAAATCAGCTGTGCCGGATCGAAATGATGTCCCCATCGCAGACGAGGTATTCTTTTCCTTCCAGCCTCCAGTGTCCGGTCTCCTTCGCTTTGGCGAACGATCCCCCCTGCTCGATGAACTGATCGTAGGGCACCACCTCAGCCCTGATGAACTTATTGACGAAGTCAGAATGGATTACTCCCGCGGCTTCCTGTGCGGTCATGCCTTTTCGTATCGTCCACGCCCTGCACTCGTCCTCACCGACGGTAAGAAACGACTGCAGTCCAAGGATGGCGTAGGCTTCGCGGATCAGCGTATCGAGGGCCGACTCCTTGATACCGTATTCTCCCATGAACATTGATGCCTCGTCATTCGGAAGCTCGGACATTTCCATCTCGATCTTTCCAAAGAACGAAACGACTTTTGTGCGGCTCCCCTTTTTCTTCTCCGACACAAGACCTACGGTCTCAACGTAACTCTTGAGCTGGGATTCATCGAAGTTCAACGCGATAAGCATCGGCTTGAGTGTAAGGAGCTGATACGTCTTGAGGATGGAGGCTTCCTCTTTTGTGAAGTCGACTTCCCGGAGCGGCTTTTCCTGGTCAAGACTGCGCCGGCATTTTTCAAGCACAGGCAATTCTTTTTTTAGCAGCTCATCCTGGGTCTTCTGGATCTGCTTGTTGATCCGGTCCATGCGCGTTTCGACGATCGACAGGTCGGAGATGAGAAACTCGGTTTCGAACGAAGAAATATCCCGCAGAGCGTCGATGGAACCTTCAGGATGCGGGACTGCATCGTTCTCGAACAACCGCACGACCTGAACCAATGCGTCGTTCGTTTTAACATTCGAGAGGAAGTTCGTCGTGAACTGGGTCGAGCCCGATTCTCCTTTCTTCAATCCGACAACGTCCACAAACTCGATCGTGGCGTGGACAGTGCTTTTCGGCGAAAAGATCGCAGAACATTTATCCAGCCGCGCGTCCGGTATTTTCACGATCGCATGATGCGCTTCGATCTTGGTGAGGACGGAGGGATCAAGATGCGTTTTTGTGATGGTTTGAAAGAGAGTTGATTTTCCTGAGAACGGTAGACCGACGATGCCGATTTGCATAGGAGTGCCTTCAATGAGTGCGAAGCTGTATTACGGAGCAGAAGTTGCCCGGTCAAGATACAAAAATTTGCAGAAAGATATGGGGGAATATCGACAGAGTGGCTGGAGGAAAAAAAGACGACGTACTAGTGCTGTTTCTCAAAAATAATCTTGCAATTTGTAACCGCTAAGACGCCAAGCACGCTAAGAAGTTATGAGTATTAATGAGCAACAATACTCCTGGCGTTCTCCGCGCCTTGGCGGTAAAACACGAAATTATTTATTGGAAACGGCATTAGCGGTCTTTTAAACAGGTCGCAGAAGGAGGCAAAAAAAGGCCTCGAAATCACCCTCGAGGCCCTCAGACAAACGGCAGCTTCCGTTAATTTTGTCTTTGACGCATCATTGCTTCCCGCGCTTTTTTTATTGCTTCATATTTTTCTTTTTGATCCGGCTTCAGCAATGCCTCTATCTTTTCGTCAGTCGACTTCATCATCCCCATCATCGCTTCCCGCCTCGAATCACGGTCGCTGACGGAATCCATCAGTGCCTGCCGCTTGCCGGCCATGTCTTTGAAGATGCTGGTGATCTGTTCCACCTGTTTGTCGTCCAGGCCCAGGGAATCCTTAAGCTGTTTCACCCTCTCTTCAGGGGTCATTCTCATCATCCCCTGAGCCATAGAATTGGCCGTAAAAACGCACGAGACGATCAGCATTGCGAACAACAGCGATAGGTAGTATCGCATAGAACACTCCTTCAATAATTGATGATGTAGTTAATTGAGACCGAGCACGCCATTCCAAGCTCAAGATTTTTATCCACTGGTTAGAAAACCGGCGGTCGCAAAGGTTTAACTATGTTAGTTGATACGGTGAAAGCGATTCGCTCTCGATCATCAAGAATGCATGATGAAAAGCCGTTCTCTTGATCAAAGGCCATCTCCTAGGCTGTGCTGGTTTTTGGCTGACCGTCCAACGTTGCAATTGGCAGTCGATTTTTCTACTTTTTTTTAAGTTCTACGTTAATATATGAAAATGAAACTGACATCCCTATCTGAGCTTCAGCGCCTATTGCCCGAATCCGACCGTCAACCGTCACCGATCCGTGACGACAGCGCCACGTCACACAACGGCAAGGGGAGAAGTGTTCGGGTCTCATTAGAGACCCAAGGAAGAAAAGGAAAGAGCGTGACACTCGTCTCGGGATTGCAGCACAATCCCGGCACGATGGAAGAGATCGCGAAAATTCTCAAGCAGCACTGCGGAGCGGGAGGGACGGTGAAGGAAGGAAAGATAGAAATCCAGGGAGACCAGCGGGTTAGAGTGAAGGAGAAACTGAAGGAGATTGGATATGTTCCAAATGGGTAGAGGGTTTTCACGAATTCAAATGAAAGTTTTTACGACAATCAATAAAGAAATGTCAAAAGGAGTTAAGTATGAAGACGAGAACGCTCGGCAGGAAGGGACCCACAGTGTCGGCCATAGGTCTTGGATGCATGGGAATGTCTGAGTTTTACGGGATCGGCGACGACAAAGAATCAACGGCAACCATTCACCGTGCTCTGGAACTCGGAGTGACGCTTCTCGATACGGCGGATATGTACGGTCCGTTCAAAAATGAAGAGCTCGTCGGCAAGGCGATCAAAGACAGGCGTGAGAGAGTGTTTCTCGCGACAAAGTTCGGCATTGTCCGGAATCCGGCGAACCCGGCACTCCGCGGCATCAACGGAAAGCCCGAATACGTTCGAACATCGTGCGATGCAAGCATGAAGCGCCTGGGCGTCGACGTGATCGACCTGTACTATCTTCACCGGGTTGACCCGGAGACGCCGATCGAAGAAACAGTCGGAGCAATGAGTGAATTGGTGAAAAAGGGAAATGTCCGATTCATCGGGCTGTCTGAAGCGAGCGCAGCGACGCTCCGGCGCGCGCATGCCGTCCACCCGATCACTGCGCTCCAATCGGAATACTCTCTTTGGACACGCGACCCCGAAGAAAATATTCTCGAAGCCTGCCGTGACCTCGGCATTGGGTTTGTGGCCTACAGTCCGCTTGGCCGAGGATTCCTCACGGGTGAAATCAAAAGCATTGAGGATTTGGCGCCCAGCGACTTCCGCCGCCACTCTCCCCGGTTTCAAGCTGAGAATTTTCAGCATAACCTTGAGCTCGTGAAACGAGTTGAAAAAATTGCTCTGGAGAAAAAGTGTACTCCATCGCAGCTCGCCTTGGCCTGGGTAACAGCGCAGGGAGAGGACATCGTCCCGATCCCAGGGACAAAACGTAGAAAATTTCTGGAAGAGAATGTTGCATCCCTGAACGTCGTGCTTTCGGCTGATGACCTGAAGCGCATCAACGAGGTCATTCCCCGCGGAGCGGCGTCGGGAACACGCTATGCCGCATCGGCGATGCCGTCCGTCAACAGGTGAGCCAATGCTCAAAGGCTTGTCCACGTTATATCCATTCTTATGAAGCGAAGAAAGAACAGGGTTCCGGACAAAGCAGCTGGAAGTGCCAATCCAGCGCATTGGAAACTTCCGCCTGTTCTGTATGCTGGAATTGTGCTCGTGATGATCGGATGCATATACTTCGTGATCCGAACGCTGCGCAGCTCAACGACAACTAGTAATACACAAATTGTCGTAAAGGCAGACCACGAGAAGCTGAAACCGGAAGATGCCCTCGCGATCACTGTCCGACGCGCGTACGCTGTAGACAAAAGGTTTCAGGAGGTCTATAATAACGGATGGGAAGCGGCGAACGGAGCGATCGGAGAAGCTTTTCTTTATGCCGCGACCGGCGATCACAATCTGCTCGATAGGTATCTCAATGAGCGTAAACTGACGAAGCTGTTCAATGGAACATGGGTTGACGACCGTGCCTGGATATGCCTTGCGGAATTGTACTGGTGGCGGTTCTCGGGTAAGACCCATACCGAGTGGGTCGAAGATGCGAGAGAGCGGTATCTTGAAGCGAGGAATGAGGGACGGCTTTCGAATCACGAGGGATTCTGGAGCTGGTACAGCTGGCCTCCGAATTCAAATGTCAACGACATGATCATCACGAACAGCAACACGAATCAGATGGTCACCGTTGCGTGCATGCTGTACCAAGCGACACACGACCGGCAATTCTATAACGACGCAATGAGAGTATGGGAAGGGGATCGAAAGTATCCGGGAATTGAGAAAACATTCTACCGAGGCGACGGCAAATGGGAAGGTAAAGGAGGGAGGGCGGCGTTCGGCAAACAGCTTCCGTGGGAAGGGGCGTCGTACCTGGCAGTCGTCGCCGCACTGTATCGAATGACCGGAAACCAGAAATATAAAACCATTGCAGCGGCATCGGCAAAACGCATCATGGATCCGGCGAACGGGTGGGTCGATTCGACGGATTATTATCAGATACGGATGGATGGAAACGGGGCGTTTGTTCATTTCATCTTGGATGCATATCTTGTCGCCCCGGAATCGCTTCCCGATGTACCGCAGAAAGTGGAACGGATGATGGAACACGTCTGGTCGAACCATCACGGGGCATCGTATGTTCTTCTTCATCGGCTGGGCGACGACGGGATACGCAATGGATGGAACCCTTCGGGGGGTGAGGAAGGATATGGCGTCGACCAGGTGGGAACCGTCCATCCCCAATCCCAGGCCGTTCGGGCGTTCGGAGTCCTCGCGTACGTGCTGCATGAGGATTTAAAAAAGTAGGGGCGGAAAAGATCCGCCCCATTATTAGGCTGCCGGGAATTTCTATCGAATTAAATCGTTGCAGAAGGAGAAATCAGCAGACGGAGGATAACGATGAAAATATTATTGATCATAGTTGGACTTGCTGTTGTTGGCGGAATCCTTTTTCAGATAGGCGCGGGAGCAGGAACGAACAATACGGAACACCAAGGAGAGGACAAATCTATGGGAACGACGGCGTTGGATACGGCGACCTTTGCGGCTGGCTGCTTTTGGTGTGTTGAAGCGGTCTTCCAGAACCTGAAGGGTGTGCAATCGATAGAGTCGGGGTACACGGGTGGATCCGTCGCCAATCCGAGCTACGATGAAGTCTGTTCCGGCTCAACGGGCCATGCGGAAGCATGCCAGATCGCGTACGATCCGAAATTAATATCGTATCCGGAATTACTTGAGGTTTTTTGGAAGACACACGACCCGACGACCTTGAATCGTCAGGGGAACGATTCGGGCACTCAATACCGGTCCGCGATCTTTTATCACAACGTAGATCAGAAGAAACTTGCAGAGCACTACAAAAGCGAACTCGATTCATCGGGCGCGTTCGATTCTCCCATCGTGACGGAAATTGTTCCGTTTACAAAATTTTACAAAGCCGAAAACTATCATCAGAACTACTTCAATGAGCACGGGGCACAGCCATACTGTCTGTTCATCATCAAACCGAAAGTCGAAAAATTTAAGAAAGCTTTCAAGGATAGATTGAAGGCGAATTAAAAGACCTATTCACTCGGTTTTCACTCCGCGACAATTCAATGAGGGGCCGTGATTTGAATCGACTTGTTCCTTTTATCGTCCTGACCACTTTGTTGACCGCGCTTTCTTTTACAGATGCATCCGCTCAAATACGCATCGCTGATTCAGTGAGGTCGGAATTTCTCCATGCATGGAACGGATACAAGAAATATGCGTGGGGCCACGACGCCCTGCTGCCTCTGACGAAGAAGCCTCGCGATTGGTATGCAAGTCCGCTGTATATGACTCCGGTCGACGCCTACGACGTAATGGTGCTGATGGGGCTTACCGCAGAAGCCGGCGCGGCGAAGCAGTTGATCCTCGACAGCTTGTCGTTCGACAAGAATATTGAAGTGCAAAGCTTTGAGATGACGATCCGGCTGCTGGGCGGACTTCTCAGCGCTTATGAACTTGACGGAGACAAACGCTTTCTCGTTCTCGCCGAGGATTTGACCATTCGGCTGCTCCCTGTTTTCAATTCGCCGACGGGCATGCCGTACCGCTACGTCAATCTTCAAACGGGGAAAATACGGGACTCGATCAACAATCCCGCGGAGATCGGTACCTCTCTTCTTGAATTCGGCACTCTTAGCAGATTGACGGGTAATCCGGTGTACTATCAAAAATCAAAGGCCGCACTTGTCGCGTTGTACAAGCGGCGGTCTCCGATCGGACTCGTCGGCGGGTGGATCAATGTGCAAACCGGTGAGTGGGTGGACAGCACCAGCCATATCGGCGGGGGCATCGATTCCTATTATGAATATCTCTACAAGGCGTGGCTCATGCTTGGCGACGAAGACTGCAAACAAATGGCAGAAGAGAGCCTTAACGCAGTGAACCGATACGTGGCCGATACCACGCGCGGCGGATTATGGTATGGCGAAGTTAACATGTTCAGCGGAAAGCGGACTGGTACATCGTTCGGCTCTCTCGAAGCATTTTATCCGGCCGTGCTTGCTCTTTCCGGAGACGTAGAAAGGGCCGAGGCGCTAGAACAATCGTGCTTCAGAATGTGGACCCTGTATCATATAGAACCCGAAGAGATCGATTACTCAACGATGACGGTGACCGAGAAGCCATACCATCTGCGCCCAGAAATTATTGAGTCTGCGTACTATCTCTATCGGGTCACGGGAAACACTAAATACAGGGAAATGGGATTTACATATTTCAATGATATCGTAAAATATTGCAGGACAGACGAGGCGTATGCGGCGCTGAGAGACGTAACAACAAAAGATAAATCCGATGAAATGGAAAGTTTCTTTTTTGCCGAGACTCTCAAATATTTCTACCTCCTTTTTTCGGCTCCTGAGACGTTTAATTTCGAGAGGATAATTTTTAATACGGAGGCACACCCGCTTCGAAGGATTAAAGGGAAATAATGCTATGGGAACATTTTTCGCTGTATTTACTAGGTTTTCGCGTTCAACGGCTTCCAGCAACATGAAACTCCTGAGTTTAATTATCGTCATAGCCTTGGGGAGTACGGCATCGCTGTCTGCAGAACAGCCGATAGAAACGGGGTACAAAGTGGTCAACGGAGTCAGTCTCTATTACGAAGCGATTGGGGAAGGAGTCCCGATCGTCGTCGTCCACGGCGGCCCAGGCTTGGACCACGGCTATCTGCTTCCGCAGATGGCGGAATTGGCGAAAGGATACAGACTCATTTTCTACGACCAGAGGGCGATGGGGAAATCGTCAGCCGATTTTGACACGAGTCAGATGACGATGAACAGTTTCGTGGAGGATCTTGAAGGAATTAGGAAAGCTTTCGGTCTGGAAAAAATGAATCTCATGGGCCATTCATGGGGAGGATTGGTGGCGATGTTTTACGCGATAAAATATCCTTCTCATCTGCAGTCGCTGATCCTCGTTAATACGACGCCTGCGAGTTCGGTACTGCGAAATTTATCCTTTGGCATCATGTCGCTGAAGACCACGAAAGAAGACAGCATCGCCCAAGTGCAGATTGCGGAGACGGAAGGCTTCCAAAAGAGAGATCCGGCGGTCATGGCGAAATTCTTCCGGCTCCTTTTTCACGCATCCTTTCACAACAGACAATATGCCGACAGTCTTACGCTTTCCTTCGATTCTTCTTACGCTGCGAAAAGCGTGATGGTGCATCAGTTGAATAACGACACGACGCTTCGTTCGTACGACATTTTTGCCAAACTCGACACTATTCAATGTCCCGTTCTTATCATCGGAGGATCGGACGATGCAGTGGTTCCCGGCGCGAATGAAAAGATCCGCGATCATCTTCACGGAGCACAATATATCCTCATGCCGGGGTGCGGCCACTTTCCGTTTGTCGAGTCGCCGGACAAGTTCTTTCCCGCGGTGAGGGAATTTCTGAAGAATCCGACGCAACGAAATTTCTGAACAGCCAAACGCTATCAGGTGCTTCCCCCAGAATCTGTCGTTGGAGAGAGCGCCGTTGTGGAACATTATTCCAAATTCGCCGTATAGAAATTCACATTTGTTCATTATTTCGAACCTACATTGATTCCTATGGTCAGCATTAATGATGTTACGAAAAAATTCTCCGCGGTCGTCGCCCTGGACAATATTTCGCTCGATATTCAGAGCCAGGAATTCTTCGGCCTCCTCGGGCCCAACGGAGCCGGCAAAACCACATTGATGAACCTTATCGTCGGATATCTTAACACAGACGGAGGCGCAATCACGATCGACGGAGACGCAGTATCGCAGGATACTCTCGAGTTGAGAAAAAACATCGGCTTCGTCCCTCAGTCTTTAGCGTTGTACGACGAAATGAACGCCCAGGAGAATCTCGAGATGTTCGGCAAGTTGTTCGGAGTTCCTGATGCTGTGTTGAAGCAGCGCATCGCCGACCAGCTCAAGGCCGTCGAGTTGTATGAACGTCGTAAGGACAAGGTCAAGAACTTTTCGGGAGGAATGAAACGCCGGTTAAACATCATCGCAAGCATGCTTCATGACCCCAAAGTGTTGTTGTGCGATGAGCCGACCGTGGGCGTTGATCCTCAATCGCGCAACGCGATCTTTGATTTCCTAACGGGGCTGAACAAACAAGGGAAGACGATCATTTATACGACGCATTATATGGAAGAAGCCGAGCGTTTGTGCAGCCGGATCGCGATCATCGACCATGGGAAAATCATCGCACTCGGGACGACGGATGAATTGCTCGAGAAGCTTCCGTATGAAGAGACAATCATGATCACACGGAATGACGTTACTGCTAAGCAGAAGGCGATGCTCCAGGAATTTGGCTCTCTGGAAGACGTCGACGATCATTATGAACTGAAACCAACAGCCGGATTCAAGTTATCAAGGTTCTTTGCACGCATGGAGGAGACGGGTATCAAATATCAATGGATCGAACTGCACCGGCCGACGCTTGAAGCGTTGTTCCTCCAGCTAACAGGAAGGAGATTGCGGGATTGAAAACGATCATTCAGCTGTTCAGAAACTCTTATCGGATCTTCTGGAACGACAAAGTGGGTGTCGCACTGACCTTCCTTGTTCCGCTGGCGTTGATGAGTATCTTCGGCTCGATTTTCGGCGGATCGGGAGCAGGGCCGCAGGGTATCCGGCTTGCAGTTCTAAACCAAAGTTCCGCGGCGGTCGCCAAGGAGATCGAGAATGCGCTCGACACATCCAAAGCTTTCCAGACAATCAAATCCTATAAGGACGAGAATGGAAAACAAGTCCTGTTTGATTCTGTTTCCATCAAAGAATATGTCCGCGCAGGGCGCGCTTCGGCAGCGCTCATCCTGCCGTCGGATGCATACTCAGACACGTCGCTGGGGCTGAGCCTGAAATTCTATTTTGACCCGAAGAATGATATTGAGATACAAACCACAAAAGGGTTGATCAAGCAGATCGTCTTCTCGCAATTTCCGTCGATCATATCTCAAAGCGGCTTTAAGCAAGCCGAGCGGTACCTCGGGACAAAAGAAGGGGAAGGATTTAAACGGGGAATCGCTTCGACGCTTCATAAATATTTCAAGGTCGATACCAATGCTTTCCTGCATCCGAACTTTTCTAATAAGCTAAGCACGGGAAACGATTCGACGAAAAAGAGTTTCAATTTTATGGACAAGATCATCCGTATAGAAGAGCAACAGCTCGTCGGGCAGGACTTGAAAAATCCTTGGGCGACGCGGAGTGTCGGCGGATGGGCCATGACGTTTCTTTTGTTTACCTTGACGGCCTCGTCTTCCTCACTGTTCGATGATAGAAAATCGGGAGTCATGCTTCGGCTCCTGACCTCTCCTGTTTCACGCGTCCAAATTCTATGGAGTAAATATCTCTTCAACATGTCGCTCGGAATAATCCAATTATTGTTCATGTTCGTTGCCGGCTGGTTGTTGTTCGACGTCGACATATTTTCGAATCTTTTTAATCTGTTGTTGATCATTATCGCAGCGTCGATGGCATGCACATCGTTCGGAATGCTCCTTGCTGCTTTTTCTCAGACACGGCAACAAGCGCAGGGATTGGGTACATTTTTCATCTTAACAATGAGTGCGGTCGGAGGGGCGTGGTTCCCGACAGCTTTTATGCCGCCCACGATACAATTCTTCAGCAAGCTGACGATCGTCTATTGGTCGATGGATGGATTTCTTGAAGTTCTCTGGAGAGGTGTCGGGTTATCATCGATCCTGCCAAACCTGGGAATTCTCGTCGGGGTCAGCGTTGCAGTGAGCATCATCAGCGTACGGCGGTTCCGGAGCGGCGATATTTTCTCATAGCCCGGGATAACAGCTGAACGGCCTCCCGCAAAGCCGCAGAGGCACGAAGAATTTGTTTTTAATACAATCAGGCTTTTGAGCCAATTGTGCTTTTGGTTTTATCAGAACTCCCGACTATCGCTAAGCGGCAATGACTTTTATTCCCACAATCCCTCGTCGATATCTCTTTGTTTTGGCTGGGATTTTCTGGACCATAGCCGGAGGGATCCTTTGCACGCGGGCGATGATCTGGCTGGGGATGCTCTCGCTCACTACAGCGGTTCTTGTCGCTCTAGTGAGCGTCATATGCGCTGGGGCGGGATACGTGCTGGGATTTTCAAAGATCGTCGTGAAGAATATCGTTCGGATCGACGGAATGCCGAACCGCGCGCACATTTTTGCATTTACTTCCGCGCGCGGTTATTTCATGATCGCCCTGATGATGACGATCGGAGTTACCCTTCGCAATTCATCCATCCCAAAATACTACCTGACGATTCCATATTTTGCGATGGGGATCATACTCCTCATCGGCAGTGTTCAGTTCTATCGCCGGTTCATTTTTTCCTATCGTAAATCCCCCTTCGGCTGACCGTGCGCAGCAAAAAAAAAATCCCGCCGTTTGGGCGGGATTTTCTAAAGACCGTTGTCGGCTGTGCTTAGACAACCGATACGTTTGTCGCTTGGAATCCTTTCGGACCCTTCTCGACTTCGAATTCGACCTTGTCGCCTTCGTTCAAGCTCTTATAGCCGTTGCCGGTAATAGCGTTGAAGTGGACGAACACGTCTTCAGCTCCTGCTTCGCGGGAAATGAATCCGAATCCTTTAGTTGCGTTGAACCATTTGACTGTTCCTTTTTCCATGGAACACATCCTTTCGTGTATATGTGTAACCCAAACTACCGTTGGGCAAGGTGTACGCCGAAAATACTGTCTCTTATAGCACTCATTGATGGCGATTCGACCTTGGAAGGATTCGTTCGGTTCATCAGCAGGATTCTAAAAGCTCCCAACCGGGAGATAAAGACGGTGTACTGTTTTTGGTATTGTTAATATAAACATATCTATTGTTAATTCCTAATTGAATCTTTGTTTTGCATCACGCCGAAGGTAGCAGCCCGGAAGGGCCTATGGCAGGCAGGGTATCGGTCAAATTGCGCAGATCGAGGGCAATTGGGCTGATTCTTTGATTCTCACCAATCATTTCGTATTTTCATCATCATGCGAGACAGGCTAGAATACATCGGCTACATATTCATCGGGTGGATCGTGCGGCTGATGCCGTGGGAAACCGTTAACCGGTTCGGAACAATTGTAGCATCGATCGTTTTTTATGCCATCCCGATTCGACGCTCCCTGACACTCGACCAGCTTCACAAAGCATTTCCCGGCAAAACTTCCGAAGAAATAAAAGGAATCGCTCTTGCGGCGTACCGCAATCTTATTATCACTCTCCTCGAGGTGTTTTGGTTTTCGCATCTGAGCGCGGATAAGATAAAGAAAATTGTCAGCATGCCGGACACCAGCGTGATGGATGCGCGCCTAAAAGAAGGGAAGGGGCTGATCATGCTCGGCGGGCACTTCGGCAATTGGGAACTGATCGCTATTGCCGTGGGTCTCATAAGTCATCATCCCTTAACGATTATTGTCCAGCGCCAACGGAACAAGTACGTTGATGAATTCATGAACAAGAGCCGCACATTGTTCGGGAATAAAGTTGTAGAGATGGAAAGGGCTCCACGGGAGATTATCTCTACGCTTCGCAACAACGGTGTCGTAGCCATCCTTGCCGACCAGAGCGGCCCGCAGGAGGGGCTTTTCGTAGACTATTTCGGGCGCCCCGCGTCGACTCATCGAGGGCCGGCAGTTTTCAGTGTACGGACGGGAGCGCCGATCATCATGGCGTTTATTATTCGCCAGGCCGACGGATATTACAAAGTCGAGTTTGAAGAGGTCGACACGCACGCTGTCAGCGGCACGGACGATGAAAAAGTAGAGCAGATCACGGCCCGTCATGTCGCGATGCTTGAAAAATATGCTTCGCGATACCCGGACCATTGGTTGTGGATGCACAAGCGATGGAAACACACGCCCCAACCCACCAGTGATAAAGTACATGCAGCCGCCAAATAGGATCCTCGTTTTTCAAACAGCCTTTCTCGGCGATGTGGTGCTCACCCTGCCCCTGGTTCAAGTGCTCCACCGGGAATTTCCGAACACCCAAATCGACTTTCTCACGACCCCGAAAGCCGCGGCAATTCTTCGGAATCATCCGGCCATCAATTCTGTGATCGAGTATGATAAGCGCGGCAGCCAGCGCGGCCTCAGAGGAATATGTTTGATCTCGCGCGCCCTCAAAGCCGGGAGGTACGATGTTGCGCTCGTTCCGCATCGATCGCTTCGCAGCGCTGTCGTTGCCGCACTGAGCGGGATTCCCCTTCGGATTGGTTTTGATGCGAGCGCCGGCAGATTTCTTTTTTCAAAAACCGTTTCTTACGAAAGAAATATACACGAGGTTGAGCGCAATCTTCGCTTTGCGGAAGCGCTGAGCATACGCATTTTGCAGAAGGAACTTCCTTCGGTGTACCCTTCTGTACAAGACGTGGATATTGTTGACCGCTTCTTCTCCGCAACGCACATTGAACCGAAGGCCAAGCTGATCGCCATCGCTCCTGGCTCTGTCTGGAATACCAAACGATGGCTCACCGAACGGTTTTCCGAACTTGTCAAAAGGCTTTCGTCGGCAGGAATAAAAACCGTTTTGGTCGGCGGGGGAGAGGACGAAGGATTGTGCAGGCGAATCGCAGCGGAATCGCAAGGGACTGAAATTTATGTCGCGGCCGGAAAATTTACGCTTCTTCAATCGGCTGAGCTTTTGCGCCGATGCTTCGCACTTGTCTCGAACGACAGTGCACCCATGCACCTTGCCGTCGCGGTGCGAACGCCCGTCGTTGCGGTTTTTGGTGCGACTGTTCCATCGTTCGGGTTCGCCCCATACGGAGAAAAGGATATTGTTGTTCAAACGGAGGGTTTATCCTGCCGGCCGTGCAGCATTCACGGGGGCGACAAATGTCCTATCGGGACATTCGATTGCATGGTGAGAATTTCAGCCGAGATGGTATTTGAGAAGGTTATCCACCTGTAACGTTTTTCCCCGACTAGAACTTTATGTCGTTCGGGTTCTCTTCCCCTTCTTTCCAATTCGCTGTTGCGTGCTTGTCGCATGTTGCCGGCTGGTATTTCACGTTGAACACTTCTGTCATGGTTTTCGGACAGTAAGGAGTCGCCAGCTTATGAGTCTCGGCGCAAATCGTGTCCACCACGACTCCCTCCGGCATGTTGAAATACTCGTTGGTGATGGGGATCGTCCGGTCTTCATAAACATATTTCATCACTCGTCCCCATAACGGCGCTGCTGTCCGCCCTCCTTGTCCGTCGGCAGAGGTAAATTTCACCTGCTGGTCGTCGAAACCGATCCATACCCCCGCCGCGAACTCGGGCGTAAACCCTACGAACCATGCATCGGCAAAGTCCTGTGTTGTCCCTGTTTTGCCCGCTGCCGGAAGATGGAAGAAATGGCGCACCCGTCCGCCGCTGCCGTGGTCCACGACATCCTGGAGCATCGACGTCATAATATATGCGGTTTCCTTGCTCATCACTTCTCTCTTTTCCGGTACGTTCTCTTCGATGACATTTCCATCTTTGTCTTCGATCCTCAAAATGCTTGTTGGCTGGACGTAAACGCCTTCGTTGGCGAAGACACCGAACGCGGCCGTGAGTTCGATTGGTCTTACGGTTGCGGTGCCGAGTGCGATGGATTCAAACGGGGGTATCGGGGTGGTTATTCCCATGTGATGAGCTAGTTCTATTACCTGATTCTTTGGAGCAATCTCCATGATGGCGCGGACAGCGATGAGGTTGATTGATTCGCGAAGTCCCTCGCGCAGAGTATATTTTCCGCCGATCGTACCGTCGAAATTCCCCGGAGTCCACCGCGAGCCGTCTTCCATCATTAACGTTACCGGCTGGTTCAACAATTCAAATGTCGGCGGATAACCGTTGTCGATCGCAACGGTGTAGACGAAAGGTTTAAACGCAGATCCCGGCTGCCGCACGATTTGAGTTGTGTGATTGAGCCCGTATTTGAATGAGCGGAAATTCGCGCCGCCCACCATCGCACAAATATTTCCGGAATGAGGATCGACGATGATCAATCCAACCTCGATCGTTGTCCAGGCTTTTTTCACGGAGTCGATAAAGGGGCGGTTGCCGCGAAGCGCCACATAGATGCTGTCCCTTTCACCGCGGCTTGTCGATTTTCGCGTGACGATCACGTCTTCAATGCTCTTGTCGATCGCCTTGTTTAGGATCTCGGTGTTTGTCTTCCAATTCCAAGTGGTGTCGAATGCCGGCTGGATTTCTGCCAGATGTTCCTCGACCGCCCGGTTCGCATACCTTTGCATTCGGCTGTCGAGCGAAGTGTAGACCGAAAGCCCGTCTTTATAGATATCGAAACCGTACTTGTCGGCCTTTTGAAGAAGCTGCTGACGGACATATTCCACGAAGTGGGGAGCAATGCCTGTGAGCGTTAACGCGTCGCTGCTGTTGAATCGCAGGGAGTCCCGGCCGATCGAGTCGGCCTCTGTCTGCGTCAGCTTGCCGTACTTGACCATTTGAGAGAGGACGATCTCGCGGCGCAGAAATGCTCGTTCAGGGTGTTTGATGGGGTCGTAGTAGAATGGCCCTTTTGCCATGCCGATAAGAAGCGAGGATTCCGCGAGCGACAATTCTTGCGCGGACTTATCGAAGTAAATCGATGCAGCAGCCGAGATTCCATATGCTCCGCGCCCGAGATAAATATAGTTGAGATACATCTCGAGGATTTCTTTTTTTGTATACGTTCTCTCGATCTGCACAGCGGTGATGAATTCGCGGATCTTCCTGGTTGCCTTGTCGAATGCGTTTTCCTGAGAGCTCTTCCAATTATAGAGGTTGCGGGACAATTGCATGGTAATCGTGCTGGCTCCCTGATTCCTTATGAACGCCAGTGGAATACGCCAGATGACGACGCCCCAGTGACCGTAGAAATCCTTGTCCTCGGTGGAGATCAAGGCATCGATCGTGCTCTTCTGGATCTTGTCGTACGAAATGTAGGTTCTGTTCTTCAAATAGAATTGGCCGAGAACCTCGCCGTCGTACGATAAGACCTTTGTCGCCAGTTCCGGCTTCGGGTTTTCCAGCTGCTCGAGAGAGGGAAGGCCGGCGAAGACCAGCTTCATGAAGACTATGAAAAGGACCAAAAGCGCAGCGGCCCCGGCCGCGAACGCATACCAGTATTTTTTGAAAAAGTTTTTGCTTCGCAGATACATCTCGTCGCGGTATTTCGGTTCGGTAAAATACCGTCGCATTTGCTCGGAGCTGTAGCCCCCTTTTTGGTTCTGCTTGCGGGGATCGTTTGGCGGTGTCTTTCCCATGCGTTAGTCTTTTTTCCAGGTTTTAAGTTCTACTGTGCTGCCATCGAATTCGGCATAGGTGGAATATGAAATCCAGTCGCCGAGGTTGATATAGAGGCCGTTGCCGATCTGCTGAGACGACGGGACATGTCTGTGCCCCATGATGACAACGTCGCACCCTTCGTTGATCTTCTCCGTTGCGAACTGCAGCATGCCGTCGGTTTCACCGTAGTCTTTGTTTGCAGTATATTCGCGGCTGCTTCGTGAAGTGCCTCTTGCAATCGGAGCAGTAATATCGGGGTGGATTAATGAAAAGATAAAAATGCTGAACCTGTTCCGCAATACCCTTTTAAGGATCCGGTATCCCGCGTCTCTCAGCGCGAGTCCGTCGCCGTGGTGGAAATAGAATTTCTTCCCATGCAGAATCAGGGAAAAAGGATTTTTGTAGACCGGAATGCCGAGGTCTTTCGGAAAAAAATCCTTCAGCCAAAAATCGTGATTGCCGGCGACGTAATGGACAGCGATGCCTTTTTCAACCAGCCTCGCGAGTTTCGATATGGTGTGATGGTAGCCGCGCGGAATGACGTACTTGTATTCAAACCAGTAGTCGAAAAGATCCCCTACGATGAAGAGTTGTTCTCCGTGTTCTTCTACATGCGACAGAAACGATAGAAGCCGATCTTCCTTTTCTTTTTCTCTGTCCCGATCGTGTAACCCTAAATGCACATCTGAAATAAAAAAAATACTTTTCATCGCCTATTGCGTTACCGTGAATGTCAGTTCTAACGGCTGAGAAGAGCGGTTGCACCATCCCTCAACATCCGAACAGAAGAAATAGCGTATCGTGCCTTTCAGTGAATGTTTGCCTTTTGGGATGTCTTTATCCAGCGTAAATGAGTACTTTATCGGCCGCTTCGTGTCGAGGTAGCCCGTTTTTGCCACTTTTGGCATCGACGTCACGCCGGTAAAATGCACGAGCGAGTCCTTTTCAAACTCGAATTCGACTGCAGGGTCGGTGTTGATATGCATCCCTTCTTCCGGAGCGAAGGAGACGACGATCTCGCCTTTTGCGCCGGGCTTCAAGGATGCCGAAGTCAGACGGATATCGCACTTGACCTGACGAAGCTCTTCGCTGCTCGAAGTCACTGGAGCTGAGAACAAGTACAAGCACAGAATAACTAACGAAAGGGTACGCATAAAAATCACTCCACACGAGCTACGAAGTTTGCGCCGCCCGGGTATCGTCGACCCGTTGCAGCAGCACCAAACCAATGATGAAAAAGGCCCCGACTGAAAGAATGGAAAGCCGTTGGTTATTTGTAAGATACGAAATCAATCCGAATAAAAAAGTGCCGATCACCGCCGAAGCTTTTCCGCATAATCCGTCGTAAAATCCGAAGAATTCCGCCTCCCGTTCCTTCGGAGTCAGAAGAGCCATCAGGCTCCTGCTTGCCGATTGGGCTGCGCCGAGGGAACTTCCTGCAATTATGGCAATGCCGAAAAACATTGCTTTTGATTGGACAAAGTAAGCGGCTGTCACCACGACAAGCCACAAGACGAGGTTTATGTCGATCGTTTTTTTCGGACCGATCTTGTCTGTTACAACGCCAAAGACGAGCGACCCGACGATGCCGGATGCCTGCACTACCGCAAAGAGCGCGATGATCTCTTTTAAGGAAAAATTGAGCGAATGTTGTGCGAAGATCGAGGCGAACGAGATGACCGTCAGGATTCCATCATTATAGATAAAGAATGCGAGCATGAACCGCGCAACCTGCTGGTAATCCCGCAGATGAGAAATGGTCTCGGTCACTCTCTGCCAGCCCGCACGCACATACGACGGCTTCTGCTGGAAGGTCACCTTATGGTCCCGGAAAAAAAGGAAGAGGGGGGAGGAGAACACAAGAAATATGATCGCGGCAAGGACAAAACTGAACCTGACGTTTCCCAGATTCGAAGCAACAAATCCGTTCGCATAGAGGGGCATGACGAGGATGAGCGTCGTGAGCGACCCGATGTAGCCCATTGCATAGCCGTAACCGGATACTCTTCCGTAACTCCTCTCTGTCGTAATGTTCGGCAGAAATGCGTCGTAAAAAACGATTCCACCTTCAAAACCGATATTCGCCAGAATGAACAACGCCATGCCGGCGAGAATCATTCCTTGGTTCACGAAATAAAGAAGCGATGTGCACACGACGCTCACGACCGTGAACCCGAAGAGAAATCTCTTTCTTCGGCTCGAAAAATCTGCCGCTGCACCGAGAACGGGGGCGATGGCAGCTGTGATGAACATCGAGATGCTGACGGCGATGCCCCAGAGAAAATCTCCCCGGCCTTCTCCGCCGGCAACAATGTCTTTGAAATAGAGCGAGTACCCGACGGCGATGATGATCACCGAAAACGACGTATTTGCGAAATCGAACAGCGTCCAGACGAATATTTGAAACCGAGACGCTTTACGCTGAGACGGGACGGGGAGGCTCGTCATCTTATTAATCGCTTCCTGCTTTTTTCTTTGGGAGGGAAGGTTGCTTGTGGTCCGACGTTTCGATGAGTCCCCGTCCCCGTTTCTCGAGCGTTCCGTCGGCCTTCATGTCGTGCAGGATTGAATCGAGGATCCCGTTGATAAATTGACCGCTCTTTTCCGTGCTGAAGTGTTTTGCAATCTCGATTGTCTCGTTGATCGTGACCTTCGGGGGAATGTCTTCGCAGTAATAGAGCTCGCAGATTCCCATCCGAAGGAGAAGCTTGTCGATCAATGCGATGCGGTCGAAGTTCCAGTTTGCCGCTTTCTTTTTGATGATCACATCGATGGCGGGCTGGTGTTCGATCGTACGCTGGAGGAGGCTTTGCGCAAACGCGAATTCGTCCTCGTGATCGTGAAGCTCAACAAAAATGTTTTCCACGATATGAGCGATCGGGTCTTTGGAGAGCTCGAAAGCGTAGAGAGCCTGCATCACTCTCTCGCGAATGATGCGGCGTTTGTACACTTGCTGATGTTCCTTCATGGTCACCCTTTGGGATCTGCCGTACCGTACCGTGGATAGGAGTCATCGAACAATGCTTGCCGGTGCGTTTTCCACATGAACAAAGGTACGGAAAAAGATGCCCGGAGGCAACGATTGGAATGCCTGGTTAGTGATCAATATTAAGTTTGATGCGAGAGGTGACGGACACCTCAGTCCAAAAATCACATTATGCCGGTGTATTATGCAAGGTGAATCGTAAAGGTGTCCGTCACCTTTCCAAATTTTAGCACTACCCAATCGCTTGACCTTCTGCCTACAATTTGCAAGATTTGATTTGATATTAAAAAAAACACTTAGTTATAGAATGTTCCGGGAAGATAATATGCCAATTAGGTTGCGCGAGATCGTTTTTGTCATCGTGTCATTTGCGCCGTGCTCTTCGCTTTTTCCCCAGGAGGGAAAAGTCATGCCGGTTACGTACGATACTTCCCGTTGTGACTATTGCAGGATGTTTTTCCAGGAAAAGAAATTTGGAGGCGAGCTGGAGACCCTCAACGACAGCATCGTGAGATTCGATGCGTCGGAATGTATGGCTGCTTTCTTGATCGCCGGAAAAGTCCCGGACGCACAGATCAAAGGAATGTGGTCGGTCTCTTACCTATCCCCGAACGTTCTGGTCAACGCCGGCAAAGCATGGTACCTTCACAGCGACAAGCTCATGAGTCCGATGGAGGCGAATATTGCTGCATTTCCGACAAAGCAAGCCGCTGACTCGGTTCGTTCGAAGCTAGGAGGTGAAACACTGAATTGGGAAGGAGTACTCGATTATATCCGAACTCGATGGTTTCGAAAAAAATGATTGGCAAATTAATAATTGGCCGAGCAATAGTTGAAAGCATCGGAGTAAAGGATTTCATGAATCTGAGTGCTCGCGGAATTTTCAAGTTTGTGGCGGAGGAGATGGTGAGGATTATCGGGCGTGTCAGTTCTTTGTATGCTTGCGCTAGTAACTATTTCCCTTTATTTTGAATTACGAATGTTAACGCAAGTATTCCAGCTTTCGAAATATCCAGCATTAGATTCTCCGACGCTTCGTTCCAATCTGCGTGCACACCTCATGGATGGCGCTCTGTTCGGGCTCGCCATGAGTTTTGTTTCTTTTAATACCATTCTCCCGGTTTTCATCCAACAGGTCGGCGGCAGTGATGTAGCCATTGGAAGTGTTCCGGTCCTCTGGACGATCGGCATGAATTTTCCCCAAGCTATTGTCGTCCGTCTGACGAGTTCTCGAAAACTTATGAAGCCTCTTGTCCTGAGTTATGGGCTGCTGAACAGGCATTCATTTCTTGCTGTAGGTGTCTTCACATTTTTCTTTGTTAAGCACTTGCCGGCGGTCATTTCCATTCCTCTATTGTTAGCCTTGATCTTTTCCACCGCAGTGACCGGGAGTTTTGGTGCCCCAGTGTGGTTCCATCTTTTCACGAAAACGACTCCGATGAAGCTTCGGGGAAAACTCCTGGCAATTCGTCAGCTTTTAAGCTCGTCACTCGGAATACTTGGCGGATCGGTGGTTACGTTCGTTCTTTCGACATTTGCGTTCCCGGAGAATTTTGCGCTGTTATTTGTCATTGCGTACGTCCTATCGATGGCGTCGTATCTGTATCTGCGCAAATTGAAGGAACCGGCCGCCGAATCACAATATCCCGACCCGGAGCCTCCATCGAGTACCTTTGCGGATGCAAGAACGATTCTCAAGCGAAATTCGAATTTTAGAAACTTTTTGCTGGCGGATGCGTTCACTCTAATGTCGATGTCCGCATCGGCTTTTTACGCAGTGTACGCGATAGATAAATTCGCCGTACCTGCTTCGTATGCGGGAACGTTTACCGTGATCGTTATGGCAGGGATGGTCGCAGGGAACAGCGTCTTTGGCTACCTGGCGGACTCGTTCGGACACAGGATGACGTTGATCGCTCTGGCGCTGTCCTCTGTAGCAGCAAGTACGGTTGCCATCTTCGCGGCAAACATCCTCATCTATGGATTTACCTTTATCTTCATGTCATGGACGGTCGGTTTACAGGTCATTTCGCGGTTGTCGTTTGTTGTTGAACTCTGTTCTGAGGCGGACCGGCAGACGTACATCGCGATGACAAATACGATCACAGCGCCGACAGTGGCGGTTGGCATTTTGTTCGGATGGCTTGCACGCACCTACGGCTTTCAGTTAATGTTTGCCCTTGCGGCTCTTACCGGCCTGTTCGCTGCGGTCTGCCTTTATTTTTTCGTCCGTGATCCGCGAATCGAAGACAGGATGAAGGTGATTGGCACTGCTTCTCGTAAATGAGCGACTATTGATGAACCACTGAGACCCCGGGGGATCCAACAACCTGCGGGTATCAAGGTCAAGAGCCCTTTGACGTTTTCGATTTCCTGCTGTGAAGGCGTCATTTTGTTCTCGGTAAAAGGAAACACTGGTTATTGGCAATCGCCAAGTACCGGTTACGCTGAAACGCCGCACAATTTTCTTACTACCGCGTTATTGTCATTGAAAGGCAGAAATTGGCCCCTATTATATTACTTGGAGATTCGATCACGGCGGGGTTTCCAACCGGTACGCTTTTAAAAGAATTTTCTGTCGTCAACAAGGGAGTGGCCGGCGACAGGACCGATCGCGTGTTAGAACGATTGAACCGAGACGTTATAGACCTTGCACCTTCTGCCGTATTTCTTCTGATTGGAATCAATGATGTCGGGGCAGGTTTCTCGAACAACACACTGCTGGTTAACTATGAACGATTGATTCTGAGAATCACAAAGAATGCTCCGGGCGCAAAACTTTTCCTGCAGTCAATTCTACCAACTCGAGGGATTGAAAACCGTCCGCTGGAACGAATACAACTCCTCAATGTAGAAATTCATAAGCTTGCGATGAAATACGGGGTAAAGTTTTTGGATATTTATACGTTGTTTGTCAATGAGAAAGGGGATCTCGCAGAAGAATTCAGCGACGATGGACTGCACCTAACGCCTGAGGCTTATGAAAAATGGGCGGAATACCTGCGGCAGATTTTTGCAACAATGTTGTGAATGGAGACAAGATGCGGGTAATTTCAATAAAGCAAATCACTGGCGAGGTCTTGAGGATGACATGGGACGACGGACATGTCAGTCCGTTTACGCTCCGCCTTCTCCGCGATGAATGCCCTTGTGCCGGATGCAAAGGAGAAACAGTGTTGCTGCATACGTTTCAACCCTCGCCGCAGCCCGAGCTTCCAGGCCGTTACGATGTGAAATCGATTTCGCCCGTAGGCAGTTATGCCATCCAGATCGTATGGGGAGACGGGCACGACACCGGCATTTATGCGTGGGATTATTTGCGTTCTATTTGCCCATGCGATGAGTGCGCAAAAGAAAAGAATTAGAACACATTTCTAGAATCCTCGACAGGTAATTCCGAACATGAGCCGTGGACATGGGACAAAGTGGACACGGATTGCATCCCTCGTGGAGGATCTCGATCGTGAAGCGCGGGGACGGTGATTCAGTGTCGGAGATTCGCTGCTGCTCTAAGGATAAAGCCCCCGTATCTTGTCCGCCCTCCAAATCTATATTTGAAACCCTCCTTCGTATCTCTTGTCTTGATTCTATTTTTTCTTTTTCGGATGTTTGGTGAGTTACGATCGATCCGCGGCTGCGGGATAGTCCTGGACAAATTGATTATTAATAACAATCCGGAGAAGATGTGGCAACATCGTCTAAAGAAAGAAGCGAACTTGTTGCGGCTGCGACGCGGGTGAAGCAGAACGCATATGCCATTTACTCGAATTTTCGGGTCGGGGCGGCACTGCTCACAGATGAGGGAGAGGTTTTCCAAGGATGCAATGTTGAGAATTCATCGTACGGTCTCACAATTTGCGCCGAACGCAACGCTGTGTTTCAGGCCGTTGCACAAGGAAGAAATCGTTTCAAGGCCATTGCCATAGTATCGGATGACGACGGATTTATAACTCCGTGCGGCGCGTGCCGGCAAGTGCTGGCGGAATTCGCTCCACGGCTGGAGATCATCCTCACCAACAAGGCTGGAAATAAGAAAGTGACCACGCTCGATAAACTTTTTCCGATTCCGCCCGACCTTAAGAAGCTTTCCCGTGTCAAAATAAAATCAAAAAAATGAAAGTTCTCATCGCCAGCAAGCGCGCGCCGAAGGTGAACGGGGTGCAGCGCGCGTTCAAGAGACTCTCGCACTTCGATCTTTTCAAGACCATCGTCTTTGAGCCGATGACCGTTGAGAGCGGAGTGCCGGCTACGCCTCTCTCGATCGACGAACTTATGACCGGCGCCCGGCAGCGAGCCGAGACCGTTTATGCGAGCAACGGGGATAACAGCGCGGACGATGTTCTTGCCGTGGGAGTCGAAGGAGGAGTCTGCGTTTTCCAACGCCACACTTTTCTGCAGAGTTGGGCCTGCGTCCACGATGGAAGAAGATTTTCTTTTGGAAGCTCGGGGAGTATAGAAATCCCGCAGGCACTCGCCGATGCTGTGGTGAAGGATGGCGCCGATCTGGGGCATGTCATCGACATATTTGCCGAACAGAAAAATGTCCGGAGCAATCAGGGGACGTGGGGAATTCTTACCGGCGATCTCGTCACGCGCGAAGATTCTTTTGAGCTCGCCACGCTCAACGCCCTCGCCCCATTCTTCAATAAAAAAATGTACGACCGAAAGAGCCTCGGATAACGGCCTATCTTGACCGAGGCACCTCCGTTGCAGCCGTTTTTGTTTCCAATCCTTCTTAATCTCTTATTAGGAATGCGAACTAAATGGAAGAAAACTCCACCGGTAGTACATTTTCATGTGTTCCCAAACGGAGTTTGGGAACACGATACGGAGGCAAGCTAAATCATGAACGTGTCTGATAGTTATGCAAGAATTTGAAATCTGCTGCACATTTTTCTATATTATAATGTGCCTCCCCCAAAAATCTCAGTGACAATACGGCTCTTTGCATCTGTCAAAGATATCGCAAGGATGTCTGAAACAAGCGTAGATCTCCCTGGCGCATCCGTTGCCGGCGATGTGCTTTCATTCTTGATCTCTCAATACCCCGAAATGCAGCGTTTCCGTTCTTACATTAGGATCGCGGTAAACGAATCGTACGTTGACCCCGGCTTCGTGCTGCACGATGGTGATGAAATCGCAATCATTCCCCCGGTGAGCGGCGGACACTAAATGATCGAAATCGTCAATAAAGATATTGATGCAGCAGAATTGCTCGCATCGGTCGTTGCGCCTGAGGCCGGAGGGATAAACCTGTTTCTCGGGACGACGCGGAATCATTCAAAAGGGAAAAAGGTTGTACGATTGGAGTACGAAGCGTATACTCCAATGGCGTTAACGCTCTTGCGGGAGATTGAAGGCGAGATCCGAGAAAAATGGAGTATCAATAAGATCTCGATTGTTCACCGGATCGGCGTTGTCCCGGTGATGGAAGCAAGCGTTGCCATTGCTGTTTCCGCTGCACATCGAAAAGAAGCATTTGAGGCGTGCAGGTATGCGATCGACGAACTCAAAAAAAGAGTTCCTATCTGGAAGAAAGAAATTTTTGAAGACGGGGAAGTTTGGGTCGAAAATGCTGAATCGAAAAGTACATGAGCGCAGCAGTCTGAACGGCAGAGGGTCGCTATCGAACCCGCAGATCAGGTTCGAGACACTGACGCGCGAAGAGTTCGATGATGACTGGGAAGGCGGAGAAGTTGATCGGAAAATTCCCACGCAATATTTCCTCGACGCATCGAAATCTATCCTGTCGAAGAACGACAGCCCCGACCTCGGCTTCACCTTCGGCCTTAATCCTTACCGTGGTTGTGAACATGGATGCGTCTATTGTTATGCAAGGCCGACACACGAGTTTTTAGGATTTTCTTCCGGATTGGATTTTGAGACAAAGATCATGGTGAAGAAGGGCGCCGCTGCACTTCTCGAACATGAATTCCGAAAGAAGTCGTGGACGCCCGATATCGTTATGCTTTCGGGAAACGTCGACTGCTACCAGCCTGTCGAACGAAAACTGAACATTACACGCCAATGCCTTGAGGTTTTCTTACGCTACCGCAATCCTGTCGCGATGATCACAAAAAATGCTCTTGTTCTCCGCGACCTTGACCTCCTTTCTCAATTGGCGTCGCTGAATCTTGTTACCGTTTGTCTATCGGTGACGACGCTCGATCCCAATCTGGCGCGGCGGATGGAGCCGAGAACATCGACGCCTGTGCAAAGATTGCACGCCATCGAGGAATTGGCGAAGGCGCGGATACCGGTGACTGTAAATGCGGCGCCGGTGATCCCCGGATTAAATGACGAAGAACTTCCGTCCATTCTTCGCGAAGCAGCGTTGCGGGGAGCGACGTCCGCACGCTATACGATGCTTCGGCTGCCGTATTCTGTGAAGGAGCTCTTTGTTGATTGGCTGAAGAGGGAGTATCCCGCAAAGGTGGAAAAAGTATTGAACAGGGTCATGGATGTCAGAGACGGAAAAATGAATGATTCCGCTTTTTCGACGCGAATGAAAGGAACAGGAGAAATTGCGCATGCTATCGAACAACTGTTTCGGGCATCGTGTAAAAAATGTGGTTTGAATTCCACATACACACCGTTGAGTACCGACAAATTTGTCAGACCTTCTGCCGACCCGACGCAGAACGAACTCAAATTCTCGTAACACCGATGACAACCTCGCAGATACTAAAAGATTCTTTCGGGCGCACGATCAACAATATGCGCATTTCCGTCACGGACCGATGCAACTTCCGGTGCCGCTATTGTATGCCGGAAGAAGGCATGGTCTGGATGAAAAAGGGGGAGTTGTTGTCTTTTGAGGAGATCGCCCGGGTCGTGAACATTGTTGCGCAGCTCGGCGTTAACAAGATCCGGTTGACCGGCGGCGAACCTCTGATGCGCAAAGAACTCCACGTTCTCGTCGAACAAATCTCCCGTATCGACGGTATTCATGACATCGCCATGACAACCAACGGATATTTTCTTAAAGAACAGGCGGCGGTATTGCGCGAAGCGGGATTGAAACGGATCACGGTAAGCTTGGATTCACTCGACGTTCAGACGTTCGCCGAAGTTACTCGCCGTGATTACTTCCGCAAAGTATGGGAGGGGCTTGAGGTGTTACAGGATCTTCAATTTTCTCCTGTCAAAATCAATGTTGTGCTCATGCGCGGGACAAATGACGACGAGGTTGAAAAATTTGCCGAGCTTGCGCGGACAAAACCTTTCATCGTTCGGTTCATTGAATACATGCCTATCGGTGCAGGTGATTCCTGGGATTATTCGAAAGTTATTCCAACGAAGGAAATTATCGAAAGGATTGAAAAACAATTCCCAAAACTTGTCCCAGTTGAATATCACGGTTCGCAGCCTGCAGATCGTTTCAGGTTCGAGGACGGCGTTGGCGAGCTGGGGTTCATCAGTTCGGTCAGCGAACCCTTTTGCTCGCACTGCAACCGCATCCGCATCACCTCCGAAGGAAAATTCCGCACATGCCTTTTTTCATTACATGAGACCGACCTGAGATCGATGCTCCGCGGCAATATGACGGATGAGACGATTTCGGATGCGATCGTTGCGGCCGTATGGAAGAAGGAAGAAGGGCACCTCATCAACCAGCCTGGATTTGTCAAACCGGAACGGACGATGAGTCAGATAGGGGGGTGAGAAATTGCCTGATCTCCGATGTGCCTCGATATTGGGTCGATTCCAACAATGATCCTGTTCATCGGGCCTTACAGGTCTTCCTCTATTAAGTGAACATTTCCTTGCGCTTCGCATTAACTTCAAAACTTCTTTATTCTGTTGCTTTTCTCGGATTACTCCACTAAACTTGATTCAACTCCGAGTTTTAGCACCCCTTCTAAAATCAAAGAGTCATGCGGCGGGCATTCTCTTACTTCCTCATCTTCGTCCTTTTCATTTCGGCCTCATTTATTGTTCTCACCGTTGTTCTGCCGCTTCCGCAATCCAAACCGTACTCGTTGATCGTGCTCGACCGCAATGGAGAGTTCCTCCATGCATTCCTCGCTCCTGATGGAATATGGCGGTTCAAGACTTCACCAGCTGAAATTCCTTCCCGCTTGAAGGAGATCTTGCTGCACAAAGAAGACCGGTTTTTTTATTACCATCCGGGTATTAATCCAATCGCAGTTGTACGCGCCGTGTTTCAAAATCTTGCGAGAGGGAAAAAAGTTTCGGGAGCTTCCACCATTACAATGCAGGTGGCGAGGATGCTGGAGTCGCGCGACCGGACGTATCTCAATAAGTGTATCGAGATGTTCCACGCCGTCCAGCTCGAAATGCGCTATTCAAAAGATCAGATTCTCGAGATGTACCTTTCTATGGTCCCGCTCGGCGGAAATATTGAAGGGCTGCAATCCGCCGCGTACCTGTATTATCAAACTCCGCTGGAACGATTGAACCTGGCAGAGCTTGTTGACTTGATTCTTTTGCCGAACGATCCGAACGGTCTTCGCCCGGATAAGAATTCTGAGAAGCTTTATCTGGAAAGAAAACGCGTCGCTCTTGAATGGCTGTCCGAAGGTTTTCTGACAAAACAGGATTCCATCGTTCTGTGGCAGACGCCGGCATCGGTCAATCGTTCCCAGCTTCCGCGCTTCGCTCATCATTTTGTGCTGCGAGTGAAGGAATTGTATCCCGGCGAGAATATGGTGGTGAGTTCTCTCGACCTAAAAACGCAGACTGTTGTCGAAAAGATTCTCGCTCGTCACGTGCGGACCTGGGCGGCGCATAATGTTTTCAACGGGGCGGCGGTGGTCATCGACAATGCGACCCATGGAATAACAGCGTACGTCGGCTCTGAAGATTTTGACGACTCGGCGCACTACGGCCAGGTCGATGCAGTGCAGGCTCTTCGGTCTCCCGGTTCCACCCTGAAGCCCTTTCTCTATGCTCTTGGCATCGACAACGGAACGCTCACCTCGAAAACACGACTGCTTGATGTTCCGTACGACGCGGATGGATACAGCGCCGAGAATTACGACGGTACGTACGCAGGCTGGGTGTACGCGGACGACGCGCTGAGACACTCACTCAATGCGCCGATGGTCCGTTTGCTCGAAGGGGTTGGCGCAAAAACTTTCACCGATCATCTCATTGCATCGGGCTTCAAATCCCTCGCACAGCAAAAAGAAAAATTGGGGTTGAGCATTATCCTCGGCGGCTGCGGGGTGACGCTCGAGGAGTTGACGTCGGCCTACGGCGCATTCGCGCATGCAGGGATGTTTGTACGGCCGTCATATACAAAGGGAGATTCGGGAAATTCGTCGAAAGTGTTTTCGGAAGCGGCGGCGTACATCGTCACCGATATTCTGTCCAAATATGATCAATCGGAATCCGCGCTCAGTTTCTCTTCGATTGCTTCATTACCGGAAGTGGCCTACAAGACCGGGACGAGCTATGGACGCCGTGACGCGTGGTGCATCGGCTATTCATCGGAATTCACGGTGGGGGTATGGCTTGGCAACGCGGACAATACCGGTGCGCCGGACCTCGTGTCCACGAAGGCGACCGTTCCGCTGTTCGCTGATATCTTCGATGCCATCTCCGCGCATTCATCAAAAATCATACTTCCGATGCCCTCCGACGTTGCCGAGCGGAAGGTGTGCG
Organism: uncultured Chitinophagaceae bacterium; assembly: GCA_964439265.1. Taxonomy (GTDB): domain Bacteria; phylum Bacteroidota; class Ignavibacteria; order UBA10030; family UBA8401; genus JAGVPT01. The sequence continues at coordinate 53,999 of CAYTOA010000013.1, forward strand.
CTCATAGCGGCAAACTTCCATCATCCTTTTGCACTTCGTTGACAACGGACCTCTACTCACGGTCGCAAACGCTTCAAAGCTATTGCGATGTAGACAAGGAGTTTTATGTCTCGCTCGATGGAAAAGTTCATTATTGCACGAGTTGCCTCGGCAGTCATCCGTACAAGCTGAAAGTCTTCGAAGATTTTCCTCCGGAGTACGTCAATTTCCTGAATAGCACCGGTCATCCGTACACTCCGCTCCCGCCGCATAATCCGTCGTGCGAACGCGTGTTTGCCGGAAAAGGACCGCGCATCATCAGCCCCACGAAAGATATGACCTATTTGCTGGTGTCCAAAAAACAGACGATCGCGCTGTATGCAAGCTCGGGAGTCAACGTGAAGGTGCACCATTGGTACGTCGACAACAAATTTATTGCGAGAAGAAAGCAGAACGAGAAAATATTCTTTGGAATGGGCGACGGTCAGCATACGATCACGTGTGTTGACGACAAAGGAAGATCCTCATCGATAAACATCAAAGTGCGACATCTCTAAATTATTTATCATTCACACCTCGATAATCAAGGGAGACTTCAATGCAAACACACTTTTCGAAATGGTCAGTTCTTTTTTTCCTCTTCTTCTTGCCGTCATGCTCGATGTTCGATTCGAATGGCTTGCGGATAACGTCGGAATTGCCCCATGGGGTCGTTCCGGCGTCCGGCGTTCTGCAGTTCGAATTCTCGCGGGGTGTTGTACCTCCGGAATCGACAAACGTTTGGGTTGAAACACCGTTCATTGAATTTACACCCCACGTCGAAGGGAAATTTGTCTGGCAGGATTCGTCGAAGCTCGTGTTCAGCCCCGACGTTCCGTTTGCCGGCGACACAAAATTCAAAGGCAGATTCAATACTGATCTGTTGAAACAATTATCGCACTCGCGATCTTTCAGAGGTGACGAAGAATTTTCCTTTGCGACGGAACCATTCACAATGAGGGGAGCCGAGTTCTTCTACGACAGAATAGACAACAAGCGGACGGTCGGTGTGAAAGCCAACCTGGAGTTTTCATACGCCGTGAAACCCGACGACGTCGCAAAATACCTCAAGATGGAAATTGACGGCGCGCCGCATCCCGAATTCAAAGTGATGTCGACGACCCAGGCGAAGACGATCCCCGTCGAGATCGGTTCGATGACGCAGCTCGAGAAGGCCCGAAGCATCAGTGTTTCCTTTGTCGATGGATTGGTTTCTCCCGAAACAAATACACATATCGCCATGGAGAAGCCGTTCGTGTATTCCTTGCCCGGCCTTGAAGAGCTTAAAGTTTACGGCCACGAAGCCGGGTTCGACGGCAAGGAGGGTACCATAAAGATCTCAACCTCGCAGGAGGTTGATATGTCATCCGTGAAGTCGTTTATTTCACTTTCGCCGGAGCGGTCATACGTGGTGGAAGCGACGGATCGATTCGGGTTTTTGATCCGGGGGAATTTTGAAACGGCCACATCATTCCACCTCATGATCCGCAGGGGTCTGCAAAGCGTCCTCGGCGCAAAAACGCAGAATGACTACGAGGCCGACGTGGTCATCGGAGACATCAAGCCGTCGTTCTCGTTCGTCTCAGACGGGGCATACATGCTCTTGAGCGGCGCAAAAACAATTGCGGTGAAAACAGTTAATCTATCAAAACTTCACGTGCAGGTGAGCCAGGTCTTTCAAAACAATATTGTTTTCTTTATAGACCACGGCCGGTCGTACGACTATGAGTACTACGATGATGACGAGGAGGGGTATCATCCTTCGCATAAATACCGTTTCTCGGTTGGCAATTTCGGCCGTTTGCTTGAAGGGAAAACGATCGACATTCAAAATTCGCGAAATCAGGAGGTGACGACGGGAATTGACCTGGCATCGTATCTTCGGAACGATTACAAGGGCTTTTTGCTCGTGGAAGTCTCGGATCCAGCACAAACATGGCGGTCGACAGCAAAACTGATCTCCATTTCGGATATAGGCCTTATCGTCAAACAAAGCAAACAAGAGTTAGCCGTGTTTGCCACTAGCCTCGATGATAATGAGCCGCTTGGCGGCGTGAAGATCGACCTCATCTCGACGAGCAACCAGGTCATGTCGTCGCAGAATACGAATTCCGACGGCGCTGTCGTCTTCAAAGATTTCGGCACGCTCCAGAACGACGATTTTCATCTGAAGCTCGTTACGGCGACAAAGGGAGACGATTTTAATTTCCTCAACCTCGCGGATTACCGTGTCGAAACGTCGCGTTTCGATGTCGGAGGGAAATTCGACAGCGAGGGACAATATGACGCTTTCGTCTACGGCGACCGCACATTGTACCGTCCCGGCGAAAAGGTGATCCTCACTGGAATTGTCCGTGATCTCCACAACGGTCTGCCCGGAAATTTTCCGATAAAGGTAAAAATGTTCAGCCCGCTGGGGACAGTGGTATCGGAATTTATGCGGACCATCAACGAGGAAGGGTCCTTTGAAATATCTTATCAAACAGACCAAAGCGCGCCGACGGGAGAATACCGTTTTGACGTCTCGACGGGAAACGACCTCTTCCTGACCTCATATTCCGTGAGCATTGAAGATTTTGTTCCAGACAGAATTCGCGTGTCAATGACTGCGGATCGAACAAAGGCATCTCCGGCGGACACGATCAATTATGCGTTCCAGGCGCTTAACTTCTTCGGACCTCCTGCGTCGGGGAGGAATTACGAGTTTGAGGGGACATTCGTTCCGGCGCCGTACGTTTCAAAGCAGTTTCCGGAATTTCGATTTGCGAACGACGGGGCCGCGAATTTTTCCGCGCAGCCGGTTGTGAGCGAGGGGAAGACCGACGACGAAGGGAAGGCCGAGGAAACTTTTGCAGTTCCGAAGGAAGCCACTTCCAGCGGCGTCCTCATCGCTCGGGGACGGGTCGGCGTGTTCGACGAATCCGGCCGCCCGGTATACCAGCTCGCGACAACAGTCGTGCACCCGAAAGACTATTACATCGGAATCTGGAAGAAGATGGATTATTACGTCTCGCCGGGAAATCCGCAGACGATAAAACTGGTTGCCGTGAACACCGACGATCAGGCGATTAAAGGGTTTCCGGCGCAGTTCCAACTCTTCCGGAAAGAATGGCACACGGTATTGCGGATGTACGAAAAGACAAACTCTCTGCGTTATGTCTCGGAAATGCGTGAAATACCGGTAGAGGCCCGGGACGTCACTCTTGATGACTCGCCGACACCGGTCACATTCACAGTTCCTGCGATCTCCGGCGATTATGTCGTGCGCGTATCGAAGAAGAACGATGACGCCTTTAATCAGTTTGATTTCTATTCATACAGCTGGGCGACAACCGACATCACGTCGTTTCAAATTGACCCCGAGGCGAAAGTTGATATCTCGTTCAACAAACAGTCGTTTGAGCCGGGGGAGAAAGCGAACATACTATTTAAAACCCCGTTTGACGGGACGATGCTCGTTACACTCGAACGGAATAAGGTTATCAGTTATCGTTATTTGAAAGCTGAAAATAATACTGCGTCGATGGAACTCTCCGTTGAAGACGACTTCATGCCGAACGTGTATGTCAGCGCCGTGCTTTTTCGAAAGGTAAAAAGCATGAACATCCCGCTCCTCGTGGGTCATGGCTTTGCTCCGTTGTTCGCGGAGCGGAAGTCCAATAAATTGGCAGTATCGATCTCCGCGCCTGAGAAGATCCGCCCCCGGGGAAAACAAAAGGTCACGGTTTCGGTAGCAGGAGAGAAGAACGTGTTCGTGACCCTTGCGGCAGTGGACGAGGGTATTTTGCAGGTAAAAAATTATGCGACGCCGCAGCCGTACTCGTATTTCTATGCCAGGAAAGGATTGGAAACGCAAACGTTCGATTTCTTCCGTGATCTGCTGCCGGAGTACGACAAGAAACAAAAGAGCAGCAGCGGTGGGAGCGATTACGAAGCAAAGGCGAAAAGAACGAATCCTGTTTCTGCACTTCGTTTTAAACCCGTTGCGTTATGGTCGGGAATTGTGAAGACAAACTCCGACGGTGAGGCCGACGTGACACTCGACGTTCCGGAATTCAGCGGCGAGCTGCGCCTGATGGCTATCGCGTACAAAGGGGGGAAATTCGGCACGGCAGAAAAGCCGATGAAGGTCGCCGATCCGATCGTCGTCACTCCCGCGCTCCCTCGCTTCGCGAGCCCGAACGATGTCATCACGATGCCGATCACGGCGTTCAACACGACGGAAAAACCTGTCAGTGTGAAATTCACAATCAGCACTGAAGGGCCGATCCTGGCGACACAGCAATCGGCGGAGCTGGACGTCAACGCGAATCAGGAAAAATATGTGAACATCATTCTTAAAGCGACAGACCAGATCGGAAAAGCGACGGTGAAAGTCGTCACCGAGGCGCTGGGCGAAAAATTTGAATCGGTCACTGAAATCCCGGTCCGGCCGCTGTCAGCATATGTTACCGAAAGTGTCGCCGGCATCGTGACCGGCGGGAACACCGTCTCGATGACAATGAGCGATAAATATCTGCCGAATGGAAGAAAATCATATCTTACGGTGAGCCCGTTTCCTGTGGCGAATTTCGCCAAAGAGTTGAAATATCTTGTCGGTTATCCGCACGGGTGTCTTGAGCAGACGACATCGAAAGCGTTCCCGCAGATCTATCTGCGCGATATCGCCGTCTTGCTCGACCCGACCATTCTCGAGAAAGGAAGTCCCACCTATTTTGTGAACGAAGCAATCACAAAAATCACCGGCATGCAGGGAAATGACGGCAGGTTCTCATACTGGCCTGGCGGCTCAGAGGTTAACACGTGGGCGACCGTCTATGCAACACATTTTCTAATCGAAGCGAAAAAGGCCGGGTACTCAGTTCCGGAAGGAACACTGAAGTCCGCATTGTCTGCCATAGCGACCATCGCTCGCAGTAAACAGACGATGGATTACTATATCTATTCGAATCACAAAACGGAAATCATACGTATTGCCGACAAGAGTTCCGTCTATGCTCTTTACGTGTTGGCTCTTGCGGGTCAGCCGGAAATTCCCTTAATGAATTTCTACCGGACAGCTCCATCGCTTCTTACGACCGACACGCGGTACCTTCTTGCCGGTTCCTTTGCGCTGAACGGAGACCGAAAGTCATTTCTGGACCTGCTGCCTCCGCAGTTCGTCATTGAAGACCCGGTTAGGACTTCCGGCGTATGGTTCGACTCACCGGTGCGTGCGAACGCGATCGTTCTCAATGTGCTACTGGAGACGGATCCGGCGAATCCGAACATCCCGAGATACATGGAGTATCTTTCAAAAACGTACGAAGGAAATGAATGGTACAGTACGCAGGATGATGCGTTCACATTGCTTGCGTTCGGGAAGGCGGCTCGCCGAGCCGGAGGAGGCAAGTTCGACGGAACGGTAAACATCGCCGGGAGCACGAAGCAGTATTCCGGAGGCAATCAGAAGTACGACATCTCTGCTGTAGAAGGTAAAGTCGCGTTTTCGTTGAGAGGCGAGGGGCAGGTGTATTATTCGCTGATCACGGAAGGAATTCGAAAGGACGGCAGTATCAAGATTGAGGATAAGAACCTTCGTGTAAGAAGGGAATTCTTCAACCGCTTTGGGGCTCCCGTTAGTCTCGATGCGGTAAAACAGAATTCCCTTGTTGTCGTCAAGATCACGGTGAAATCGGATGTCGACGAACTCGAGAACGTCGCGATCACAGACCTGCTTCCCGCCGGATTTGAGATCGAGAACCCGAGGCTTGTCGAAACGTCGCAGTATGATTTTATTAAGGACGCGAGTACACCGGATTACGTGGATATACGCGACGACCGGATAAATTATTATACCAACTTTAGCGATAACCGGGAGAGGAAATTCTTCTACCTTGTGCGCGCAGTTACCAAAGGGGAATTCCAGTACGCGCCGGTTGCTGCTGAAGCGATGTATGATGCAAATTATTATTCGGCGAGCGGTCGCGGAATATTGAAAGTTGTCGAATAACCAGATAATTTAATGGATCAAAGGTGAAACGGCCGTTTGGGCGAATTCAGTTATCCTCCGCGGCCGTTCCGCCTGGTCATTGTTCGCAAGTCTATTACTCTATAGATAGGATAGAAGCCTCGCCTGAGCCAGATTTCAGTTCAGATACGATGATAAGGAATGCATTATCATAGAGTTGCCGTCGTTTTCTCCCCGCATTTATTGATTCTCTTCCGAACACTTCGTATATTTATTCCGTTTGTACACAGGCACTTACCCCGATATTGATGCTATGACATTTGAGCAAGTCGTATTTTTCCTTCTGGCTGCCGTCGCGGCATTCTCTGCTGTTATGGTCATCCTTCAGCGCAACCCTGTCAACAGCGCCCTCTATCTTATTCTTAACTTTTTCTGCCTCAGCGGCTTGTATCTGACACTGAACGCTCAGTTTATCGCGATGGTGCAGGTATTGGTGTATGCCGGCGCCATCATGGTCCTCTTCCTCTTCGTGATCATGCTGTTGAATCTTGGAGATGACAAGCGGCTCAGGGAGCATCTGGGGGTGAGGACGTATCTCGGTATCGCCTTCAGTGTCGGGCTCGTCCTGGAACTGCTCTACATGTTGGCGTACCGAACCGGAAACACATTGATTCAACAATCTTCCAATTCCGTAGAAATAGGAACGGTCGAATACATCGGTAAGGTTCTTTTTAGTAAATTCATTTTCCCGTTTGAAATCACCTCGCTCTTGTTACTGGCGGCGATCGTAGGCGCCGTGATCCTCGCAAAAAAGAAAATTACAGAATGATCCCTATCGATTACTATCTTCTCCTTTCCGCATTCATGTTTTGTGCCGGTGTTCTGGGCGTGTTGATCCGGCGCGATGCGATCATCGTGTTTATGTCCATCGAGTTGATGCTCAATTCGGTGAACCTCTCGCTCATCGCATTCTCGTCGTTCCTTGGAGACCCGACAGGGCAAATGCTCGTGTTTTTTGTGATGACCGTTGCCGCGGCGGAAGCGGCAGTAGGGTTGGCGATCATCATTGCACTCTTCCGCAACAAGCAAACGGTCAATATTGACGAGATCAATATCTTAAAATGGTGAATATCTGCATCGGGCTTCTGAAGCGAAAGTGTTCTGAAAATTAATCATTGAATTGGTGTTCATGTATCCGTACGTCGGCCTTATCGTTCTTTTTCCGTTTCTCGGTTTCCTTTTTATCGGCCTTTTTGGGTCGAAGATAAAATCGGAAAAACTCGTCGGCACGATCGGCTCGGGTGCAGTAGCGCTGTCGTTCTTTGTTGCAGTGTCGATCTTTGTTGAGATGCTGTCGCTTCCTGTCGGTGAGAGGCAGCACATCGTGAATCAGTTCGAATGGATCGGCGCAGGTTCATTTTCAGTGAACGCCGCATTCGAGGTTGACCAGCTGTCGATTCTGATGACGCTGATTGTCACCGGCGTGGGAAGTCTCATCCATGTCTATTCGATCGGGTACATGCACGGCGACAAGGGATTCTGGCGGTTCTTTGCTTACCTGAATCTCTTTATCTTCGCGATGTTAATCCTTGTTCTCGCCGACAACTTTTTGTTCATGTTCGTAGGTTGGGAAGGGGTCGGACTCTGCTCGTATTTGCTGATCGGCTTTTGGTACGACAAGAATTTTGAGAAGGGAACGACGGGAGATGCGGCGAAAAAAGCGTTCATCGTCAACCGCATCGGCGATTTCGGGTTTCTCCTCGGCATGTTTCTCATCTTCACCACCTTCGGGTCGCTGAATTTCGAGTCGGTGTTTTCTGCGGCCTCGGTTTTTAGCCGCGGCGACTCCACCGTTATGTGGATCACGCTCCTGCTCTTTGTCGGAGCGACGGGAAAGTCGGCGCAAATTCCGCTGTACGTATGGCTTCCGGATGCGATGGCCGGCCCGACGCCGGTGAGCGCGTTGATTCACGCCGCCACGATGGTCACGGCGGGCGTGTACATTCTCGCACGGAGCTCGATCTTGTTTGCGCTGTCTCCGGTGACAATGGAGGTCGTCGCCATCATCGGGGTCGCGACAGCCTTCTTTGCGGCCACGATCGGTCTCGTCCAAAATGACATCAAGAAGGTGCTCGCCTATTCCACCATAAGCCAGCTCGGGTACATGTTCCTCGGTTTAGGCGTGGGCGCGTTTGCCTCTGGAATCTTTCACGTTATGACGCATGCATTCTTCAAGGCCCTGCTGTTCCTCGGTTCGGGCGCTGTCATCCATGCAATGCACGATGAGCAAGACATCCAGAAAATGGGAGGACTCAAAAAATATCTCCCGACAACATACAAGACATTTCTCATCGGAGCGATCGCGATCTCGGGAATTCCTCCGCTTGCGGGATTTTTCAGCAAGGATGAAATATTGTGGAGAGCTTTCTCCGACGGCTCGCCGATCTTATGGCTTGTTGGCGCGGCCGGCGCCGGGTTGACGGCGTTCTACATGTTCCGGCTTGTGTCGCTTACCTTCGACGGCTCCCCTCGCTTCGACGAGCATCATCTTCACCCGCATGAAGCGCCGAAGACGATGACCATCCCGCTGATCATTCTCGCGGCGCTCTCCGTCGTCGGGGGATTTGTCGGTATTCCGGAAAGCCTCGGCGGGGGAAATTGGTTTGGACGTTTTCTTGAACCCGTCTTTGAACGTGCGAACTCGAAAATGCTCATGCCCTATCACGAAGCTTCGGTCATGGAATATGTCCTGATGGCAGTCTCAGTTCTGATCGCGGCAGCGGGCATATACTTTGCCAGAAAGATTTACCTGGAGAAGAAAGAGATAGCGGAGCGGGTTGCTTCGAGATTTTCGCGGACGTACAAACTCCTTCTCAACAAATATTTTGTCGATGAGGTGTATGACGGAGCGGTGGTGACGCCTCTGGTAAAGGGTTCCGAGAAACTTCTCTGGAAACGTGTTGACGTAGGAATCATCGACGGATTGATAAACTTTTCGGCCAAGGCTACCGAGTACGCGAGCCAGTTCTTCAGACGCATGCAAACCGGAGTCGTTCAAAGCTATGCCGTCGTGTTCGTTGCTGGCATCTTGTTCGTCCTTGGCTGGCTGATCATTCGATAATATGAAATTCTCTTGTTGCCAATGAACTATCTTCTCACGTACGCATTATTCTCGCCCTTCGTTGGAATTGTGATCCTTCTTTGCATCGGCAAAGAGAAGTCCGTCGCGATCAAATCCGTTGGACTTGCGACGTCGCTGCTGACGTTTATTTTGTTCATGGTTCTCTACTTTCGGTTCGATCCGGCGAATGTTCAATATCAATTCGTGAACCAGGCTGTGTGGATCCAGGGACTGGATATCAGCTATACTATCGGCGTTGACGGATTGTCTCTGTTGCTCATCGTGCTTACGGCGTTCCTAACTCCGATCGCGCTGCTTTCTTCATGGCAATCGATCACCCTTCGCCTCAAAGAATACGTCATTTTTATCCTTCTTTTGGAATTCGGGATGCTCGGGGTTTTTCTCGCCTCGGATCTCTTCTTGTTCTATGTTTTTTGGGAAGCGATGTTGATCCCGATGTATTTCATCATCGGTATTTGGGGCGGGCAGGAGAAGATCTATGCGGCGGTCAAATTCTTTATCTACACAATGGCGGGCAGCCTGCTGATGCTGGTGGCGATCCTGTCGCTTGGCTACTACGCATCCACGGTGCCGGGAGGACATTTCACGACCAATTTGACCACGCTCTATCAAATAGCCCCCTCCATTCCGCGGAATATCCAGGTATGGATGTTCCTGGCGTTCACACTTTCGTTTGCGATCAAGATACCGTTGTTTCCTTTCCATACATGGCTTCCCGATGCGCACGTTCAGGCGCCGACGGCCGGAAGTGTGATCCTTGCCGCAGTGCTTCTGAAGATGGGAACGTACGGGCTGCTTCGTTTCTGTTTGCCGTTGTTCCCGCAGGCTTCGTTTGAATTCACTCCTCTTCTTTCCACGCTCGCGGTCATCGGCATCGTCTACGGCGCTCTTGTCGCGATGGTGCAGACCGACATCAAAAAGCTGGTGGCATATTCTTCCGTGAGTCACCTCGGCTTCGTTGTGCTCGGAATTTTTTCGATGACCGAGGAGGGGATCCAGGGAGCGATGATTCAAATGATCAATCACGGGCTTTCCACCGGAGCGCTCTTTTTGATCGTGGGGATGCTCTACGACCGGAGGCACACGCGCGACATCTCTCAGTTCGGGGGTTTGTCCAGTCAGATGCCAGTCTTCGCAGCGTTCTTTATGATCGTTATGCTTTCGTCGATCGGACTTCCCGGACTCAACGGTTTTGTCGGCGAATTTCTTATTCTGCTCGGATCGTTTAAGTCGACGTTTTTGGGCTCTCATGTCTATACCGTTGTCGCGGCATCGGGAGTGATCTTTGCAGCGGTCTACATGCTGTGGATGTTCCAACGAGTAATGTTCGGCAAATTAACGAACCCGGCGAACCACTCGCTCCATGATCTCTCAGCGCGCGAGATCGCAGTGCTTGTCCCAATTCTTGTGTTCATAGTGTGGATTGGGGTCTATCCGTCGACATTCTTGAGGACGTCAGCAGCATCGACGAAACAGATAGTCAGGATGCTTGAGCAAACAAGAAGCGGAGAGATTCACTCGGCAATATTAAAAACCGGGCAGGGCACACGATGATGAAGTTTTCATTTCGCCTGGTATTGAAATTAGGGTTGGCTCTGGCTGTCTTCTCCACTCTGGCGTTCGCCAGCGGAGAATCGTATGCATCAGAAGTACCGGTGATCATGATGTTACCGTTCGCCGTTCTTCTTGTCGCGATTGCTGTCGTCCCCTTCATAAGCAGGCATTGGTGGAAGAAATACTATCCTCATGTGGCGGTTGGGTTGGGGCTAATTCCGGTTGCGTATTATGTATTTGCCCTTGATAACGGAGCGAGAATGCTGCAGGTCGGGAAAGAGTATCTCAGTTTCATTGTACTTATCGGATCGCTGTTCGTGGTCGCAGGGGGCATTCATCTCCACATTTCGGGAAAATCTACGCCGTTCGCAAATGTCGCTCTTCTTACGATAGGTGCAGTTGCGGCTAATATTCTCGGAACTACGGGTGCATCGTTAATTTTGATCAGGCCGTATCTGCGTGTCAATAAATATCGCATGCGCGGTTTTCACGTCGTTTTTTTTATCTTTGTCGTCAGCAACATCGGGGGCGGGCTTACACCTCTTGGCCCCCCTCTTTTCCTTGGTTACCTAAAGGGCGTTCCTTTCTGGTGGGTACTGGAGTCTGTGTGGCAAATGTGGTTCATCGCGCTCGTGATAATCTTAGCGGCCTTTTTTGTGATCGATACAATCAGCTTCCGGAAATTCGCAGCCGGCTCCAACAATGGTCTCCGCTCACAGCTCCATGAGGAAGCAGAGGTCAATGGCTTGCACAACGTCTTCTTCCTTGCCGTAATTGTGGCTGCAATGTTTGTAGAGAATCCTTTGTTCCTCAGAGAAGCATTGATGGTTGCGGCGGCGGCCGGGTCATTTTTTACGACCCAAAATCAAATTCATGTGAAGAACGATTTTAATTTTGCGCCAATCACAGAGGTGGCAATTCTGTTCGTTGGAATATTTGCAACCATGGTTCCGGCGCTCGACTGGCTGGAACTTCACGCCGGGTCGATCGGCTTCACAAATGCGGGACAATTTTACTGGGGGACTGGGATTCTCTCGGGTGTGCTGGACAATGCGCCGGCATATCTCAATTTTCTCAGCGCCTCGATCGGTCTTTTCGTCGACCATAATATTGTTGTCGAGGTGAATCGTCTTGTCGCGTCGCACGGCGCCGGATTGACAGCGATCGGCGGAATCCATGCAGATGAAATTCGGAATACATTTTCTGCGCTCACAAAATTTCATCCGGACCTTGTTGCGGCAGGGAGTGTTCCGCTTTCTGTCGTGCAGGTTTCGTATTTGCTCGGCAACCGTGACCTTTATCTGAAGGCGATTTCAGTGGGGTCAGTTTTCTTCGGCGCATGCACGTATATCGGCAACGGTCCGAACTTCATGGTAAAGTCCATTGCTGAACGATCGGGCGTGGTCATGCCTTCTTTTTTTGGCTATATCGGACGCTACACCGTTCCTCTATTACTTCCGACGTTCGCCTTGATATGGTTTGTGTTCTTCCGTTCATAGATTCTCGCAGAGGCTGAGTGTATGGTTTTTTCATTTTCAGACTTATATGGAATTTCGCCAATCCTCTCGGTGTCGATCACGGCCATCGCCGCCCTGATCGTCAAGTCGGCGTTTCGAAAAAGCGAAACCGCGATCATCGTTATTGGGATCGCCGGGATCCTCACCAGTATGGTTTTCAGCGTGCTGACGTTCTCGATCAGTTCAACCGCTTTTAACGACATGGTGCTTGTCGGTGGATACGCAAGCTTCTTTGACCTTCTCTTTCTTGCTGCCGGGTTGCTGACGTTCCTTCTTTCTGAGTCGTACCTCAAGAAAGAAGGGATAAATTTCGGCGAGTTCTACGTGCTCGTTCTTCTCTCTGTCGCTGGAATGATGTTGATGGGCTCGTCGGCTGACCTGATTACACTGTTTCTTGGAGTCGAGTTGATGTCGGTCTGTTTTTACGTTCTTGCCGGTTTCATGAGAACAAGGATCAGCTCCAATGAAGCCGCGCTCAAATATTTTCTCCTTGGTGCATTTTCGACGGGGTTCCTGCTTTACGGCATCGCACTTATCTACGGCACAACAGGGACGACAAACTTATTGCGCATCGCGTCCGTTCGGCCAAGCGCGTCGCTGCCCCTGTGGTACAACGTCGGGCTTGGATTACTGCTCATCGGCTTGGCGTTCAAAGTTGCCGCCGTACCGTTCCACATGTGGGCACCGGATGTATACGAGGGTTCGCCGACCACCGTCTCGGGGTTAATGTCCACCGGAGGAAAAGCGGCAGCTTTTGCTGCTGTGGTCCTCGTGTTTGCGATACCGATGGCGCAGCATGACGAGCATTTTAAATTCATTCTTGCGGTGCTGGCGGCAGGCTCGATGATCGTCGGAAACCTCTTCGGGCTTGCGCAAACCAATCTGAAGAGAATGCTTGCGTATTCGAGCGTTGCTCACGCGGGGTACATGCTTATTGGCATTGCGTCGGGAGTATCGCTCGGACAGCAAGGGATCCTGTTTTACCTGGTATCGTACACCCTGACCAACCTTGGTGCCTTTGGCGTAATCTCGATACTCGAAAAAGAATCGGGGGGCAATGTTACCTATGAAGAGTACGCCGGGCTTGGATCGCGCAGGCCGCTCATCGCCGCACTGATGTCGACCTTCATGTTCTCGCTGACGGGTATCCCTCCGTTTGCAGGGTTTATCGGGAAGTATTATCTTTTCACCAGCGCGGTGCAATCTCACATGACCTGGCTGGCGATTCTCGGCGTCATCACGAGTCTCATGTCGGCGTATTATTACCTCCGTATCGTTGTGTATATGTATTTTCGGGACGCAAAAGGTCCAGCAGAAATTCGCGTGCCGCGGCTTGCCTTGTGTTCCATCGCAATTTCGGCGGTCGGAATTGTGGTTCTTGGCATTCTCCCTTCACTCGTCCTTAATGTCACGCAATTGCTTTTCTAGTTCTTATTCGGAATTTGTACCGTCCATTTGTGAGTGTGACATGTGGACGGTTTTTCTTTTTTGGAGTATTCATGCTTTCTCTTGTTGATTCGCGGCAAATGATGGATCTTGACGAGAAGGCCATTCGTCAATTCGGCATGCCTTCGATTCTCCTGATGGAAAACGCGGGGCGAAGCGTCATTGAAGAAATGGAACTCCGATTCGGATCGCTTCGTGGAAGCAAGATCCTTGTTGCCGCAGGAAAAGGGAAGAACGGCGGAGATGGATTTGTGGCAGCACGGCACGCATCACAGCGCGGTGCAGACGTTACGGTGCTGCTCCTTGGCGCGGAAACTAATTTCCAGGGCGACGTAAGAACAAATTACGACATTCTTAAGAATACAATCGGTCCCCGAATGACACTCCTCCGGTCGTTCACGGCAAAAGAATTCTCGGAGAAGCGGTTTGACTATATTGTCGATGCGATTTTTGGAACGTCATTTCACGGCGAGGTGCAGGGAAAATTCAAAAACGTTGTTGAATGGATCAATAGCCAGCGTAAATCTGAAGTCATCGCAGTCGATATTCCTTCCGGAGTAAATGCCTCGACAGGAGAGTGTTCTTCGACATTTGTGAGAGCATGCCTGACGGTAACCATGGCGCTGCCGAAGGTCGGATTATATTTAGGAAGGGGAAAAGAAGCATCGGGTTCGGTCGCAGTTGCCGATATACAAATGCCCCCTGCCTTGACGGGCAAACTCACATCTCGTCTGTTTCTTGCGGGGGAGGAAGACGTTCGGGAAAACCTGCCCGTCCGTTCGATCGAGGCGCACAAGCAAAGTGTTGGAAAAATATTCATCCTTGCAGGGTCGAAGGGGTTGACAGGCGCGGCCCTCCTCTGTTCGCAGTCGGCAATGAGAGCCGGGGCCGGAGCGGTCGTGCTTGGAATCCCCTCAGCCGTGTTCTCCGCCGTGTCGCGTCGAACCCTTGAAGTTATGCCGCTTGAACTACCGTCAACTTCCGAAGGAACGGCCGCATCTTCGTCAATGGCGTTGATTGTTCCGAAAATGAAATGGGCTGACGTGATCCTGATAGGTCCCGGATTTTCGCAGAATCCCGAAACTGCGGAACTCGCCCGTAGAGTTATTTCGACGTCGACGAAAACGCTGGTGATCGATGCCGATGGATTGAACGCTTTGGCGAACGATCTTTCTCTTCTTAAAACAAGAAAATGTAGATATGTCATCCTCACGCCGCACCTTGGAGAATTTTCAAGATTGAGCAGGCTCCCGGCTGACGAGATCGCAAGAAACAAAATACACATTGCACGTTCTTTCGCCCAAAAATATAATGTCGTGCTTGTGCTGAAGGGAGCCCCGACCATTGTCGCCACTCCGGACGGAGTGGTCGTCGTGAACTCCACGGGAAACGCCGGAATGGCCACTGCGGGTTCGGGGGACGTGCTTGGGGGAATCATTGCCGCACTTGTCGGCCAGCACAATACACCCGTGCAGGCAGCGATCAACGGGGTCCATGTTCATGGCCGCTCCGGCGACGTTGCGCGGGATGATATCGGAGAGATGGGAATGATTGCAAGCGACATCTTGCGGCGTGTCCCAGCCGTTCTAAAACAACTGCAACAAAACGGACATCGTCGTGTAGAGTGATGACACGCATAGTTTTTGCCGCTGCGGCTTTCTTGCGCGGCTTTCCCAGAATGTTCCTTTTGGCAGAATGATTCGGTAATAGAATATATGGCGCTCCAGTGCATCTTACTTTTTGTCCTCATTGTTTTCAGCGGCCTGTTTGCTTCGTCCGAAATTGTTTTCATTGTCGCGAACAAAGCGAAGCTGGAAGTCAGGGTGCGCAGGAAAAAATTCGGCGCTGCCAAGGCATTATCCTTTGTCAGTTCGCCCGAAGATTACCTGACCACCGTTCTTGTAGGCAACAATATCGCCAACATCGCCTTTTCATCGATCGCGGCAATACTTCTGCAGCAGCACTTCCACCTGAATGATACGGTTATCACGGTCATCGTTGCGCTGGTGATATTGATGTTTGGCGAATTATTTCCAAAATCGCTGCTCCGGGTTGTGGCCGACGCCGTCGTTCCGTACGCTTCATCGTTCCTTCAGACATGCCATGCCCTGTTTTTTCCTCTTATTTGGATAACGCAGCAAACGTCGAGGGTCATCGTCTCGTCTCTGGGATTTGAAAAATCGAACGTTGGCAGGTTCTTGCGCAAAAAGGACGTAGAGATTCTTCTGAAAGAAAGCGAAGAAATGGGGGAGGTTGGAAAGGAAGAAGGGAAAAAGATCATCAAGGTCATTACGCTGAGCGACGTGCTCGCGAAAGACGTTATGAAGGCCAGGGCGAACGTCGTTGCCGTCGACATCAAGACAACGGTGAAACAGGCGTGGCAGGTGTTGATCGAACGAGGGTATTCCAAATTGCTGGTGTATGACCAGACGATCGATAATATTATCGGGGTGGTATTTGCGCGCGATTTTTTTTCAAGACCGCGAACACTCTCACAAATCCTGCGGGAAACGGTATTTGTTCCTGAAACGAAAAACTGTTCCGACCTGTTTCGCGATTTTCGTCTCAAGAAAATATCCCTCGCAGTCGTGGTGGATGAGTTCGGCGGGACGGCAGGAGTGGTGACGTCGGAAGATATTCTTCGCGAATTCCTCGGAGAAATTTCCGACGACCAGCAGGACGATGAGCAGCAGGTCAAAGTCTTGTCCGACGGAGGATTTCTCGTCAACGGAAGAACGGAGATTCAAAAACTCCAGTCTGCGTTCGGTCTCCGCATCCCTGACGGTCCGTACGACACGATCGCCGGCTTCGTTATGCATTCTCTCGGGCGGATTCCTTCTGAAAAGGAAGAGGTAAGAATAGGAGAGTTGCTGATCCAGGTGCAAAAAGCAACAAAAACAAAAATTGAATTGCTTAAGATCCGTGTGCAGCAGGCGATATGAGGATGATGCGTGTCATTGTGCAGTGGCTGTTCACCTTTCCTATGTTCCGATCGCTGCGGCACAGGAATTACCGGCTTTTCTTTTTCGGACAGCTCGTCTCTCTTATCGGCACGTGGATGCAGAATATCGGGCAGGCATGGCTTATTTATCAGTTGACGCACTCAGCGGTTTGGCTGGGGGCGGTGGGATTCCTCACCTCGGTTCCCGTTCTCTTGTTTTCCATGTTTGGCGGAACGGTCGCCGACAAGATCTCGAAAAAGCGTTTGATCACTGCGACACAGATCGCATCGATGATACAGGCATTTATCCTTGCGACGTTGGTGTGGACGGATTCGATTACTCCGGCGGTCGTGGGGGTTCTGGCGTTCACACTGGGGACAATCAACGCCTTCGATATGCCGGGAAGACAATCCTTCGTTGTTGAAATGGTGGGGAAAGAAGATCTGCCGAATGCCATAGCGCTTAATTCCGCGGTGTTTAACAGCGCAAGAATGTTCGGGCCCGCCGTTGGTGGAATCGTCATCGGTCTTCTCGGGGTTGGCTGGTGCTTTTTTATCAACGGCGTTTCATTTATTGCCGTCATCATCGGACTGTCGTTAATGAATGTGGAAGAGAGAATAATTAAAAGGAGTGAGGCTTCGATGGTCCAATCCATTAAGGAAGCCGTGGCGTATATCCGGTCTGAGGCTACGATGAAAGCAATAATGACCCTGGTTGCCGTCGTAACGATCTTTGGATGGTCGTACTCCGTCATGCTCCCGATCTTTGCCGACAGGATACTCTGCATCGGCGCCATTGGGCTTGGGAATCTTCTTACTGCAAACGGCATCGGTGCTCTTATTAGCGCATTGACAGTAGCATCGTTTGGACATAAGATTCCTCCGCGGACGTTCATTTATTCCGGGCTATCCATTTTTATTTTCTCTATTTTGATATTTACCGCCTCGACATCGCCGCTACTTTCGATGGTATGCATGATCGGAGTCGGGGTTGGCCTGATCGCGTTCTTTGCGACGGCGAATGCTTCTCTCCAAATGCGCGCTCCCGACCATTTGCGGGGGAGAGTCATGGGATTGTATTCTCTGGTCTTCCAGGGATTTTTCCCATTTGGGAGTTTGGGAATCGGAATGCTGGCCAGTGCAGTTGGAGTCAGGCTTGCGATCGCCGGAGGAGCGTCTGTCTGCGGAGTGTCGGGGGGAATCATGTATCGAGTTATGAAGAAGAAGAATGAACGCACTTAATTGAGAGAGAAATCCGGTATGAGAGTATTGCAATGGTCCATTATATGCTTCGTGATATTGCCGTTCTGCGTTCACGGCCAATCGTCCGACGATCAGGTGTTTCGAGCTGCTGTGAACGTCACGTCAGACACTGCTAAATTGGGGGGGCTGAACAGGTTTATGGCTGCATACCCCCAGAGCAAATTAATCGGGGATGCCTATGGTGCAAAGTTCAGTGTTCTCATGACTCTTCATCAAGATAGTGCAGCTTTTGCTGCCGCACACAATTATCTTGCCGCTAAAGACTTGCTGAACCTTCCCGACGCTCTCCACGATATTGCGATGGAGCTTGCCTTCAGGAAAAAATACCCCGACAGCGCTTTGGTCCTCGTTGACTCGGCCATCTCACTGTATCAGAGAAAGCATGGAAGGGCCTCTCCGATTTATTTGTATACAAAGGCAACGAGTCTGTACCTGCTTAGTAAATTTTCGGACGCCGAATCGACCCAGCTTGAGGCGATCGCGTTGCTGCCGCCTTCTGGTATTTTTGACCCGCACTACAGTAATTATTATTTGCACTTAGGCATGATCCAGTTAGAGACTCATCGAGGAGCCGAAGGGCTGGAACCGTATGTTCATGCGAGTTTTGTTTCGTCTCAATCTTCTGCTGATTTTGTGAGCCTAGACTCATTATTCCGGTCGCGGGTAAAGGATTCGACGATCCTGATTCATGTGAGGGACAGCTTATTTGAGCGAGTTGCCAACGAATATCTCCGTTCGGCCGGCAATACTCCCCGGGCAAAACGGTTTATTGCGGAAAGTTTTTCCCGGAACCGGGTCTTTACCGGGAGGGCCCTGCAGTTTGCACGTGAGGCATACAGAGATGCGGCGGTGAGGACATTTGAAGAACGCTGTGATGCAGCCGCATCACTCGGTATCGTGCTGGCAAACACGGGCAATATCAAAGAAGCGGAGAAATTTCTGAACGAAGCCTTGCAGACAGCGCTCCCTTCCGAATCGGAATTATTCCTCGCGCTCGGTTCCGTGCAGGAATCGCTGGGCAAGAAGAACGAAGCGCTGGATACCTATCTTGCCGGCGTGATCGTAAGCCGGCCTGCGTCCATCATGAAGCCGCTGATGGCCTTGCAGAAAGAATTGTATCCTCGCGCATCGATCGATTCCCTCATCGGTCTAGCGCAGCGCCGCTGGGTGGACTTCTTCCCTCAAAAATACGAACGTCCCGATTCATTGTCCGATCATCCTAATCATAAAACAGTTCTCGCCGAATTGTTCACGGGCTCCGAATGCCGGCCATGCCAGGCCGCCGATATCGCCTATAATAAATTACTGGAGCGATATGACAGGTCTGACCTAACGATCCTCGAATACCATCTCCATATCCCGAAGCCTGACCCGATGGCCAATTCCGATACGGAATTGCGGTCGAAGTATTACGGGGTCAACAGCACTCCGACATCCATCATCGACGGGACGAACGTCATGAATTCGGGGGGACAAAACATCGCAGCGCGGTCGAAATTTGCAGTGCATGCCGACGCAATCGATCACGTTCTCAACACACCTGCGAAGGCATCCATCAAAATCACGGCAAAAATGCGGCGAAGCAAAGTGTCGTTCGCCGTTTCGGCGAGCGTGAACAGTGTGCGAAAATCCTACAGGCTCAGGGTGGCGCTGGCTGAGGATGAGATACGCTACCAGGGCGCAAACGGGATATCGGAACACCGCTACGTGGTGCGGAAAATGATGCGCGGTGCCGGAGGCGCATCCTTCAATCAAAAAGGGAAGGCAGTGGTGAAGGACGCATTCACAGTGTCATCAATCGAAGAGCAATTAGAAAATTACATCAATAAGTATGAACGCGATCTGCAGAAGCCGGAGCCGGCCTTCAAGGAAAAGAAATTTGAGCTAGACCCAAAGCAATTGTATCTCGTCGCATTCGTTCAGGATGATGCGACCCGCAAAATACTCCAATCGACAATAGTCAGGGTAAAGCGATGAAATTGTTACGTACGGTCATATTTCTTCTTGCCATTTCACTGATCGCGACGACGGCTAAAGGCTCGGATCAGTTCGACCAGTACTTTACGGACACAACGTTTCGGTTCGACTACTTCCATTCAGGGACAAAGGGGGAAGAACGGATCGCGGCCGACAAAATGTTCCTTGAAGGAGAATGGCCTGGGAGCCTGTCGAACCTCATCGACACGTTGAACCTGGGAGAATATTTTTTCCGCATTACCGACGTTGCCAGCAACCGGACGATCTTCTCGCGTGGATACAGTTCCCTCTTCAATGAATGGCAGACAACCGACGAGGCAGGGTCGGGAACATACCGAACGTTTCATGAAAGCGTGAGATTTCCTTGCCCCCTGAGATCTTTCCAACTAACGATTTGTCGTCGTTCCAAAGAGATGGTGTTCAATGAGGTGTTCTCAACCGTGATCGATCCGAAAGGGATCGACGTTCATCGGGGGCGGGGACATGCGGTGTCAGAGGTTGTCGACATTCTAACGAACGGCGACATTCATTCAAAAGTTGATATCGCAATTCTTGGAGACGGTTACACAAAAGATGAAGAATCGAAATTCCTGAAGGATGCGCGCCATTTTACGGACGTGCTGTTTTCAACCGAGCCGTTCAAGCACCGGAAGAAAGATTTCAACGTCCGCGCCGTCGAAGTGGAGTCGCGGGAATCGGGTATCGACCGTCCGGATCAGAACATTTGGACCGATCACGCGCTCGGAACCACGTACAATTCATTTGGTTCGGCGCGATATGTCCTCACCGATGAGAACAAGGCAGTCAGGAATCAGGCCGCTGCGGCTCCTTATGACTTTCTTTTTATCCTCGTGAATACCAACCGGTACGGCGGCGGGGGGATCTTCCAGCTTTACGCGGTCTGCTTTGCGACGGGTGAAACACCGGCTACGGCGTGGCAGGCCGATTATGTCTTTGTCCATGAGTTCGGTCATTCATTTGCGGGTCTCGGAGACGAATATTATTCATCGTCCGTTGCGTACAACGACTTTTATCAGAAAGGCGTAGAGCCGTGGGAACCGAACATCGCATCGAATATTACCCGTCAGGGGTTGAAATGGGGCGATCTTGTGAAGCCCGAAACGGTATTGCCCACGCCTTGGAACAAGGCTGTGTATGACAGCATGGAGACAGAACGGGGAAAACTAAAACGGGAAAGTCCCGGCTACGCTGAGCGAAGACAAGCCATTTTGGATTCCGAGCACGCAATCCTGAACGATGAGAGAGGATCAGGAATTGTCGGAGCATTCGAGGGAGCGGGATACAGTTCGACCGGTCTCTACAGGCCTTCGCTCGATTGCAGGATGTTCTCTCTTAGTCTCACGGATTTCGACCCTGTTTGTGCGAGAGCAATCAACAGGATGATCGATTTCTATACGAAGTAATTTTCTTCCGGGTGCTATTTTCTCAACGGCTGAAGCTTCCCATGTACATTCTCGGAATTTCCGCTTATTACCATGATTCTGCGGCGTGCCTCCTCGCCGACGGAGAAATTCTCGCCGCCGCGCAGGAAGAACGCTTTACGCGGAAGAAACACGATCATGATTTTCCGAGGCATGCCGTTGCGTATTGTCTGAAAGAGGCCGGCATAAGCGCCGACCGTCTGGAGTGTGTAGCTTTCTACGATAAGCCGCTTCTCAAATTCAACCGTCTTCTTGAAACGTATCTTACCTTCTCGCCGAAGGGTATACAGTCTTTTATTATGGCGATGCCGCTGTGGCTGCAGGAAAAGCTTTGGATCCCCGACCTCATCGAAAAAGAGATCCACTTTGGCGGGAACGTCATATTTCCCGAGCACCATGAATCGCACGCGGCCTCCGCGTTCTTTCCGTCCCCATTTCAGCGCGCCGCGATTCTGACCATCGATGGGGTGGGGGAGATGGCGACATCCTCAATCGGGACGGGAAGCGGCAGCACCGTACGTATTCTATCGGAACTTCATTTTCCCAATTCGCTCGGATTGTTATACTCCGCATTTACGTATTTTACCGGGTTCAAGGTGAATTCGGGAGAATATAAAGTGATGGGGTTGGCGCCGTACGGCGAGCCCAAATACGTCCAGGCCATTTATGACACTTTGATCGACCTTAAAGAGGACGGTTCGTTCGCGATGAACATGGAATATTTCGATTATTGTGCCGGCCTTCGGATGACGAACCGCAAATTTGAAAAGCTGTTCGGCGGGGCCCCGCGCAGGCCTGAATCCTTGTTGACGCAACGAGAATTGGACCTTGCCCGGTCGATCCAGGATGTGACGGAAGAGATCATGTTGCGGATGGCAAAGCATGCAAAGAAGATGACAGGGGAAAAATATCTATGTCTCGCCGGCGGCGTTGCATTGAACTGTGTCGCAAACGGAAAGATTCTCCGTTCAGGATTATTCGACGACATATGGATTCAGCCCGCCGCAGGAGATGCCGGCGGCGCCGTGGGGGCGGCATACGTTGCATATCACCATTATCTTAACAAACCTGCAAAAGGAAAAAATGGCCGGGATCAGCAGAAGGGTTCATACCTCGGGCCGGCGTATGACAGTGAAACGATCGAGGCGTTTCTGAAGGAATATCATTTGCCCTTCGAACGGATTGACGATTGGGAAACTCTCTGCAGCACGGTGGCTGACTATCTTGGTCAGGAAAAAATCGTGGGATGGTTTCAAGGGAGGATGGAATTTGGGCCTCGCGCGTTAGGCAACCGCTCTATTATTGGCGACGCACGTTCGCCCACCATGCAGAAGAAAATGAACATCAAAATAAAGTTCAGAGAAGGATTCAGACCGTTCGCTCCTTCGGTGCTCGCGGAAAAGGCAGGCGAATGGTTCGAGCTCGACCGTGAAAGTCCCTACATGCTCCTGGTCGCCGACGTAAAGAAGGATAAACAATTGACGATGACGGAAGCGGAGAAGAAATTGTGGGGGATCGATAAACTTAACGTTCTGCGTTCGCAGATTCCGGCAGTCACCCACGTCGACTATTCCGCGCGAATACAAACAGTGAATAGGACCGACAATACTTTGTATTACGATCTTATTGAAGCGTTCTATAAAAAGACAGGATGCCCGGTTATTGTGAACACATCGTTCAACGTGAGGGGTGAGCCGATAGTCGCGACGCCTCTCGATGCGTACAAATGCTTCATGAGAACGGATATCGATGTGCTTGTTGTCGGACAATTCATTCTCCAGAAAGAAAATCAACCGGCGTATCAGGATGACATTCAATGGAAGGAAATGTATGAGTTGGATTAGCGATGTAAAATCCGAATTGAAGCGCCTGAAGGTCTCGCCAAAGGAACTGCGCAAGTTTTCGTATCTTGTCGGGGCGGTTCTCATTCTTATCGGGGTCGCGGGTATATTCAAACATTGGTATGATTCTGCAGTTGCGGCGATATGGATCGGAGCGGCATTATTGGTTCTGTGCGGATTGGTGAAGCCGAAACTCCTGAGGAGGGTGTACCTTGCCTGGATGGGATTCGCTTTCGCGCTCGGCTGGGTCGTGTCGCGGGTAATACTGATTCTGCTCTTCTACCTTATAATCACTCCCATCGGAGCGGCAGCTCGACTTTTCGGAAAGAAGTTCATCGACATTTCATTTCCCGGCTCAAGCGATTCGTATTGGGTTTCGAGGGAGAATTCAAAAAAGATCAATTACGAAAAATTGTTCTAACGGAGGTATTCGTGGCAAAGGTCAAGATCATAGCGGAATATATCCAGTTCTTGAAAGAGAACAAAAAGTGGTGGTTGATGCCCATCGTTTTCGCGTTGGTGCTCTTCGGGCTTCTGATCGTGATCACCAAAGGAAGCGCTCTCGCCCCATTTATTTATACGTTATTTTAAAGCTAACCTCAATTCCTGCACAACGTTAAGCCCTCAAAGCTCATCTTCCTCTTCCAATTTTTTGGAAGAGGAAGGATGATTTTACCCATTCAGAAAAAGAAATCAGTTTTTGCTTGACAATAAGGGCAAAAAGGCCTACCTTTTTTGGAAGCCCTTCCACGATTCTTGAAGAAACTATTGGTGCAGAGTGGCTGTTACAATATATGACATAGCGAGAGAAGCCGAAGTCGGGATAGGCACCGTCTCCCGTGTGTTCAACAACCATCCTAATGTTACTGCGAAGACCCGCGACAAAATCCTTTCCGTCGCGAAAAGATTAAACTATCACCCTCATGCATATGCTCAGGCTCTCGCCCGCAAACGGACAAACACCCTCGCAGCCATTATTCCATTTTTTACAAATTACTTTTTTATAGAAGTTCTTCAGGGCGTTCAGGACAAGATCTCGGTCCTCGGCTACGACCTGATCTTATACGGCATCAACCATCCTGAACAGATCGACGAGTACCTTCGCAAAAGCGTTCAGCGGGGCAGGGTCGACGGCATCCTTTTCTTCTCGATGAAATTGCCGGTCTCATTTGTCGATAAAATGAAAGACCATGCAAAACCAGTTGTCCTCGTGGATACGTTTCATGAGCAATTCGATTCTCTGGCAGTTGAAAATTTTCAAGGCGCAATGGTCGCTACAAATCATCTCATCTCTCTCGGGCACAAGAACATCGGCATGATCAGCGCGAACATCAACAGCGTGCCGGCACGGGAACGTATCGCAGGGTTCAAAGACGCGATCACCTCCGCGGGTCTAGAACTCCATCCTGAAAACATCACGATCAGCAAAGTGACGAAGCAGGACGGTTTCAGCCGTGAGGCGGGTTATCAGACGATGAAAGAAATGCTGAGTAACGGTTCACCTCTGCCGACAGCGATCTTCATTTCCAGTGATATACAGGCCATCGGCGCGATGAGCGCTCTTCGGCAGCACGGAGTGAAAGTGCCGCGCGACGTCGCTGTGGTGAGTTTCGACGATATAGAGCTTGCAGAGCAATTCGGCCTGACGACGATGAGACAGCCGATGTACGAAATGGGGGAACTTGCGGTCGAAAAACTGATCTACCGGATGGAGCATCCATCAGCGCCACCCTCCCAAATAAATTTTTTACCGAAACTTGTCGTGCGTGCAACATGCGGCATGAACAAAATGTATTCCCCGGTTGAAGACTTT
>CAYTOA010000014.1:0-3562 GCA_964439265.1 uncultured Chitinophagaceae bacterium
GCAGCGTCCAGGGAAACGTCGCCCTTCGCATCAATAACACCAGATCGAAATTCGATGGACGAGATATGCCCTTCGCCTGTAGCCCTTAGACTCATGATAAACCGCAGCGCCCCCGATGCCATTCCGCTTTGGTCATGGTGAGGAACAATTGACGGATTGAAAAGAGCCGCAGCTTCCAAAGAATACTCGCACGTGAAATACGATCCAAGGAGAAGCTTCTTTGCCTTTGACAGTTCCCTGCGAGGAGGGAGAATGCCCTTAACCCGTTCGTAGCCAAGGCGGAAAGCCTCTTCCAGATCCCGGTGGCGGTTCCGGAATTCCGCAATCACTGTCTCCAGCATATTCCGCGATTCGTCGTCGGTCAGATCCAGAACCCGCTGGACAAGTCGTTTCATCCTGGATGCAAAGCCAGGGCTCAGCGGGCCCAGCGGAAGAAACGGTTTGATAATAACCCGCGAGATATCCGGTTCGATCATTACGGATTGCCTCCGCACTTCAAGTTCTTCCCTCTTCATAAACGCTTACCTTCTTTCTGGTTGAACATTTCTCCCGATCGCCAAACGCTGCTTGATCTTCACAGCGCTCGAAATCTGAGTTTTTCTTTAATCAATGTCTGGGGGAGATGCGATACAATCCGGACAACCTTGGGTATCCCGGCATCGAGATCGAAAAAATTATCGTCCATTTCAACATCTTCCCCCTCAACCTGAATCCTGATATTCTTCTTCAACCCTGCCGCTGTCAACGTCAGGAGATGAACATTCCCGGGATCGCTCGACAATTGGAAGTCGATAGTCGCCGGTGAAATCTGCATGTGCTTCGGTTCAACAAAATAGAACCTGTTTTCGGACAATACGTCATTGTCTTTTTTTAGAAGCGCGAGAAGATACGATCGAACAGGATCACAATGAGCAGAGTCGGCGTTGCTGATTTTCATAATGAGCTTCGACGCGTTGCGGCCGAAAGTCACCTCAGCTTTCTTTGACCATGCGACGGTTCCGTCGAAGGAACGGAGAGTGACTTCCAACGTTGCATTCAGGGGCGCGAGCATGTCGGAAGTCGCCCACACCTCCACAGACGATTCCGTGTTCCGAAAACTGACCAGCACCGGCGAAAGAAATTTTTTCGCATAAAAATAGGCCGCTTTAGGCCGCAGGGCACTGTCGATAATGGACCAGCTTGTCACGGGCCAGCAGTCGTTGAGCTGCCAGAAAAGCGAACCGGCCGTAGCAAATTTTCGCCGGCGCCAATGTTCGACCGCGGTTCTCAACGCTTCGGCCTGCACGAGCTGCCCCTTATAGATAAAATCTGCGAGGTCCTCGGCAACATTCACGTGCCCTGCCTGAAAGCGAAACAACCGCTCCGTCCCCTCGGGAAGTTTGTTGTGATACTCCATTACCCGGCTTTGCGGGTTGAGGTCGGAGAGGATCATCACCGATTCCAACGTTCTCATATCCGGCGGCGCCTGGAATCCGAATTCCGTCACAAATCGCGACGTGTCATTTTCATATTCTTTGTAATCCTTCCACCTTCCCCACATCTCCCATTGATGACGATTGCCGTTCGATTCCTCATTCGGGAATCCTTTTCCAAATGGAGAACTCCTCCAATAGGGACGAGTGCCGTCGAACGTGCTGCAGACCGACGGAAGCAGCGTCTTGAATATTTTCGAGCCCGTCATTGCATCCGGCGGCCTGCCCGGATTGTGCTGGCAGAAGATCCACTCGCATTCATTGTTGCCGCACCAGAGAACGATGCTGGGATGATTCCGCAGCCGCTTCACCGCCTTTTCCGCCTCGTCTCTTACCTGTTTCATGAACCACGCATCTTCGGGATACTCGGCGCAGGCAAACATGAAATCCTGCCATACCATCAATCCGAGCCGGTCGCAGAGGTTGTAAAATATTTCCTGCTCATAGATCCCGCCTCCCCACACGCGAAGCATGTTCATGTTTGCGGATTTCGCCATGCCGAGCAGCTTTTCGTATGTAGAGTCATTTATCCGCGGGATAAACGAATCGCTCGGGATCCAATCTGCCCCTTTGCAGAAGATTTTTTCCCCGTTCATTTCGATCACAAAGGATGTCCCTTGTTTGTCGGGCTCCTGGAGCAATCGAACCGTGCGGAGTGCAAAAGGAACTTCGAGCCGTTCGACTTCCGCGTCCCTTGACGTGAGAGTAATACTTGCCCGATACATCGGCTGTCCGCCGTATCCGTTCGGCCACCAGATCTGCGGTTTCTTTATGCGGAGACGAAATTTCATCTTTCCCTTTTTCGCGCGGCGCCGGTCCGTAACGATTACTTTCTCATCGCAAATTTCTGTCCGCAATTGCAGAGACGCCGGGGTAAACAGTGACACATCGAGCGACAATTCGACCACAGCTTCATTTTTTGTCAGGGAAATAACTTTGACAAATGGATAACGCAACGCTCCCTGCGAATGGGTTTCCAGGCGAATGCCGCGCCAGATACCCGAGGTCGCCAGCCGTGGCCCCCAGTCCCAGCCAAAAGAGTACTGCGCCTTCCGCACATAGATCCGGTGAGGCTCGTGTCCCGCGGCGAGGACACCATGTTTCTTCTCAATAGCTTTCGACCGCAGCACCGGAGAATCGAAAAGAATCTCGATATGATTTGTTCCTTTCCGCAGGAACCTCTTCGCATTAAACCGGTGCTCGACGAACATATCCGCCGTTGTTCCGAGCCTCCTATTGTTGATGCGGATGGATGAATACGTGTCCAGTCCTTCTGCTACGAGTTCAATGCTTTTTTCCTTTAGGAATTTTTCATCGACCTCAAATTCACGGCGATAGACCCATTGCTGCGAATCGACCCATTGAACGTCTTCCTCGTTCATTCTGTAGAACGGGTCGGGAATTTTTCCGTTCGTCAAAAGGTCTGTGTGAACTGTGCCGGGAACGGCGCCGCTCATCCATTCCGTGATGCCGGAAATCTCCTTCGGAAGCCTTCGATATTTATCGACAGCTTTGAACTCCCACGTTCCGTTGAGATCTATCTTATTCATGTCTTCTCTCCACTCCGGGCCATTTTCAATAAATATTTTTTTGTTCTACCGCTCACGAAGTGATGCCTTCGGCACAAGGCGCGGAGAACGCCAAGAGTATTGTTGTTCTTCATACTCATAACTTCTTGGCGCGCTTGGAGTCTTTGCGGTAAAAAAAAAATGAAGACTATTTTCGAGAAACAGCCCTGCCAAGAAAGTTTCAACCACGTCCAACACTCATCGCAATAAGATCATTTTCTTTACCATCACTGAGTTTGCTGCCTCCAGCTTATAGTAGTAGACTCCGCTCGCACAGCCGGCAGCGTTCCACGCCACGGAGTATTCACCGGCGCTGACTCTCTCACGGACCAGGGTTGCGATCTCCCTTCCCAGCACATCAAAAATTTTCAACGTCACAAAGCCGGGCGCAGGAAGAGCAAAACGGATGGTCGTCGACGGATTAAACGGATTGGGAAAATTCTGTGCAAGGTCGAATTCCGCCGGGAGAGCAGCATCCGACCGTTTCCCAATACCGGAAATAACGTCGTAGAATGCGGCGAT
>CAYTOA010000014.1:3662-32132 GCA_964439265.1 uncultured Chitinophagaceae bacterium
TCCCGCGTACCATTAAAGGCTTGCACGGTCATCCAGAAATTGACGGTGATGCCGTTTTGAAAATTCAAGATC
Organism: uncultured Chitinophagaceae bacterium; assembly: GCA_964439265.1. GTDB lineage: Bacteria > Bacteroidota > Ignavibacteria > UBA10030 > UBA8401 > JAGVPT01. The sequence continues at coordinate 3,735 of CAYTOA010000014.1, forward strand.
GAATCATTGGGAATAGTCACCACTGTGTGACCATCGAAAGAGTAAGCTCTTGCCGGATTGCCGAACCGATCGTTGACAAATGATCCGCCGCCTGCCGTCCCATCGTTATGAAATCCGCTCGCGTCTTTCGTGTCGCCGCTAAAAGGATAATACGCGACCAGGCTTCCTGTCTGCCCATTGGAGAAATCTCTCACTTCCAATCCTGCGCTGTCCGTTGCTGTTCCGCCGTGTCCGTCATCAACGGTGCACTGTATGTAATAGTTGCCCGCGGCTTGAGGAGCTTGCCACGAAACCGCGGATCCCGCGCCGGTCAGTACACCGTTCGCAGTCGACCAGTGATATGTTAATGCGTTGGTATCCGGGTCCGTCGCGAAACAACTGATCATGCTCGTTCCTCCGAAGTCAATTTTTCCCGGCGTTGCTTTCATTCTTGAAATAACCGGGGCATGATTGATTGATTGCACTACGGCAATGGTGTCAAGAGCGGTCACCTGCGCTCCGTGAGTATCGCTGACAATACACCGGACGACAAACGTCCCGACTGTATCCGGCGCGCTCCACGTAACAAAAGCTCCGCTTCCCAATACGGAACCTCCGGAAGCGCTCCACGAATAAGAAAGAGTGTCATTATCAATGTCCGTTGCGGTGCAGTAGATAAACGTTGAATGTTTCCTGAGAACGGTGCTGCTGTCGGGCGTCAGGCTTTTGATTCTCGGTGGATTGTTCGCGCCCATATGGCCGGAATGATAATCGATGACAATGCCGTTGATGAGCATTTGATCAAGGTTGTATGTGGGAACAACCGACGCCGGCGTATTCACGACGAGTACTGCACTGTTCGCATTGATCGGCAGGGCGACCACTCCGGTCACCTTTGTCAGGATGTATGAATGCGACACGGCATCGTACAAATCATGCTGGCCGGTCCCTGCATCAAAACTGACGGAGCGCTGGATCGAATCCGGATTGAACAATAGGAATGTCGGGAATGCAGCCGCATGGAAATAATCTGTTTTCAATACATCCAATCGGAGGATCATGGGAACATCGGTCGTGTCGATGATGCCGCCAAATATTCCGGCATGTGAAGAACCGTAGAGTGCAAAGTTGGTCGGCGCGTTGCCGTCCCCCGTCGCATATGGTGTGATGCTGCCGCTCGACTGATGCATCGATTCGTGCGCTATGAGAGACTGGGGATCGTATTGATGCGACCATGTGATTCCGTCCTGGTTGCCGTCCGGTAAATAGTTCGTGTAAAAAAGACGCGCGGCATTCGATGCATTCAACATCCACTTTCCAATCGCTCTGGCAAACCGCGGGTCGTACCGAACCATCGGAACGAGAGCCCCCGCCTCTTCGAACGTGTTCATCACAAATGGATAGCCATTGCCGCTGCCGTATCCTGTCTCGCCGATGAGTCCGTCGCAATCGTATCCCCCCCAATTACCTACCGTCACTCCCCATAATCTGGAATTATCGCTCCCGTCAGAAAAACACCAGTTCACAATTTTCACCATGTCGTACGTTGTACCCAGTTCGGCATTCATCCGTGCTCCAATGTAAGCGCCATATGGCAGTTGAAGCTCGTACGACGGATTTGGGTCCGCCGCATTTTGATAGGCAAACAACGACTCCATTGCCAATTCCGCGCCGACTCTGTACTGTGCATTGCCGGTTTGAACATAGGCAGAGTAGAGCAGCCATGCAATCGTACCTCCTGCTTCCGGCTCAACCCATCCGGAGTTTGTCGGAGTCATCGTGGAGAGGTTCCAGGCCGTGTGGCTGAGGTTGGCAAGCTTCCACGGCGTTGTGCCTGCGCCCATCGCATTCAGCGCCGCCAGCCATCGATTTGCGACCGTAACGAATTGGCTTCGAAAATTTCCTGTCGATGGATACATACTATAGAGCTGGTAGAAGAATACATTCGGCATCATGTCGTACCACCAATCGCTTCCGCTCGAGCCGCCGGGGTTATTAAGGTAAACATCCTCGCCGGGATTCTGATTGAACCAAGCCTGACATGCCGAGACCCAGTTAAATCCAAACTGATTTGTCTTGTCCACGCCGACGAGCGAAGCGCTCACGACTGCCGGAATACAGTTAATCGCCTCTTGTGTTTGAGACGGCAGCTGCCCGACATAACTCGAAAGGCTGAAATTCTGGCTCACGGACACAAGCGGCAGATACGTACCGGTCAATTTCGAATTGAACACGAGCGAATCGTATCCGACGGTAACATGTTTCCAATTTCTCATTATATACGGCGACGGCTTATTCGGCATAAGGTCAATTCTCGCGATCGATATCTGCTGGGCGATACACGTGCACGAAACTGCAATCGAAGTGAAGAGAACAACTCCAGCATATCGATACACCAATGTGTTATCCGTGCGATTCATCGCGCATATTTCCCGTCACGTGCCGTGAGCGTTCCAGTCGTCTCGTCTAACGCAAGGGTCAATTCGTCACCGGTCTCATTTCTGAACAATCCCATAATTGAGTGTTCATTCGACGTTTCGCTGATCTTCTTGTAGGCCAGATATTTTTTGGCGACCGGATACTGGTCGATCTCCACAAGTGTATGCAGAGCTTCGATCGTTGATTCGGCGCCGGAGTTCCTGTTGAAGGTGAGTGAATCCATAATGCCGTCGAAGCAAATGCCGGATTGTGCATCATACAGTTGCTGATGCGCGATATTATTTCCAAACAGCCACGACGCAGCGAGCCCTGCCATTTTCAGGTACGACTCGTTTTGGGTCGCATCGTATAATCGAAGAAGCCCCACGGCGATCGGACGAATGCCGTAGGCGATTTGTTCGCGATTGAAATTGCTGTCCGGATGGGCAACATTCAGCTCTTTCATGTACCCTTGAATAAGAAGCCGGCTGTAGAAATCTTTTGCTTCACGCTCGCCCGAGCGGATCATAGCACTGTCCTTGAGAAGCATCCCCGCGATGGCGAGTGCTTGTGTCTGACCATTCCCCCACATATGCCACATGGTTTCCCAAGATCGATGAAGGCCATATGGATAAGTCGATGCATTTCCATCCTGCATCGCCACCAAGCCCTGAGCAATTTTTTGAATATACACTTTAATCGCCGGGTCACCGGTGACACGGTAATATTCCGACAATCCAAGCAATAATTCCGAGCTTACATCCGCGCCCGATTCATAAATCAGCCATTGCGGCACTCGAAACCTCCCGCTGTCCCTTGTGTCCCCGTATCTTTTCAGGAGCGCTTCGATATGCGGAAACGTACGTTCGATCCCACTCTTAAGACGGGCTGCGAACGTCGTGTCTATCCCCTTGAAGATCCTGTATCCGAGCGACATGGACCAGACGCCGCGCGCAGCCCACCAGCCGAACGATTTATAGCTTGTCTTCCCCGTGCGGTTGATGCTATGGTCGGCCAAAACAAAATTGTAGAACTCGCCGTCACTTGTCTCCATCGCCGCGACAAATTTCAGAAGCGACAGTGCTGGTGCCAGTTTTGAGCTGTCGCCGGTAAGCTCGAAGCAGCGGAGTGTGACGACCGCAGCGCGGGCGGCGTCGTCGACGCAGGCAATGCCTTCCGGACCGGACTCTTTCGCATCAACCCACTCGTATGCGGGATAGTTCGAATAAATATGAGCGATGCTTACCGTATCGCCGTAGAGTTCTATTTTCTCGGTAAGGTGTCCGAGATGTTTGAAATTCACGAGCGAAGATTGCTCCTGAGCCGAAACAGCGGATAATGAGGCAATAAAGAGGAAGACAATCTTCAGAATTCTTTTCATTGGCGGTGGACTTTCTGCGATCTCAAGAATTTTTTCAGCAACGAAGCATTGGGGAGCGCCGGGATGGCGCCCTGTTTAGCAGCCGTCAGCGCGCCAACGGCATTCGCAGCACGGCAATTCCAAACAAGGTCGGCAAGCGTCAACTCAGCAATGCTCTTTCCGCTTCGAACGAGGCCGTGGAGCAGCGCCGCATAGAACCCGTCTCCGCACCCCGTCGTGTCGGCGCCCTTTACGCGAAAGCCGTTTACGAAACCGGAATGTTGAGCCGACTTGAAATAGCACCCTTTTTCGCCGCGCGTCACCACCACCAGCTCCGGTCCCATCAAAAGAAACTCTGCTGCGGCCATCTCGATATCTTCGAACCCGGAGAGGAATGCCGATTCCTCGTCATTCATCCTTAGTACATGAGACAGGCGAATTGTCTTAATAATATTCCTGCGCGCTTCATCCGGAGAGCCCCAGAGTGCGAGCCGCAAATTCGGATCGAACGCGATCGTGCACCCCTCACGTCTCAGCCTTTTGACGATCCGGAAGAGCGATGTCCTCGCAGGCTCATGCAACAACAAGAAAGAACTGACCGCTGCTATTTTGGATTTTGATACTTGCTCGATGTCGACATCGCGGGGAAGAAGCTGTTCGTCCGCAGGACTTTTTTCCCAGAATTCAAAATCGCGTCCGCCTGATTTCGTGAGCGACACAAACGCGAGCCGTGTTTTATGCTCATCGTCGAAACTCATCCCGGCCGTGTCGACACCGTAGCGGGCGAGTTCCGTGCGCAAAAATTTTCCGAACGGATCAGCACCGACCTTGCCCACAAATGCGGAGCGGGTTCCGAGTTTTGCAAGGCCAACGGCAACATTTGCGGGAGCCCCTCCGGCAAGCTTCAAAAAACTTTCCGATTCCGAAAGGGTTATCCCTTTTTTGATGGAGACAAAGTCGATGAGCGCCTCGCCGATGCATGTTACTTCAGGGTATGATTTCATCTGTTCGGCTCGATGATGCTCTTAAGAGTTTTGCCTTCCCGTTGGTACGCAAGCGCGTTGTTCACCTCGTCCAGCGGGAATCTGTCGATCTGAAACCTGTCGACGCGGACTCTTCCTGAATGCAGCAAAGCGATCGACCGCGAAAAAGTGTTCGGATTCACATACGACCCGACAATCGTGAGTTCTTTGAAATAGACCTGGTTCGGTTCGACCTGGATTTTTTCTCCAATAGGAGAGACGCCGAAGAATTCAACCGTACCTCCCCGCCGTACGAGCTCCAGCGCGAGGTGGGCTGTCTGAGGCCTGCCTGCACATTCGATGACCACGTCGGCGCCGACATGCGTCATATCCATGACGGCGGTTTTCGCGTCGCTCTCCGACGGATCAACGGCCGCATCCGCACCCAATTCAATTGCGATTCGTCTTTTGTGCTGCAGCGGTTCAATAACAATTGTGCGGCTTGCGCCGGCGTTCCTGGCAAGCTGCAGCATGATCAATCCGATCGTTCCGCCCCCGATGATAACAACGGTATCACCCGCGCAAATATTGGCTCTGTCAATTCCGTGGACAGCGCACGAGACGGGCTCGACAAACGCAGCGGCCTCCATCAGCATCCCTTCCGGCAGAAGATAGATTTGCTCTGACGGAACAAAACAATACTCAGCCATCCCTCCGTCATGATCAACGCCCAGAGCCTTCAGATTTGCGCAGAGATGCACGAGACCGCGCCGGCAATAATAGCAAACGCCGCAGGAAATATTCGGATCGACGGCAGCGCGCTGCCCCGGCGCTATTCCGTGAACAGCGATTCCGACATCTTCAACAATGCCGGTAAACTCATGTCCGAGCACAACCGGCGGAGTAGAGCGTGAAGTTCCTTCCACAATATGCACATCCGTTCCGCAAACGCCGCACGCTTTGACCTTTAAAAGTACTTCGTTCGGCATCAGCGTGCGCAGCGGCGTTGACCGGACAGTGAGAGAATGGGGTTTTTCAAAAAGTGCGACTTTCATAGCCTTCTTTAATAGACAATACTGAGATGTTGTTTCTTATCCGACCCTGCGAAGTTCACTTCAATTGTTTCATTTTTAGCTGCATTCCTGCTGCGAACAACGTTTTTCACCTGCTTGCCGTCCAGCAAAACCTTCGCTGCTTTTCTTGCACCGACAATCGTTGCCGTAACGGCATGCCCTTTGAACGAAGAGATTTCGCATTCAAGAGAGTTTGATTTTGATACATATTGAGCGCTGTAAAGGATCGCGTTAATACTTTCAAGATATGGATTTGCGATGCCGCCAAATTCAATTTTGCTTTGCGTGGATTGGACTTCGTCGAGCGGGAAGACCAATGATGAAACATTTACATCACCATCTGTCCATGAACGGAGCGTTTCCCCTTTCCCTTGTATAAGAATATTTTTTTGCACACCAAACGCAAGGGAGAAATCGGCAGAATCATAGTGAGACGGACGGGGTCTTGAGACCGAGAGATTCCATTCGTTGTCGGTGACACCGAACAGGCGATACAAAACGTTGAGATAAAAACCTCCCGCCCAGAGAAATGACGGTTTGTCGATCTTCCCAAACTCCGGCGACGATGTGTCGGCAAAACGGTATTCATACATTGCCGGCTGCCCCTTGGGGCTCTGAGCGATCCCATCCAGTGAGAGTGTCCTTTTCAAATACTCGACAGCTTCATCTGTCCTTCCGCACGACTGCAGGGCAAAGATGTACCAGGCGGTGGAATGGGGCCAAACGCCGCCGTTCGCGTAGGCATATGGAGCTCCTGCCTCATTCCCCAGCAATTTATAGTACGAAATAACAGAGTCGGTATTAAAATCTGTCGGCGCGACAATGCGCACGCCGATGCGGGGGTCGACGATCTCCTTCTCGGCGGTGGCGAGCAGCCGCAATGATCGTTCTTTGTTCAACGCACCGTACATCGGCGCAAGCAATGAGCCCGCGTAGAAGTGGTAGTCGCGGTCCGTTCCATTGTAGTTCGTCAGAAATTGCTGGCCGTTATCCCACAAACGATCGTTCAACATTTTCTGCATGCTGTTTGCGGAAGTTTCAAGTTCAAGCAAATATTTCCCGTCTCTCCTCCCGAGCGCGGCGCTGACGTATGCAAAATCCCTGAGCGCCCGGATCGTAAGGATCGTCAAATACGATCGGGGACCTTCACGATTGCCGATGTCCCACCAATCAGGATGTTTTGCATACATCAAACCGTCGGCTTTGCGCTGGGTCAATATCAGCTCAATGCTCTTGCTCATCAGCGGATAGAGCGCGCCAAGCGTAGCGGAGTCGACGGAGTGCCGGTAATAGCTCGCAGCGGCGAGAATGAACCAGAGATGATTCCAGTTATCGGGGGCGCAATACTCGGTCTTGAAGCCGTCGTCGCGCCAGTAGTACGCATGCGGGATGACACTCTCTTTCGAGAGCGATGCAACATAAAATAGATCTCTTTTTACCCGCTGAAGGTCGAAATTGACCGCTCCAAGATCGGTCAACAGCACGTCGTGCGTGAAGAAAAAATTATATTCTGCCGGGCAGGGCATCGGAACAATTTGTCCGTCAATAAAATGGGCGTTCGAGGCAATAAGCCCGCGAGCCCAAATCGCCGACCGGTCCAGCCATCGGTCTCCGGTTATGAATTGCGATTCTTTCTCCGCTTTTTGAACGACATAATCATTGTATTCCTCGACTTCCTTCTTCGATACGCCGGCGAGGAAGCTCGTTCGTTTTCTGACCTCATCGCGGGGACAGCTGCCGACGATCTGCACGATCACCATCGAATCACCCGCAGCAATTTCGCTGCGGTATAAGAATGCCGCAATCGGCTGCCCGGGATTCGACTGCGACATCACGAGCTTATTCAAGCGCGATGTCGAATCGTTTACCCATCTCGAAGTGCCGCTGTCTGCGGCCGCAAGCTCGTTCGCGCTCGTCGACCAGCTTCTCGGAGAAGCGCCGGCATTCTCGACAAATACGCTCGCCTGTTTTGTTTGAGGATCGTCAAAATTGGCTGCGATGGTAGCTGTAGTTTCGTCGTATTCAGTCCAGGCCGAATCTTTTCGCGAATACGTCTGACACGTCCGCAGACTTAAAAGGAGATGCGTATATACTTCAACAGGGATCGCGCGAGTGGAAATATTTTTGACGCTGAATGATACCACCATCGCCGGTTGGTTCATGCAAAATTCGTACGAGAGAGAATACTCGAGATCCGATTCCCGCCGATGAAATGACGCTTTGTGCGGACTTAGTGTATAATCCCATGATTCTCTCCCGAGCCATCGTCTGGATTCCTTCCCTTCGCGAATTCCGAGTGCAAACGGAAGGGAATTTCCCCGTTTCCAGTAGTCGGTGCTGACGTCGATGCTGTTCGCGACCGGATAATAAAAACTGATGCGTGAGGGAATGGGGCGGCTCTCATGAAACTCGGCGCCGGCAAACCTTCCACCCACCTCAACCTGGCCGTAATGGCGGTCGAAAGAATATTTGAGCGGATCGTCGGAGGTTTGAGCGAAGACATTGTTCCATGCAAGAATGACGGAGACAATGAGCATCGGCATAAAGTAATTCACGTGCAGCCTCTTTCGGGTCGATCGATAAGAAGACGATAATTCCATGTCTGTATTGTTCATAAAACCACATGATGAAAGAGAATGGTGAGATCGTATCTATTCGGCCTTCATGAGCTGTTGAAGACCAAAAACAAAAGTTCCCCGCCAAAAAAATATTCCTACGGCGTCACCCTTTTATCCCTGTGTAGGCCATCCCTTCAATGAAGTAACGCTGGAAGAACGCGTATGCGATCACGACCGGAAGTGCCAGCAGCGTTGCAGCCGCAAGCTGCATCCCCAGCTGTGATTCCGCTTCACCGCCGATCACGAAGATCGTGACAAGCTGCGGCATCGTCATGAGCGTACGCTCGCGCACGACGATGAGAGGCCACAGAACGTCATTCCAACTCGCCATGAATGTTAGAATTGCGACCGTCACGATCACCGCCCGCGACAGGGGCCAGATCAGGAGAAACAGGATCCGGAGTTCCGAACAGCCGTCGATGCGAGCGGCGTCTATCAGCGCCTGCGGCAGACTCATGAAGAACTGGCGGAATACGATTATGCTGAACGCACTCATCATCGTGGGGGCGATCAACGAGGCGTAGGTATCCGTCAACCCGAGCTTTACCATCAAAATATATTGAGGGATCAACGTGATCTGAAACGGAATCATCATCGTAAAAAGTATCAGGGCGTACAAAGTTTTACTCCCGAAGAACCGAAGCCGGGCCAGGGCGTAACCGACCATCGATCCGAACAATACCACCGACGCCGTCGTTGAAAGGGAGACAAGAACGCTGTTAAGAAATGCCCTGCCGATCGGGATCTTTGTCAGCACCTGCTGGTAGCTGTGAAGCGAGGCCTGCGACGACCAGAGCGAAAGGTTGCTGATTTCCAGTTCCGGCTTGATCGAACCGGCGAGCATCCAGAGAAACGGATACGCAAAGACCGCCGCACCCGCAGCGAGAAAGAAATAACGCAACGACGATTTGATCATGACGGCTCCGCTTCAACGACTTTGCGCTGCAAAAGAACCACCGCAAGAATAACGAGGGCAAAAACGAATCCCAGCGCAGCGGCATAGCCCATGTGGCCGAAATAGAACGCCTGATTGTAGATGTACAACATGCCGGACATAGTGCTTTGCATCGGGCCGCCGCCGGTCAGCACGTACGGCTCGATGAAAAGAGAGAATCCTCCGATCGTTGATAGGGCGACGATGAGCACCATCGTGGAGTTGAGCATCGGGAGGGTGATCTTAAAGAACTGGCTGTACTTATCAGCTCCGTCGAGGCTTGCCGATTCATAAATTTCTTTCGGAATATTTTGCAGCCCGACGAGAAAAAGAACGATATAGATGCCGACATTTTTCCATGTCGCCATGATCGCTATCGACGGCATGGCCAGTCCCGGGTCGATGAGCCACGGTATCTTCCGTATGCCGACGATACTTAACAGGGAGTTCAGCACGCCGGAATCGAACGAATACAGGTTTTGCCAGAGAATCGTAACGACAACACCCGAAACGACGACGGGCAGAAAATAGACCGCGCGGAAAAATCCCCGGAACATCCCTCTGGAATACAGAAGCAGCGAGAACCCCAATGCTACCGCGATCTGCAGCGGAATGTGGATCAGAAGAAATACGAATGTATTGAACATCGCCCTGAAAAACTGAGGGTCGGAAGCGAGGCGCTGAAAATTTTTCATGCCGACCCACTCCATCGGCGTCACAATATTCCAGCGGTGGAAGATCAGGATAAAAGAGAAGACAAGCGGGTATGCGACGAACAGGAGAAAAAAAATGACATACGGGAGAATGAACCAGTAACCGTTTCTTTCGCTTTCCCGGATAGCCCTGAGTATGTTCACTTTCCGGGTCATTGATTCCACTCCATGATGGCACGACACCTTCGTGCGGCATCGCCGACCGCTTCGGCGGGAGTTTTGCGGCCGTACACGGCGCATATTTCATACTCCTGTGAGATCGCGTCGAAAATTTCCTTCAAGTCGGCAACCGTGTCCATCCCGCGCGTGTGGACTGCCTGCTCGGCAAATTTCACCATCATCGGATTCTTCGAGAAGTATCGGGCGTATAATGGATTCGTGAGGAGGTCACCCCGGACAGGAACCTGGTTTGTGATCTCCAGCATCAGCAAGTCGTGCTCGGCGGTAACAAGAAATTTTACGAACTCCCATGCTTCTTTCGGATGCTCGGAGGTGCTGAAGATCGCGATATTTTTGTAATCTCCCGATGTGTATACCGGGCCCTGGTGATCATCGGGCACCGGGAGAGGAGCTACGTCGAAATGGATGTTGGGCGCAAATTTTGAGAGCGTGGCAATTTCCCAGGGGCCGGCAAAGTGTGTCGCCTTCTTCTCAAGAAGGAAGGGATCTCCTCCCTGGAAGAACGTTCTGGGAAAATATCCTTTGTCATAACAGTGCTGGAAAAAGCCGAACACTTTTTCCGCATCAACGTTCTGGAAGGCGACGCTGTCGTTCTTGAACAGCGTCTCTCCGTTCGTCGCCCCGATATAGAACGGATAGACGTCGAACAGCCTTTCCCACCATATCGGGCGAATGTCGCGCTCCCCCATCCAGATGTCGAACTGTCCGTCATTGTCGGTGTCCCGGGTCACCTTCTTTGCAGCAGCGTAATATTCCGAATATGTCCGGGGAACATTTTCTACGCCCGCCGCTTTCAGCATGCCGATATTATAGAACATCATCACCGGGTTTGTCTTCCACGGCATTTGATAAAAATGTCCGTTGCTGTTCTTGAATATCGGGAGGAGGTCCTTCGGGATCCGCGCTGCCGCAATCGAATCGAAATCGGAAAATTTATCGAGCGCCACCAAACCGCCTGCCTGCGTGTATTCTCGCAAAGCAACCGGATTGATATTCGAGCAGACGTCGGGCGTGGTTTTCCCTGCAATCGCGGCGAGAAGAACTTCTTCGGTCGATTGGCTGACGGGAATCGGCTGCATGCGCACCTGGATGAGAGGGTGCATGCGGTTCCACATTTTTACGATGCTGTCGGCAAGCTGAATTTCTTCCGGGTTCGGCGCCGGCCAGTAGGTGAGAGTGATAGCGGCAGCGTCATGAGGCGCCGAAGAGTCGCGGCGCTCTGAACACGCCGACAGACAGACCAGCAGAAGAAGTCCAATAGTACTCTTTCGAAAAAGTGTGATCATCGGCGCTCAATCCCACGTCTGCCATTCATAGTCAATGGAAGGAAAGGCGGTGTGGGGAAAGATCCCCCCTTTTTTCACCGTGTACACGTCTATTGCTTTCGGCGAGTTCTCAACGTCAACATAAAGCTTCTTGAGCGTCTCGTCGTTCACTTTTACCGCAAACTTCTGCTTGAGTTTCAGAATTTGATGGAGCATCCTGCTCGTCGATTGGTACATGAACTCGTCGCGGCGGACGTCGTCTTTAACCTCCACAAACGGGCGGACGTCGCCTTTATCGTTCCGGTAATCCATTGCGTGAGAAGCATAATAACTCTGCAGCGTGTTGTCGTTCTGCGTTATGCTATTCTCGATCTCAAGTTTCGCCGCGCGGTACACCAGTTTCTCCTCCCACCACTGTGTCTGCTTCACAACACTCTCTCTTTTCTGCAGGCCTCTCCGGTATGCTTCCGCCGTCAACATTCTGTCGCGGACCATGCGCCAGACAAGTTGTTCTACTGAAGCATAATACGCACGCGGAGATTTCGTATCAAGACGGATGTAGGGATCTCTTGTCTTTTCCCAATCCAAAAAATCACCAAATAGATACTTCGCCTTCTTCATCCTTACCAGAACATCGGACCTTTCGACGTCGATTGAATCGAGATTCGGGGGGCGCGCGTGCGACCGAAGCTTCTTTTCCATCTCCCACGCAGAATATTTTTCGGCGGAGAGGAACTTCCTGCCGAGATGCGCCTGCAGCAGTTCAAACGATTCTTTATCGATGACAGGATCTTGAGCAAGCAGCATCCGATGAACGTACTCGTCCGACAACGAATCTGACCGGTGCTGCAGCAGCGCCCGGCGGACGTCCTCGTGGAGCTTTGAGTTTTCGGATTCGGTGATGATCGGGTTTTTCCATACGTCGGCGATCTTTACGAGATACCAGCCGTCGGGAGCATGAATCGGCGGCGTCACCGTTCCGGCAGTCAGCGATTCGACGGCCGCTGCGAGGGCTCCATTCTTCATTTCCAATTTGAAACGCGTCGTCTGCATCGAACGATTATCCGCCGAAGCAGAATCCGGGTATCGCGCGGAGAATAACGAATCGAACGAGGCACCGTTTCGCAGCAGCTTTGCGTCGCGAAATATATCGTTTTGTACCGGCGAGAAGAACCATTTCAGGCCGAGCTGGATATTCTCCCCGGAGACACCGCGCTCTATTTCTTTGTCGGAGATGCGGACAGAATCGAGAACATCGTCTTTGTAGAGCTCTTCGGTAGCAAGGTCGGCTTCCACATCATTGAGCACTTCCTTTACCATGGATGAGGATTGCAGTCCGCGATCGTACCCGTCCAGCGCGAGAAGTTTTTCGTAGATCATGTACGTGAGGTAATGTTTCTTCGAGTCAGATTCGCGTTTCGTAAAAGCAGGGCCGTACTCATAGCTTAGCATGAACTCCTGGGCCGTAACATTCCAGGGGCCGACCTTGGCAAGGATGATGGAACTGAATTTAGGATCGTCCAGGAGGGAATTCGACGGCACGTCCGGGGTGTATTGAGCGAAGATGAAAGGCGAAGCGAGGCCTTGCAGCAAACTTATCAGCGCTCCGATGAGCCAACTTCGTCCAAAACTTCTGGGGTTCACAATTCACACCTAGCAGGTTGCTGAAATACACTTTTATGAGCCACTAAGTCACGAAGACACGAAATAATTTTAAGTAAATCGCTATCTCAACCGGTGATGATATCGGCGACAATAGTTTATCACTTTCATTTCTTAGTGACGTTGTGTCTTCTGCCAACGGCATCCCTTTGGGAGTGGCAAGCCGTATGGACCTTTTCATCATCCTGCTAGAATCGGATAGCGACGGAAAATGAATGCACGCCTTCAAGCCTTCCGTAATCCCGATAAGCGTAATCGAACTTCACCGTCGAGCTGCTTGAGATCAGGCTGGAGGTAACGCCGATGCCGAGTGAGAGCCCTCCTTCGCTGTCGCTCAGGAAGAGAGATTGGAATCCTCCGCGGAGATAGATAAAATCGCGAATGGCCAGCTCGGTTCCCACGTTTACGCTCTCATAGTTGTCGTTCGGATGTATTGCATCGAAGGCGACGGTCCAGCGATACACATCGTTTTCAATGACATTTGTTGAGAAGCCGATCTGAAACCTTAGCGGCAGGTCCCATGAATCCATCTCTATGTCGGCCGGGATCTGGTCATTAGATCCCTGCTTCGTCGGGTCGATCCGAAGAAACTCGCGTGTATCGCTCCCCGCCAGCGTCATCGGTGTTCCGAAATTCGAGAGGGACGCTCCGATGACCATCCCGCCAAAAAGGTCCGTCTTGAATATTGTTCCTACGTCGATTGCAAATGCGTCGGCTGTTTCATGCCAAATCGCTTCCTGGATGAACTTTGCGGTAAACCCGATCGAGAAACGATCTGTCAGCGGGCGGGCATAGGAAAGACCCGCCGCGAGATCGCTGGCGCTGAAGTATTCGCCCGTGCCTTCCGGCATTTCCACGGTCCTCACCGCCATGTCTGCCATGGTGAGAGAGGTAAGGCTGAACCCGAGCGTTCCAAAACTGCCCAGAGGAAGCGCGAGGCCGGCGAAATCGAATTTCGTATCGGCGATCCAATCGGTGTGTGAGAGTATTGCGTCGGTAGTCGTTATCGTAGCGATGCCTGCGGGATTCCAGTACAGCGCAGTGGGATCGTTCGCGAGACTCACAAACGCTCCGCCCATCCCGATCGCAGGCGCGCCGACCGAGATTTCCAGGAATGTTGCCGCGGTGGTTCCCGTCTTCGAGACATCATTAGCCCCCTGCGCAAACATCGCGACCGGGACCAATGCACCCGCAAGTATGATCCGCAAGCATTTCTTCTTCAATATAAGCTCCGGCTTCATTATTTCATAATAGCAAATTTGCCGATGAACGACCCGACACCGGGTGCATCAATATGGAAAACGTAAATGCCGTAGGCGATGTTCATTCCGTCGCGCGAGACAAGATTCCATGGTTCCTGGCCGTTATCAATGTTGCTGTCGTGGTAGAGCGTTTGAACAAGCTGTGCGCTCATCGTATAGATGCGGATCGTGCACTTGCTCGGCAGATGGATAAAATAGATCAATCTATTTCCCCGCCCAACGGATGTCGTTGCCGGCTCCCACGAGTCTGCGCCGACGTACGGGTTGGGCACAACGGCAACTTTTTTGATGTCATATTTGGCTTGCTGCACATTCAACGACGGCGAGGTTGCGGTGAACTCAAAATATTCTCCCGTCCGGAATGGTTTCAATGTAGAAATCCGATAGACGTCACCCGGCTGCGGCGCTTGTTGTTTCGATGCAGCAATCGTCGTATCCATAACCAACGTCATCGACCACGTTTTTCTCGAGCTGGGAAAATCTAATCCAGGCTTGCCCGCCGAATCGCCGCACACTATGAAAATCGCATCTCCGGCATCGAACACCTGGTTATTGTTAACATCCTGGAAAATGAACTGCACGTGATCGATGTGCTCTGTCAGGTTCTTAATGATGATATTGGATGGATGTGGACCGCTGAAGGGGCCGGACGGGAACGAAATATCTCCTTGACTTTTTTTGGTAAACGTTACCTCAAAATCGGCAGGATAGTCGATCCGGCTCACCGCATACGCGGGGTAACTGCTCGAGTTGAATCCAACCAGCACAACAAAGTTGCTGTTTCCCTGCTCCCACTTCGTGTTCGCAGGATCGATCACAACGTCTTGACTATTGACAATGTTTAGATCAAAGCCGTGGACGATTGGCGATTGCTGCAGCGTCGTTTGCAATTGTGTCAGTTTGATCGCGGTATCTAACGAAGTCTTATCGATCAACTGGTACCACGGATGAGGATTATCGTGAAATGCCGAGGAATCAACAAACTCGAGTCTGTATGTATGATTGTTGCGAATCGAATCCGGGTCGAGAATGCTCACCGAAAGGGAACCGGTACCAGGCCCGGTGGCCGTGTTCACTTTTATGTTCGGCGCAACATAGCCGGCAGCCGGAGCGTGCGGCGTCACCACCGCAGTGTTGATATCCGTTTTCGCAATGCCGTTGATGTCTACTTTTATAGTGCTCGTTGTCTCCGAAGGGGGAATACCGACCAACTCCCCCGTAATAGTCGTGGTGGTAAAACCTGCGTCGTACGCGGTCACTGCGTAATAGTACGTCTGCCCGTTCTGCACCGTTGAATCGACAAAAGAGTGCTGCAAGCCGGAATTGCTGCCGAGATAAAAGTACGCTCCGTTGATGCCGATGGGTGCCAAGCCGGAGAATTCGTCGACGAGGTCATACTGCGCAATGGGGATACGATATGTCGGCTGTCCATTCGCATCGGTGACGGTTTTGTCTTCCACAAAGTTTGGTTCGGTA
Source organism: uncultured Chitinophagaceae bacterium (assembly GCA_964439265.1). GTDB lineage: Bacteria > Bacteroidota > Ignavibacteria > UBA10030 > UBA8401 > JAGVPT01. The sequence continues at coordinate 19,637 of CAYTOA010000014.1, forward strand.
CTCCGATAGACACGATATCCTTCGAAACTGTATCTTTGATAGAAGGCGTCGAACGTCAGCTCGGAGCGATTGTCCCAGTAGAGTGTCACCTTGTGATCTCCGGCAACGGCTTTGATCGTCGGTTTGTCGGGAGGTTTTGCAAACTGGTAGTTTGCATTATAGATCGATTGAACGGTCTTTTTTCTCAGGAATAAATCGGGGGCGTTCAAGCCGAAAATCAGAGCCATCGAGAAGCGTTCTGTTTCCCCTGTTTGCTGATTCGTGCCCGTTGCGGCACCGTATGTCGTCCGACCGTTCAGATGAAAGAAATAACTCGAGAAATCGTTCCCGAGATTAACGCCGACGAGCGATTGTCCGTGCGGCTGCGGCAAGGAAGAAAAGGCCGCCCAATTCCTCTCGTCGTTGTTCAAGTCGTACGTATGGACCGCCGCGATAATGAAGCCCGTCAATCCAATTTGATCTGATTCATCTTTGTCGAGAACGCCAAAATGCGGTTCGCCCTGATCCGGCTTTCCGTTTCCCTCCGTTCCGTCCGGATCGGGCCCGGGATAGCCTTCATCCAACGGTCCAAGCCCGTCGGTACCGACGTCATCGTTTAATGGTTCGCCCGGATCCCATTTTCCATTATTGTTCAGGTCCGTATAGGACACCCAATTCTGATTTTCATCTGCGTCCCAATGCCCGCCATTATGCCCCCATGAATAGCCGTAGAATTTATGAAAGGCGACTGTATCTTGCTGGACATTAACGATGAAGGGATCCTGGTTGACATTGGTGATGAATGTCTTCGCCACGTTATCCCGCCGTTCATCCGTGAGACCATCGTGATCGTTATCGATGTGATCGTCGGAGATGCCGGGGCTCTCAAGAAATGCATATCCAGCATAACCGATAGGGCTCCAGTTTCCCGGGCTCCCCAAAGGCTGGGTGCACCAGGCGTAGGAGAGGTTCAGACCAAGGTCGTAATCGCCGGCGTTATTCGAATCGTTGCCGGGGCCGCCGATTCCCCAATCGACATACTGCGCAAAAAGAGTCTTCGGGTAATCGGTTGTCCCCACATTGGTAATATCGTACAGCCAGAAGATGACATCTTCGGCGAGCACTTGGGACCATTGGAATCCGCGCGCGTGAACCTGCATTCCCAATCCGCCGCGTGTTGCGTCAGCAGCGTCGGGATGGAAGTGGTTGCTGAGAATGTACTGCCGGTCCTCGTTATCGTCCATTACAAAATATGTTTCGAGGTCAGCGTTCAGTACTCCGTTTCCAAAAAAGCCGTTCCATCTGCCATCCCACGTGCTGGGACGGTCGGGCCAATGGGCGGGCCATGTCGTCGGGTCGTCGCTCCGAGCGGGACTTGATTGATAGACGTTTGCATAATCTGGAAGCGGCCACCAGCCGTAGGTAACTCCGGTCGATACGTTGTAGCGGGTATATTCGTAGTAGTTCGTTTCAAGCGGATGGATGATGTTTCCGCTCGAGTCTTTCGCTTCTGCCTGAACGATCACCGCAATGCCATCTATATATGTGTGCGTCGTACCTTTCGGCCAGACGCCGCTGAGGATTTGTTCGTTCTTCCAATCGCCTATCTCGCCAAAATTATAAAAACAGGTCTCGACAAGGTTGCCGTCCATGAGCCCCAGCTTTGTCCAATTATGATTTCCTTTGCTCCCGTCGAAAATCTGCTGGGCAGACGCCTGCAAGTGCAGTACGCCGAATAACAGCGCCGTGGTAAACAGTTTGTTCAAAAGAGTTCTTTCCCTGCCTTTGGTGCGATCAGAGTGGTTCATAAAGTTAAAATATTAAGGACATACCGATTTCAACTTCGCGCGGTGCCGAATAGAAATCCGGGCGCGAGAAGTATTGCTGCAGGGTATTGGCGCCCCGCACGGGTCCGGCAACCTGCTCGGCCTGCGTTAATGCCAGCGTATAGCCTGCTCGCCCGGTATCGTTGTACACATTGTCCTCGTTCGCGGTATCGAAGACGTTGTAAATTTTCAGGAACACAGAAAGCGGTAGATTGAACAAGTCAAAATACTGCGTAATATACATATCGGTGTTGAAAAACATCGGCCTGTTGCCGCTGTTCTCCAGACCGGTCCGCTGGTTCTGCAGTGCGGGCGTGTACGGGAGGCCGGAACCGAGCCGCACGATGAAACTGGCAAGCAGGCTCTTCGAGTCTCCTGCCGTAATCGTGAGGTTGAGAGAATGGCGCCGATCCCAATTCAACGGAACGAGCTCTTGATTGATCGCGATGGGAGGATTCGCCGTCGCCTTGTTGAAATCATCTTCGGGGTCAGAAGTATTTCCCTTGGCAACCTGATACGTGTAGTCAAGATTCGCGCCGAGGCCGTTCGTCAAACGCCTGTCCAGTGAGATCGTGAAACCTTGTACTGCACCATAATCGACGTTCACGTACTCGCCGAACTTCACAAAATTGTTCTTGAGGAAAAGCTGGAGGCCGAGGAGGTTTCGAATGTCTTTGTAATACCCGGTGACCGTAAGGCCGAGGTTCGAAGCAAGCTCTTGCTGCAATCCGATCTCATACATCGTCGTGCGCTGCGGCTGCAGGTTTGCATTGCCGATGATATTTCCGATAAAGTCGGGATAATTCCCAGTGAGCGGAATGCGGAAGTTTGGATTTTTGTATAAGTCTTCGAATGGAGGCATCTGAAAGAAATGCCCGTACGAAATATGCACGGCTCCCTGGTCGGTGATAGGATACGAAATGCCTATGCGAGGACTAACCTGATATTTTGGCGACGCCTTGGATACAAGTGAGTCTGGGAACGGCGACTGGAGCACGTCCAGTTCCGCGATATTGTTAGGGTTCTTTAACCCAGATCCGTCGGGTTCAAAATAGTCAAAACGCAGTCCTATGTTGACCACGAGGTACGATAATTCGATTTTATCCTGAATGTACGCCGCCAGTTGGTACGGTGCGTTGTCGTACGTGTTGAAATCGAAAGAGCCGGGAGTCGGCAGTGCTGGCACGAATCCGCTCGAAGCGTCGACGTGCACCTGGTAATCCCTGTAATTCAGGAAATGCAAATCACCTTCGACGCCCGCCTTTATCTGATGAACGTTCGTGAGCTGAGAAGTGAAGTCCATCTTGCCGGTGTATGTGTTCGTGTGATGGTAGAAATGCCAATTTTGTGTCCCGCCTGTGAGGAACGCGTTGGCCCCGGCATCCTGCAGCCGGACCGGATTTACATAATTTGTATCGAGCGGATTTTGATAGACATACTCTTTGTACTCTGAGTCGAATCCAGACGCATTGAAATCCATGAACGATGAATTGTTGAAGACAAGCGTATAGCTTGCAATGAGAAGGAGGCTCTTCTGGAACTGAGTATAGTTGCCGTCGGGATCAAGAACAAACTGGTGGTCATAGTCGTTAAACTTGCTGTCCAGATAGATTCCTTGAAGGGTCAATGCTTTCGAACCGCCGATGTCAAACGAGAGCTTCCCCTGCATACTGAATCGTTCCTGGTAATTCATCGGGACATACTTTCCATCGCCCGTTGCGCCAATATGCCACTGTGACGGGTCGTTCGCGGAAAAGTTTGAAGAATCTTTCGGATTGAACACTCTCTTGCCGTAAAGGTAACCGTCATTATAATAGTAACGGCCGGAAAGGACGAATTTCATGAACTTTTCCGTTCCCGGTATCGGGCCGCTAAGCAAACCTTCGTAGTCCTGGAGGTCGGAGGGGGAAATGTGGTTGATGTTTTGGAACAGGCCTTTTCGCGTGCTGAGGTAGTCGCCGGTATACGCAGAAAAATTGCCTGAGTAATTATCGTGGGCGGTCTTGGTCACTTCGTTAACAACTCCCGAAAGCGCTTCCCCGTACTCTGCGTTGAACGTTCCGCTCAGTACTTGAATTTCCTGTACGGCATTGATCTCGGATTCAAGTTCAAAATCTCCTGAAAAGACGTCATTGACCGACATACCGTCGACCAGGTATTTCACTTCATTGCTTCGGCCGCCGCGGAAATGTCCGTCGACAACGCCGGCCTGAAGGTTGACGGCCGAAGCTACGTCCTCGATCGGAAGCGCTGAAATTTGGTCGCTCGTAACGGTTGCCGTTGTCGAAGTTAGATCTTTTTGTACGATGGGGCGGGAAGCAACGACATCTACCCCGGCCAGTTCAACACCTTGCGGCACGAGATTAAATGTGATCTGGGTAGTGCGGTCTGCAGAGACGGTAACATTAGTGATGGTTTGCGGCGCGTAACCGACGGCTGACGCACGCAGCTGATACGTCCCCGGAGGGATATTGATAATAAAATATTCTCCGTTCAGATCAGTCGAAGCTCCGAGGGTCGTCCCGATGATGACTACGTTGACGCCGATCGGAAGTTCCTTCGTTTGGGCGTCGATAACCTTCCCGGAAATCTTGCCGGTAGTGCCTCCGTAGGCGGCAGGCATGAAGAGTATCAGAAGGAAGGCGGCAGCAATGACTGATTTCATTGTTCTCCGATGGAGTCGGTTTGTACCTAATTCATTCCTCGAATGAAAAATAGAGAGCGGGGGATTTTCACAAATACCCCGCCCTGTGGATCTTACTTCAGGAGAAGCATTTTCTTAACAATTGCCGTTGCACCGGCCTGGAGTCGGTAGAAATAGACTCCACTGCTCAGGGTTGAACCTGCATCGTTACGACCATCCCAGGTAATAGAATACTGTCCTGCAGCCATCGGCGCATCCGCCAATGTCCGGACTCTCTGACCAAGAACGTTATAGACGACCAGCGACACCATTCCATCCTTCGGTATACCGAAGTTGATTTTTGTTGAAGGATTGAACGGATTCGGATAATTGTTCGAAAGTTCAAAAGAATGCGGGGCGTTGCCGCTCACGCTCTTGACTCCCGTTGTCGTACTGATCTTCTGGACATCCAGGTCGTCGAAATATACCGTTCCGACAAATGTCGAGTAGACGTGTAACCGCGTTTCCAATGCGACGACGCCAGCCGGAACCAAAAGGTCCTGCGAATACTGAGTCCAGTCGAACGAGGTCACATGGGGGAACGTGAATGTATAGTCTCCGCCCTGTGTGTTATATCCGTCGTTGTTGCCGTATTTTGCTGCCCACTGCGGCGTAATACCGACCGCCCATGTTCCGGGGTTTGCTGCGGCAGAGTCGGGCACTAAACCGCTTGCCTTCACCCACACGCTAATTCGGACGCTATCGCCGGCGTTTAGCGTGCCTGCGTCGAGATTAGCAAACGGGATCAGTTTTGTTCCAACAAAACCGTCATGAGCTGTTCGCCCGGCCGGCATGTTGAACATAAGGGAATGTGTTCCCGAGTGCGATGCTGCAGTCGTCACCATCGTGTTCTCAAATCCGTTCGATATCAACGCATCGTTTCCTCCGTTGGGCGGCAGCCAGTAGTACCATCCTGTTGGCACTCCGACCGATGTATTCCAATCCTGTCCGCCCCAGGTCGTTCGTCCTGTAAAGAGGAAATCATCTGCCCATACCGTACCTGTCGCATTCTTTCCTGCGACAAACGAGATGATCAATTTCCATGCTGCGCGGGGAAGACTCGCCGTTCCCAAAGCGTTGGTATCGGCGATCCAGCCGCTGCTTGTTGCGGTCGTCTGGCTGATCGGCAGCTTAACCGTACCGATCAATGTTTCCGCACTATCATAGAACGAATAGGCAATATACCACTTCAAAGAATCGGCCGTCGGGTTCGTGTTCACTCCGGAGGTCTTCACGTATGCACCAAGTAGAATGTCTACGTTCGGCGGAACTGTCGGCGACCAGATATCGCACATGTTGCTCGAAACCCAGGCTGCCGTATCGCTCGTCGCTGTCTTCGTGATCTTCAGCGAGTGTCCCAGCGATCGCGATTGATCCGTTGCCCACGTCAGTGTTGAATTGGTCGGCTGGTTCCCGATATTCCAGAATGAAGGAAGGGTCCCTTCGAATCCGCCGATGTCACTAAGCTGCGGAACATCGATCTTCGTGATCGATAAATCATCGAAGTACACCGTTCCGACAAAGGTCGAATAGACATGCAATCGAGTTTCCAGTGCATTGACACCAGCAGGAACTGCAACGTTCACTGAATATTCCGTCCAGTCGAACGAGGTCACATGGGGGAACGTGAATGTATAGTCTCCGCCCTGTGTGTTATATCCGTCGTTGTTGCCGTATTTTGCTGCCCACTGCGGCGTAATACCGACCGCCCATGTTCCGGGGTTTGCTGCGGCAGAGTCGGGCACTAAACCGCTTGCCTTCACCCACACGCTAATTCGGACGCTATCGCCGGCGTTTAGCGTGCCTGCGTCGAGATTAGCAAACGGGATCAGTTTTGTTCCAACAAAACCGTCATGAGCTGTTCGCCCGGCCGGCATGTTGAACATAAGGGAATGTGTTCCCGAGTGCGATGCTGCAGTCGTCACCATCGTGTTCTCAAATCCGTTCGATATCAACGCATCGTTTCCTCCGTTGGGCGGCAGCCAATAATACCATCCCGTCGGCACTCCTACTGCTGTATTCCAATCCTGTCCACCCCAGGTCGTTCGTCCTGTAAACAGGAAATCATCTGCCCATACCGTGCCTGTCGCGTTCTTTCCTGCGACAAACGAGATGATCAAGGTCCAGGCTGCGCGGGGAAGACTCGCCGTTCCCAAACCGTTCGTATCGGCGATCCAGCCGCTGCTTGTCGCAGTCGTCTGGCTGATCGGCAGTTTTACCACGCCGATCAATGTTTGCGCGCTATCATAGAACGAATAGGCGATATACCATTTCTGGTCATCCGTCGACGGGCTCACATTGACTCCCGAGGTCTTCACGTATGCGCCAAGAAGAATGTCTACGTTCGGCGGAACTGTCGGCGACCAGATATCGCACATGTTGCTCGAAACCCAGGCTGCCGTATCGCTCGTCGCTGTCTTCGTGATCTTCAGCGAGTGTCCCAGCGATCGCGACTGATCCGTTGCCCATGTCAGTGTTGAATTCGTCGGCTGGTTCCCGATATTCCAGAACGAAGGAAGGGTCCCTTCAAATCCGCCGATGCTGTAAATGTCAGATGACTGCGATGCCGCCTGCATGCTGAAAAGCATGACCGCTGCGACTACCAAGAACATTGTCTTTCGCAGATTCATATATACCTCCTTGTTAATTAATAAGTAGCAAACAGAATGAATTATGACAACAATCGATACAGCTGAATCAAGAAACGATGAAATCAACTTGCGGTGAAAAAAATGCACAAACAAATAACGCAGTGTCAGTTCGCCGGCTCATAAAAGGAAATTTTACATAATCATATTCTAGAAGATATTCCACGCGCATCAATCAAGCCCGATGCCGCACGATTCACGGAGAACAAGTTCAACCGGCGTCACAGTTTTCGTTACCACAACAGTTTTATCTTTTATCATTTCCACCATTCTCCGCACGGCAAGGCCGCCCATTTCTTCGCGGTGGACATTCACGGTTGTCAGCGGAGGATCCGCATGAAGTCCTGCTTCAACGTTGTCAAAGCCGACAACGGCGACATCCTTCGGCACCTTTATTCCTTTTTCCGCCAAGTACCTCATGCAGCCGATTCCCATCGCATCGTTCGCGGCAAAGATCGCTGTCGGTCTATTTTCGTTATGGGAGTAGATCTTCTTTGTCGCTTCATATCCGTCGACCATTGTCGTGTTCGCTTGAGCAATGCTCTCCCACTGCTTATGCGGAATAATACCGGCGTTGAGGAGCATGTTCCGATACTGTACGTATCGTTCCTGTACGCTGGGATGCTTGATGTCGCCCCCGACAAATCCGATCCTGGTATGTCCCCCGCGGAGCAAATGCTGCATCACGAGATCTGCGCCGGCCTTATTGTCTATGTTGATGCTGGAGATGTGCGGGGCGACGTAATCGATGAGAAGCAAAGGGATGTTCTTCTTGCTGATGTATTCGATCCACGAGGTTCCGATTTTCCCGGCGATGATGATTCCATCGACATTGTTATCGAATAAGAAACGAGGTATTCCATCGGATTGTTTGATCGACTTGCCGACTGTGGTCAGGAGGATGTAGTAATTATGTTTCCGCGCTTCGAGCTCGCTGCCGAGGAATATTCTTGTGTAGAAGGGTTCCGACTGGGAGAAGTGTTCGTCGGTGAGGATGAAACCAATATTACCGCTCAAGTTTGATGCGAGTCCCCGAGCGCTCGGCTGGGGATGATAGTCCAGCTCTTTAATGATGCCGAGGACTTTTTGCTTCGTCAGCTCGCTTACGTACCCCTTCTTATTCAGAACCAACGAGACCGTAGAAAGCGATAATCCTGCTTTCTTGGCTACATCGCGAATAGTGGGCTTATGCCGCATAACGTAGTAGAGCGCTTAAGTTAAAAACTGGTAAAAATGGAGTTATTTGAGCAATTTTTTACATGTGAGGGAATATAATATCGAACCGCTTCGATATTAAAGAAAAGCCTGCCTAATGTCAAGAGATTTTTTTATAAAGAATTGTCGGACGGCAAACTCGGATTAGATAACGGCTATCAATAACTCCGTCACGTTTTCCTTGCGGCCATCGATCCACGGATGGGATATTTTCATGCTGTGAAATGCCGCACTGACAAGCGGGCGGAGTTGGGACGCAGGCACATCAAAGGATGTATCTTTTGCTTGTTAATCTGAAAGTGTCGGAGGGGCGATTCGAAACTTTTTCACTCTCAAGGAGGCTTCGAAAACCGTCGAGCGGATAAGAGCAGCGGTCTCCGGAGAACCGATCCATGGAAATTCCGGGCCGGAGAGGAGCGAAAAATAAGCCGCCATGATATTCATTTTGCAGCTCTCTCTTTTATTTGCTTTATCGCTTTTTCGGCGGCGCTACTGGCATCATCGTCCTTGTTGTTCGCCAGTTTTTCCAATTCGGGAAGCTGCAACTCCGTCCCCACATCCCCAAGAAAATCGGCAGCACTCTGCCTCAACTGCCTCGATTTGTCGCCGAGGAGCTGCTCGCATGCGGCCTTCACATCTTCTCGAAGCCGGCCGTATTGCTTCAAAACATTCAACGCTGTACTTCGCCCCTCCGCAGTTGCGCCGTATTTCACCTTGCGCAATGCAACCCTCACCGCCTCGGCAGAATCAATCCGTGCGAGAGCATTCAGCGCCGCGTTCGCAACCTGGTTTCCGTACGACTGCACTTCCAGGCGAGAGAGGATAATAGGCAAAGACTTCGCCGAATCGACCTTCGAAAGCGCGATCACGGAATTTGCTTCGACAGTATAGCTTGAGTCATCCAGCGCATGGTGGAGCGCCTCGGACACGCTTGCCGTTTTAATATTACCCAGCTGCGCCGCCGCCGAAGAACGAACCTGGGATTTTTTATCCGAGAGTGCAGAGATCAATGCATTGGTCTTTTCCAACGTGATGCCGGAAATCATTCCAAGCCCGTTCGCGGCAGACAGTCTCACTCCCCAGAACGGATCATCGTGCAAGATCTTCGCGAGCAGAGGAATCGCTTCCCCCGCGGTGTCGCTCTTAGCAATATGCTCTACGGCGGTCCTGCGCGCAGCGACATCGCTTCCAAATTCCGCCTGGTATTTCCATTCATCCATGGAACGACCGGTGTAACTCACCTCCTTGAGTATCCAATCATTTTTATCGAACAGAACAAGCTTCGGCTTTCCATCGGATGGAAACGTATACGTCGAATCGTCATTGACGATATTAATGCGATGCGTGGCGCTTCCGTTTGCCGTAACAATCTCTATGTCGACTGGCGTACGGAAAACTCCAGTCAGGCTGTCCATGCTCTGGGTTTGTTTAACATTAAGGCTGAGCGACCGTGCGGAATCGTTATACGAATAGGCAACGCTGAAGACGGGATGTCCAGCTTTGTACACCCATTGGTCGAAGAACCAGTAAAGATTTTGGCCCGTCGCTTCTTCCACAGCGATCTTCAAATCGTTTGTTTCAACCGACGTAAACTGATATTTGGCGATGTAATGCCGTATCGCGCGCCAGAACAGTTCGTCGCCCAGCACAAATCGGAGCATATGCAGAACGGATGCGCCCCGCGGATAAACGTTTGCCGTGTAGGAACCGACGCTGACGATCGGCTTTCTCCCGAGAATCCTGTCCGTGCGGAGACCGGCCTGCTGCGAACCGTACATGTCGTTGACGAACTCATCTTCTCCGAAGGCATGCTCTATATAAAGAGGGTCGAAATAGCTTGCGAAACTTTCGTTCAGCCAGATATGGCGCCAATCTTTGCACGTAACCACGTCTCCCCACCATTGATGGGCGAATTCGTGCGCGATAAGGCTGACCGCTGACTGATCGACCCGCGATCGCGCATCGAACACCAGGATCTTGTCGAGCATTGTTGTTGCGGATGCATTTTCCATACCGCCGAACATGAAGTCTGCGATCGTTATCTGGGCGTACTTTTCCCATGCGTATTTGTAACCGATCTTCTCGTTAAAGAACTTCATCATCAACGGCGTGTGGGACAGGCATACTTTCGCATCGTCCACCTGGTTCTTGTACACGTAATATTGGATCGGTATTCCGTCCGCGTCGTCGTTGATAATGGCATAGTCTCCGGCCGCCACCATGATCAGATACGAGGCGATGGGCTTGTCTTCTTTCCAATAAAAGGTCTTTGTCCCCGCCTTCTTGTCTTCTTTCATGCTGACAAGCTTGCCGTTCGAAAGTACTGTATACGAGCTTTTTACCGTTGCGATAACTTCAGACGTCGCCTTGTCGTTTGGAAAATCCCAGCACGGAAACCAGAAATGATTATCCATATCTTCTCCCTGGGACCAGATCTCCCACGGCTTGTCGGGATACGCCGAATCCGGCTGGATAAAATACAATCCTTTGTGGGGAACACACCGATATTCGATCGACACGGTCAATGTATCGCGGTACGAGTATGTCTTATTCAGATGGATGCGGACGGTTTTCGCCAGTGAGTCGAACAAAAGGGGCGATCCTCCGAGCGACACTTTCGTGAAATTCATGTTCTCAGCATCGAACTCCAGCGTCGTGAATTCGGAAGTAAACGGAACCAGCGTTGTCGTCACCTTTCCTATAACCATTTTTTTCGGCTCATCGAACGATGCCTCGATCCTGTAATGGATGACATGGTACGTCCGGCTCCTTGCCTCACCGTTGTCATCTTTTACAGGAAAAACCGATTGGGAGTAGGAAAAGGATGCGAAGCTAAAATAAAGGAGAAGCAATTTCTTCATCGGAATGTCGCTTAAGTGAATGAAATTTGGCTGTTCGATTATTTACGATGTTGTACGTTACGAGCGCATATGGTTCTCGTAAAAGAACCTCTTGGAGCTTTTCGTTGGAATCTGCTTTGAGCCGTATGTACGAGAGTGTTTCCCTACAACAATAGCCTCAATCAACAAGACCGCGAATTCTCTCGTCGGTTCGAAACCATTGCTCTCTCCAACTGCCTCTTTACAAATCTTACCGTTCTTTCAAATCAATGTCAAGCATTAGCGAGCAACGGTAGCGTTCACGTTTGAGCTTGTTGTGAGAGATGACGGACATCTTGCCAAATCTGAGCACTACCCGGGTGCTGTCCGAGGTTAAGCTAATTGAGGCGTACTGTGTCCAATAAATAAGAAACGACGTAACGTTTACAATTGAAAGGAGCATGGAAACCATGAGGCCGACAATAAGTTTTGCAGTTATCCTTGCTGTGTTTTTGACTATCGCAGGGTGCACGTCTCAGCGGTACGCACAATATCACCATGGACGCATCCCCGCATCGGACACTCTATCGATGATGAAGAAACAGGATGTGATCTCACTGACAAAGGCCGGCGTCAGCGACAGTCTCATCATTACGATGCTGGCAACGTCTCACTCATGGTTCCAGCTGAGTACTCAGGATGTTCTGGAACTGAAAAATGCCGGGGTGAACGAAAGAGTCATTAATGCGATGCTCATTTCAAATGAGCCTACTTCTAACGGCGACCGTTACGTACAAGACGGAAATTATTACTATCCCCCATATTATTGGTACGGCGGATATGATCCGTACTGGTACAACCCGTCGTTGTACTTCGGATACAGTTATTCTCGGCCTGTGTATGGGTACCGTGGAATGCGCTTCGGCGGCTACGGATATCACGGCGGCTGGGGCGGCGGTTTCAGGCATCGTTGAATGATGAGTTCGTTTCCTGAGAAAGCTGCCGCAGATTTTCTGACGAGATAGGTAAGAGGATATCTGGGGCAAAGATTACTATTCTGTTAATACCAAAAGCTCGATCTATTTGATATAGACGAGCTTTTTTGTCTCTACAAATTCCCCTGCTTGCAGACGGAAGTAATACATTCCGCTTGACACTCGAGGCCTCCACTCTACCTGGTATGTACCGGCGTTTTTCCTCTCATCAACAAGCGTTGCCACGCGCTCTCCGAGTGTATTGAAGATCGTGAGTGAGACATGTGTTTCCTTCGGCAATTGATAACCAATAACCGTGCTCGGGTTAAATGGGTTGGGGTAATTCTGTCGA
>CAYTOA010000014.1:32232-77358 GCA_964439265.1 uncultured Chitinophagaceae bacterium
CAATTGATAACCAATAACCGTGCTCGGGTTAAATGGGTTGGGGTAATTCTGTCGAAGGACAAATGCGGCGGGCGCGTTAACAACCTCCTGACCGGCCCTGGTCGCGGCCGACAAGCTGTCCATGAGCTGGAGAGCTGACATGCGCTGTGATACAAGGAGAAGGTCGAAAATCCTGTCGAGCGCTGAATTCACCGCACTATTCCCCGAAAATTGAACTCGCGCGTTGTAGATGCGCAGCGGCAATTGCAGATCAGCAAGTTGAAACTGAAATGCTGCATCCAATGAGTCTCTCATCGCTTGAATGATCTCAAGGTATTGATACCCGAATTCTTCCGTCGGTTCGATGATTGTGCCTTCTCCGTAATCATTCCAAGTCGCGATCTGAATCACGTTCGGATGATGAACCAACGCCTGCTGCAGTGTAGAAGTGAACGTAAATCCGCTGTCACGATCCAGATAACCGTAGCTTGGACCAACCCCCGCCTCCTGATAGATATCATAAAATCCGGGAAAGGCGCTCGTCACCAGGTACGGCCACCCCGCGGCTTGCGAGTAATACTGCGCAAGATAACTGTTGAGGATGTCTTGCGTCAGGATCCCCGACGTGTTGGACATCCACATCGGCGGCCACGGAAACGCACCAACAGCGACGGGCGATAAGCGGTTATCGAGAGTAAAAAAAAGAGGAGTCGTGCGCAGGATGGAAAAGAGCGTATCCCAATCGGAGCTGTTCACAAAATACTGCGGGCCGAATGTGAGGATGAGAGGATGATCGTTGAGCCGTACGTAGGAAGCCTGGCCCAACCAATTGTTCTGCAAGTAGTTCATCACCCCTTTTGCATAGGCAAGTGCATTCGCCTGCGTTATATATCCGCCGTCAACGATATGTTTGACCGATTGATCTTCATAGACGATGCCGAAGAGGAGCTGTGCGCGCTGAAGTTCGGCAAAGAGGTTCTGCGTACTCGCATTGAGAACTCCGTAATCCAAGTAGCTGTCCATACCGTACCAATCGACGAGCGCGCCGTCGATCCCTGCAATTTTCATCAGTAAGGATTGATATTCCAGAATGTTTTTATCATCCGAATCATACGGTCCAGTAAGCGGGTAGTAGTGCGAGGCGATCGCCCGTTCGCCGGTTTGCCCGATAACGTCAGGGTTATAATGATCCATCGTCCAATGCCATCCCCAGTATCCGTGTACGGCTTTTGTTTGAAACCATGGCATGTAATGCACCATGATCAGGGGACGAGAAACATCCTGAGCAAAAGACGCAGAAAAAGCCATAAGCAATAACGCTGACACAATGCGCAGTTTCATTCCATGAACTTAGTATTGTGATAACCCTTGCTGAGATGTAAAGTACAAACTAAACCCTTGATAATCATCATGTTCAAAGGATTTCAGACCTACAACACCGGTTGCGTTCTTATCGAAGAACTACCTTCTGCTCAAAAATGGATTTTCAATGATCGAGATTGCTGCCCAGGCAATTTATTACCACCACAAATATCTCTATATTATAGACCAAGACAGGAAGGAAGAGAAGTGCGTTTCTTCCATGTTGGAGTAATTTCTACAATCACGGACTAAGGATCGGCGAACACCTATGACGACAGGCAACTCACAACTTACAACGCGGGCAGTATGGTCTGCCCTCGAAGCTCATTACTCCAGGATCAAAGACGTACATCTTCGCAAACTTTTTGAGGACGACCCGCAGCGGGGAGAACGCCTGCATACAGAAGCGTGCGGAATCTATTTTGATTATTCCAAACACCGTATCACCGACGAGACGATCAGGCTGCTGCTGCAATTGGCGGAGGAATCCGGTCTCCGCGGCCGAATCGATGCTATGTTTCGCGGAGACAAGATCAACGTCACGGAGAAGCGGTCGGTGCTGCATACGGCGCTCCGCGCGCCCGAGGGACGATCGATCGTCGTGGATGGCGAAGACGTGGTTCCATCCGTCCATGCCGTCCTCGACAAAATGGGAGCGTTTTCAAACCGTGTGCGAAGCGGAACATGGAAGGGATTCACCGGCAGATCGATCCGCAATATTGTCAACGTCGGCATCGGCGGATCCGATCTCGGACCGGTGATGGCGTTCGAAGCGCTGCGTCATTACACTCAACGGGACCTGACATTCCGATTTGTTTCCAACGTCGACAGTACCGATTTTGCCGAGGCTGTTTACGGCCTCGATGCAGAGGAGACGTTGTTCATCATATCCTCCAAAACTTTTACAACCCAGGAGACGATGACCAACGCAAGGACGGCTCGCGACTGGGTCCTTGCAACGTTAAAAGACACCGCTTCTATCGCAAAACATTTTGTTGCCGTCTCGACCAATGCCAAAGAAGTTTCTGCATTCGGCATCGACACGGCAAACATGTTCGAGTTTTGGGATTGGGTCGGCGGCCGCTACTCGATGGATTCGGCGATCGGGCTCTCGACGATGATCGCCGCCGGTCCGGAAAATTTTCGCGCAATGCTTGGCGGCTTTTACGAGATGGACGAACATTTCCGCACGGTACCGTTCGAGCGCAACGTCCCCGTACTCATGGCATTACTCGGCATCTGGTACAACGATTTTTTCAAAACGGAGACCGTTGCTGTCCTTCCGTACGAACAATATCTTAAACGTTTTCCGGCGTACCTGCAGCAGTTAACGATGGAGAGCAACGGCAAGCATGTTACATTGGACGGTTTGCAAGTAAACTATCAAACCGGTTCGATCTATTGGGGAGAACCAGGCACCAACGGACAGCACTCTTTTTACCAATTAATCCACCAGGGAACAAAGCTCATCCCCTGCGATTTCATAGCTTTTGCTCAGGCGCTCAATCCTCTTGGACGCCATCACGACCTGCTCATGGCGAATGTTTTTGCACAAACCGAAGCTCTCGCATTCGGCAAAACGCCGCAGGAAGTTCAGGACGAAGGCACGCCCTCCTGGCTCGTTCCTCATAGAACGTTCGACGGAAACCGTCCCTCAAGCACTCTCCTTCTTGAAAAGCTGACGCCGGATACTCTGGGGAAACTTATCGCACTGTATGAACACTGCGTTTTCGCGCAGGGTGCCATCTGGCAGATTGATTCGTTTGACCAGTGGGGCGTGCAGCTGGGCAAGGTGCTTGCTGAGCGCATCGTGCCCGAACTTGAGAACAAATCGGAACCGCAGCCGATACACGACAGCTCGACGAACAATCTGATCCGGCGCTATCGGACATTAAAACAACGGGCGGGCGGAAAATAAGATCAATTTCTGATCCATCTTGTCTGACCGCAGAATCACTTCAATCAATTTGATGCGGTTCCGCGAAAACGGGTTGTAATCTTAGTTGTTTGCAGGATATCCAATCGTCTGGCCAAAAAGGATCCTCTGTTCGTCGCGCAATTCCAACTTTGCCGCAAGACCGTCCTTGTTGCAATTATGGAACCAGGATGCCAGCCCTTCAGCGGCGGCGAACAAATAGACGTTGCCCGCTATGAGTCCGGTATCAACATAATAGTATGATTTTTGAACTTCGGGATCCAGCAGCCCTGGTTCCTGAAAACCGGACGTGTGGGTCAGCCGCCGGATATCGGCAACATAAATGAGTTGAACCGGGGCCCTGGCCACAAGGTCCGCCTGTCCGGGGCTAATTGCCAGGGCGCGATCGTCGCCGGCAGCGACCGGATCGAGCCTGTGATGAACCGGGTCGTAGAAGTAAATCCCTTTCTCCATCACAACGTATATATCTATCTCCTGCGAATTGCTGGCGGAGGCGGCCGTCCTGCCGGAGATATCGAACGGACCCTGCTTGCGATTCACTCCGCATGCTGCCCAGAGCAAATTTGAAAGCGCCTGAGGCGAAAGTCTCTTCTCGCTTATTTCCCGGATTGTTCTTCTCCGTTGCAAAGCAATCGATACCGACGTACCGCGGCCGCGGGTCGGTTTCGGAAGTGCAAGCTGCACGAGGTGTTGTGAAGCAACGGGCCGTAGAGCGCGATTCACTCTTTTGTCGATCATACCATCCTCATTTTCGTTCTAGAAAGTTTAGAATAGAGAGGCTTGCGGAATATTCAGCGGAGGGAGAAATTACGCGGAATGGACCAGCGGTCTGCTCAGAGTGCGGCCTTGACCACAACGACGATTTGACCGGCTTGTTGCTTTTCTGCAATATTCAGAGGAAGACAGCGGTTGATGATATTTTAAAGTATCGAAAAGCCGGTGCGACGCGTTACGACTATGATTAAAACCTACTATGACTCCGACGTACCTCTCTCTCGGCGGTAAGTCTAGAGAAAAGTAAATCGAAAGTCAAGAAGATTCATCGGCGGACTAGATTGTTTCAGATTAGAGATAGAACGGGCAGCCTCGTTAAGTAAGGGAGGCCGCCTTGTCCTTCCCTACGGGTCTACGACCCGTAGGGTCGTGGACGATGCGTTCGCTGCACTCACTTGCTCAGGATGAACATATCTCGTTCATCCTATCCCGAACAGATCGTTTCGGGAAGCAAACTCGTTCTGCGTTAGCGGGTAGAGATCACTTCAGCAGCAGCATTTTCATCACACGAACAAATCGGTCGTTAGGGTTGACGATGCTCGCCGCTTCTATCCGATAAAAATAGATGCCCGAGGCAACGTTGGCACGCCAATCAATCTGGTGGAAACCGCCGTCCTGCACATCGTTTTCGAGCACTGCTACTTGCTGACCGATCGAGTTTGTGACGGCGATCTTCACGCTGCTCCGATCGGGCAATCCGTACCGAATTGTCGTGGACGGGTTGAACGGATTGGGGTAGTTCTGCTGCAATTCAAACGCCGACGGCACGGGATTGATCGCCGCTTCGACGGATTCCGAATATTGAAACGTCCCGTCCCGGTTAATCTGCTTAAGACGGTAAAGATACTTCCCTGCCGGCAGATTATTATCGGTATATGAATACTCGGTCGGTGAGGAACTTGTTCCTGCGCCCGCCGCAAAGCCGAGGCTGGTCCACTCCCCACCACCCAACCCACCCACTTGCAGGGGGATGGTTGGGGAGGGGGACCGTTCGATATCGAAGCCGGAATTATTGAATTCTGTTTCCGTTCTCCATTTCAGTACCGCGTTCGATTGCTGAGCCGTAACGGTGAAAGACGTGAGCTCAACCGGGAGAGCACCGCCGGTTCCATTCCATACGCCGCGGCCGTGCGTGAATGCAAAAAGCACATTCGTGCTGCTTTGAACGACCAGCTCATCTGTCGGGACAAACGAGGGCATTCCGGAATTGAACGACGACCAACTCCCTCCGCCGTTCGTCGTGTAGTAAACTCCCGTCTCCGTCCCCACGTACAACGTCGAGGAAGAAACCGGATTGATGACGAGCGAGTGGACCGGAACATTCGGCAGATTGCCTGAGATGTCGGTCCAGCTGGACCCCTGATTGGTCGAGTACCAGACGTGGCGTGACAACAGTATTCCCCCCGTGTTGTAACCGCCGTAGGTTGTATAGATATGGTTCTTGTTGCTCAGATCGACGACGATCCGCCGCACGTAGCCGCTGTTATTTCCGGACGGCGTGATGTCGGTCCATGTATCGATCCCGGAGGACGGGTCCAGGCTTGCACATTTGAAAATCTTTCCGTCAGTCGTCCCGGCAAAGCCGAGATAATTTGCGGCTGCGTTCACCACGGTTACCGCGCTCACTTGATTGTTTGTCGAGAGGACGCCGCTCGATTGTGTCCAGCTCCCTGCGGAATTCGCGGTGATCCAGACGCTGTTTGAACCGGCGACGAGAACGGCGGAGTTTTCGGGATTCATTGCGAAAGGGGCGATGAATAAACATTTGGAGCTGTTATCCTGATCTGTCAATCCGCTCACGCAAGAATTCCATGTTGAACCGCCGTCGGTCGTTTTGCTGATCTGCAGGTAAACGTACTCCTCGTATGCGACGGAAGCGTTCGATTGATCCTGAGCAGAATATCCTCCGTCGCCGCCGTAGACCTCGGACCAGTTTGTTCCGTACCCGTTATACTTGAGGTGGCCGTTATCCTGGGCTCCTCCAAAATATGTTGCGCCGGTCTTATACACCGCTCCGCTGTAAAATTGCGTGATCTGCAATCCATTGTTAATATTTGTCCACGTCATACCGCCGTTGGTCGTTTTGTAGATGCCGCCGTCGTTCCCTTCAAAAATTGTCCCTGAATTCTTCTTGTCGAACACGATCGCGTGATGATCGGCATGAACGGCTGGCGTTCCATAATATGAATCCCAGAATGTCAACTGCGACCAGCTCGTGCCGCCGTTCGTCGATTTCATCATGTCGACTCCGCCGATGCAGATATTGCTGGAATTGTACGGATCGATGGCGATGACATTGTCGTACCATCCCTGGTTGCTGAGGTACGACCTCCCTCCCGTCGAAGTAATTTTTGGCGGAGAGGTGAGTTGAGTCCATGTGGCTCCGGCATCCGTGGATTTATAGATGCCTTTCAATCCTGCGTCCCCTCCGGTGGATTCATCCGTCGATTCAAAGACGGCAAGCACGGTGTTCGCCGCGCCCGGATCCTGCGCGAATGCAATTCTGGCATAACCTGAGCTCGGCAATCCCGAGGAAATGAGGGACCATGCTGAGCCGCCGTTGGTGGTACGGTAAATTCCCCCTAAGGTCGATCCGTTTGCGTTAACGGCAAAGAGTATTGTAGAAGAAGAAACAGGAAGGACGTCTGTTGGATTAAAATAGTTTGTTGCGAACGCTGCCGAGTTGATCGCCGTCCAGGACGTTCCGCCATTTGTCGACTTGTATAAGCCGCCGCTGAGAGAGTAACTGTAAACACCGTATCCAACCTTGTAATCCTTCGTCGCCGCGTATATATTTCCCGACGGATCGGCGGCCAGCTTCATCACGTCTCCAAAGCTCGAGGCTGAACCGCCGCTCGTACTCGAAAGGAGCGTCCATGTCTCGCCAAAGTCCGTTGACTTATAAATTCCTCCTCCGTACACGGCGTCCACATTGGACCATCCCTCCCCCGTTCCTGCGTAGACAACATTATGATTTGTCGGGTCGACGACCATTGAGCTGATGGGCAGAATATCCGCTGCATCGGTTTTCGGATACCATGACGCACCCCCGTCGGTTGTTTTCCAGATCCCCCCGGCTACAGAGCCGGCAAGAACGATGCTGCTATTCGCAGAGTCAATAACGATCGAACTCACTCTGCCGCCGACATTTCCCGGTCCAAGCGCCGACCAAAAAGGAGTCGCCGTTTTCATAAGATTCTTAGGCCGGGCCATCGTTTCATTCGTATAGCTGACGGCGCTTCGCCGTAATTTCGGAAGATCGACACTCTGTTCTTTGCCGGCCAGCATCGCGTAGCGAAACCGGAATGCAGCGGCCGGATCGTCCCGAGTGCCCGCAGCCGATTCCAACGGTTCGTCGGGATCGATCGCCGGGTTTTTTCCGGACGAATATTTTTGGATGAAGATGAACGCACATGCCGTGACAAGAATAGATAGAATGAACGTTAGACTCTTCATGTCTATTGCCCTGCAATGATTTGAGGAATGTGATCAGGCGATGGTGCTGAATTTCTGAAGGCGTGAAGCTACGGACCGCGAAGGTCTCTACAGAACCCCGTCATCAAACATCGAATCAAGAGGTCTACCGTTCGCCCATGAACCGGCCGTATGCTGGCAGAAATGTAACATGAATGGAAATAATAGTCAAGATTACGTATCATCTGGAAGTGGGGTCGTCACCTCAGCAAACCGCTTCCCAATAAAGAACAGGATGTACTTGCAAAATCAATAATAACCCCCGACAAGATGGCTGTCTATCGGGTATCAGAGAACCCGAAGGCAAAGCATATTCAGGGTCGGGAGAGTTTTGTCGTGGTTAGGCCGTATCGGAAGGGTGAAAAGGTTAGAGCAAAAGAGCGGATGTTTGTTGATAGAAATGAATTACTCGATTATTGAAAAACACGGATAGCGACCCATCTAAAGGTCGCCATCCGATGTATTAAAGGCTCAAGGACATCTTTAATCCCACGTCGATCTTGTGCATTGTGCTCGCGTTGAAATTTCCGCGCTTTTCAACAAGCCTTCCTTCGTCGACCGCTTTCACCTGTTCGCACAAGACGATGCTGTCTTTTGTTGTACCACCCTCTCCCTTCTTAATAGGGATGTGTATGATATCGCCTTTTTTCCCCGCACCGTCCGTGATTGGACAAACAATGCACAGTCCGGAAAAGTCATTAACCGTATTTGACGAAACAACGACACAAGGTCTTTTCTTCTGAATTTCCTTCCTCACGGAGGGATCCGGCATTACATCGTACACTTCCCCTCTTTGAATACTGCTCATTAGAGCCTCGTCTCAAATTTCGCCCAGTCGGAGGAAAACTTCTTGTTGAATTGGCGATAACTCTTGCAAGCCTCCTCTAGTTCCTGCTCCTGTTTGTTTCGCTCTAATCTCTCGACATAATCACTCAAAGCCCTGCGAGTAAGTTCGCTGAGAGTTGTTTCAAGTTCTTCTGCCCATGCATTTAATTTATTACTTAAGTCGCTGGTTAAATTTAGCTGTAATCGGCTCTTTTGAGTTGACAGTGAGTTCTCCATATGATTCTCCATCTTGCAAAGTACGCGCAAGGTAACAGTTAGTCCAGTAATTCAACGAAATAGTTATAATTCTATTGGGCATTGTTAACGTAATACCGCTGCGGGCAGAATGCCGCTGTAAAAGAACGATGCACAAACTTGTGTAAAAATATACACAAAAAAATACGTCAATAATAGCATAAAGTCAAGTTGATTCTTCATAGAAGATTCAGAAAAACGCGACGAGAGTGATAAATGCATTCCCTCAGATTGAGGCACTGTCATTTTATGCAAACATCTTCACCATCCAGCGGTCACGCTCCAGAAGTTCCTTCCGAGAGGACGTTCGACACACTCTCGAGAAACTCACTCGGTTTATACGGCTTCTTGATAAATCCACTGGGCTGAATATCGCTGAACGCCGCTTTCATTTCTTCCTCCGAGTAGCCCGAACAGAGAAGTACTTTGACGCTGCTGTCGATCTTCACCAACTCCTCGAAGGCAGCTTTCCCGTCCATCCCGGGCATGGAATAATCCAGTACGACCATCGCGATGACGTCGCGGTGCTGGCGGTAGAGGTCGATTCCGTGCATCGGATTTGAGGCCTGGATCGTTTTGAAGTTCGCGTCGGCAAAGATGTCCTTCAGCAATTCGAGAATGGAGGGTTCATCATCGATGGCCAAAACGGTTCTTCCTTTTCCGTCAATTACGGCAATTGCTTTTTGTTCTGCGTCAGCGCCCGTGGTGGGCGCATCCATCAGCGGGAACGCGACCTCGAACGTCGTTCCCCTCCCTTCGCTGCTCTCGATTCGCAAACCGCCGTGGTGTCCTCTCACGATACCGAGGACGGCTGCAAGTCCGAGTCCACGTCCCGTGAACTTCGTCGTGAAGAAGGGGTC
Source organism: uncultured Chitinophagaceae bacterium (assembly GCA_964439265.1). Lineage (GTDB taxonomy): Bacteria > Bacteroidota > Ignavibacteria > UBA10030 > UBA8401 > JAGVPT01. The sequence goes on from CAYTOA010000014.1 coordinate 41,698, forward strand.
GAAGATACGCGCCAAAACTTCCGGCTTTATCCCGTGCCCGGTGTCGCTCACCCGGAGCAATGCATATCTTCCCCGTTGAAGCGGAGCGTTGGTATACTTCCAGTATTCGCTGTCATTCTCAGTAAGTTCAACCTGCGCCGATTGAACGGTAATGTATCCGGGGTTCGCCGCGATCGCCTCTCCCGCATTGATGATGAGGTTCATGATCACTTGCTGGATCTGGCCGACGTCTCCCTGAATATGCGGGGAGGGAGTGCCGAGCTCGAACAGCAGTTGCGCGGTTTTCGGAACCGAAACCTCCAGGATCTGGATATTTTCTTTCACAAGGCGGTTCAGGTCGATCTCTTCAGTAATGAACTTCCCTTTACCTGAATACGCAAGCAAATGCCTCGTCAGATCGGCAGCCCGCTCAGCCGCCTTGATCGACTTTTCAATGTGATCTTTTGCCGGATTTTCGTTCGAAAGCTTGTTCATGGCGAGCGTCGATTGCCCCAAAATCGCATTGATAAGATTGTTGAAATCGTGCGCGATTCCTCCCGCCAGCGTTCCGATACTTTCCAGCTTCTGCGACTGGCGCAACGCTTCTTCCACTTCTTTGCGCTCCGTGATATCTTCCTTAACGGCAACAAAATTAACGATGACGTTTTCCTGGTTTTTCACGGGCGAGATCGACGCCAGCTCCCAGAAGAATTCGCCATTTTTCTTCTTGTTGCGGAATTCGCCTCTCCATGCCTTACCCGCGGTGATCGTTTCCCACATCTTCCTGTATTCATCCGCCGAGGTTTCCCCCGATTTCAGAATGCTGGGATTTTTACCGCGGACTTCTTCCAACGTGTATCCCGTTACCTGAGTGAACTTGGGGTTGACGTATTCGATTTTCCCGTAGATATCCGTGATCACGATAGTAGTCGGATTCTGCTCGATGGCAAGAGAGAGCTTACGAAGTTCTTCTATTGCCAGTTTACGCTCGGTGATGTCGCGGCCGATACCGACCAGACCGACGGTGCGCCCTTCTTTGTCCCGCAACGGCAGCTTGGACGTGAGCAGCCAACGTTTCTGACCCTTCTCATCGAACACATATTCTTCCCTCTCAAGCAGCGGCTTGCCGGATTTCAAGACGAATTGGTCGTCGGCAAAGAACCCTTCCGCCAATTCTTTCGGGTACAAGTCGAAGTCGTTCTTTCCGATAACATCCGCCTCTGAATTTAGTCGTAAATTTCGCACCTCTGCAGTATTGGCCAGGGTTTTGCGGCAGGACATGTCTTTGGAGTAAATTGAATCAGGAATATTGTCGATAAGCGTGCGCAGCAGCAAGCGTTCAAACCGCAATGCTTCTTCCGCCCGTTTGCGCTCGGTGATATCGCGTGCAATCACCTGCACACCCGTCGCCCCTTTCCAATCGATCGCAACGGCAGTCACCTCCACGGCAACGCTGCTGCCGTCAACGCGAACAAATTTCTCTTCGACAAGAGGGACGGACTGATCTGTATCGATGAGTTTCCAGCGCTCCCTCACTCCCTCATGGTAGTCCGGATGCACAATATCGAATACCGATTTGCCAATGAGCTGCGACGGATTGTCCGCGCCGAGCAGCTGGCAGATGGCCGGATTCACCAACACAACGCGTCCGTCCACATGAACGTAAAGCGCATCTGGAGAAAAGGTGATAAGCTCCCGGTATCTCTCCTCGTTATCGCGCAATGCTTTCTCAGCCCGCTTGCGCTCCGTGATATCGTGAGCAACGCCCTGCAGACCGGTTATTTTTCCATTCTGTATGATCGGATATTCATACGCTTCCAGGAGGATCGTATCCCCTTTCGCGTGGCGGATTTCAACAAATGTAGGCTCATTCGTAACCTCCCCCCGAAGGTGAGCGCGCGTTTTCTCTTTTGCCAGCTGATTACTTTCTGCCTCCGTGACAAACCAATCTTTTCTCTTGAGCCATGTATCGACAGTGTACCCCGTGATCTGCTCAACCGTCGGAGAAACATAGGTCGTGTTAGCATCAACATCCTGGGTAAAAAAGAAAAGATGAGGCGTTCCCTCAACGATGGCCCGCATCCGCTCCTCGCTTGAGCGGAGTGCTTCATCGACTTTCGTGCGCCGGACAACCTCCTCTTTTGATGCGCGAAGCGCTTTATCTAACCGGCCTACGATGAGGTATTGGAGCAGAACCAGCAGTCCTATCTGCATCGTTAAATTCGCCAGCATGCTCAATGACGTTGGAACAACTGCGCTGGCCGGCAATAAGCCTAAATATTCTATACCAACCAAACCGGCAGAAGCCGCAACTGACACCGCGGCATAGAGAACGCTATTTTTCCATCCTAAGATCAAGCCGACAGCTAAGACGACAATCGGGCTTTCCTGCATCGCAGGTGCCTTGATGCCGCCGCCTGTCCAGGCCAATCCAAAGATAAGAACGAGCAACAGGCTGGCGAAAAGGTAGGAAGCAAGGGCGGTTCTTCTCCTGCTATTGAGGAATAACAATCCGACTGAGACAAAATCAAATATCAAGGCAATGAAAATCCATCGTTGATTGTTCTGCGGCATCACGGCCATTTCAAACAGCGATGTGAATGTCACTATGATCGCGGAACCTATTACTACCCTGTAGAAAATCTGCGTCCTTGCAGTTGTTTCTTTTTCGGGTGATTCCGGCGGGGCAAGAAAATTAATCATCTCAACCTCTTTAATTCTCTTTGTATTAGTTTTCCCCCCTTTATGTTCAATTAATAATTTGATAAATTTTTCAGGCGTTGAAAGAACATAAACGACATCACTCTTCCACCCTAAAAAACGAAGACCTCCATCATCAAAATTGAATCAGGAGGTCTGATACACTCTTCTCCCCGCTTCTACCAAAAACCGCAGCGATCAGATACATGCACGAGATAAATTAATGTCCCTGAGCGGATTCACAAAAACCATGCCCTCAGAAATGCACATTTCGACCTAAATTCGCCGATGGATTATCGCAAATGAGAAGAAATGGCGCTGAATTCGCCGGTGTGGCAAGAATAAGACGCCGCAAGAACTCAGGTGACGGCGTCAAATCTGAAGGCCAGGCCAACTCGCCTTCTTCAGCAGTTTTGCAAATATTCTGACGCATGCTCCACGCCACATTACATCGCCCTCCCGGCATGCTTCACACTGCCGAATCCGACGAGCATCCTTTCATCCTCGTCCCAAAGACGCAGAGAGAGAGAGTGGAAACTGGAAAGCAGCGTAAGGGGAGTCACCTGCCAGAAAAGTGGAATATTCTTTTGACACTCGCTTAAGGAATAATTCGGGACGCGCGGGCTCAAATGATGAATATGATGATATCCGATATTGCCGCTGAACCATTGGAGAATTTTCGGGAGTTTGTAGAACGAACTCCCTTTGAGTGCAGAGTCAAAGAAATCCCACTCGGTGTGCCGCGCCCAGTAGACCCCGGCATACTGATGCTGGACGTAAAAAAGCCACAATCCGAAACTACCGGCAAGCCATATCGTCGGCAGGAAGACAAGGATGAACGAAGAGAAACCGATCGCGGTGCCGATTGCAGCAAAAATAATTGCCAGTGTCACGTTGGTCCAGTAGACGTTCCGTTTCTCTCTCGCACCGGAGACGCGCGAAGTGAATCGGTGCGAAACAAAGAACATAAAAAGCGGGCCGATGCCGAACATCACCAGGGGATTCCTGTAGAATCGATAGACAAAGCGCTTCCACGGAGAGCGCCCGAGGTATTCTTTCACCGTCATCATCCACACATCCCCGATGCCGCGATTGTCGAGATCGCTCCCCGTCGCGTGATGGATCGCATGATTGTGCCGCCACTCGTAGTATGGAGTGAGTGAGAAAAGTCCGCTGACAATGCCGACTATATTGTTCGCACGTTGGGACTTGAAGAACGAACCGTGCCCGCAATCGTGAAAAATAATAAAAGTTCTAACATGAAGGCCGGCGGCCGGGACGGCTAACAGCAGCGTCAGCCAGTAAGAAACCTCCAAGCTGCGGTACATGCAATAGAGAAGAATCAAATACGGAGTGAATGTATCGATGATTTGCGCAATGCTTCGCCGGTTATCGGCACATTGATAGTTAACGATCATCGATCGCCATGAATCAAGGTTGGTTTCCGAAGCAGCTTGTTGGACCATTGCTATCTCTCCTAAATACCTTTGTCATTTACCATCACGACGCAGAGGACGCCAGGAGTATCATGTCCCTTACTCATGCCATCTATGCATGACTGGCAGTGAAATCGCGCTAGAAGCCCCTCACCCCGAAGAATATTCCAATGGCCCCAAAAAGTACCAGGAACGCTCCTGCTGCCTTGTTGATGATGGAGACTCCGCGCGTTGTTACTTTTTCCCTGAACGTATGTGAAAACCACACCAGCATTGAGAACCAAAGAAAGGAACCGAGGAAGACTCCTCCAATCAGCGCCACGATCGAGATGTGGTCCGCAATAATCTTGTTCACGCTGATTGCCGAAAATGCGGCGGCGTAGCCGAAGAGAGTCAAAGGGTTCGTGAGGGCGAGCAAAAAAGTTGACGCAAAGATCCCTGCCTCACCGATTCCCTGTACCGCGGGAAGGTTTGTCCCTGGCCGAGACCGGAACGTAAAAATGCCGGCGCCAAGAAGCATGATGCCTCCCAGGAGGCGCATCCACTGCTGGTACGAAACGACGAGATCGAAAATGAGCTTCACACCAAAAACGGCGGCGAGTGCGTACACAACATCGCCAAGCGCCCCGCTTAGACCGATCACAAAACCGCGCCGTGTTCCATAGAGCATTGTTCCTCTGGCGCAGAGAATCCCAATTGGTCCTATCGGAGCCGCGAGGGAGAAACCGATAACTATGCCTTTGATGATGTAATGCAGGTGTGCGGACATATTCTTTTCCCCGACCTGGAAATGTATTGCTGAACAAGCGGTTTCAATGTACGACTTATTTACTTTTTGACCAACCGTATCGTGTAAAAAATTTCATTTCCCAAGAGTACGCCTAGCGGCCAAAACGGCATGAGGTCGAAACAACATCTGAAAAGACCGAGAATTGGTAGTGGGCATCCTTTGCTCTGATCCTGTATTGGATACTGTCTGACCCGGATTCTGCGATCGCTATTGATTGATCCACAAACTTGCTGGTTGACCCGGTCACAGAGCTTATCATGCTCCATTCGGGCCAATCGCTTTGGGATCTTTTCGCTCGGCGGAAGATGAGGATCACGCCCCCGGAATCAACGTATGGTTCCGCCATGGCGGTCCACGTAAGCAGCGGATGATTCTCATTTCCAATTTGTTCAGCGCATGCGGCCAGATCTTGAGGCTTTGACGGAGATGCGAACTGAACTGTGTTGATGAAAACATTCAGAGAATAAGTTCCGTTTACGACGCCGGTAATTTCAAAACCAATTTTGTCTGCGCTGTTATGAATGTCGGAGCTTGGATTACTCGCGGGAGTGAACACCGGTGCGCTGCCCGTATCGAATTGATCTTTGCCCCCTCCGCAAAAAATTGCCGGCGGGGCCTGATGCATTGTCCAGTTCGTTCGATCTATATAATAGTGGATCGCCTCGGGTTTCTGTGGATTGCCCTTCCAACTCCAGGGAACGGCTTGCCGCGTAGTATGCCCGTTCACACGGTTAGAGCTTCCTCGGAGGAATACCGGCAAATTTCCGGTGCCGCCATACACATTAGGCGACTCTGAAGGAACACTCCAATTAAATCTTCCATCGGCGGAGATAACGCCAATGGCATCCCCTTCGTCGAACTTTTGAAGCATCACAAATATTCCTTTTGCGGCGGAAACATTATAATCAGGAACGTCAAAAAAGGAGATTCGTTGATGATTTTCCAAGAGATAATACTCGTCGGGCCCTCCGCCGGGTACCTTCATACGATAAGCTGCTCCGGTCGATACAAAATCGGGCAGAGAAACGTCGAAGATTGTGCGCGGAGTAGAGATGTCGTCTATTGTTTTGAACTCGATCCACCCGAGTTTATACCGCTCAAAGGAGTTCATACAGCCGCTCGGGGTTCCCCAGCCGTCGAGCAGTCCCCATGTTCCTATCTCGGTGTGGTACTCGTTCCCTCCGAGCAGCCAATGACCGAATTCGTGACGAGCGTATTGCCAGAGAATTCCCCGTCCAAGGTCTCCTCCTGTCGGATGAATGGCGGTAATGCCCGATCCTTGTTCCCATCTGCCCGACCCCATCCCTATGGTCCTTGCTCCGCCGTCAACACTGAATGAACTGTTTCCAAAAACTCCGCTTCGATATCCCAATGAGGCTTCTCCGCCAGGGACTAGGTCTAACCTTGATCGCACGTCGATCGTATCGTTGCAAACGTTCCTCCACATCATAAAAATCATGTCAACGATACCGTCGGGCTTCTCTGAGTTATTGTATTGTGCGGAAATATTGGAATGCCAGTGGTCAAACTGCGCAAAATCCATCGTGGAGTCGAGCTTCCTCAGCACCTCTTCCTGAATATCGCCGCGCCTCCAGCCGTTGTCCAAATAGAATTTACGCGTATGCGGCGTGATCACCGAAACAGTCTTCCCCGTGATCCTGAATTTATTCAACGACATCTGATTAAAATAATCCGTGATATTTCCCGGCGTTGGATTCGGGCTCCAGGCAGAATCAACGGTGGCGTTCATATATACGGGAGCGTTTCCTTTCGGCCAGTTAACAGATGATGGGAGATAATTATCGTCAGGAAATTGGAGGTAGACGAAAAGCACATTCAGTGCCCCGGACGCCGTGATATACCTTCCACCTCTAGGACTGAGGCTGCGATCATGAAGAGGGGCTGGTTTTGAATCTTGTGCGGTCAAGAGAGAGAAGAGAGATGCGCTCAGGAGAATCAAGCTAACGCATCGACGCATATTTCCGCCATCATCGTTCATTTAATGAAGGCGTTTGGTATTGCGTAACGGAGAGAACATATGTCCGCAGAAACAATTCGTTTGTTTGTCGTTGCGACTTGACGGCCGCATTTCCTTTCCGATCTAAAATCTCAGCGTGAAGACCGTTTCTTTATCGGGGAGTGAATGCACGGCTATTCCTCCTTTATGAGCACGCATTATTTGGCGCGACAGACTTAAACCGATGCCGGAGCCTTCTTTCCGCGTGGTAAAGAACGGAATGAATATCTGCTCCTGTAATTCTTCGGGAATCCCATGGCCGTTGTCCACGACCTGGATAGTAGTTCCGCCGCGATCGTCGAATTTGCCGACGAGCTTTATCATCGGCGAATCGGCTGCGGAGAGGGCGCTCATAGAATTCAGCACCAGGTTTATGATGACCTGTTCGATGAGGTCGGGGTCGGCTGTCATTTCCAAATTTGGGGGTTCGATCGACTGCACAAATTGGATCTTTCGCTGTTGGAACCTGTCGAGGAAGAGTTTTTGAACTCTCCCAAATGCGTCCGCCACCTTGACGATTTGAAAATTCGGCACAGGAATGCGGGTAAGGTTCCGGTAATCATGGACGAAGTGGAGCAACCCCTCGCTTCTCTTTGCAATCGTATCGAGAGCACTCTTCACATCCCGTAGCACTTCGGAACTTTGTTCTCCAGAAAGGGGAATGGAAACCGGAGGCGGGAGACCGGAGGCGCTATCATTGTCTTCTGCCTCCGGCCTCCTGCCTCCATGCTTTTCTCCTCCATTCTCTGCTTCGAGGAGGGAGGCCGCCGTTGACGACAACGAGACGATCGGCGTGACGGAATTCATGATCTCATGGGTGAGAACACGGATCAGTTTTTGCCAGGCATCCATCTCCCGCTCCTCCAGTTCGTTTTGTATATTCGTCAACGACACGAGCGTATAATGATTTTCGCGCAGCTTGAACTCCGTTGCGTAGATCGACAGCTGGGAGAGCTCGTTATTGACCACGATCTTGACGAGCACCTTGTCGCCGGCGCTAATTGTCCGCAGCGCGTTGACAAGAACGGGACTGATGCCGGCAAGGTCCTCAATATTCCTGATGCTGTTCAATTTCAGCAGCTTCTTTGCCGCGGTATTTGTGAGTTCTACGGTGCCGTCCTGGGTGTACGCAAGCAGTCCCATGCCGATGTGCTGAACGACGATCTGAAGATAACGGTACTGTTCTTCTTTGTCGGCCCGGGTCTTTCGGAATTCGTCGATCACTTCGGAGAAAACGTTATTTAACTCCTCGAACGAGGAGCCTTTCACGGTGCTTCGGAAGCTTTGCGAGAAGTCGGAATATCGTATCGAATCGAAAAACCTGGCGATATCCCTGTTCGTCTTTTGCACGTAATGGACGAGCGAGGCGACCTGCGCAACGACCAGCAGCGCAACGATAAACGGCGTTGCAATGAACGTCGTCTGGGCCAGAAGGTAGATCAGCACGAACGCGGAAATGCTGATCAGCAGCGTCCGGAATATGACATTCAGACTGAATCGTTTAAAGACCATATTTTTCCAGCCTTCGGTACAGCGCCGCACGGGTGATATCCAGTTCCTTCGCAGCCTGTGTCAGGTTGCCGTCGTGCTTGCTGACGGCTTTGATGATCAGGATCTTTTCCGCTTCGTCGAGGTGATAGTTGTTGAGCGCCATGAGGTCCTTTGACGAATGGTCCGGCGAAAAGAAGAAGTCCGACTGCTGCAGAACGCCCGACTCGCTCATGATGATGACACGTTCCAGCATGTGCTGGAGTTCCCGGACATTCCCCGGCCAGGAATAACTCTTCAATTTGTTCAGTGCTTCTCCGCTCAACGTCTTCAAATCCTTTTTGTACTTTCTGCAGTACGATGAAATGAAATGGTTGACCAGAAGAGGGATGTCGCTCGTACGTTTACGCAGCGGCGGCAGCTGGATCTCGACCGTATTGATACGGTAAAGGAGGTCTTGCCGGAATTTATTCTCTGCGTTCAACTCTGCTGCCGGCAAGTTGGTCGCACAGATGAGGCGGATGTCGATCGGCTTGGGAATATTCGCACCCAGCCGTGTCACCTGTCTGTTCTGGAGCACCGAGAGAAGTTTCACCTGATGATTCGGAGTGAGATTGCCGATTTCGTCCAGGAAGAGCGTTCCACCGGATGCCACCTCGAACCGTCCCGCGCGGTTTTCCCTGGCGTCGGTAAATGCCCCTTTCACATAGCCGAACAGTTCGCTCTCGAAAAGCGATTCGCTGAGCGCGCCAACGTCAACGCTCAGGAAAATTTTTGTGCTTCTTCCCGAATGCCTGTGAATGGCGCGCGCCACTAGTTCTTTTCCGGTACCGTTCTCCCCAAGGATAAGAACGTTCGCATCCGTTCTCGCAACCTTCTGGATCATCTTAAAGACGCGTTTCATTTCTTCCGAGGCGCCGATGATCTCCTGGAACTGGCTGTCGAGGTCGCTCGTCAACTGCTTCTGTTTCGAGAGAAGATCTTCGATCTCCCGTTTCGAATCGCTGAGCCTCATCGCGGAAGAAATGGTTGCGAGGAGTTTTTCGTTCTCCCATGGCTTCAGGACAAAATCCGTAGCCCCTTCTTTGATTGCTTTCACTGCCAATTCGATATTTCCGTATGCGGTAATGAGGACAACGATCGCGGTCGGATCGATTTCGAGAATTTTGTTCAACCAGTTGAATCCCTCGGTCCCGCTCGTCGCATCCCCCGAGAAATTCATATCAAGGAGGATGACGTTGTAATGTTCATCCTTGAGGATCTCCGGAATTTTGCCCGGGTCTTTTTCGATGCGGACGATCGAATAATGCTGCTTCAGCAGCAGGCGGGCGGAGAAGAGGATGTCGTCGTCGTCGTCGACGATGAGAAGTTTGCCTGGTTTATTCATCGTTGGGGATAATTGTAAATATGCAAATTGCTCTCTCTAAACACAGGGAGGCCGGAGACTGGATGCAGGGCACAGAATTGTGATATAGTGAAAGATAATTAGAAAAAATCTTTCCTGGTTTGTATCAACTTGGACAACATGGCTGAGATTTTTCGGGTTTGGTTAATTAACTCGCGCCCTTTGCTTTTGTCAATAAATCTCAGCTCCACCGCAAGATAAAGTTGAGTTCTTAGTTCACCCGATGAACCTCGAGCAATGAACAAGAATTGGATAAATTCTCTGTTAGATTGACGCTCGTAGCCTTCTGCGATATTTGACGGTACTGAAACTGCCGCCTTCTGAATTTGATTTCGGAATCCAAAGTCGTTCAAATTTCCAATCTGGTTGTAGATCTGACTCGTGAGCCGCATTGATTCTTTCCACACTTCTAAGTCCTCGCACCGAGAAATTTTCTTTCCCATAGCTCCTCCTGATTTGTAAAATTGCACTAATTTCGTTCCCCCCTCAATTAGTGTCTCCGGTCTTCTGTCTCCAGCCTCCCAGCACAAACTCTCTAGCGGCCCGGCCCTCTATGACTCATCGTCCGTTTTCGGACACCCCCGTTCATTATCGGACGCTTCAACTTTAAAAGAAAAAACCATAGAGTCAAATATTAACTGAAAATGTCAGTTTTTTAATGTTTCATGCTGGGAATCGAAGGCACGACATTTGCTTTTCCTCTATAAAGTGTCATAACTATTCCCGGAAGACGAAAAATGGACAAGAAACTAGAAAATAAGCCACTCTATAAGAAAACCAGATTTTGGGTATACGCCGCTTGCTGTATTCTCTTTCTTGCGCTGGTCGGACTTATTCTGAGCGATACGGGCTCCAAGCTGAACGTCGAAGGAGAGAAGATCACCATCTCCACGATCGTTGAGGGGGATTTTCAGGAATTCATTCCTGTAACCGGGACCATCCTCCCCCGTACAACATTTTATCTTGCTGCGATCCTTGGCGGGACCGTCGAGCATAAGTTTGTGGAAGAAGCTACGATACTCAAAAAAGGGGACAAGATCCTTCAACTTTCGAACACCAACGTACAATTAAACGCGCTTCAGCAGGAGACGTTCACATACCAGCAGATCAACGACGCCCGGAACACACGGCTGCAGATCGAGCAGAACAGCAACTCGCTCCAGAATGCCCTCGTCAGCGCAAACTACGCTCTCATCAACTCAAGCGAAATATTTGAACGTCAAAAGGCATTGTGGGAAAAGAAACTGATCTCCCAGCAGGACTATCAGCTGGCCGAGAACAGTTACCGGCTTTCGCTCGAGCAGCGGCAGCTTGCCTACAAGAATTTTGCGGCGGACTCAATTCTAAAGCAGACGCAGCTCACGCAAATCGCCGCATCCATCGACCGGCTGCAGAAGAACCTCGAGCTGATAAGAGAGAACATCGACAATCTGACCGTGAAGGCGCCGATCAGCGGGGAACTGACATCGCTGAACGCTGAAACGGGGCAATCGAAAGCACCCGGCGATCAGCTCGGACAAATCGATGCCCTCGACGGTTTTAAAGTGAGGGCGGACATCGATGAGTTCTACATTGCACGAGTCATAAGAGGATTGCGCGCCACGGTTGAAATCGATTCAAAGAACTACAGCCTGATCGTCATCAAAGTCTTCCCTCAGGTCGCAAGCGGGAAATTCCAGGTCGATATGGATTTTGACGGTGCTGTGCCGGAAGGCATGCGAAGAGGACAAACTCTTCAGATCAGACTTCAGCTGAGCGAGAGGACCAAAGCGGTACTTCTTCCCCGCGGCGGATTTTACCAGAAGACCGGCGGGCAATGGGTCTATGCCGTGGATCAATCGGGAAACCTGGCTTCAAAAAAATCGATCAGCCTAGGGAGACAGAACCCTGATTATTTCGAAGTATTGAGCGGCTTACACGCGGGAGAAAAAGTCGTGACATCATCGTATGATAATTTCGGCGATGTTGACAAGTTGATCATCAAACACTGAAAATGGAGACAGAAGACGGGAGGCGGGAGACCGGCCTCCTGTCTCCTGCTTCCTGCCTCCATCAAAACAAAACAGGAGAACACATGATCCGAACAAGCAGTCTCCGGAAGATCTACACAACCGAGGAAGTGGAAACGACCGCCCTTGACAGCGTCAACATCGAAATACAGGAAAAGGAATTCATCGCGATCATGGGGCCATCAGGATGCGGCAAATCGACGCTGCTCAACATTTTCGGCCTTCTCGACAACCCGTCGGACGGCCAGTACTTCTTTCTAAACGAAGAGGTTTCAAAATACACGGAACGGCAGCGAGCGAACATGCGCAAAGCAAACATCGGCTTTGTCTTTCAGAGTTTTAATCTGATCGATGAATTGACCGTATTTGAAAATGTCGAACTCCCCCTTCTGTATCTTGGCGTGGCGGCAACGGAGAGGGAAAAGATGGTCAACGAGGTGCTGGAAAAGATGCAGATCATGCACCGCAAGGATCATTTCCCGCAACAGCTTTCAGGGGGACAGCAGCAGCGCGTCGCTGTGAGCAGGGCGGTTGTCGCAAAGCCGGCGCTCATTCTCGCCGACGAACCGACGGGAAATCTCGATTCCGCGAACGGCGAAGAGGTGATGAACATCCTGACAACACTGAACGAAGGGGGAACGACCATCGTCATGGTGACTCACTCACCGCACGATTCAGAATTTGCCCACCGGATTATCCATTTATTCGATGGACATGTCGTCACAGAGAACTATAAAGAAAAATTTCACGTCTAGGCCCACCTTTCAGGAAGCTTGTCATGCTTAAGAACTATGTGAAAATATTCTTCAGAAGCTTACGGAAACAAAAGATCTATTCATTCATAAACATTTTTGGGCTTTCTTCCGGATTTGCGGTCTTCATACTGGTTCTCACCGTATTTAATTTTAACCTGAGTTTTGATTCGTTCCATAAGAATCCTGAAAGAATTTATTTACTCACATTCGAAACGGTGTCGTCGAGCGGCTCCAGTGAGAGGAATGCATACTCGCGGCTGCCGCTGGCACAGCTCATCGCCCAGAAATATCCTGAGGTCGAAAGCGCAACAACCGAAAGGCAATACTTCAGGAATATCTTCAGCTATCAAGACAGGAAATTTTATGAACGGGGAGTACTTCTCGCCGACACTAATTTCCTGAAGATATTCAATTTTCCTGTGATCGCTGGAGACGTAGGATCGCCTTTGTCCCGGCCGAACTCGGTCGTACTCACCAAATCGACCGCTAGAAAATATTTCGGAGACGAAAGCCCGATCGGGAAGATGTTGATAACCGACCTTAACGACGCCGGGCTGACCGTTACTGCCGTGGTCGAGGATTGTCCGCCGAATTCGACCAACCAGTTTGATGTTCTCGTCTCACTGCCTCCGGGGTACAATGATGATTGGGGAATTGCAGGGAGTACGCACACTTTCCTGAAGCTGAAGGACGGTGAAAGTGCGGAGTCGCTGGACTCTAAATTCCCTGCTTTCATTGACGAAAACGTTCCCTTCTTGCGTGACACGAAAACAAGGTTGTCTCTCCTTCCGCTAATGGATATTCACTTAAAATCGATGGACATAAACAGCGGATTTAACAACATCACGCCTATCATCCAGTATTATTTGATTTTGGGGATCGCGATCGGATTACTCGCCGTCGTTTCGATCAACTTCATGATACTTTCCACATCCCGGTACAGCAGTCGGGCCAAGGAAGTCGGAATCCGGAAGGTCATCGGCGCGCTGAGAAGACAACTTATCATGCAATACATCGGGGAATCCGTGATCATGGCACTTATCGCTCTCCCGATGGCATTCGGAATTTTTGAGATCATTCGCCCCGGCTTCGTTGCTATCGTGGGTGGAGGAGTCGAGCTGAGTTTGACCACCAATCTCCCCGTGTTCATAATCGTTCTCGTTGTTGCGCTGTTTGTAGGATTTGTATCGGGGATTTATCCGGCTTTTTTCCTTTCTTCATTTCAAGCGGCAAGCGTTTTCAAGAGCCAGCAGGTCGGCGGAAAAGGCAGAATCAGCTTTCGGCAAGCGCTCGTGGTACTCCAGTTTGCGTTGACGTTCACAATGATTACGGCGACCCTTCTTTTGATGAAACAGCTCGACATGTTATCGAAAATTTATCTCGGGTACGACCGCGAAAATATTATTACCGTTCCATGTACTTTTGAAATGAAAGACAAGTTCGATGTTCTCGAAAAAGAGTTGAAACAGAATCCCGATATTGCAATCGTTGCCGACGGCCACATTTTGCCATTCGGAGGAGGATATCGAAAGGCAGGAATGCGTGTCGAAGGAACGGATGAAAAGAGTTCGGAAGGGATAGATTATTATCCGTGCGGTTATAAATTCATCGAGACGCTCCGCATCAAACTAACGCACGGGAGAAGTTTTTCGAAGGAGTTCAACGATTCGAACAGTGTCATTGTCAGCGAAGGATTTGTGCATCATTTTCATTTTGATAATCCGATCGGGAAGAATATCATTCTCGATGCGAACGGTAAGAAGAAAACGATCATCGGTGTTGCAGAGGATTTTCATTTTCCGCACGTGTTTCTCAAGAAGGCGCCCGCCGTGCTTTACTTCCAGCCTGCGGAGCCATTCTACGTTTTTGTAAAAACTATCGGCACTCCGGATGACGGCACGATCAATTTTATCCGCGCGAAATGGAACGAGATCGTCCCAGCCCTTCCTTTCGATTACTTTATCCTTGAAAATGAATTCCAGGACCAATTGAGAACATCAACGAAGTCGCTCGCAATCTTCGAATCTATCTCGGTCTTCTCGGTGCTGATCGCTGCCCTCGGTTTATTTGCCCTCACTTCTTTTACCGCCGAGAAAAGAACAAAGGAGATCGGCATTCGGAAGGTGCTGGGCGCATCATTTGGAAGTATTATGTACTTATTGATTTCGGAATTCTTACTGATCGTCGCGGTCGGAGACCTTCTCGGACTCCCGTTTGCCTATTTTCTTTCAACCTACCTCGTTAATATCGCATGGGTTTACAGAACAGATGTGAGTGTGATGCTCTTTATCGCCACGACGGGAGTCTCCGTCATTGCAGCGCTCTCTGCCGTTGGGATCCAATCCATTAAGTCCGCGCGGGCAAATCCTGTTGAGGCGTTACGATACGAGTAACAATTCCATCCAACAACTACCACACTGTAACGGAATCCATCCATGATCAAACTACGCGGCATCGAAAAGTACTACTCCAACAAAATCATTAACACCTATGTACTTCGAAACATCAACCTTGAGGTGAAAAGGGGTGAATTTCTCTCCATCATGGGTCCTTCGGGATCGGGGAAGACAACGCTGCTGAACATCATCGGGATGTTAGATGTTCCGTCAAACGGTGAATATTACTTTCTCGATGAGCCAGTCCACAAGATGAGCGAGAAGAAGCTTTCCGAGCTTCATAAAATGCATATCGGGTTCGTATTCCAGAGCTACCATTTGATCGATGAGTTGACGGTGTACGAGAACCTCGAAACGCCGCTCCTCTATCAAAAAGTGAAATCGGACGAAAGAAAAGGGAGAGTTGCAGAGACCCTTGACCGTTTCAACATGGTTGCAAAAAAAGATCTATTCCCCAGCCAGCTTTCCGGAGGACAGCAGCAGCTCGTGGCAATTGCGCGCGCCGTGATCGCAACGCCGGGGCTGATCCTCGCCGACGAGCCGACCGGAAATCTTCATTCCGACCAGGGAAAGGAAATAATGGAACTGCTCAAAAAATTGAACGAAAAGGGGACGACGATTATCCAGGTCACTCACTCGGAGACGAACGCGGGGTATGGGCAACGAATAATTCGGCTGCGAGACGGGTGGATCGAGAAATAATAAAGGGAGACGGGAGGCCGGACACTGGAGACTCATAAAAATCTCTTATCCGGCCTCCAGCTTCCTGTCTCCGGTTTCCACCTATTGCTCACTGATCATTAATTATTGGTAATTGGAGAAATGTTATGCTGAAGAATTATCTCCGCGTCGCGCTGAGAAATCTTACAAAATACAAGGCATTCTCACTCATTAATATCAGCGGATTTGCGGTGGGCATCGCATGCTGCATCGCTATTTTGCTTTACATGAACGACGAATTGAGTTACGACCGATTCAACGTACATGCAAACCAGATTTACCGTCTGGCCATTCACGGCCGACTTGACAGCCACGAGCTGGATGGTGCCATAAGTCCGTCCATCATGGGACCTTCGCTGTACAAAGATCTGCCGGAAATCGCTTCGTATACCCGGCTTGTTGGCACGATGCACATGGGAACTCCGCTGATCAGGTATAACGGTAAAGCGTTCGTCGAAACGAAATTCATTTGGGCCGATTCAACGTTCTTCGATGTGTTTACGTGCAACGTTATCGCCGGCAACATGAAGACAGCCCTTGCACAACCAAACACGGTCGTAATTACGCGGTCCACCGCCCGGAAATATTTTGGGGATGAGAATCCGATGGGGAAGGCGCTGAATGCGGACCGGCAGCATGATTACATCGTCACGGGCGTTGTCGAAGATCTACCTTCGAATGCTCATTTCCATTTTGATTTCATTGGTTCTCTGACCACGTTCGAAGACAGCAGGAATCCATTCTGGCTGAGCAACAATTATTATACGTATATCCTCTTACGAGACGGCACAAATATCAATGACTTCCAGTTAAAAGTAAACAATGAAGCACGCGAGCATATCGGTCCGCAGTTAAAAGCCGCGATGGGAATCACCTACGAGCAATTCGAAGCGGCTGGGAACCAGTACGGGTATGTCCTGCAACCCTTGACCTCCATTCATCTATATTCCCATCTTGATTATGAACTTGAACCGAACGGCAACATGTCATATGTTTACATTTTCTCAGCAATTGCAATCGCGATACTTTTGATCGCGTGCATTAATTTTATCAATCTTTCTACTGCGCGGTCCGAACGGCGTGCAAAAGAGGTTTGCATCCGAAAATCCCTCGGGTCGAGCAGGGCAAAGCTGATCTGGCAGTTCATCGCAGAGTCGGTGATGACCTCAACGATCGCCGTTTTCTTTGCCGTCGTTCTCGTCGAACTCTTTTTACCAGTGTTTAACGACCTGACGAACAAAAACGTGCACTTGGAACTTCTCGACAGTGCCTTTACGATTCCGGCATTGCTGGTGCTTTCCCTTTTGGTCGGTCTCATCTCAGGATTCTATCCGGCATTCTATCTTTCTTCTTTTCAGCCGGTGCAGGTGCTTAAAAGCGGCGTGAAGCGGGAAGGACGAAAAAGCCTGCTGAGAAGCGGCCTCGTCATCGTCCAATTTGTCGTCTCGATAACGTTGTTCATCAGCACACTAGTAATTTACGACCAACTGAAATTCATACAGAATAAAGATCTTGGTTTTAACAAGGAACAGGTGATCATCATAAAGCACGGAGAACACCTTGGCGGCCAGATCCAGGCGTTCAAGCTGGCGGCGGCTCAAGACTCCCGCGTGCTTGCAGTCAGCATCTCGGATGCAGTGCCCGGAGATCAGGCCGGGGATGATCCATACAAACTCGAAGGCGCTCCGATTCAGCAGACGAGGAGCATTCGAACAATGAGAAGCGATTTTGATTTTTCAAAAACATATCAAATGAGGTTGACCGTGGGAAGATACTTTTCCGGCGATCACCCTTCGGATACGCTTGCCATTATCCTCAACGAGGCGGCACTCCGTACGATTGGCGTCGACGACCCAGTCGGCAAACACATCGCCGGCCCGAGCGGCGTGCCGATGTATGAAATAATCGGCATCGTGAAGGACTTTAACTTCCAGTCGCTTCACGAACCGGTTCAGCCGCTGGCGATCCGATTTTTCCGTGCACAAGAATACCGATACAACAGGCAGATCGTTTCGATCCGGATCGCTCCCGGCGATCCCCGGCAGGTCATTGCGTTCCTGGAGAGTACCTGGAAAAAATTTGCCGGCGACGAAACCTTCGATTATAGTTTCTTGGATCAAAATCTTCAGAACCTTTATACTATAGATCAGAGAACGAACAGAATTGTCACATCGTTTTCCCTCCTTGCACTCTTCATCGCCTCCCTTGGTCTTCTCGGTCTTGCTGCCTTTGTCACGGAACAACGGACGAAAGAGATCGGAATGCGCAAGGTTCTTGGTGCGTCTGTCGTGGAAATCATGATGCTTCTATCAAAGGAATTCATTAAATGGGTGTTGATCGCCAACGTGATCGCCTGGCCTCTGGCCTATTATATCATGAACAATTGGCTGAAGAATTTTGCATACAGGACAGACCTTAGCGTTTGGATCTTTGCCGCTTCAGGATTTGTCGTCATGCTTCTTGCCTTGCTGACGGTCAGCTCCCACGCGATTAAAGCGGCGACGGCGAACCCGATAGAATCGCTGCGGTACGAATAAATGGAGGCTGGATGCCGGAGACAGGAGGCTGATGGCTGGAGACAGATAAAAGACTTTCTATCCAGTCTGCCGCCTGCTGTCTCCAGCCTCCAATTATTGATCATTGACTATTGATAATTAAGGGATATTTATGTTGAAGAACCACATCGCGTTGCACTGAGAAATCTGAAAAACAACAAAGCCTATTCTCTCATAAACATCATCGGCCTTGCCGTCGGCATTGCATGCTGCATAGCGATCATGCTTTATGTGCAGGACGAGTTAAGTTGTGACAAATTCAATAAGCACGCCGAAAGAATTTACAGGGTTTCTTTCCATGCGGTTCTGCCTAACCTTAAAGAGGACGGTACCTTAACTCCTTCGCCAATGGGTCCGGCGCTGCTGGCAGAATTCCCACAGGTTGCCGCGTACACGCGCATTGAAGGCTGGATGGCTCCGGTGTTGAGATCTGGAAGCAAGGCATTCAGTGAACCGCGGTTTCTGGAAGTAGACTCGACTTTCTTTGATGTCTTCACTGTCCATTTCCTTGGAGGTAACCCGAAAACGGCTCTCGCGCAGCCGAAGAGTGTCGTGCTGACAGAATCTATGGCCAGGAAATATTTCGGCAGTACAGATCCGATGGGAAAAATATTGAACGCAGACCACAAGAGCGATTGGATCGTTACGGGGGTGATCAAAGACTGGCCGGAGAACTCGCATTTCAAGTTCGATTTTCTTGGCTCGTTCTATGCTGACAGCATCAGCAAGAGTACCAACTGGCTGACCAATAACTGCCTCACGTACATTCTCCTCAAGACGGGAACAGACCCGCAAACTTTCCAGAAATCGATGAATGAGATCCTGATGAAGAAGTACGTCAAACCGCAATTTGCAATTGTCGGCACTGCGGCAGCGCTCTTTAATTCTACAAGTGGGGCGTGGGGATATTCTCTGCAGCCGCTGACTTCAATCCATTTGTTCTCCCACCTGGAATACGAAATTCAACCGAATGGCGACATTTCTTATATCTACGTCTTATCGGCAACAGCGATAGCGATTCTTCTCGTCGCTTGCGTAAACTTTATTAACCTCACTACGGCACGGTCTGAAAGACGCGCGAAAGAAATCGGCATACGCAAGACTCTCGGGTCAAGCCGCTCTCAATTGATCAAGCAGTTTCTCACAGAGTCCATTCTATTGAGCTTTCTTGCCGTTGTTCTTGCAATTGGACTCGTTGAGTTATTCCTCCCTCTTTTCAACAGCATTGCCGGACAAGACCTAATTCTGAATTTATTGAGAAATCCTCTTGTGGTTCCGGCATTAGCAGCTCTTGGAATTATTGTCGGCGTCATCGCCGGTACATACCCGGCATTCTTCCTTTCATCTTTTGATCCGGTCCATGTGCTACAGGGGGGGACAACGTCGAAGAAGCGCAAAGTAATATTGAGAGGCAGTTTAGTAGTATTTCAATTCGTCGTGTCGATCGTTCTCTTCATCGGCACGTTTGTAATTTTCAGCCAACTGAAATATATCCAGGCCAAAAACCTCGGCTTCGATAAAGAGCAGGTCGTCGTGATAAAGAAAGCGAACGATCTCGGCAACAGGCTTGAGGAGTTCGAACACGAGCTTCTGACAAACGCGCATGTGGCCAGCGTGTCCACATCAAACGCTATTCCCGGGAGTGAGCAGAACCAGTCCATGTTTTGGCTTGAAGGATCTTCCGACCAGACTCCCCGGGAGTTGCACGGGGTATATTGCGACTATAATTTCCTAAAGGCTTAAGGGATGAGTCTTGCAAGCGGCAGATTTTTTTCTCCCGAATATCCGTCAGACTCCGGCGCCGTGGTGCTAAACCAAACGGCCGAGGCCGCATTTGGCGCCGGAAGTCTTGCGGGCAAAACTTTATCCAGACCTCATGTATCGAGATCCCCGTGGTCGCATTTTCCGGTCGTCGGGGTCGTCAAAGACTTTAATTTCCAGTCCTTGCATCAGTCTGTTACTCCGCTCGTCTTGCGGATGATGCCACCTCGGTACGACGAACTGCCTGTTTTTGTTTTAGTGCGTGTCAAGCCGGGTGATTATCCGGCAGCGATTTCATGTATCGAGGATACATGGAAGAAATACGCAGACAACGAGGCCATCGACTACAGTTTCCTGGACCAGGATGTTGGGCGGATGTACATTGCGGACCGGCGGATAAGCAGAATAATAACAACGTTCTCAATCCTTGCAATCTTCGTAGCGTGTCTCGGCCTGCTTGGACTCGCGGCATTTGTGACTGAGCAGAAGACCAAGGAGATTGGGATAAGAAAAGTTCTGGGAGCTTCCGTTGTAGAAGTCGTGGCGCTTCTTTCAATGGAGTTTGTCAAATGGGTTTTGATGGCGAACGTGATTGGCTGGCCTCTTGCTTATTATGTCATGAACAAGTGGCTCCAGAATTTTGCATACAGAACGGACATGAGCTTCTGGATTTTCGTCGTTTCCGGGACCATGGCACTGTTGATTGCCCTCTTAACCGTGAGTTCACATGCCATCAAAGCGGCGACGGCAAATCCGGTCGAGAGTTTACGGTATGAGTGAGTCAATTATCAATGAGCAACAACAATGATAAATTAAAAAGAAAAATGGAGATAGATTATGAGCAAGTTTTTTTGCACGAGAATCCTCATTCTCATCGTTTTCTTATCAACAAGTATCTGCATCAATGCGCAGACTTCCCTGAAAGATGAGACGCGTTTTCCATGGGGAACAGCAACGGGAGGATTTATTCAAGACTGGCTCGTCATAGGCGGATTCCCAAATCACAACGACAAAGGCTATGATACAGATTTTCTTCAAGACCATGGCGGCGAATTGGGAATTACACCTGAGCCTGGAATGATGCACAAACTTCCAGACAGCGCAACATTCGAGTGGAAACAATATCACTCGCCCTATAATTACATTAATTTCTTTGATGTGCTTCAGGAAGGCGAATTTAACAGCAAAGTTATTTACGCATTTACGAAAGTGAAACGAGTGAACGACGGAAAGGTAATTTTATCGTTTGCCCAGAACAACAGCAACAAACTCTGGTTGAACGGAAAACTTGTTTATCTAAGCAGAAAGGATTACCAAGCCGCGCTGGAAGACAATCAAATTGAAGTTGACATGGTAAAAGGAGAAAATTCACTTCTGATCAAATCCGTTCACGATGGATGGACATGGGGATTCAGATTCCGAGTCATAGAGCCGGATAAATTCTCACTCATCGACGATTTCAAATTATCGCCAGGCATTGTAAAAAACAGCGCGGACGATAAGCTGGTGATAACAACCGACAGAACGCTCAACCCGGAAATTCAAAAATTTGATGTTCATGTAAAAGCGGTTGCTGCCGGCGGTAACGTGGCCGCCGAAATAGCCGCAAAGCGCGGAGAGCACATTACATTCGATACAAAAAAATGGCCCGACGGAGCGTATGACATATTTTTTAGAAGCAACGACACGCATGAAAAAATAATGACGGCTTACCTTTATTGGTATAAAGGAGACGCCATAAAGGAGGCAAGAAAACTTTTGTCAAGCGTTCCTAAAAATCCTAAGACACCGGAAGATTATCACCACAAGATGCTTGGCGAAATGCTGACCCAGAGATTCAATTTTGACCCAATTAAAATTGACTCCTCCATAATAGAGAAACTATATTCGCCGCTGCTGGAATACGAGGAATTATTGCTCGATCAAGCCGGCAAAAAAGGAAGCGTTCATGCCGAAGGTTTTGTCCGGCTGACGTATATAGATCCAGTTGATAACACGCCGCAATTCTGCCGTGCATATCTTCCTCTGAATTATGATCCAAAACAGAAATGGCCGCTCGTAGTAATGCTTCACGGATATAACGGCGCAAATCCGGTCTATGTTAATTGGTGGTCGATCGATCAAAGGCACAATGATGTCGTCGATAAGTATCCCATTATCTATATCGAACCCCACGGTAGAGGCAACACAAGTTATTTAGGAATCGGAGATCAGGATATTCTCAAATGCATAGAACTTGCTAAGCAGAAGTTCAACGTCGATAATGACAGAGTGTATTTGAAAGGCGAATCGATGGGCGGCAACGGAACCTGGAACGTCGGAACAAGACATCCTGAATTGTTTGCAGCAATTGCCCCTGTTTACGGCGGATTCGATTACCATGTTGGATTAAGTGAGGAGGGAATTGCAAAACTTTCTGGCCGTGCTCTTTTTAATACTGAGGCCAGCAGTTCTCTTTCACATGCAGACGCATTATTGACAACCCCGGTTTTTGTTACACACGGCGATATCGATAAATCGATGGACGTTAATAACTCAAGATATATAGTCAAAACACTTCAGAGGTGGGGATATGATATTCGCTATCATGAATATCCGGGATTCGGCCATGAAGGCATTGAATATTATGATCAACTGATTCCATGGTTCCTGGAGCATAAAAGGAATACGGACCCTCCGAAGGTCAGAGTAAGATCGGCAGATCTGAAATACGCTTCAGCACATTGGGTTAAGGTCACTCAGATTGATAATCCGAAATCATTTGTCACGGCGGAAGCCGAAGTACTCATCAATAACACAATTAGGTTGTCAACGGAACATGTTCTAGGAATTGAACTTTCTCCTCCAGCGAAACTGATTGATCCCAAGAAACCGGTTAACGTGATTTGGAATGTGAATGACATACGGAACACTAAAGTTATAAACGGAAAGATCACATTAGGAGATAAGAGCTACAATCCCGCACCTGTACATAAGACTCCACAATTAGCCGGAACAATCTCTGATCTAACCAAAACTTCTTTTGCAATCGTTATAGGGACAATCGCGAGAGATTCACTGATGACAAGGGCGATAAATGCCAAGGCTCAACAGTTTATTGACTATTGGAAGAACTGGCAGAAATATGAACCGCGTTCGATGAAGGATGTCGATGTCACGGAAGCCGATATGAGAAAGTATTCACTTTATCTCCTTGGTGGACCCGCAGAGAATAAAGTATCACAACGGATTTTTGAGAGAATTCCTTTTTTTATCTCGGATAGTACGATCACTATCGATGGAAGATTGTTCAAAGCGAGAGACGCCGTTCTCAACGCTATCTATCCAAATCCATACAACAATGAAAGGTATGTCGACATCGTTGCAGCAACTTCCGGAGCGGGATTTTGCTTTTTCGATCCGTCCAACGAAGCAATCTCTAATTTCGACTACTACATAATTGACGGGAAAGTTCCGGTCTACTCAATCGGCGCGACCGAGGAGAAAATCCACGTCGCGACAGGTTTCTTCGATTGCAACTGGAAGATCAGCGATGCCTTTCTCATGGCTGGAGATGAGGAACTGCGTTCGAAGTGTGCCTACACGGTTGTGAACAGCGACCTGAGCACCAAGATTGTCGGAAAGGCAAAGCCCTCTGTTGAACTTTTGAAGTCTTATGAGGGGACTTATGAGCTGAATCCAAATACTAAATTAAAGATACTTCTTGAACAGGATGTTCTCAAGCTGGTTCAAGGACAATTTTCAACTCAATTATTGGCGATATCGGACGGTGAGTTCTACGTGAAAGAAGTCAACGCAAGCGTTTCATTCAGAAAGAGCAAGACAACAAATGACAATGAAATGGTTATATACCAAAACGGGATGGAGATCATAGGCAACAAGGTGCATTGATCTCGGCTGGGAAAAGAAGCGACAAAACGAACTATTGCATTCCTTGAAAAATGATAACGTGCGGAATTGGCGGCGAACCCGGTGGAGTCGCTGAGGTATGGATAGATGGAGGCGGGATGCCGGAGGCAGAAGCCCGGAAATGCGGATCCGGCCTCCTGCCTCCGGCGTCCACTTTCCAACCTCTGAATAATCAAAGGAACAAAACATGCTGAAGAATTATCTGAAGATCGCGCTGAGAAACCTGATGCTTCAGAAAACGATCTCGATTATCAACATCAGCGGCCTGGCTATAGGGTTGGCAAGCTTCATCGTGATCTTTCTGTATGTGCAGAGTGAGTTGAGTTACGACACGTATCATGCAAACTACAAGAACATCGTAAGAGTTGCAGGCGATAATTACGCCAGAACGCCGGCTCCTCTTGCGGAGAAACTACGGAATGCGTTTCCGGAAATTACCAACACCGTAAGGATCGCAAAGGCGGACAAAGTGGCACTTGGGGCCGACAAGAGGCAGTTTTATGAAGAAAACATTGTTTTTGCGGATCCATCGATACTCACCGTTTTTGCATTTCACGTTGTCGAAGGAGATCCAACTACTGCGTTGAACGATCCCCTTTCCGTCGTCCTTACTCAAAAAGCCGTTAAAAAATATTTCGGTACTGCCGATCCGCTGGGCCGATCGCTAAGGTTCGATAATAAGTATTCTCTGAAGGTCACCGGCGTGCTCAATGATGTTCCTCTGAACTCACATATCCATTTTGATTTTGTTGTCTCGATGGCAAGCACAAGCGAAATCTACGGCAAAGATTTTCTCGCCAATCCTCTCAACACTTCTGTTTACACATACGTATTATTGCGGGATCCTACAGAAACTGCAGCGCTGCAAAAGGAATTTCGCGGCTTTATCAAAAAATACTATGGCGGCTTGTCGGCTTTTATGCCGGCATCATTCACTCTTCAGCCCCTGTCGGAGATCCATCTCCATTCCAATCTTGCCGGCGAGGCAGAACCAAACGGAGATATCCGGTACATCCAGATCTTTTCAGTGATAGGATTCCTGATCCTCCTCATGGCATGCGTGAACTGCACGAACATTCTCGCGGCGCGCTATTCAACGAGGAC
Source organism: uncultured Chitinophagaceae bacterium (assembly GCA_964439265.1). Taxonomy (GTDB): domain Bacteria; phylum Bacteroidota; class Ignavibacteria; order UBA10030; family UBA8401; genus JAGVPT01. The sequence continues at coordinate 66,722 of CAYTOA010000014.1, forward strand.
AAAGGAAATAGGAGTGCGGAAAGTGCTCGGCGCGGACAGGCTGGCCTTAATAAAACAGTTTGCGGGCGAATCAATGGTCACGGCAGTGATAGCCGCTGCCGTTGGAGTGACGCTGATTGAATTAGGTCTTCCGACCATCAATTCGATCATCGATCAGCGGCTTGCTTTGGACTTCAAGCATAACATTGAACTCGATGTTGTCCTGGCAGCCGTGACCGTGCTTTCCGGCGTTCTCTCTGCGGGTTATCCGGCACTGGTTCTTTCTTCATTTCAGCCGGCACAGACATTCTGGAAATCTCCAGCGAGCAATTTTTCCGTTCAATCCGTCAGAAGGGTGCTCGTTGTGTTCCAGTTCCTGGTTTCTACCGGTTTAATCATTTCAACGGCAATCATGTCGAACCAGCTCACTTATATTCAACACAAAAAACTCGGGTTTGATAAAGAGCATGTCGTCGTCCTTCCGTTGAGGGAAGAAAACACAAGAAGGCAATGCGAGACTTTTAAAGAAGAACTCTTAAAGGAGAGCGCAATTGTGTCAGCCTCCTCCTCATCAGTATTACCCGGCGACGTAGAGTATCATACTTCGGTGATGTGGAACGGGAGCGGCTTCGACAAAACTATGGATTTTATTTACACCGACTTTGACTTCATAAAAACATATAAGATCGAGCTGGCGGAGGGAAGAGACTTGTCAAGGAACTTTACAGGCGACATGCGGGGGGGATATATCCTCAACGAGGCCGCAGTGCGGGAAATAGGATGGAGAAACCCGATCGGCCAGAAATTCGGACTTGGAGCGCTAAACGAAGGCACAGTCATCGGTGTTATGAAAGACTTCAATTACCAGAGTCTGCACGAGAAGATAAAGCCGCTTTTCATCGCCATGACTCCAGACGCTGCAAACTTTCTTTCAATAAGAATAAGTTCCAGCGACGTGCCTGCCACACTTGCTCGCATTCGCGAGGATTGGAGCCGGCTCTTTCCTCAAAGTCCTTTCGAGTATTTTTTTTTTGACAGCCATCTCGACAAGCTCTACAACTCCGAAAGCAGGCTTGGGGAGATGTTCCATTGGTTTTCGGGATTGGCGATGCTCATTGCGTGTCTTGGACTGTTTGGCTTGACATCCATAAGCACGACGGCGAGGAAAAAAGAGATCGGTATCCGAAGGGTTCTGGGAGCATCCGTGGTTTCGATCGTCGGTTCAACCTGCAGAGAATTTCTCTTTTTAGTTCTGCTGGCAACCATCATTGCCTGGCCAGTGGCGTGGTACACAATGGAGGCATGGCTTCAAACCTTCTTTTACAGGATCGAACCAGATCTATTGTTGTTCGCGGCGGTTTCATCTCTCATACTTGCTGCTTCTCTGATAGTCGTCACCCTTCAGGCTGCTCGTGCAGCGACGGCGAACCCCGTAGAATCGCTGAGGCATGAGTAAGTTCAATGAACAATCATCAATGAACAATGATCATTTATGATGATGATCGATGATTGAAAATTGATAATTGATCATTGTTCATTGAAAAAGGTCCTTTGAAGAGCCGACGAACTTCAGCAGCTCTTGTTTCGGAGGAACCTCGGGGCCGCTTGCTTTAAGCTGCTGTTGAAAAGACTTGAATGAAGGCATTTCAAGGAGAATTTTTTCGTCTTCATCCGCGTTAAAGAATGCCGTATGGATGAACGTTTTGCCGTCGGGGCCTACGCACGCGTTATAGTTGATGCCCGCATGGTGGAGTTTCTGCAGGTCGGCCATGACAGTCTGAATGTTCTTCTGATTTTGCTCGGCATACTCTGCTTTTGCCGTATACATCACCTTTACTATTTTCATTTTGTTTTACCCGTTGATGTGATTGGAAATTGTATTCCGTCCACGAAGAACACGACGGGACTCGAAGTATTGGATTTACTTCACGACCGTAGTGTCCTTCGTGGATAACTCAATCGTTAGTAACTAAAAGTGACCGTTTGTTTTAAACCGGGATGAACGCTTCTTCCTACCTGGGAATTGAAGGCAGCCGCCTCCAGCTTCTTCTTTTGCTCGTCGGTGAAATTGTTCTTGGGCATATCGAATTCGATGATAACTTCCGTAACCATATGCGGGGTGTCGATCATGATCTTTGTCGTCCGCACTTTCGTTCCATCGATACTGTTTCCGAATGCGGGACTCTTTGCAACCCCTCCCATCCCGGAAAGCATACTGCTCACGAGTGAAGTACAAAAGAGGTCCGTCGGCGAAAACGACTCCCCTTTGCCTCCCCGGTCCTTCGGAACATCGGTGATCACTTGAATCCCCGACAGGACGTGTGTCGCCTGCGTGCGGAGTTCTCCCGGATAAATAGAGTGTATCGTCTCCATACTCTTCTCCTCTAAATTAATCGTTTTCCTGCGCCCGCTATTTTGCCATATCCTTAATCGGCGAGAAACTTCCCATCATATTGACGGCCATCGTTCTGCTCATCAGCTTATGGATGAAGAGCATGATATGGCTGAATGCTCCCGAACTTATTTTCGGTCTGTTTCGTTTGGTCAATGCGCTGACCAGGTTCTTCGCGACCTTCGACTGGCTTTGCATAACGAATCCAGGGAAATTGTCTTTGTCGCCGCCGGCCGAATTATGAAAGTTGGTATATGTGGGGCCCGGGCAAAAGCATGCCGCGTAGATTCCTTTCTTTTTATATTCCCACCAGAGCGATTCGCTGAAAGTTGTCACGTACGCTTTGCTTGCGGCATAGGCGGCCGCTCCCGGATACGACGTTGTACCGAGTGTGGATGCCACGTTTATCAGGGCGTCCCCTTTTTTGGCCTGATACAAATAGAAATATGACAACGAGGTCACCGCCATAACATTCAGGTTCAACATTTTTTCCTGCTCGGGCAGCGGCATTTCCGTAAACCTTCCGTACATCCCCGAGCCGGCGTTATTGATCAAGACGCCGTAGTTATTTTGCTCTATGTCTTGTCGCAACGCCTCTACGTCCTCATGCCGGCTGAGGTCCGCGACGATGATCCGGTGTCCTGTTCCCGTCAACGAATCAACGGCCTTCTCCAGTTTCTCTTTGTTGCGTGCAACGAGCGTTATCTCGTTAGTGTCGGCGGCGAGGAGTTTTGCGACTTCCAGGCCGATACCTTCGCTGGCGCCGGTGATGAGTATTTTCATTGTGTTTTTGTTATCTGATTGATGATTTTAGAGATTGTTTGACTATGTATTAGGGGAGACTTCTTCATTTTGGCAGTGTCCTAAATTGAATAATGATTGCCAAAAGACGTTCGCTCAATGACGGTGATTATGCCGAGTCTCTTAGCAATACCGTGTCATTCGTGCATGAGCGAAGGATCATTCCATTTAACCGCACGTGGGTTTGCGATTATTACGTTGTTGCGTATATTTATCGTTGTTTGGCACGTATAAAATGCATATATTGCTTGCAATATGCAAGTAGATTCCGACGGCGGTATTTCCATAGACGAACAGCGCGGGCGTATATTGTTGAGTATTTGCCGCCTCCGATTGTCGACCATGCGCCATGACTAAAAGACTCCGTAAAAGATCCGATTGTCCCATCAGCCGCTCGCTGGATATCTGGGGCGACAAATGGTCGCTTCTGATCATCCGGAATATCATGTTCCGGGATATGCATACGTACGGAGAATTCCTGCAAGCCTCCGAGCGAATTGCCACAAACATCCTTGCCGACCGGCTGATCTCCCTGGAACACGCCGGGTTAATTTCAAAAAAGGAGCACTCCGAAAGCAGAGCGAAATTCTTCTATACGTTGACTCAAAAAGGAATTGAACTTCTTCCGGTGATGGTCGAGATCACCCTTTGGGGAAATAAGTATTTCGAGGTCATGCCGGAAGCAAAAGAACTTGTCAAACTGGCGAAACGTGACAAGGCGGAACTTATACATTCCATCTCCGTTCGCCTCCAAAAATTACGATCGTAGTTCATTCTTTGAAACGAATCGCACAATTGATCATGGAACACACCAATCAAAATACTGCGCTGCTGGTGATGGACGTTCAGGAAGCGACCATGAAGATGCTCAAGGAGAGCGAAGCCTTCATCAGCTCCATTTCTAAGGCAATCGAGACGGCGCGCGGCAGTGGCATACGCGTGATCTACGTAGTTGTCGGGTTCAGAAGAGGGTACCCTGAAGTGAGTTCCGCCAACAAAGCATTCATGCGACTGAAGAACGGGGCGATGGATTTTGATACGGATAAAGAAGGACGGATACACGCTTCGGTGGCGCCGCAGCCCGGCGATATTCTTGTCACCAAAAAACGGGTGAGCGCATTTACCGGCAGCGATCTGGAAGTTGTGCTGAGGTCCCTCGGAATAACCCATCTGCTGCTTACCGGTATTGCAACCGGCGGTGTTGTCCTGTCTACCGTACGTGAAGCGGCAGACAAGGATTACGCCATCACTGTGCTCTCCGATTGCTGCGGCGACGTCGACGAGGATATTCACCGCGTGCTGACGACAAAAATTTTTCCGCGTCAGGCAGACGTGATGACGGTCGATGAATGGTGTTTCAAGCAGTGATCCAACGGATGATGAGCTCTCATTAGATGAAGGTGAGGAATAACAATGAAGGTTGAAATCTGGTCAGACGTGATGTGCCCTTTCTGTTATATCGGCAAGCGGCGGTTTGAACTCGCGCTGCAGCAGTTTCCCGGCAGGGATGAGGTTGCTGTCGAGTGGAAGAGCTTTCAGCTTGACCCGGCGATCGTCACACAGCCCGGAAAAAGCGTGAACGAGTATCTTGCAGAACGTAAAGGCTGGCCGCTGGAGGAAGCGCGGCGGCTGAACGAACGCGTCACGGAAATGGCTCGTGAGGTGGGACTAACGTATGATTTCGACAAAGCCGTCGTTGCAAATTCTTTTGACGCACACCGCGTATCCCATTTCGCGAAGAAGCATGGACTGCAGGATGCCATGGAGGAACGGCTATTCAGGGCATATTTTACGGAGGGAAAGAATACCGCCGATCACGAGACATTGGTTCAGCTGGCAGTTGACGTCGGTCTCAAAGGAGGCGACGTGAGACAGATGCTTGCCGGCAGCGATTTTGTTGACGATGTCAATAAGGATGCCTACGAAGCGCAGCAGGTAGGAGCGCGGGGTGTGCCGTTTTTCGTGTTCGACAACAAATACGCCGTGTCCGGCGCGCAGCCGGCGGAGGTGTTTGCACAAGCGTTGAAGAAAGCGGCGGAGGGATAAATCAACCTTTGCAGGCAACTCCTATTCATGCAGGCCCCTGGCAACATCCTTAGACTGAAATGAGAGGATGGAGGGGCGAAGATCGCGCTGAATATGAACCGGTTCTGCATATCTTGCCGGCAGTCGCAAGGCCCGTGTCAATACAGGGGTTTTTGCATTTTTGATGAGGGCTAGCAGCCAATCTGTAACATCTTTTTTCAGCAATCTTACTTCGTTCACCCGGCCACAATATCCTCAGGCCCCAAATAAAGTTATTCCGTCATAGGATCCTCTTTTAACCCAAAATATTTTTGAAGCCTCTGCAGCGTATCGCCGCTTGTCAGTAGATCCTGCACAATAAAGCCTTTTTCTATAACTGCGATGCGATCGCACAATTCGGTAACGTGATTCAGATCGTGACTGGAAATGATAAGCGCGACGTTCTTTCTTAAGCGAAGATTTTGCAACACTTCCTTAAGCCGAATGACCGTTGTCGGATCGAGGTGAGGAAACGGTTCGTCAAGTATTAACACTTCAGGCTTCCCTATCATTGCTGCAGCGATGCCGATTTTCTTCTGGTTCCCTTGTGAAAAGTCGCGGATGTATTTGCTTTGATCCAAAATTTCGTTGTTGAAAAATTCCCTGAACGATTCCAGGAATTCGCTATACTCGGATCGAGTAAGTCGATTGAGGCCTGCGATGAACTGGAAGTATTCCTCGGGAGTCAGAAAATTGATCAACATATGCTGGTCGAGGTATGCTCCGGTATATTCTTTCCAATGGTCACTTTGCATCACGGGTTTCCCATTCGACAGGATCGTGCCTCCGGTTGGCCGAATCAAATCTAAAAGCAGGCTCAGCAATGTCGTCTTCCCGGCTCCGTTATTACCTACGAGCCCGAAGCTTTCGCCGTCCGGAATGATCAGCCGCGGAATGTTCACCGCCGTTACCTTATTATAGTTCTTGACGAGTTTTTGAATTTCAATCATCGAGGGTCTTTATGTTTAAATGAAATGACCATTGAACATGACCTCTCCTATTGCCTGAAACCAACGGCAATCTTATACTTTTGCCGATTGAATTTACTGGAGACAATTCTCAGCAGCTGACCGTGAAAGAGTAATCCCGCTGCTCCGAGTCCGGCGACAACAATGGCCGCAATCTCCGTCGAGAACAATGAGCGCACGGTTAAAAAGAGCATCATCGGCGGAATGCTTGAGATCAGAAACACCGTGTATTTTTTTACTCCTTTTCCCTGGGCCGACATAACACCGGCGTCCAGGTCAAATCTGCTTCTGCTGTATGTCGCGAGGAAGAGCAGGGCAAATGAGTTCACACCGCAATTGTACAGAAGCGCGACGGTGATAAAACACATCAGCACACGATTATAAAAAGCAAGAGGCAGCATCAGCACGTAAAAGAACAATCCCGAAACAAGCATAAGAAGGAATTTTGCTTTGAAGTATTGTGCGAATTCAATCTTCCGGGAAAGAATGAGATCAAAATAACCGTTTTCCCACACAATAACGAATCGTCCATACATATACATGACTGAACCGGTTAACAATAACCCCAAATACAAATAGAACAAGTCTACATATTTGGCCTGAAGTAATTTTTCCGGGGGCGACGACTTCCAGGAAGCAATATGAAGCATAACGATCGTGTCTCGCTCTACTTGTAAGTGAGAATTGTCCGGAATGCGACCGTTTTCTCCAAGCGCTTCCGATCCCCATGAACCCAACGTCAGTTTATATTGTAGATCGATTCCCGGGGGAAACGCGAATGGTCGGACCCAATCGCTGTCGTCTTGGCGCTCTAACGGAATCTTGTCAGCGTTCCAATTTCCCAACTGATCGTTGTTGCCGGTGATATAAACAATTGCATCTTCGGGCAAATGACCGGCCGTAACATGGAAGACAACTTGTTTCTGAACTGGGAATGTCTTGGCAGAGGCGGCCATGGGAGTTGACGAAGACACCGGTGCATTTCCATTTCCAAACATGATTACCGACAGAGTCAACGCACTCACGAGCGGCACAATGGACATAAGCATGAACGCGCGTGAACGTTTGTTTCGAACGATGAGCTTAAGTTCCAGGGTAATAAATTGTCCAACGCCGCCGAAACGATCAAGAAAACGGATCTCAGTGGAACTCTTATGCCGTACTCCTGCCGTTGACTGCAGATCCTCCGTGTAAATGTTGTACAGAAAGAAACTGTAATTCAGCAAATACATAAATACCAGGATTGCCAGCGCTCCTGCCGCTGGCAACAATGAATGAAATACCGCACCAAACAGATACCCGGAAAAGACGGAAAGAGAAACGACATGAAAATAGTCAAGCAGAGCGATCGTCAGCGCCACGACGGGCAATATTAGCGTGACTTTCGGGTTGGCGATGAACTGTTTATTAAAATAGAAATTGATAAGACTATTGCATGCAGTGAGAATCATAATGATCGCCATCCAGGCACCGACCGTCAAACCCGCATGACCTATGTCAATCACCCTTATTGCAAATGGTACGAAGAGGAAAAGGGGGAGGACGTTAAAGACGCTAAAGAAAGATTTGGTCAAAAGGATATGAACAAGCACCGATCTCTTTATTGGAAGGTGTCTGTATGGTTCAATAATTTGAGATGGGATTCTTTGAAATAAGAATCGTAAGCAGAGGTCGGCGATGAAAAAATAGAACAGGTATTTGTTCAGAATGTACAGGGGATCGTCGAAAGGCCTGAGGAAAGTAATCAGCGGATAAATGATCATTCCTATCGACAGGAAGAAGGCGGAGATGCTTACGCTTGTCATCGCGGTAAGGATTCCACCTGCGACGTTCCTTCTCCTTATTATTGACCTGCGTAGTTCCTTCCATTGAAACAACAAGAGCTCTCGGATCATAGTCAATGATTCCATGCAGTTGTGAAAACGAGAGTAACATTCCTGCATCGTGCAAGAACCCATCACCGCAGCAGCGCCTCCGGAAATAACGCTGCAAACGACTAAAGGCGAATGATCACCGATACTTATTTCAAAGCGGCTGGAGCAAGAAAAGTCCTTTGTGCCTGAGGGAGCTCGTGAAATCGGTACGAGGAGGAGCTGCAAAAATGTAATCAAATAATCGCAAAAAAACCTTTCTCTTGATGAAGAATATTCCCGGCGCGGTGCACGGGGTTGGCTGATCACACATTACGCGGAATTCTGACCTTTCTATGCGCCAATTCGCCGTCAGCATTTTCTTCCTATAATATTCTTTCTTCCCCTTTTGATCATCTGCTGTCAAGCGAGAGATGTGCATTCCGGGCGCACGATTTGATGCATTCGAATCTTCTTGATGGCTCCGCGAATCATTCCATGCATGGAATAACTTTGTTTGGTTATCGTGGACGGTCAAGAGCTCTGCATCGTTGGCCATGAGAAATAGAATGCCGTTTCCGCATTGTGTTGCGCTCAACTCACGGCTTCGAACCGTGTCCTACAAAAGGAGATGAATGGGGCAAGGAAATCATGTGCTGAAGAGAACAAATGTGAACCCCAAACATTTGTAGAGAGGTGGTCTGGCATCTTGTAGGTTTCGATCTATTTGTATGAGTGGGGTGTTCCCCCAATGGCATATGCAATTCTAGTTCTTTCCATCTGAATATTAAAGCTTGAGATTTCCAGGAAGGCGGCCATAGGGACAACGATCAGCCCAGACGGCGGATGTCTGGGGCTGATCGCTGCAGTTTGATATTATTTCATCAGAACGAATTTCTTCGTCGCCGTGAAACTGCCGGCCTGAATCCTGTAGAAGTACACTCCGCTTGCCAGTTTACTGCCGTCGAACGTTGCTTCATAGTGGCCTGCGATCTCTTGTTCATTCACGAGTGTCGAGACTTCCCTGCCGATGATGTCATACACTTTCAACGTTACAAGACTGTTCTTGGGAAGCTGATAGCCGATCTTCGTCGCAGGGTTGAACGGGTTCGGATAGTTCTGCAGTAGAGCATAGACTGTCGGAAGCAATCCGTTGTCGTTCAGAACGTTGGTCGTCGTACCGTTTATGGTAAAGACGTTCGGTGAAGAATACGTGAATGCATACGTGTCCACCGAAGACATATCGATCGATTTGCCGCTGCCGTTGTCGACCAGTATTACTTTCCTGGTCAACTGGGACTTGTCCCACGAAAGTGTGATTGTGCCGTTCTTGCTCGATTCGACCGTAAAACTCCATGTCGGGCCGGTAGAATCTTTAAAGTCCTTACGGTGACGATCGGGGCTGGGAGCAAGAGCAGGCGATAAAGTAAATAGGGAAATAAAAAGTGCAACAACGGATAATTGCAGAGACCGCCCTCAATTGAGCAACGTGCGCATCAAAAGTGCCGGAATGGCATCCTGCCCCTTAACGCCCCGAGGACTCCTTTACGCCATGTAGTGTCTTAATTTGAATAGTGATCATTACATGTCACTTTGAGCCGTACCGAAGGGTCCATCTTTTTTGGGACAGCTTCTGTTTATTTTTGGAACATATAGTTGAATGTCACTGATGCCCAAACGCCGACCGGAGTTCCTTTTACCGTGGCCGGAGAGAATTCCCACTTCATGGCACAAGCCACTGAGTTTGGAATAAAGATGGGATCTGTGCATTCAACGACCTCGTACTTCTGGGGTATCCCCTGTTTGTCGATCCAAAGCCGCAATTCCACTTCACCCTCCAACCTCTCCTTTATTGCCTCGCTTGGATATTCTGTGCCGACGCTAGAAAGACGAGTAGGCAGATGGTCGACTAAAGCACTTTGTGTCTTAGAAGTATCTTCCTTGTCCAGCGCGCCGACATAAATAGAATCACGCTCCACAGCAAGGGCGGCTGCAGTATCCCTGGCGATGCTCGGTGAGAATTGACGCGGCTTCTCTATCGGTAACGGAGTTGACACCATCGGTGCGATTTCTTTTTGTTTCTCCCGGCCCGAAATTTCAATTTTGATCGCCCCGAAATCCTTTCTGATTTCCTTTAATGAATCAATATCATAAGTGATTATTATTGTTCTCATTTTTCTCGTTACTTCTACATAGACCGTTGTACCGTCTATTTTTACGATGTTCCCCTTGATTGCTTTTCCGTTTGAAGAGATAATTTCGTCCGGGTAATTCGGATCTTCGTTTTCCGCCTGAGAAAAGGAACCGATCGAGAACAAGAGAGTTAGTACAAAACAGTGCAATGCCGAATAGAGGATCGGTCTGCTGATCATTCTTCGCCAGAGTTTCATAAATACATGCCGTTATTGAAAGTCCGCCGTTACACGCCTCGCGTGCGGGAATGTATGAGTAATCGAATCGAGATTCAAGATAAATCAAAAAGCTCGAAGGCTGTCGTGGAGGCGAACGTTCCTTCGTTCATTGTCGCAAAGCAACAGCGTTTCCTCTGCCGTGATTTTCTGGAAGGAATATCGGCTGTCAGAG
>CAYTOA010000015.1:0-66469 GCA_964439265.1 uncultured Chitinophagaceae bacterium
TTGAATGAGTATTCAGAAGTCAGAATATAGAATTTAGAAGTCAGAATATAGAATTCAGAAGGAATGATCATATTTCTAACAGCTAACAGCTAACAGCTAACAGCTAACAGCTAACAGCTAACAGCTAACACTCTTAATCAAAAACTTATGGCAGCGTTACCAATCTACATATACGGAACTGAAATCCTGAAGAAAAAGGCGAAGCCAGTCAAGGAAATTTCGGACAATACCATCCAACTGATCAAAGATATGTTCGAAACGATGCACTCTTCGAACGGCATCGGACTCGCAGCGAATCAGGTCGGCGTTTTGGAACAGATCCTCGTGATCGACCTGTCCGAGATGGAGGAATACAAAGAAACGAAACCGATGGCCGTGATCAACCCGGAGATCGTTGAACAAGAGGGTGAGTGGGAAATGGAAGAAGGGTGTCTGAGCCTTCCCGAGATACGTGACATCGTCCGCCGGGCAGAGAAAGTAACAGTGAAGTTCCGCGATGCCAATTTACGAGAACAGAAAATTGAAGCGACGGGGATGCTGGGACGAGTCCTGCAGCACGAGATCGACCACTTGAACGGCATTCTCATCACGGACCATTTGAGCGCCGCAAAACGCACGTTGTTGAGGGGTAAGCTGAAGAAAATCTCCAAAGGAGATTTCGAACAGAAATACGACGTTGTGCTGCCGAAACCTGAAAAACCGAAGACGAAAAAATGAATGTCGTGTTCATGGGAACACCGGAGTTTGCTGTCCCGAGCCTTGAGATTCTCCTGAAGAACGGCTATCGCATCTCCGCGGTGGTTACCGCTCCCGACAAGCCCCGAGGCCGCGGCCAGCAGGTCTCGTTCACGCCGGTGAAAGAATGTGCTCTGAAACATTCGCTCGCTCTTCTCCAGCCCGAGTCGTTGCGCAACGCTGAATTCATCAGTTCGCTCTCCAACCTTCGTCCCGATCTCTTTATCATTGTTGCCTTTCGGATCTTGCCGCCGGAGGTATTTTCAGTTCCAGTAAAGGGCGCCTTTAACCTGCATGCGTCTCTGCTTCCGAAGTATCGCGGCGCGGCTCCCATTAACTGGGCCATCATCAACGGTGAAAAGGAATCGGGGGTCACGACATTTTTTCTCCGCGAGAAAGTCGACACGGGAAACATTATCCTTCAGGCGCGGGTGGCAATTCCAGAATTGATGACTGCCGGGGAATTACACGATATACTCTCCGACGTCGGAGCGGAGATTGTCCTGCAAACGGTCCGGCTGATCGAATTGGGGAAGGTTCAGCCTCGGCAACAGGATGACTCGCTGTCGATCCCGGCGCCGAAAATATTCAAGGACGACTGCCGAATCGATTGGAACAAGTCGGCGGCGGCAATCCACAATTTTATCAGGGGACTCTCGCCGCATCCTGCGGCATGGACGATGCATGACGGGACCCTGCTGAAGATTTATAAGAGCGAGAATTCAGAATTCAGAATTCAGAATTCAGAAGCTGGGAGGGTCATTATTTCAGAAAACAATTTGTATGTAGCGACACAGAGCGGGGCAATTTCAATTCTGGAAATTCAACAAGAAGGGAAGAAGAAGATGAGTGCGGAGGATTTCCTGAGGGGATACAGATTCAATGACGGCGATATCCTGAAATGAGCGACACTACTTTCCCGCAGAATACCTTCTCACATCGACCTTTTCCATCGTCATCATCACTCCGCAGTTTGCCTTCTCGATGATCTCGTCAATTTCCGGGAGGAGCGCCTCCACTTTTTCACTTGTGTCAACAATTTCAATGAGGATGGGAAGGTCTTCCGACAGGTCCAGGATCGCAGACTTGTGCATCCTGCTGTGAGCTCCGAACCCTTCGATCCCTCGCAGCACGGTGGCTCCGGCAAGTCCCTTTGAACGGGCAAGATGGACGATCGCTTCGAACAACTGCTGCCCGTTGAGGTGGTCTCCTTCTCCCAAAAATATCCTTAAGAGTTTCCCTTCGCCAGAAAGTTTCATTGTGCCCTCACTTATACTAATTTCGCGGCGACGGACCCTGCCCACGTCGCGCCAAGACAAAAAACGATGCTGCCAAAAATGTTTATCACGCCTGTGGAAAAATTTCCGGCTCTCAATATCTCTATCGTTTCATAACTGAAGGTCGAAAATGTTGTGAACCCCCCCAGGATTCCCACCGTTAAAAAAAGCCGGACGTTGGGCTGAACGAGCCATCGTTCTTCGAATAGCGTCATCAAAAGGCCGATCGTAAAACATCCGATGACGTTGACGGCAAATGTACCGTAAGGAAACCTGTCCCCGAGTATTTTATAGAATAAACCGGCCAGCCCAAACCGACAGACGCTGCCAATGAAGCCGCCAGCTCCAATAAACAAATATTTCTCCATTATTCTCCGAAAAAATGTCTTTCTAAGATAAGGATTGGAAGCGGCGGATGCAATTTCATTGCATCAGTTTTTAAAAAGGATTATATTCAGTTACCTTTGGCACTTAAAGGTATGCTGAAGGTGCGACCCAATTTCAAGCCATTCAATTATGGAATTTATGATGTGGGCGACCCGCAGCATGCATATCTTTTCTGCTGTGGTGTGGTTGGGCGGGCTTCTGTACATGGGGGGAATTCTTTATCCTGTCCTTCGCTATGAGCAATTGACAACGTCTATTCAGTACGTCAGAATAGAGAGGCGATTTTCCGGGTTTGTCTGGATGTGCGTATGGACGAGCGTTATTACCGGCGTGCTATTGACCCTTTTTAGTCACCGATTTGTCTTTGGACAATACCGGAGCGAATGGGATTATCTCCTTCTTGCGAAAGAAATCCTGTATGTGCTGATGATGGGAATTGCGGTGTCCGGCACGAGTATCGTAAAAAGGATGGAATCCATTGCCGGCTCGGCTGAGGCCGGCGGCACCCGCGAGGATCTTATCATACAGCACCAAAAGATGCTGAGAAGACGGCGGACAAGCCTGGCGCTCGGCATTATTACATTATTGGTTTCTACCAGGATGGTCGTGCTTTGATGGGAAAAATCATTGCGATAGCAAATCAAAAAGGAGGCGTTGGAAAGACGACGACGGCAGTAAACCTTGCTGCGTCGATCTCTGCTGCAGAACATGCGACACTACTCGTGGACACAGACCCGCAGGCCAACGCAACCAGCGGCGTCGGCGTTGAAAGCAAGGCTTTGGAAAAGACAATGTATGAAGTCTTGATCGGAGAAATTGACGCTGCAGACGCTATCCTCAAAACATCAATGCCGTTCCTTTCTTTGCTGCCGTCCCACATCAATCTCGTCGGCGCGGAAATTGAAATGGTGAACGAGGCGCAGCGCGAGAAGAAGATGAGGGCTGCGCTGGAGCCCATTCGGTCTTCATACGAATACATCATCATCGATTGCCCGCCTTCTCTCGGACTTATCACCCTCAACGCGTTGACGGCTGCCGACGCTGTGCTGATACCCGTTCAGTGCGAATATTACGCGCTCGAAGGCCTGGGCCAGCTCTTGAACACCATTAACATGGTGAAGAAGAACCTCAACCCGCCTCTCGATATTGAAGGCGTGCTCATGACGATGTTCGATTCACGTCTACGTCTTTCCAACCAGATCGTCGATGAGGTCAAGAAATACTTCGGAGAGAAAGTGTTCTCAACCGTTATTTCGAGAAACGTCAGACTCAGCGAGGCGCCAAGTTTCGGCAAACCGATCTTGTTGTATGATGCTCTTTCTTCGGGTACGAGAAACTACATTGACCTTGCCCAGGAAGTATTGAAGAGAAATCAGCGGGCAGATGCGTCGTCGTCCGCTCGCCCGGCGATTACTCCGGTTTCGTCTGTCGTGCAGCCGCGGCCCCCTCAGCCAGAGATGCCGAACCGGACTCCCTCACAATCGTAATCCCTGCGATGCCCTATGGCCGATAACCACAAGACAAGATCTGTTCTGGGCAAAGGACTGAGCGCACTGATTCCGCGGGGGCCTTTGCGTGAAGAGCCGATCACTCCCGGTGCGCTTCCGAAAGACGAGGGGTTGGACAATGTGATCGTTGCCGTAGAGGTTTCAAAAGTTCGTCCGAACCCGTACCAGCCCCGTCTCAACTTCGACCCTGAATCATTGAACGAGCTCAAACGTTCGATTTTGGAGAAAGGGGTCATTCAGCCCGTTACCGTGCGCCGGGTCGCCAATGGGAACTACGAGCTTATTTCCGGTGAGCGCCGGATCCGAGCGTCACAGGAGGCCGGTCTAAAAACGATCCCCGCCTACATCATCAAGGTTTCGTCGGACGAAGAGATGCTCGAGCTTGCGCTCGTGGAAAATCTGCAGCGCGAACACTTAAACCCCCTCGAAATTGCAGTCTCCTACCAGCGGTTGATCGACGAGTGCAGGCTTACGCAGGAGGAGGTAGGGCAAAAGATCGGCAAGGACAGAACGACGGTAACGAATTTTCTTCGGTTGTTGAAGCTACCGGAAAAAATCAAGGACTCTCTCCGGAAAGATGAAATTACGATGGGGCATGCACGGGCTCTCATCGCGCTCCCGGATGAGAGGATTCAGCTCCGGATGCATCAGAAGATCGTAAAGCAGGGTTTGTCGGTTAGGAATGTTGAAACGCTTGTCAGAGATTTCGGTAAGAAGCCGGCGGCGAAATCGCAGCCGCGGGCAACCGGACGCTCCGACGGCAGTTTCCAAAATATCGAGACACGTCTTCGGCAATCATTCGGGACGAAGGTGACGATTCGGAAACAACAAGGGGGCGGCGGGGAAATCGTGATCGAATACTATAATTCGGGCGACCTGGATAGATTGTTGGATCTATTGGAAAAATAATTCTCACTTTCGCGGTCGGCATAGACAGAGCCGCGGTGAAACGGAACGGGTATACTCAATGAAAACGATCATCAGAACTGATAACGCACCGGCACCGATAGGGCCGTACAACCAGGCGGTCGCCGTGCAGGGACAGCTGCTTTTTACGGCAGGGCAGATCGCGCTCGACCCGAAGACAGGGGCGGTCGTTGGATCATCCGCCGCCGAACAGACTAAACAAGTGTGCGAAAATATCAAAGCCTTACTCATTGCAAGTCACTCGGATTTTGCTCACGTTGTGAAAACGACCGTTTTCCTGAAAAGTATGAACGACTTTGCTGCGATGAATGAGGTCTACGGGAAGTATTTCGGTGAAGCCTCCCCCGCGCGCAGCACCATCGAAGTCGTCCGCCTGCCGAAGGACGTGCTGGTGGAAATTGAAGTGATCGCAGTGATCTATTAGTGCATTTTCTATAAAGAAATTGAGGCGAGTGATGTAAGCCCGATTTCATATCCTTAACCCGGGGTTTTCTTTGAAACTGCTCGGATATTTTATTCTCCTCAGCTCTTTTATTGTACCTGTTGCTTACGCGCAGGCTCCTCCCCATTATGAGCAGCCGATCGCGACCCCTCTTCGTATTGTTTCCTTCCCCGATTCCGCGATTCATGTTTTCAATGAGGATTCTGCTGTCGCCAAAATGGATTTCAGTTCGGACACTGTGCGGCGGCCGGGAAAGTCGACGACGGTAGCGCTTCTGGCTTCAATGGTCATCCCGGGGGCAGGGCAAATTTATAATGGATCATATTGGAAGGCGCCGGTCATATGGGGGGTTGGATATTATTTTGTTTCAGTGTACAATCAACAGAACAAGCTGTACCAACAGTACCGCAGTGCATATACGGCGGAACTCGTTGCAGGCAAGCCGGATTCTTTAGGCGCCTTCAAGCTCCGAGATTTTTATCATAATCAGCGCGATACGTTTGCCTGGTACCTCGCAATCGAGTATGTCATCAATTTGCTCGATGCGTACGTCGATGCAAGCCTCTATAATTTTGAAGTCAGCCCAAACCTCCAGCCGACAACCGAAATGCGCGCGAGTCTGCGCATTCCCTTATAGTTTTATACGACTCCTACTCTATTCATTTACCATGAAATCGAATTCAACGTTGTAAGGAGATCTGTCATGATACGAAAACAAGATGCATTGGATTATCATTCACAGGGAAGAAGGGGAAAAATTGAAGTGGTATCTTCCAAGCCGTGCGCAACACAAAGAGACCTCTCGCTTGCATACACCCCCGGAGTTGCAGAGCCGTGCCGCGAGATCGCAGCAAACCCTGACGACGCGTACCTTTATACGGCGAAAGGAAATCTTGTCGCTGTTGTGTCGAACGGAACCGCTGTCCTCGGTCTTGGCGATATCGGTCCGCTTGCCGGAAAACCGGTGATGGAAGGGAAGGGAGTGCTCTTCAAACGCTTCGCCGACATCGACGTCTTCGACATTGAGTTGAATTCCCACAACCCGGATGACATCATCAAAGCTGTACAGATGCTCGAACCGACGTTCGGCGGCATCAACCTTGAGGATATCAAAGCTCCAGAATGTTTTTACATCGAGGAAGAACTGAAGAAGGTGATGAACATTCCGGTCTTTCACGACGACCAGCACGGCACGGCGATCATCAGCGGAGCGGCACTCGTCAACGCACTGGAAGTTGTCGGAAAAAAAATCGACAAAGTAAAAGTTGTCTTCAGCGGTGCCGGAGCGGCAGGGATGGCGTGTGCGCGGTTATACGAAAAACTCGGAGTGCTGCACGAAAACATTTTGTTTGTCGACACGAAAGGCGTCGTGTTCAAAGGACGGACAGAGGGGATGAACAAATACAAAGAGTATTTCGCGTCAGGGACGAATGCGCGCACGTTCGCCGATGCGATGAAAGGCGCAGATGTTTTCTGCGGTGTGTCGGCGAAAGGGATCGTCACAAAAGAGATGGTGAAGTCGATGGCGGATAAGCCGATCGTCTTCGCGATGGCGAACCCCGACCCTGAAATCACGTTCGAAGATGCTCTCAGCGTGCGCGATGATCTCATCATGGCGACGGGCCGGTCCGACTACCCGAATCAGGTCAACAACGTCCTCGGCTTTCCCTTCATTTTCCGGGGCGCTTTGGATGTACGCGCGAAAGCGATCAATGACGAAATGAAGATAGCGGCTTCGCATGCGCTGGCGAAACTTGCCAAAGAGGATGTCCCCGATTCCGTCATCCGTGTGTACGGTGGCAAACGGATTGAATTTGGCCGGGAATATATCATTCCCAAGCCGTTCGATCCGCGGGTCTTGTTGTGGGAAACAGTTGCAGTCGCACAAGCCGCGATGGATACGGGTGTTGCGCGGACTCCGATCGCGGATATGGAGGCATATAAAGACAGGCTCGAAGCCCGACTGGGAAGAACTCGCGAGATGATGCGGTTCTACATCCACAAAGCGCAAAAAGCTCCGAAACGCATTGTCTTCCCGGAAGGTCAGGAGGATAAGATTCTCCGTGCCGCGAATATTATTGTTGAAGAAAAGATCGCAACGCCGATCCTTCTGGGGAGCAGGACGATCATCAGCCAAAAGATCTCCGAACTTGGATTAGACCTGTTGGATGTTGAAGTTGTCAACCCAAAGAAATCGCCGAAATTTGACGAATATGTTTCGGAATATTTTGAATTGCGAAAGCGAAAAGGGATCACGCGGTACGTTGCCGAACGCCACATGAAAACCAACAATGAGTTTGGAATGATGATGGTGAGGGACGGCGACGCAGACGGACTTATCTCCGGCCTCACGCAGCATTATCCCGATACTGTCCGACCTGCGCTCCAGATCATCGGGACGAAAGAGGGAGTGCGCAGGATCGCCGGATTGTACATGCTGATCTTCAAGAATCAGACCCTGTTTATTGCCGACGCAACGGTAAACATTGAACCGACGGCGGAAGACCTTGCGGAGATCGCGCTCTTAACGGCAGAGAGAGTGAAACGCATTGACGTTGTTCCTCGTATCGCGATGCTCTCGTTCAGCAATTTCGGAAGCACGCAGCATCCGCTGACGGAAAAAGTTCGAAGGGCCACCGAGATCATCAAGCAGAAAGATCCCAGCCTCATCGTTGACGGTGAGATGATGGCCGACACTGCCATGAGTTCTGAGATGCTCAATGAACTGTACCCGTTCAGCAGGCTCAAGGAGCCGGCGAACATTCTCATTTGCCCCGACCTCACTTCAGCGAACATTGCGTACAAATTATTGTCGCGCGTTGGAGGGGCATCGGCCATCGGGCCGATCCTGATCGGTATTCGCAAGCCGGTCTATCTTTTGACGCCGGGAGTAGAAGTGAACGATATCGTCAATATCACGGCGATGGCGGTGTTCGCTTCTCAGCAGGAAAAATAGCCGACCCATCAGTCTGAATGCTCCCCGGTCTGCATTTCTTGCCGGGATATGCCCTTATCGTCAATCGGGCAAAGGGAGTGCATTGTCAGGTTAAACCTCGTAACTGATTACGGGTCAAACCTCTGCAAGGATTGAAAAACAACATGTTTACCAGTGGAGTATTATGAAAAGCAGAATTATTCTCATAGTTGTCCTTTCGGTTGCCGTCATCGGGACGGGAGGATTTTTTTATTTTTCCAGCGGCTCTTCCGCGGACGTAATGTATAGATTTGAGAAAGTCACACGCGGGGACCTTCAAGTTGTCGTGACGGCGACGGGCACCTTAAGCGCCGATACGACGGTTGAAGTAGGAACGCAGGTATCGGGCACAATTTCAAAATTGTATGTGGATTGGAACAGCAAAGTCAAAAAAGGACAGGTCATCGCACTTATTGACCCGACATTTCTAGCATCTGCAGTTCAGGATGCTGAGGCAAGTTTGGAAAGGGCAAAAGCGCAAACCGATGATTCCAAGCGAACATATTTGCGCGAGAAAGATCTTTTGTCAAAAGGACTTGCTTCCCAGGCAGATTATGATGCAGCGATCACCACGTATGAGTCGAATGTTGCTGCGCAAAAATCAGCACAGTCGCAGCTTGACCGCGCCAGAATTAACCTGAAATATGCGACGATCACTGCGCCGATCGACGGCGTTGTTATTTCACGCGCTGTCGATATCGGACAGACAGTTGCCGCGAGTTTCTCCACTCCGACTCTTTTCACGATAGCCAACGACCTCACGAAAATGCAGGTTCAGGCCGCCGTCGACGAAGCGGATATCGGAAGAGTGCAAAATGGAGAAGATGTTCTTTTTACTGTGGATGCGTATCCCGAACAGACGTTTCATGGTACGGTCACACAAATCCGGCTCATGCCGGTCACGGTCCAGAATGTCATCACCTACACCGTTATTATCGATGTTCCAAATCCTGAATTGAAGCTCATGCCGGGAATGACGGCAACAATAACTATCCTTGTCACGAAAAAGGAAAACGTACTGAAGATTCCTACCATCGCTTTTCGTTTTCAACCCCTTCCCGATCAAATCGATGTACGAAGGGATTCGACGGGAGCACCTGAGGATACAGCGAAGGCAGCAGCGCGGAGAAGCCAGTATGCACAAATGCAGGGAGGCGGCGCACCGGGACAGCCGCCGCGACCGCCGACGCGCCTTTGGGTTCTCGGCAAGAATAAGAAATTGACCCCGATTTATATACGTCCTGGAATTGCCGATGGAACGTTTACTGAAATTCTGCATGGCAAAGTTGAAGAGGGGCAAGATATCGTCGTCGGTGTAATGTCGCAGAGGCCTACCACATCTGCAACACCGTTTGCGCCTGGCGGCGGTGGCGGAGGACGGAGGTTCTAGCATGCCGGAATACACTTCTCTTATTCACGTCAGCCATATCATTAAAACATATGAAATGGGTGACGTCGAGGTTCACGCGCTGCGGGGCGTCTCGCTCGATGTCAATCGCGGTGAGTTTGTCGCGATCATGGGGGCATCGGGATCGGGAAAATCTACGTTCATGAATATTATGGGTTGTCTTGACGTACCGACTAAGGGGGAATACTTTTTAGATAACGTAAACGTCAGCCAGCTCAGCAGAGACAGTCTCGCCCGTATCCGGAACGAAAAAATAGGATTTGTGTTTCAGGGATTTAACCTTCTCTCGCGCACATCGGCATTGGAAAACGTGGAGCTTCCGATGTTCTACCGTTCATTGTCGAATAAATCCCGGCAGGAGAAGGCGATGGAAGCGCTGCGTACCGTCGGTCTCGAAGACCGATGGCAGCACATGCCTAATCAACTTTCGGGCGGGCAGCAGCAGCGTGTTGCAATTGCTCGCGCCCTCGTGAACGATCCATCGATCATTCTAGCAGATGAGCCGACCGGAAATCTTGACAGCAGGACGAGCGTTGAGGTGATGGAAATATTCCAACACCTGAATGAAAAAGGAATTACCATCATGCTCGTGACGCATGAATTGGATATCGCAGAATTTGCCAAGAGAAACGTTGTTTTTAAAGATGGAAGAGTGAAAAAAGATTTTTCAGTGGCCAGCCGTCGTATCGCTGTAGAACAATTGAAAACCATGCCCGCCGGCGTGGATGAAGAAGAAGAGGTCGCCGCATGAATTTTTTGAATATCATGAAGGTCTCGACGCGGTCTCTCGGCCGGAACAAGCTCCGTTCATTTCTTACAATGCTCGGGATCATTATCGGAGTCGGCGCCGTGATCGCGATGATGGCGGTTGGAACGGGTGCGCAGGTCAGTATACAGCAGCAAATCGCCTCTCTCGGAACGAACGTGATCCTGATCTTCCCGGGTTCTTTGAATCAGGGGGGCGTCAGGACAGGTACCGGTTCCGTAACGACGTTGAATGCCGATGATCTCGCCGCGATCCAAACTCAATGTCCTTCCGTCGCCTTGGTCTCCCCGGTCATCATGACTTCGGGGCAGCTGGTCTTCGGCGAGCAAAACTGGGGGACGCGCATCACCGGGTCTAACTCCGATTATATCGATATCAGGAGCTGGCCTCTTTCGAGCGGCGCTGCTTTTACCGATGCGGACGTCCGCAGCGCAACGAAGGTCTGTATCCTCGGCCAGACCGTCGTTGATAATCTCTTCAAAGGATCCAACGCAGTCGGCGCCGTTATTAGAATCAAAAAAATGCCGTTTAAAGTTGTCGGCGTGCTCTCGCCGAAAGGTCAGTCTGCCCAAGGTCAAGATCAGGACGACATCGTCATCGCCCCGTATTCGACAGTCCAAAAGAAGATGATGGGCGTGACATATCTTGGAATGATGATGGTCTCTGCAGTGAGTGAGCAATCGATGGGCGATGCGCAAACTCAAATAACCGACCTGTTGCGTGTGCGTCATAAGATCCAGCCGTGGGAGGACAACGATTTTACCATCCGAAATCAGACCGAAATTGCTAACGCAGCTTCGCAAACAACAAAAGTGCTCACTGTTTTGCTTGCTTCGATAGCATCCATATCGCTCCTCGTCGGCGGGATCGGGATCATGAATATCATGCTTGTTTCCGTTACAGAACGGACACGCGAGATCGGCATTCGCATGTCGATCGGCGCCCGGGGCAGGGATATCTTGCTTCAGTTCCTAGTGGAAGCGGTTGTCCTGAGCATGGCGGGAGGACTTATCGGCGTTATCATGGGCATCGGCTCATCTGATCTAATATCTAAACTTGCAGGCTGGCCAACGCTTGTTGCAGCGTCGTCAGTGGGGCTTGCATTTCTTTTCGCTGCAGGGGTGGGAATCTTTTTCGGATTCTACCCGGCACGAAAAGCGGCAATGCTCAACCCTATCGACGCATTGCGCTACGAGTGACGGCAGGCCTCGGTGAGCGAGTTGACTCTTGACTCCTATGAGAAAAAGTATACATTGTGCCTGAATTCAATGTGAGAGTATACTTATGGCTCCTCCAAGCACACATACTCCCAATCAAAATGAGCTTCTCCGCGCATACATCTTGGAGCGCGATCACCTCCGTTGTCAATGGCCCGGCTGCGGGGCATCGACCGCTCCCGAAGTGTTGTTTATTATAGAGAACGGGAAGACCAAAGAAAACGGCGACGGCTATCAGAACGGGGTGACGCTGTGCCGGAATCATTTGGATACGGTTATGATGCACGAAAAAACATTTGCACCCCTCATTTACGACCTGATCCAGCTTGTGGAATTTGAGAACGAACTTATCCTGACGGAGCGAACGGTAAAAGGGATCCTTGGAGAGTAGGCCGTCGCATGAATTGCAGCCGGTTCGGGGAATCTCCAGCCGGATGGAATGTATCTTGATTGTTCTGCCTTGAAAAAGAATAGCTTATTGAGTATTTTGATCCTGTCCTCCCCGGCAGGATTTTTTTATCCCTATTTCCATTGGAGCAATGAATGCACATATCGAAGGTGTTGAAGGAAAATCACCCTTCTTTGAGCTTCGAATTTTTCCCCCCGAAGAACGAAGAAGCATCAAAGAATCTTTTCTCCTCTATTAAGGAGCTTACGCCTTTGAAGCCTTCGTACGTGAGCGTGACGTACGGTGCAGGCGGATCGACACGCCAGCTTACTCACGAACTTGTGGTGAAGCTGCAACAAGAGACGAACCTGACGATCGTTTCACACCTCACCTGTACAGGATCCTCGAAAAACGAAATTCTGCAAATTCTCGCGAAGTACCAGGCGAGCGGCATTGAGAATGTGATGGCGCTGCGGGGCGACCCGCCGAAAGGTGAGAACTCTTTTATTCCAGCCCGGGATGGATTTACAAATGCGGGAGAGCTGGTTGCGTTCATCAAGAAACATTTTCCGGCATTGGGGGTTGGAGTCGCGGGTTTTCCCGAGGGACATCCCGATACGCCGAACCGTCTGAAAGAGATGGAATTTCTGAAATTAAAAGTGGACCAGGGGGCGGACTATATCTGCACCCAGCTTTTTTTTGACAATAACGACTTCTATGATTTTTGCGAACGGGCGCAGCTTGCCGGCATCGGCGTTCCAATTATCGCCGGGATCATGCCGGTAACATCGCTTAAAGGATTGGCGCGGATGGCGGACCTTGCACTCGGCATCCATTTCCCGGCCAAGCTGTTGAGAGCGCTTTCTCGCGCAGCCGATGACGAGTACGTCGAAAATGTTGGAGTGCATTGGGCTACCGAGCAGGTGAGGGACTTGATCGACCACAATGTGCGGGGGATTCATTTTTACACGCTCAATAAATCGAAAGCGACGCTGAAGATTTATGAAACGCTTGGTGTCAGAAATTCTGAAAGCTTCAAAAATCAAATTACAAACCTAAGCGCGTTCAAATAATATTTTTGTTCATGGGGAAGGCGGAAATTTCGCATCACGAGATGATAAACGCTGATCTTGCCCGCATCATTGAACCACTCATTGAAGTCTGCCGTCGCGTCGACGCGAAAGGTTTTGTTGCGGCAACGGATGGAAACGTCAGCGCGCGCCTGCCGAACGGGAATGTCCTTATCACTCCTGCCTCGATGAGCAAGGCATTTGTCGGAGCGGCTGATCTCGTGGAAATTTCTATGGACGGAGAGCGCGTCAACGGCCGGGGAGCCCCTTCCTCCGAAATGGATATGCACCTCTTTATCTATAAACACCGGCCCGACGTGAACGCTGTCGTTCATTGTCATCCCGTGTACGCAACAGGCTTTGCGACAGCGCGGATTCCCCTGACGGAGTGTCTATTTCCTGAAGTCATAGTCGGACTCGGAGCCGTGCCGCTTGCACCGTACGCCACTCCGTCCACGAAGGAGGTGGGGAACTCCATCGCGCCGTATGTCGGGAGCGCCGATGCAATTCTGCTCTCCAACCATGGCGTTGTCACGTACGGAAAAAACCTGTGGGATGCATATTTCAAAATGGAGAAAGTCGAACAGATCGCACACATTCAGTACGCCGCCCGGATGCTTGGGGGAGAGAAGCTCTTATCTCATGAAGACGTGGAAAAGCTTCGGGCTATCTCCGTGCCGCACTACGGCAAGGATTTTACCACGAAACCGGCCTGCGAAGTTCTGCCCATATCCCCCGATATCGAGATCACGGAAGAAGAATTTCACACGATTGTCCGGGAAGTAAAGAAACGATTGAACCAATGAGTGTAATTTCGACTTGCAGGGAGTATGGCGAATAAAATTCGGGTTGGCATCCTTTTTGGCGGACGCTCTTCGGAGCATGAGGTCTCCCTTGTCTCAGCCGCATCCATCATCGACGCGCTCGACAGAAAAAAATACACTGTCTTCCCGATCGGCATCACTCCCGAGGGGCGGTGGCTCAGTGCTCAGAATGCGATATCGCTGTTGAAGGACCGATCCTCTATCGACAACCTTCCCGAGCATCTTCTTCTCCCCGACCCGCGCAAACAAGGGCTGGTGGAGATCAACAACTCGGGCGTGAGCGATATTCAAAACATCGATGTCGTCTTTCCCGTTATGCACGGTACATTCGGTGAGGACGGTACGGTGCAGGGGCTTCTCGAACTTGCCGGCGTGCCGTACGTTGGGGCCGGAGTTCTCGGGTCGGCAGTGGGGATGGATAAGATGATTCAAAAGCAGGTACTGGAGGCGGCGAAGATCCGCGTCGCTCAAGGGATCGCATTTTTGAATTCGGAGTTTCAGGAAGACCAGAAGAAAGTGATCGCACGGGTTGAAGAGGAAATTCAGTACCCGTGTTTCGTCAAGCCGTGTAATACCGGTTCCAGCATCGGCATCAGCAAGGCGCACGACCGGAAGGAATTGATCGCCGCCGTAGCCCTCGCGGGAGAGTACGACAGGAAAATAATTGTCGAGAAGTCTATCGAGAAGGCGCGCGAAATCGAATGCGGCGTTATCGGCAACGATAAACCGGCAGCGTCGGTACTCGGTGAAATTATTCCGTCGAACGAATTTTACGACTACGACGCCAAATATGTGGACGGAAAATCGACTTCCGTCATCCCCGCCGACATCCCGAAATGGGCGGTAAGGAAAATACAGTACATCGCGTGCAAAGCGTTCAGGGTGCTTGATTGTTCCGGCATGGCGCGCGTTGACTTCCTTGTGCAGGGCAACGGGTCGAAAATTTTCCTCAACGAGATCAACACGATACCCGGGTTCACTTCCATCAGCATGTTTCCGAAACTCTGGGAGGCTTCGGGCCTATCGTACTCCGACTTGCTGGACAAGGTCATCGATCTGGCGATCGACCGGCACCGGGCAAAATCATCTTTGAAGACGACGTACAAGCCAAAAAAGGATTGGTACAAGGAATGAAATCTCGATACCGCCTCCTCACAGGCCTGGCCCTTATACTTTTTATCGGTTCTGCTTCCGTCAACGCACAGTCTGATTCCGCTGCGCTTCAGCTAGCGCAAAAGGAAACGGAATTTTCTCAATCGGCCGCGGCAGGCGGATTCATACGCGCGTTCATCGCTTATTTCGATGACAGTTGTACCGCCTTTTATCCGCAGCCCGCAAATGCGAAAGAGGCTTTGAAAGGGGAGGCCGAGTCGCACGCTTCACTGCTTTGGCGGCCGGTCTTTGTGGAAGTTTCTGCATCAGACGATTTTGGATTCACCACCGGCCCGTCGGAATACCGTGCAGGCGGAACCGCCGATACGTTGGCGTACTACGGACACTTTGTTTCTGTGTGGAAGAAAAACAGCAGCGGAACGTGGAGAGTTATTCTGGACGTCGGGAGCAGCTATCCGAAAGAGGAAAAGAGAACGGAGAAGCTGGAGACGAAACAACTTCCTGCCAAAAGAACTAAGAACCCCGGTTTGGCTGACGATGGTCGCGCCGGAATGATGGCGGCGGACAGCGAATACTCCGCGTTAGTGCAACGACAAGGGGCGAGAGGAGCATTACA
Source organism: uncultured Chitinophagaceae bacterium (assembly GCA_964439265.1). Classification (GTDB taxonomy): domain Bacteria; phylum Bacteroidota; class Ignavibacteria; order UBA10030; family UBA8401; genus JAGVPT01. The sequence continues at coordinate 15,653 of CAYTOA010000015.1, forward strand.
AACTCTTGCTTCCGATAATGTGCGCGTTTACCGGAAGGGAACGTTTCCCTCGGAAGGAAAAGAGAGAGGTTTAGAACTTGTGAAAAATGAAAGACCAGCGCGCTGCGGATTTTATAAGGGGAATATTTCTTCTTCAGGCGACCTCGGATTTACATGCGGGACCGCCGTCAACGAGTCATCGGATACAAGCAGTTACATCCGCATCTGGGAAAAAGGAAATGAGTGGAAGGTTATCGTTGACGTTATGAAACTATGGCCGTCAAGGAAGTAAACGGCCTCCTCATCGGCGTCTGCCCATTCTTCTCAATTCTTCTGCAGTAATACCACCATCTCAACCTCACTCGTTCCTGGAAACATGTCGAACGGCACGGCACGTGCAATGCTGTATCCGCTGTTTGTCCACCGTTCGAGTTCCGCACGCATAAGGTCGATGTTGCAGAAAATATGGACCGCCCGTTCCACCTTCTTTGCCGCAACGATCTCGATAACGCCCGGCTTAGTTCCGTTGCGTGGAGGGTCGAGGATGACCTTACTGTACTTGCTTTGAGAGGAAAAAATCCGTTCCAGGTTGTCTTCGTCAATATCGCTTTCGATGAACTTGAAGTTCACAGCCTTCAGTCGTTCCGCGTTCTTTTTTGCATCGCGGACGGAATCCCCGGAGATCTCGATACCCGTCGCACTCTTCACGAAATCCGAGAGGCTCAGCGAAAACACTCCGTAGCCGCAGTAAAGGTCGAGGAGGCGGTCCTGCATTTTGAGATCCAGGAATTCCTTGATCGTTTTCACCAGCATATCAACGATGGAAAGATTCGTCTGCGAAAATGAAAGCGGAGAAAAGAGAAAATTCCTTGCGCTGATCCTCTGGAAGATTTCCGTTTTTCCGAAGATCTTTTGTATCTGATGCTTTTGATTCCGTTGGTGCTGCGGCATATAATATCGGGATCTCTTCTCATCGATGACAACGAACACACCGATAACCTCTTTCACGGCGGCGGTCAGGTGCTTCGAGAGATGATTGATGAATTGCCTCATCCCGGAATCGAATGCCGCCAGGTTGAAGATCACCGTGAACTCGCTGTAATTCCCTTTGATGATAACATAATTCACCGTTTCCGCAGCTTCTCTGAATTCCCCTCTTCTCAGATACTCTTCAACGCAGCGGTAAATTTCCGCGTGTTTTTCCGGCTCGATCATGCATTTATCAATGCGGACGGGATTTATTCCGGCAGATTCTTCCCCTATTCCTATCAACCCTAGCTGCACCTCGCCGCCGGAAGAAAACACCTTTCGCTTTGTCACGATTCTATAATTCCTTCCTAACGGGGATGCCGCTATCTGGTCGAGCGGGGCATCAAAGCCATGATCATCCCAAAACTCCTGCAGAACTGCATTTTTGATTTTGTACTCATCTTCGTAATTGATTTTGGAGGATGCACAAAGAGTGCATTTCTTTTCAAAACGATCCTGGCACTCTCCCCGTTTTAGTACTCGCTGCGGAAGAAAGGACACGGCTCTTGAAAGGATGTCTGCGAATGGAAGGAGAGGGGCTTGAGGATTTTCAGTTTTCATCTGAATAAAGTAGGCAATAACGACAGGAGAATCAATGCGGCTCGTTCATTCGTTGCGAGCCGGTCTCATGCTCGGTCAAAAACCTTCCGAAGGCACTTTGGGAGGAAAATTCGAATATTCCGGCATCGGGTTGCTCTCAAAGGAAAGCTTCGGATGGTCTATCAACGCGATCCGTGACTGCATTTTCACACTTTCAACTTACGCCAAATCTTGCTACATTTCTTCTCAATGAGCGCCGATTTCTTACGAAGAATAAAAAAGAAGGCTGACGTACGATCCCTGTTGTCCAGGGTGTGGTCAAATAAAAAGCTCAGTGCCGTACTTGCCGCGGCGTTTGTTATCCTGCTGTATGTCCTCTTCAACAATCAGGGTGTTCTCCAACGGGTCAAACTGGAAAGAGAAAAAAAGGAGATGCTGCAGAAGATCGAAAAGGCGGAGCAGGAGCAAAAGCAGTTGCAGGATCAATCAAAGGCGCTCGACGGCGATAAAAAAGCCGTAGAAAAAGTCGCTCGAGAGAAGTACGGGATGGTGCGCGAGGGTGAGAAGGTTTACCACGTTGCCCCGAAAAAATAGTATCGCAGTGATGCCCTATGTTGGGACGGCGCAAAGCCGATGAAGTCTTATGGAACTCTTCGAATTAACGAAACCAGAGTTGAAACCCGGCGCGAACGCTCCGCTGGCAGAGCGTGTCCGTCCGAGGTCACTCAGCGAGTTTGTCGGCCAGTCGCATTTGCTCGGCGAGGGGAAACCTCTTCGGCTGATGATCGAGAACGACGAGCTCCGTTCGATAATATTGTGGGGCCCTCCAGGAATAGGGAAGACGACTCTCGCGCGAATTGTTGCCAACCATACGAACGCGGAATTTTTTTCGCTGAATGCAGTGGCTTCGGGGGTCAAAGAGGTTCGCGACGTGATCGCGAAGGCAGAGAAGTTCCAGAAGCAGCTAAAGAAGAGAACGGTCTTATTCATCGACGAGATCCATCGGTTCAACAAGGCGCAGCAGGATGCGTTGCTGCACTCGGTCGAGGACGGCGTCATTATTCTGATCGGCGCCACGACTGAGAACCCGTCGTTCGAGGTGATCTCACCGCTTCTTTCAAGAGCACGCGTGTATGTGCTTGAATCGCTGGGTCAGCCCGAACTCGAAAAGATCCTCGACCATGCGTTGAGTACTGACGTAACTATCACAAAAGAAAAGGTCGAGATCGCAGACAAGAATTTTCTTTTTCTCCTTTCCGGCGGAGACGCGAGAATGATGCTGAACGGCCTCGAGAGCGCCTTCTACTTCGTGAAGCCCGATGCCAAAGGCGTCAGGCGTATTTCGAAACAGGCGCTCGAAGATGCGTTCCAGAGAAAGTATACGATTTACGACAAGAAGGGAGAACAGCATTACGATACGATCTCGGCATTCATTAAGAGCATGAGAGGATGCGATCCGGATGCCGCGGTCTATTGGATGGCCCGGATGCTCGATGGAGGGGAAGACCCGAAGTTTATTGCGCGGCGCATGATTGTTCTCGCATCGGAAGACGTCGGCAACGCAGATCCGTTTGCCTCGGTAATAGCGACGAATTGCTTTACGGCTGTAGATTACGTTGGTATGCCGGAGGCGAGGATTATTCTGTCTCAGGCGGCTGTGTATCTCGCTTCGGCTCCGAAAAGCAACGCGGCGTACGTCGCCGTTGAAGAAGCGCTGGCGGATGTCAAATCGCTGCCGAATCTCCCCGTACCGCTCCATCTCCGCAACGCGCCGACACCCCTCATGAAGGATCTCGGCTACGGCAGCGAATACAAGTACGGCCATAATTTTGAAAATCATTTCGTCGAGCAGCAGTATCTTCCCGACAACCTCAAAGAAAAACTGTACTACCGCCCAACAGAGAACGGAAAAGAAAAATCGATAAAGGAGAGGTTAGAGACGTGGTGGAAGAAGAAGAGGGGAGTGGACAGTAAACAGTAAACAGTAAGGAGTGAACAGTAAATTGTGGGATGATAAAACCTAAAAGCCAAGAACCAAAAACCAAGAACTATAATATGCCACACCTCCATTATGCCATCGGTGTCGATTTAGGCGGTACTACAATCAAGACGGGAATAGTAAGTTCCGACGGAAAAATTATTGCTCAATCAAAATTTCCCACGCTCGGGGAGAAGGGTCCAAAGGCCGTCATCAGCCAGATACGAAGGTCGATCGACGAAATCCTCCCAAACGCAAAAGGGAAGCATCTTCGCGGGATCGGCATCGGGTCCCCCGGCATCGTCGATGAAAAAGGAGGTATTGTCAAAGACCCTCCGAACTTTGCCGATTGGCATAACATCGCGTTGGGAAATGCGATCGAAAAAGCTTTCAACTTTGACGTTAAAGTTGAGAACGATGCGAACGTGGCGGCCATCGCCGAAGCGAGATTCGGCGCGGGGAAAAGCCATCCAAATTTTCTATTCGTTATTTGGGGAACAGGCGTTGGCGGCGGGATTATCCTGAACGGAAAGATTTATCGAGGGCCGTTTGGCGGAGCGGGCGAAATCGGCCATGTGTGCATTGATTATCGAGGCTTGCAGTGCAACTGCGGTGCACGGGGATGCGTAGAAGCATATGTTGGCCAACGGTATCTCTCTCAGAGGACAATTGAGCGTCTGAAGTCGAATCCACGGTCCCGCATCCTTACGCTCGTCGGCGGAGACCCCTCAAAAGTGGAGCCGAAGTACATCTCGGAAGCGGCGCTGAAGGGTGACAAACTTGCCCGGGAAATATTTACAGAGGCCGGCACGCTTCTCGGTGTTGCACTCGGTTCCGTTTTGAATACCGTGGATCTGCGTGTCATTATCATCGGCGGCGGGATCTCGGCCGCAGGGAATTTTGTCTTCACCGCCATCAGAAAATCGGTGCAGTCGCATGTCATGAAGCCGATGCGCAAGGACATCACCGTCCTTCCTGCAAAGCTTGGAAATTCTGCGGGCATTCTCGGTGCGGCAGGGCTCGTCCTGTAAATACAGGTATAGACGATTGTGCGGTAATGGCAAAAAAAAATAAAAATCTAATTACGACACGAAGACCGCAAATTTTTCATCTATCATTTGTCTCTCGCCGCGTCCTTTCAGGGATCGTCCTTCTGTTGCTCCTGATTATCCAATCTTCTCATGCGTACTTCGCAGACTCCCTTGCACTCGCCAAACCTGATACCGCAGCGCGCCCGGATACCACAAAGAAAAAGCCGGGCGGGATCGATACGAGCGTCGTTTATTCAGCGGTCGATTCGATCGTGTATTCGTATCCGAAAAAAATAATGATGATGTACGGGAAGGGGGACGTGAAATTCCGCACTCTCGGACTGAAATCGGAACGCATCGAGGTGAATTGGAACGACAATAATCTGGAGTCGTACGGCGTGCTCGATTCCTCAAAGATCGGCAAGACCGATTCGTTGAAGAAACTGTACCGCGGCACCCCGGTGATGATCGACGGCACCGAAACCTACGAGGGATGGAAGATCGGGTATAACTTTAAGTCGCAAAAAGGCCTCGTCACTCTTGGGGAGACAGAGATGGACCAGAGTTATTATCACGGGGAGCAGATTAAGAAGATTGACAAGGACATGATGTTCATCTCCAACGGAGTATTCACGTCGTGCGACCTCGATCACCCGCATTACTTCTTTTTCAGTCCGCGGATGAGAGTGACCATTCAGGATAAGATCGTTGCCGAGCCGATCTATCTGTATGTTGCGGATGTCCCGGTGTTCGTCCTCCCCTTCGGTGTTTTTCCAAGTCAGGGGGGACGCCGTTCCGGGATCATCGCTCCTGCGTACGGCGATGACGCCAACCGCGGGAAATACATCAGCCACCTCGGTTACTATGATGCGATCAGTGATTACACGGATCTCGCCGTAGCTGGCGATTGGTACCCTGAGGGGGGATGGCAGGCATTATCGAATTTTCGGTACGCGAAGCGGTACGATTTCAGCGGCGCGCTCACTGGTGAGTATTCGCGGCTGCTGATCGGCGAGCCGAATGATCCCGGCCGAACAGATCAGGCAAACTATCGCGTGAACCTCACGCACAACCAGCAGTTCGACCCCAGCACTCGTCTTGACGTCAACTTTACTTTTGCGAGCGCCAATTCGTACAAAACGAGCAACAATTACGACGATTACCTCCAGCAGCAGATCTACTCAAACGCGACCCTGAGCAAATCGTGGGAGGGAACGAGCAACAGCATGACGGTCAATGTCTCCCGCACGCAGGATTTGATCCAGGGGAGTATCACCTCAACGATTCCTTCGATCTCCTTCTCCCATTCTGAGAGTTACCCGTTCCGCAGCGAGGTGAAATCGCGCGGACTCTCCGATAATTCCGGCTCCAATTATGCTTGGTACGAATTGATCGGTGTTGGATACAACGGTCAGTATATCAATGACGATAATAAAACAGCAACGACCGACTCGATAACCTATCCGGATCGTTTCTCTCGCTACAAACGCGAGGGTGTTTCGCATAGCTTTACAGTCAACGCTTCTCCTAAAGCCGGCTATTTCACTCTTTCGCCGTTTTTCAATTACAACGAACGATGGTACAACCGAAGCGTGACGGTCGACAGTGTCAACCGCGCCACCGACGCGCCGGTTTTACGAGACATCAACGGTTTAGAGGCTGTCCGGTTCTTCAACCTGGGCCTGTCAGCATCTACAAAACTGTATGGAATGTTTCAACCTCCTATTCCCGGCGTTGCCGGTTTCCGTCATACGATCACGCCAAGCATCTCATACAGCTATGAGCCCGATTTTTCGAAGCCGGGATGGGGATACTACGGAACCTATCGCGATACGCTCGGCAAGCAAGTTTCGTACGATCGCTTTCAAAGAGAAGTGTACGGCGGCGCACCCACGGGCGAGTCCCAGGCGATCGAATTCAACGTTGGAAACTTATTTGAAATGAAAACAGAGGACAAGGATTCGGTAAATAAGGGAACCAAATACAAGCTTATGGACCTTGACGCGCAGATGTCGTATAATTTCGCGGCCGATCAGTTCAAACTTTCTGACCTTGCACTGAGCTACCGCACCGACATCGGCCAGTATCTTGCGATCAGCGGCAGCAACAATTACCGTTTTTACGATTTCGACCCGGTACTCCATCAGCGAGTCAACAAACTCTTGTTCGATGAAGGCAAAGGTATTGCTGATTTGACCAATTTCAGTATCAATCTGTCGACATCGCTCCACGGCGAGAAGAAAAAGAGAGAATATGACACTCATTCCTCCGATTCAACCATTAATATTGAGAACCAGGCCGCTGCATTCCGGCAAAACGGCTATCGCGGAATTTACGACGAAGAACCCCCCGATTTCAGCATACCGTGGAATCTCGGACTAAGTTTTAGTTTCGCGCAGAATCAGGAAGATCCAACGATCAAAACCCGCGCCGTTAATGTCAACGCCAATTTAGGGTTTAACCTGACTGAGAATTGGAAATTCTCCGCAACGACAAGCTACGACCTCGTTCAGCATCAAATTGCTGCGCCGCGCATTACGATCGACCGTGACCTTCATTGCTGGACGATGGATTTCAGCTGGGTGCCCAGCGGGGCGCTTGCAGGCTACCGGCTGGAATTGAAAGTGAAAGCACCGCAGCTGCAGGATATTAAGATAACGAAACAAAGCTTGAACAGCGGATACTACTAGAGTTAAAAGTTTAAAATTAAAAGTGAAAAATTCAATTTCGCATTTTTTTAACTTTTAACGTATCACTTTTCACTTATATTCAATCTCATCTGATGGCTCCGCCAGCCGGCAAACCAAATCGCCTTATTAAGGAGAAGAGTCCGTATCTCCTCCAGCATGCCTACAACCCCGTCGATTGGTATCCCTGGGGAGAGGAAGCGTTTGCTGCCGCGCGCAGGGAAAGCAAACCTATTTTTTTGTCGATCGGGTATTCAACATGTCATTGGTGCCATGTAATGGAGCATGAGTCGTTTGAAAATGATTCTATCGCGGAAACGATGAACAGTTTTTTTATCTGCATTAAGGTTGATCGTGAGGAACGTCCCGATGTCGACAAGGTGTATATGAGTGCGGTGCAGGCGATGACCGGGAGCGGCGGCTGGCCGCTTTCAGTTTTTCTTACGGAGGAGCTAAAACCGTTTTATGGAGGAACATATTTTCCGCCGCAAGACGCCCACGGGCGTCCCGGCTTTCCGGCCGTGCTGGAACGTCTTCATGAGGTATGGGAAGGCGACCGCGAAAGGATCGTCGAGTCGGGCAACAAACTGATGACGCTGCTGCAGCAGGAAAGAGGGATGGACCAGGAAGGTGTTCCCCTCGAGGCATCGCTCCTGAAAAAAGCCTACCACCAGATTGCCGCACAGTTTGACCCGAAATACGGCGGCTTCGGCAATGGCCCGAAATTTCCCCGGCCTGCCGTGTTGAATTTTCTCTTCCGGTATCATGCGCGGACAAAAGATGACGAGGCACTGAAAATGGCTCTTGTCACGCTTCAGGCAATGGCCCGCGGGGGAATGTACGACCAGATCGGCGGCGGTTTTCATCGCTATTCGGTCGACGGTCAGTGGCGTGTCCCCCATTTTGAAAAAATGTTGTACGACCAGGCCCAGCTTGTCAATTCATACCTGGATGCTTTCCAGATTACTCGCTATGATTTCTACGCACGTATCGCGCGGGAAACGCTCGAATATGTTTTGCGGGAGATGACCTCGGCTGAAGGGGGTTTCTTTTCCGCCGAGGATGCGGATAGTCTTGAAGTTGAGAAACCTGCTCACATCTCCGAAGGGGCGTATTATTTGTGGACGAAGAAAGAGATCGCGAGCATTGTGCCCGGCGACGCTACCGAAATGTTCTGTCATCATTTTGGTGTTGATGAATACGGCAACGCGCTTGCAGACCCTCAAGGCGAATTTCGCGGGAAGAATATCTTATATCTCCCTTTCAGCATGGAACAGACCGCGAAATTTTTCTCGATGGATGAAACGGGAGTGATGGAAGCGATCATGGATGCGAAGACGAAGTTGTTTGACGCACGGTCTCGGCGGCCCCGGCCGCTGCGGGATGACAAAATCATAACCGCATGGAATGGGTTAATGATCAGTGCGTTCGCGCGGGCCTCGCACATTTTACAGGAGCCGAAGTTCGAGGACGCAGCAAGAAATGCAGCACGATTTGCCGCCAGCACGCTATACGATTCCCGGACAAAAACGCTTCACCGTCGCCACAGGGACGGCGAAACGAAGTTCACTGCGCAATTGGACGACTTCGCCTTTTTGATCCAGGGTCTGATCGACCTTTATGAGGCAACGTTTGAAATCGAATGGCTGCAGCTTGCGCTGGAGCTTCATGGTGTTCAAGTCGCACAATTCTGGGATTCATCGAAAGGGGGATTTTTTGATTTTTCAGGAGAAGATAAATCCATTCTCCTTCGAACAAAAGAAGCGTATGATGGGGCAGAACCGGCCGGCAATTCCGTCGCCGTTTTGAACCTCTTCCGGCTCGCACAAATGACCGGTGACAACATTCTCAAAAAGGAAGGGGAAACAGCGATACACTATTTTAATGCGATGCTCCAGCAGGCTCCCCATGCGATGCCCCAGATGACGGCGGCATTTGAGTTCTTTCTCAGCGTGCCGCTACAGATTGTGATTGCCGGAGATGGAAATCTACCTCAGCGCTCTGAGTTACTCGATGAAATTTCCCGGCACTACCTTCCGAACGCAGTATTGCTATCGGCGGATGGAATTGCCGCTCATGAATTTTTTTCCGAACGACTTCCATCGATCACAGCGATGTTTCCAAAAGACGGGCTGACCAGCGTGTATCTCTGCGAAAATTACACGTGTGATTTGCCCGTGAACAAAATTGAAAAGCTCGCTGCACGTCTTGATCGGAAGTAGCATGTGCGATCCGTCGGACGTCATGCCAATTGCGAGACCTGATAAAAAGAAACGCATGGCAGGGATCTCTACTCAGCTTGACTCCGCTCTACGATTTGTCTATATTTTCGCAAAATTCACGGCGACGTACAGAGTGGTGATCGCTCAAACCTCAGCACTTTTCTCCCCATTTGTAGTGACATGACTTCGCTGCCGCTTCGAAATATTTTAATCCCAGCAGTCATCCTCCTTTTTCCTTTCGCTCTTTCACGATCGCAGACTTCATTGAGCACGATCGTGGAGGATCCCGTGTCCGGCAGAGAGTATCAAGCGTACGATGAGAGCTATGCTCTCATCGTTGGCATCGATGCCTACACGACGGTGGAACCAAGATCGTCCTCTGTTTCGTCGGCGACAAGCGTTAAGGAGTTATTAATGTCCCGTTTTGGATTCCGGGAGGAGAATATCATCTTCCTTTCCAATGAACAAGCGAAACGAAGTACTGTTTTGGAAAGTGTAAAAAAGATTCAGCACCTGGGCCGCGAGGACCGGCTGCTCCTCTTTCTTTCCGGGCGGGGGTACACAGCGGTAGATTCGGCAAGAAAAGAATATGGATTCTTTGTTCCCTTCGACGGTCGGCTCGACTCTGCCGGCAGCGCAGCTGCGACATGCATCTCGCTCGATGAGATGAAAAAGTTGATAAGCGAAGCATCCGCAAAACAAAAGCTCTTGCTCATGGATTTTACGGTGGGCGGGCTTTCCGCTGAACGCCAGTTCAGCGGCATTCCGGTTCCGCGGTTAGGATTCCAAAGAGTTGTTACGCAGTCATGTGAAGAAATATTTGCCGCTGGAGGGCCGAATGAATCCTTGACGGACGACCCTGTGACTGGGCTGAGCTGCTTTACGTCGAAACTGATCCAGGCGCTCTCATCCGAGACGGCGGACGTCAACAGTGACGGGATCATCACCGGCACGGAGTTAGCCGCGAGAACTTCCGTCACTGTTCTGGAAGCAACGCAGAAGAAGCTGCATCCGCAATTTGGATCCATCGGTGCGGATGAGGGGGATTTCCTTTTCATCCTGCCACAGAACACCGACACATCGCGGATTTCGTTTATCGTCAGACCTCCTGATGCCGCCGTCTTCATCGACAATAAAGGAGTGAAAATAGCAGAGGGCAGCTTCCCGGTAGTATCTCCAAAAATCGGCGTTCATACACTCCAGGTTCAGCATGAAGGGTACAGACCTTTTAAAAGGGACTTCTTCGTGAACGGCCGTGTATCGATCCGGGCGAATGTCGACCTCGAGCAAATTCCGCCGACCGGTCTGATGGTGAGAGTCTCCGAACCGGACGCGAGAGTTTCTCTCGACGGAAATTTCGTCGGCATGCCAGATGAGAGCCTTCTCATTCAGCACGTCGAAAAAGGAAGGCACACGGTACGTGCGGACCTCGAAGGTTATTATTCCGATTCCGTCTCGGTCACTATAGAGCAACCGATCCAGTATGTCGTCTCATTGAATCTCGTCTCGAGGAACGGATTTCTGACGGTACAATCGAGCGAGGGAGTGGTCATCGAGGTGAACGAAAAAGAAATCGGTATACAAAACGTCGTGAAAAAGGAAGTCGTGCCGGGCGCGTACGAACTCCGTCTTTCGGGGATCGGCTACACAACGTATGAGCGAACCGTCGTGGTACACGACGGCGAGTCAGTTGAGATAAATCATCCTATGTCGCGGCCGACCTTGGCTGGAGCACTGGTGCGATCTGTTGTATTCCCTGGTTGGGGACAATCGTACAGCGGAAGGCACGGCATCGTATACAGCGGCATTTTTGTTCTTTGCGCTGCAGCGTCGATCGACCTCCAGCTTGTCTACACGCAGACAGTTTCCGATTACACATCAAGTATACGCAATTACAGCCTGGCACAAAATCATGCGGATTCTGCGATCTTCCTGCAAAAATTATCCAGCAGCCGCACGAGGAAGAACAACTTCAACTATTACCGGCTTGCTGCCTTCGGCGTCACGGGAGCGTTCTATCTTTATAATATCATTAACGTCTGGGGCAACGACCCGGCAGATTTGATCCGCGAGGAGGAGGCGAACTCGAAGAGGGGGGTGGATGTCTCGCTGGGTATCGGCAATAACGGTCCAGCTCTTTTACTGTCGTTCCATTTCTGACCTTCTCAGGAGCTTCCGCAGCAGGCATCCGCAGTCCCTCACACCGGCAGGCTACCATATTTGCCCGTAGACCGATTCTCTTAAATGGAAGTAAGTGTCACTCTTCAGCCGCGGTGTCTGGGGGCAAATCGGTGCTCCGAAAAATATTGAAAATTTCTTATTGCAAATTCGATTCTAACTATTTATCTTATTTAACGCATGAATCTTGGTCTGGGCTGTCACTGGTCCGGAACTCTCATGGGAAGTGTGTTCCTCGGTATAACGTCGGATTCGACGAACCTCGTTTTCACGAATAGACTAAGAAGTTGAGCAGTCCTTGTCGCTATAATCTCAATGGAGGATTTAGATGAAGTTAAAAGTCGCCACAGAACAAAACGGTGAAGTTCTCATTATCGAGCCCAAAGGGGCGCTTGTTGGAGGCGAAGAGACCGATGAATTGCGGGATGCGGTCGCTGAATCCATCGAGAAGGGGAACAAGAAACTGATTGTCGACCTCGGTAAGGTAACGTACATGAATTCAACGGCAATAGGCGCCCTGGTCTCGGCTCACACTTCGTACGCAAATCGGAAAGGGAAGATCGTTCTGTGCAACGTCAACAAAAGTATCAAGAACATCTTTGTTGTCACGAAACTCTCTATGATCTTCCAGGTCGCCGACACACGCCCTGATGCGATACTTGCGTTCACATGATTTTTCTTCGAGTGTAAATTCTTAACATCATAACATCATTATTTCTAAGGAGTATTTTTTATGAAACAAGGAATGTTCAATACAATCCTGATCGTCGCAGCCTTTTTGATTGGGTTTGCTATATTTGAATTCTTGCTTCCCGAGTTCATCCAAAAGGGAGGTCCGTTGGTGGTTGCGCTGCTTGCTCTTTCGATCATGGTTGTCACGTACGTCATCGAAAGACTCCTCTCACTCCGCAAAGCGCAGGGAAAGGCGTCTTTGGAAAAATTCCTGGTCGTGTTGATCAAACACGTTTCAGCCGGCGAGCTCGATTCAGCAATTTCTGCATGCGATGGTCAGCGCGGCTCGCTCGCCAACATCATCAAATCGGGTTTGGAGCGTTTCCGCGAAATTTCCAGCGACAAGTCGATGGAAGCCAAAGACAAGATGGGCGAAGTGCAGCGTGTCATCGAAGAGTCGACCATGCTGGAAATGCCGATTCTGGAGAAGAATCTCATCGCCCTTTCGACGATCGCTTCGATTGCAACCATGGTCGGTTTACTCGGAACGGTTATCGGGATGATCCGAGCGTTCGCCGCGTTGGCGCATGCCGGTTCCGCCGACGCCGTACAGCTTTCGCAGGGTATCTCCGAGGCGCTGATCAACACAGCCGGCGGAATTTCGATAGCGATTGCATCGATCGTCAGCTATAACTTCTTTACAACGAAAATTGACGGCATGACGTACATGATCGACGAGGCAAGCTACGACATCCTCCAAAATTTGAAATCCAAACTTTAAAAGCGAGTAGAAAGAAGTATCTATGCCAAAAATTCACGGAAAACGCATTGGCTTCAAACTGGACATGACGCCGATGGTTGATGTTGGGTTTCTTCTGCTGACATTCTTTATGTTGACGACCCAATTCAAGCCGTCCGAAGACCTGCAGATCACTCTTCCCTCATCTCATTCTGTTTTCAAAATTCCCGGTGCTGACGTTATTACGCTGACCATCGGAAAAGAAGGGCAGATCCTGCTCGGCGTTGATTCGCAGAATCTGCGCGAAGCCCTTTTCGGAGTGGGAGCAAAAATGAAAGGTGCTGTGGAAGTGCAAACCAAGGATTTGCCAAACCTTCTCATTCAGGCCCGTCAGAGCAACCCCCGGTTGAAGACAGTCATCAAAGCCGACAAAGACGTCGACTACGGAGTCATTGAAGACGTCATGGACATCCTTCAAAAGGTGAACATCACGCGCTTCAATCTTGTGACCGAATTAGATAAGAATTAAAATGAAGGAACACTGCAATGGCTGAAGTTGATGTAAAACAATCGCGCGGCAAGCAGAAGCATTCAAAGAAAAAGAAACGCCGCATCGGCGTCCGTATCGACATGACGCCAATGGTGGATATCGCCTTCTTGTTGTTGACTTTTTTTATGTTGACGACGACGATGAACAAGCCGCAGGCAATGGAAATAAACTTGCCCCCCAGCGATAAGGGTATTGTCAACAAAATTGACGTACCCGCCTCGAATCTTTTGACGCTTCGTATATCTGAGAACGGAACCATTTACTGGAATATCGGGATCGATAAACCGGAGAAGGTAACAGCCGCCGACCTGAAGAAAATATTGAAAGAAAAAAACAGCGCGAACCCGAAGTTGATCACTCTTATTAAGGTAGACCGCAAAGGGAAGTATATCATGATGGTTAACATCATGGATGAGTTGAACGTTTGCGATGTTACCCGTTTCAGCCTCGCGCCGTTCGAAGATAAAGACAAACAACTCATTGAAAAAATTTAACAACGAAGAGAACGGTCGTCGTTGGCATGAAGAGGTATTTAGGAAGGAGTTAAAAACGTATGTCAGCAACTGCACCAAGCGTAAATGTAAAATATGGTGCGTATGAACTTCGCGGATTGTACCAGAAGTACGCAATACGCGCATTGATGTTTGCGGCGGTTTTTCATCTCGCCGGGATTGGCGTCTATTATGGAGCTGTCTATCTAACGACCGATGATGAACCCGTGTATACTGTTCGCATCATGAAATACAGCGATCTCGGTCCGCCCCCGTCAATCACAAACTCTCAGGCAGCTCCCGCCGTTTCAGTGTCGGCAGCGGCCGCAAAGCCGACTGTCGGAACACCGGTTCCCGTCCCCGATGCTGAAATCAGTCCCGAAGCAACAATTGCTTCTCAAACCGAACTGCAGCAGATCGGCCCTGTCGGCGATCCGAACGCGAGCGGAAGCGGCGGTCCGGTTTCAATTCAGAACGACGTGAAGATCGAGGATGACGGCCCCCCGCCAGATTTTGTGCCGGTAGAGAAACAGCCGGTGCCGGTGAAGAACCCGTCCCCGATCTATCCAGAAATTGCCCGGCGCGCCGGAGTCGAAGGTACGGTATGGGTAAAGATTTGGGTCGATAAAGAAGGGAAAGCGAAAAAAGCCCAGGTGCTGAAATCGGATGCGGAACTGTTTAACCAGGCCGCGATCGAAGCAGCTATGCAATGGGTCTTCACTCCCGCCGTCATGAATAACGGCCCCGTGGCAGTGTGGGTTTCCATTCCGTTCAAATTCAAATTGAACCAAGGACATTAAGAATACGATGGATCCTTACAGGCCGATGGTGTACCTCGGCTACGCACTGTCGGGATTTCTGTTCATCTGCGGCATCGTTATCGCGACAGGGATTTTTATGCCCCCCACAATGCCCCAGAAGTTCCGGATCATGTTTGGTATTGTGATGCTGTTATACGGTATTTATCGGTTCGTCAACATCCGGATACAACAGCAGCAAAGAAATGAAGACCGCTTCCATTCATAGTCTGGCACTATCCCTTTCCCTGCTTCTCACTTGGACGGGCTGTCAAAAAGATACGCGCGACCTACCGACGCGGGGGAGCCTTGTTGTCATCTCGTCAGAGGACATATTTCCCGTCATTGACGCGGAAGTAAAAGAGTTTCAGTCGATGTACCACGAGGCGCACGTCACACATTTGCAATCGACACCTCGCGATGCGGTTGCCCAGCTGCTGAACGACAGCGTCAAGGTCATTCTGAGCTCACGTCAATTCAACGACGAAGAAAAAGGGGTGATCGCGAAATACAAACTTGAGGTGGATACGTTCAAGGTCGCGTACGAGGCGGCCCTCGTGATCGTCAATGAAAAGAACTCCCTTACCAAAATCAAAGTCGGTGAACTAAAGGACATCTTGCTCGGGAAATCAAAGACGTGGCATGATCTGGGGGAAACGAAGGTTTCGGGCAGGATCGTCGTGGCGCTCACAATACCGAACAGCGGGATGTACGACTACGTGAAGAAGCGCATTACAAATTCCCGGCAATTTGCCGATGTCGTGTATCCGTGCACAGCGTCAAAAGACGTTATCTCTTATGTTGCGGCTCATGACAACGCGATCGGTTTTGTGAACCAGGCCTGGGTCAATTCTGCTCCGGCAAATACACGGATATTAGATATCGGAGACCCGGGTTTTGCGCGGGACTCAACGTCGACAACGTTAGAGTATTTCTATCCCTTTCAGGCTCATGTGTACCGCGGCTACTACCCTTTGACCCGTACGTTATACATTTTTTCAAGAAATGCCGGCAACGGGGTTGGTATCGGTTTGACCGCTTTTATGACGGGGGCCGAAGGGCAAAAATTATTTCTTAAAAGCGGTCTGGTGCCTGCCACCATGCCTGTCCGTCTTGTTCAACCTGAAGACCAGTAAAACGAGGAAGCCCCAATGCACTATCTATGTAAACGAATCATACTCCCTTTTATTCTTGTTGCTTTGTCCGAGAATCTACTCGCGCAGGACGACCTCGCCCTTGGGAAAGACGCGCTTCAGCAAAAATCATACGATGCCGCTATCGAGTACCTGGTGAAAGCACAGAAGACCGCGCCGCGTGTCGTAGAGACAAATTTCTACCTCGGAGAAGCTTATCGATTGAAGGGGGTGAAGGATTCAGCGGAGATCTTTTTGCAGCGCGCCGTTGATATCAACGAAACGTACGTCGCCGGATGGTCTTCGCTGGGGACACTGATGATCAAGACCGGGCAATGGGACAAAGCGGCGAAAGTGTTCGCTGCCTCGACGAAAGCCAACAAGACAAGTCCGGACATGTCTCTCGCATACGCGAACGCATACCTCGACGTGGACTCCCTGGATAAGGCGATCGTCTACTTCTCCAAAGCGAAAGAGTTGAATGAGAACTTGCCGGAAGTCTATGTTGGGCTGGCGGAAGCATACGGGAGGCAGAACATTGCCGTACTTGCAATCTCCAACTATCAAAGGGCAGCCGAGCTCGATTCAACGTCTGCTGTTATCCGATACAAGCTGGGAAAAGCGTTCTACAAGAACCGGCAGTACAACGACTGCGTCAGGGAATTTCAAGCGGCGATTAACCTCGACCCGACCAACGACGTTTACGTCTTCGACGTTGCCGACATTTTTTACCGTGCAAAACTGTGGCGCGAGTCGGCCTTGTTCTTTGCAAAATATGTTGTCTTGAAGAAGGATAACCCGGTCGCGTACGATGAATATGCTAAAGCGCTGTTCGGCGGCAAGTTCTACAAAGACGCTCTCCCTGTGCTCGAACAGGCGATGGCGCTCGACCCGAAAGCCTACGAGCTGAGGCCGATGCTCGCACGATCAGAGTACGAATGCGGAGAATATCAGAAGGCCGTTGACAACTATAAAGTTCTTCCAAAGGATTCTCTCGTGTCGGAGGATTATATCCGGATCGGGCGTTCGTATGCAAAATTGAAGGATGTCGACAACGCCATCGCGAGCTTCGAACGGTCGATTGTGTTGGATTCAACGTCGACAGAATGCGCTGCCGATCTTGCTCCTCTTTATATGCAGAAGAAAATGTATGACAAAGCGGCCAAACAGTACGAGAGAAAACTGAAAAGCGATCCGAAGAACGTCGGTGCTCTCGTAAACGGCGGCGTCTGCTACATGGTGATCGGGAAATACGATACCGCGAAAACAATGATGAAAAAGGTTATTGAACTTCGTCCCGATTTCTTCCAGGCATACCTTTATGTCGCAAAGTGCTACTATCTCTTGGATTCGCTCACCATGGCCGAGAAACAGTATCAGCTTGTCATTTCTATCATCGATACGATCAAGGTGGAGGGGAGCAGGGAAGAAAAATATGGAGCGCAGCTTCTTGAAGCCAACAAGTTTATCGGCTTGATCGAGCTTCTTGCGAAACGCTATCCCCCCGCGATCGAGTATTTGAAAAAGGCGATTGCGTACGAACCAAAGGAAAAGAAGGACCTCGAAGCTCATCTATGGCTCGCGCAATCATACGCCCTATCTTCCGGCAACCAGCAAATTAGCGCGGAAGCAGGACAGGATCTTAAACAAAAAGCGATCGATGAATACAAAGTCGTATTGAAGATCGATCCGAAGAATGCGACAGCCGGTAAAGAGCTGAAACAACTTGAAGGGGGCTAAGTTATATCCAAAGATCATGCTTCCATTCATCTACTCATCACAAACAATTACAGTAAAGGTGATATATGCATTTTTCTAAGCATTCGATCCTGCCGATGAATCTGCTTGCTCCTGTGCTTGTCGTCCTTACATTTTTGATTTCTTCGTGCAGTAAGCCGCAAGCGCCGGTGATCAAGGAATGGGATTTGTACCAGGATCCTTTTTTTGGGTTCGAACTGCAGTATCCAAAGGGATGGTTAGTGAATGCTGAAACCAATCGGATCAAGGTTTATTCTTCGCAGGAGGCCGCAACGTGGTTCTTTGACCCTTCGAGCGGCGGCAAGAACGGCGTTGAAATTCTTTTTGGCTTTGAGAATTTCGCAACGGCTGGCGTATCAACCCTCGACGCTTATGTTGCGCAGACGAAGGATAAGCTTTCCGGCATCGGGGTTATCAGCGGCGGTCAGCCCGACTCTCTCGGAAAAGAGCACGGCCAAGCGGTTTCCTATTCTTCGAAAATCAGCAAGAGTGTCACAATTTACGGCCGCAGAATCATAGTCATGAGGGACAGCGTTTTCTACTATGTTAACTTCGCGGGCTTCAATGAGGACTACGATCTCTACGCCGGTGTCTTTGATACAGTATTGAATTCAGTCAAACTCCCGAAGCCGAAAGTCGCGGTCACGAAAGTTGACGAGTCAAAACCGTCTGCCGAGTTGACGAAATACCCGGGCGAATTCTTCGAAATACAGTATCCGGATAATTTTGAGTATACCTTCCCGCCAAAGAAGGGGGAAACAACATTCTCGATGAACATCCACCATAAGATTCGTCAGGATTGTGCGATCCAGATAGATATTTTTCCGGCAAAGAAGCTGACAGTCGATAAGGTGTTCGACCAGAACAAGGGCAAGTTCAACCCCAAATCAACGAAGGAGACGAAGATTGACGGCCTCGACGCAAAATACTTGACGTATGCCCCGGAGCCAAAAGTGGGAGGCCGTGCGTATTTTGTCGTGAAAAACGACAAAGTTTACCGACTGGTTGTTACGTGGTATCAACCGATGGCCGATGATTATGTCCCCGTCTTCGAGAAGGCGATTGCGAGCATGAAAATCAAGTAGCTCCTCAGACACTGAAGATGTGAAACCCCGAATTCTGGAGTGAGTTCGGGGTTTTCTTTTTTGTGATCCGCTGGTTTGTTGAAACTGACCTATTAAATCACTATTTTCCGATAGAATTTTTTGAAGGTCGTTTTCCATGTTAAGTCCCGTCGAACGGAAAAAATTAATGGACATCGCATGGAACTCAATTCGGCGCACGGTTTGCGGGGAGGCTTTCGGTTTCTCGGGTGAGGACCTGCTGAGGATCGATCCCGAAAGCATGTTGTCTGAACCCGCGGGCGCATTTGTTTCGCTGTATTATAAGGGAGAATTGCGGGGCTGCTTAGGGCTCATCGTCGCCGAAACCTCGCTGGCCGAGACAGTGTCGCAGCTTGCCGGCCGTTCCGCCACAGAGGATCCCCGATTCACAGCCGTCACAGAGGATGAGCTTGACGATCTTCAGGTAGAGATTTCCGTGCTCTCGCACCTTACCGAGATCTCGTCGATAGAAGAGATTCAAATCGGTAAGCATGGAATCTTTATCGTAGCGGGAATGTATCGGGGACTGTTGCTGCCGCAAGTGGCAGTGAAATATCATTGGAACGTTATCCGTTTTCTCGAAGAAACGTGCGGGAAGGCTGGATTACCGCGGGACCAATGGAAACATGCAGAAACTAACATCTACATTTTTTCTGCCGAAATCATAGAACAAAAGCCGTCATGAATGAAGAGTCGTACGCCCGTCCGCCTGTCGTGGCGGGAATGTTCTATCCTGAGCATGAGCAGGAGCTCCGGAGTGCCGTTGAATTACTCATGGCCGAAGCAGCCCCTTTGCCTCGATCCAGTGATCTTCTCGGCTTGGTCGTGCCTCATGCCGGCTACCTGTATTCAGGTCGTACTGCTGCGCGGGCGTTCGCCCTCCTGAAGAATAGGCAAATCGGCACCGTTGTTCTCGTCGGACCAAGTCATAGGGAATACTTCGACGGCATCTCGGTTTTTTCCGGCGCCAGTTTCAAAACACCTCTCGGCGCGGTTGAAGTTGACGCTGCACTCCGCAGCGATTTGATAAAAAAATATCCGGGTCTTCAAAGCTCTACCGTTGGACACAAAGCCGAGCACTCGCTGGAAGTGCAGCTCCCTTTCTTGCAGCTAGCTGTGCGCAATTTGAAGATTCTTCCGATCGTAATGGGAGACCAAAAGCGGAAGTATTGCGAAGAATTAGGCGCTGCTCTCGCTGAGGTTGCTAAGGATCATGGAGTGCTTCTCGTTGCGAGTTCTGACCTCTCTCACTACCATCCTTCAGACATTGCACGAAAACTTGATGCGGTTGCAATTGCCTCGATCCAAGAACTGAATTACGAGGCATTGATGTCGGACCTGGAGACGGACCACACGGAAGCATGCGGGGGCGGCCCCATCGCCACGGTGTTATACGCTGCGAAAAAGTCCGGAGCCGGTTTTTGTGAGGTGTTGGATTCCTGCAATTCCGGGGACGTATCGGGAGACACTGAGCGGGTTGTCGGCTACGTTTCGGCGGCTCTATGGACAATTCATTGAGCGCACAACAAAAATTGCCTATCACGATAATCGGAGCGGGTCCAGTGGGAACCGCGCTCGCCCTCGCTCTCAAGCAGAAAAAATATCCACTCCGGCTTGTTCTAAGCAAAAGGGGGAAATCGGCGAATGTCCTCGGGCGGAGGCTGCGCGCACCGCATGGACGCCTGCAGTCGGAAGAATTCGAGGGCGTCGACGGAATTGTCTTTATCGCGGTCCCCGATGATGAAATCGAAAACGTCGTCCGAATACTTTCCCGTCGGTTTGGAGATTTTTCTCGGTCGATCGTCTTTCATACGTCCGGAGCGCTGCCTTCGGGGGGCCTTTCCCGATTGAAGCAAAAAGGGGCGTCGGTCGGCTCTTTTCACCCGCTTCAGACCTTTCCAAAATCCGGGAACACATCCGGCCGGTTGAAGAATATCTGGATCGGGATTGAGGGCGACCACAAAGCGGTGAAGACGGCGCAACGCGTCGTGCGCGATCTCGGCGCGCGAGCAATTCTTCTATCGGCGGGACAAAAGACCTTGTATCATGTCGCGGCAGTGTTCGCCTCAAATTATTTCATCACCCTTCTGTCCGTGATCGAGGAACTTGGCGCGCGGATCCGGGTGCCGAGAAAGAAAATATTGGCGATGCTTGAACCCCTCATCCTCCAGAGTCTTATGAATGTTAAAATCAGTTCGGCGGCGGCTGCGCTCACGGGACCTATCGCGCGCGGTGACTTCGGCACAGTGAGGAATCATCGCAGGGAATTGTCCCGGCGGGGGCTCGAACATATCTCTCAATTGTATGGCGCACTCGCGAAGGAAACATCGAGGGTTGTGTCGAGGAAGGCAATGTAATGCTCGTTGATTATCACACTCATACCGCTCTCTGTAAACATGCTGATGGCGTACTCGAAGAATACATCCTGCACGCGATATCCGCGAAGTTGAAGGAGATCGGATGTTCGGACCATTCACCGATGCCGAACAATTTCGATGCGCAGCACCGGATGACGATGGATCAGTTTCTCCAGAGCTATAAGCCGGATGTTCTTGCGTTAAGGGAAAAATATCGCGGCATGATCGATGTCAAGTTCGCGGTAGAGGGGGATTTTTTCCCGGGGACGGAATTGTGGGTGAAAGAGTTTAATTCTCAACACGAGTTTGATTATATTATCGGGTCTGTCCATTACCTCGGAGAGTGGGGGTTTGATAATCCAACATTCATCCACAAATACGAGGAGCGCAATGTTGACGAAGTATACGCTCAGTATTACGACCATATCAAAAGATCTGCGGCGGCGAAGTTGTTCGATATTATCGGCCACTGCGACCTCGTCAAGAAGTTCGGGCACCGTCCGTCAAGGAACATGGAGGAAGTGCTGCGGGAAGTTTTTAAAGTTGTAAGATCTGCGGACATGGCGGTCGAGATCAACACGTCCGGCCTGCGGAAACCGGTAAAAGAAGTGTATCCCAGCGAGCAGATATTAAAGATCATTCATGAATATAACATTCCGCTCGCGTTAGGTTCGGACGCCCATTCGCCCGGCGAGGTAGGCAAAGGCTTCACCATCGCTGCACAGCTCATCGAGAAATACGGTAACGGCAAGATCTCAACTTTTACAAAGAGACAACGAAGCGAATTACGGATATGATTGCAAGAATCATCCTTAATTCATAATTCCTAATTCCTAATTCATAATTGTCCTCATGAAGGCCCTTATTGCATCCGGCGGCCGCGGCACGCGGCTTCGCCCTATTACTCACACGCAAAACAAACATCTCATTCCCATCGCGAATAAACCCATTCTCTTTTACGCGATCGAAGCCGCCATCGATGCGGGCATCAAAGAAATCGGGATCGTTCACAACGCCGACAGTCAGGAAGTCCCGGGTTATGTCGGCGATGGCGGCCGCTGGGGGATAAAGATTTCATACATCCCCCAGGAGAAACCCGGAGGGCTTGCTCAGGTCGTGATGCTCGCGGAAAAATTCGTCGATGGCGATAATTTTGTGTTTTACCTTGGCGATAATATGGTTGTGGGAGGGATCAAAAAGTATATCGAAGATTTTCAAAAATCCAATTGCAACTGCTGGCTGACGCTTTCGAAGGTGAAAGACCCCGGACGGTTCGGCGTTCCCGAAATCAAAAACAATCGCATTGTCGGTGTTGAAGAAAAACCGAAAAAACCCAAAAGCCAGTATGCCGTTGCTGGAATATATATTTACGACCAACATATTTTCGAGGCATGTAAGGCGATCAAGCCCAGCAAGAGGGGAGAACTGGAAATTTCCGATGCGCATCAATATCTTATCGACAAAAAATTTTCCATCGGATTCAGCGAGATTACCGGATGGTGGAAGGATACGGGAAAGCCGCTCGATCTGCTCGAGGCAAATCGGCTGGTCCTCGACAATATCGAATCTTCAAACCTCGGGAAGATAGACGCAAAATCGAACGTTGCCGGAAAGGTCATCATTGAAGAGGGCGCAAAGATCGTGGACAGCGTGGTGCGCGGCCCGGTGATCATCGGAAAGAACTGCCATATTGAAGAAAGTTATATCGGTCCGTATACGGCCGTGGGGAACAATACCATCATCAGGAAAAGCGAAGTGGAATACAGCATCATCCTTCGTGACTGCAAAATTCAAAACGTCGGAATCCGCATCGAGGGAAGTATTCTCGGCAACGATGTCGAGATCCTGGAGGCAAGCGGCAAGCCGCGCGTTCACCGGTTCATGATTGGAGACCAAAGCAGGATTGAAGTGGCGTAGCCATAGTCGAGTATGTCAAACAAAAGTGACTCAAAAACATTCCTACTTATCGTGCTTGCGGCATTGGCCGTGGTTCTGACAATTATCCGTGAACGGTCTGTCGCGCCACCGCAAACGGCCGACGTGCAATCGGTGCGCGCGGCTCTTCCGCTCAAGGAAATATCGCTGATCGTCGACTCGACGCTGAAACAGATATCCGTACCAATGGATAAAGTGCGTCGAACGAACATCGCAGTCGGGGATGTGCAAGGAGTAAGGGAAGAACTGAGAATTCACGTTTCTCCTGAATTTGATGCAGTCCGTGCTCTCACGGCGCTAACGGATTCGCTTCGGCGATTCAATGTCGCGTTGGCCTCCACGGAAAACCTAAAAGAAAAAACATCCACAATTCATCTTTCGTTCGATAAACGAGTATTTGAAAGCATCGTCATAGCGAAAGAAGATCAACAGAAGGGAGCACGACCATCGGTAAGGAAGAAGCAAAAGGAAATGCGGCACAAAGCCCGGCGGTAATGGAAAAAATAGTCTCGCTGGCAAAACGGCGGGGCTTTGTTTTTCAATCGAGCGAGATTTACGGCGGCCTGAACGGCTGCTGGGATTACGGTCCGATGGGCGTCGAACTGTTGAATAATCTGAAACAGGCATGGTGGCGGTCCATGACCCTTCGCGACGACATCGAAGGAGTGGATGCATCCATCTTAATGCATCCCCGGGTATGGGAAGCTTCAGGTCACGTCGAGAATTTCACCGACCCGATGGTAGACTGCAAACAATGCAAGGCGCGCTACAGAGTCGATGTCCTTTTCGACGAACTTTCGGTGAAAAAGAAGAAGGAGATCTTGCGCGCGCTCGACCCTGCGGCATTTGCGGGACAGCTCGACGACCGGAAGGTCGTCGAAGAGTTTGCCCTTCGCGTTTCGTCCGATGACGTGATCGCCAACGTCATCAAGACGCTGGTTTCGTGCCCCAATTGCGGCAACAAGGGAACGTTTACAGACGCCCGCCAGTTCAATCTCATGTTCAAGACGTTTGTCGGTCCAGTAGAGGATACGAACAATGTCGTCTATCTTCGCCCCGAAACGGCACAGGGGATCTTTGTCAACTTCCTCAACATTCAGAGCGCGTCGAGGCAGAAGCTCCCGTTCGGAATTGCGCAGATCGGAAAAGCTTTCCGGAACGAGATCAACACGAAAAACTTCCTCTTCCGGACGCGCGAGTTTGAGCAGATGGAGATGCAGTATTTTGTCAAGCCGGGGGAAGAGGACAAATGGTTCGAGTACTGGCGCGAACAGCGGTTGAAATGGTTTCTCGATCTTGGCATGAAGAGGGAGCAGCTGCAGTGGCACAAACATGAAAAACTCGCGCACTATGCGAAAGCGGCGTACGACATCGAATACCAGTTTCCATTCGGCTGGGGAGAGATCGAAGGTATCCACAGTCGAACGAACTTTGACCTTTCGCGCCACGAGGAATATTCCGGCAAGAGCATGAAATACTTTGATGATCAGACGAAGGAGAAATTCACTCCGTTCGTTATTGAAACATCCGCAGGGGCAAGCCGTTCGTTTATGGCGTTCCTTGTGGCCGCATATGATGAAGAATCGGCGCCGACGGCCGAAGGAAAAGAAGAAATGCGAACGGTGCTCCATTTGCATCCACGCCTCGCGCCGGTCAAAGCCGCCGTTCTCCCTCTTGTCAACCGCGACGGCATGGACACCATCGCGCATACGATGACGCTCGACCTTCAGAAGTCATTCCGGGTCTTCTATGACGACAGCGGGGCCGTGGGCCGGCGGTACCGGCGCCAGGATGAGATAGGAACGCCTTTCTGCTTTACGGTTGATTCGCAAACACTGCAGGACCAGACGGTCACCGTGCGAGAGCGCGACTCAATGAACCAGGAACGGATTGCTCTCGGAGCTGCGAGAACCTACTTACTCGACAAACTAGAGGCGTTATGAGATCCATTTTCTACAACGAAGCCGAGAGAACTATTCGTGCAGGATGGCGGATGGGGATATTTGTCGCTGTTCTTGCGGGCATCGCTACGGTGTTCAGTTTTCCCGCTAAACTAATACTGCCGCACCTTCATTTTTTACCTCCAATTGCCTCGAATGAAATGTTTCTCTATGGGGCGTTGCTCGTCGCAACGTGGCTCGTCATCAAATATCTTGAAGGAAGACCTGCGTTGACGTCGGTTGGATTTCCCCGCCATGGGAATATTCTGCGCGAGTTGGGGCAGGGGACGCTCATCGGCGGGGGGATGATGACTATAATTTTTGTTGCTGAACACAGTTTTGGCATGGCTGCGCTCTCGTTCAAATCTCTTTCGTTTCTTCAAGTCTTCCATATGTTCGGCGTGAGCGTCGTTATTTTTGTGGTCGGGGCGTTCGGCGAAGAATTGCTTTTTCGCGGATACCTCTTCCAGACAATGGTGGAAGGGACGGGAAAAATAATCTCCGTCGTTGTGTTCGGATGCTTGTTCGGGCTCGCTCACCTGAGCAACCCGAATGTCACGTTCTTTTCGCTTGTCAATGTCGCCCTTGCCGGCGCGTGGCTTTCACTGGCATATTTCAAAACGAGAACGCTCTGGTTTCCGATCGCCCTTCACTTCTCGTGGAATTTCTTTCAGAACCATATCTTTTCATTTCCCGTGAGCGGCATCCAATTCGAAAAATATCAGCTGGGCGTGCTGACGCAGTCCGGACCTGTGTGGCTGACGGGAGGGACATTCGGTCCCGAAGGAGGCGCCCTGGCGACGATCATGCTGGTAGCTGCTGGTGCGTTCATCTATTTTTCAGACTGGATAACTGCTTCCGTTAAGGTATGGACGATTGAAAAATGGAATGAAGAGAAAACTGAGACTTCGAATAATGTGCAAAACTCAGAACCGAATACCGAACTTTCATGACGATATCGCTTTGACCGATCATTGGCTACATCGGCCTCTAAAGAGACTGGCCATTTCCACTCTGCTGAAATACATCGCGCTGCCCTTATCGCTCTCCTTCATGGTACCGTCGCACGGCACCTCGCAATGGCTCACGGATCCGGACTTCGACCTTCACACAAAGCAAGGCATCGATCACGTCTATAACCTTGAGTTTGACCGGGCAAATAAGGATTTCGAATATCTTACTTCGGTCTACCCGAACCATCCAGCCGGATATTTTTTCCTCGCCATGGTGGATTGGTGGAGGATATCGTTGGATTTTGACAACGAATCGCTCGATGATACATTTATCGCCAAGCTCGATGTTGTGATCGATAAGTGCGACAGCATTCTGGACAATCATCCGGACGACGTGACAGCCTTGTTTTTTAAAGGCGGCTCGCTTGGTTTCCGCGGACGCCTTCGCGCGAATCGCGGGAGCTGGATCAAGGCCGCAAACGACGGCCGGCTCGCGCTTCCGATCGTGCGGCACGCGTACAGCATTGCGCCGGATAATTACGACATTCTTCTCGGCATGGGCATCTACAATTATTACGCCGAGGCGATTCCGGAACAGTATCCGATCGTGAAGCCCCTTATGTTCTTCTTCCCGAACGGTGACAAAAAGAAAGGAATTGAACAGCTTACTGCTGCTGCCGAAAAAGCGAAATATGCTTCCGTCGAGGCCGATTATTTCCTTCTTCAGCTGAATTATACGCATGAGCGTCAGTACGACAAGGCTCTCGAGATCGCACTGAAACTGTTTACCCGGTATCCACGGAATGTTGTCTTTCACCGTTATGTCGGAAGGTGTTACATCAGCCTCGGGAAATGGGAGAATGCGCACGCCGTGTTCCGGGAAATTCTCTCCCGCTGCGACGGCGCCGGCGGGGGGATGGCCGGGTACACCGATTCATCGAAGCGGGAGGCTTTGTATTACCTGGGTGTCTATGCGATGAACACCGGTAAATACGACGAGTCGCTGGAGCATTTCGTCCAGTGCGATGAACTGAGCAAGGTGCTGGATAAGAGCGGCGAGTCCGGCTTTGCGGTGATGGCAAATCTCCGCATCGGATTCATCTACGACATTCAGATGAAGCGGGACCTCGCACTAGCGCAATACAATAAGGTTCTTGCGATGAGGAAGTTCGAAAACTCATACGACCAGGCGGAACAATACATCAAGGTTCGGTATTCGGCAAAATGAATATTCCTTTCACGATAATATTGTTCGGCCTCGTTGCCGCGGGCGCGGAAATTCTCGGCGGCAGCGTTGTTTTAATGCAAAAAAAATGGCCGGAGAAAATCCAGGAATATTTGTTAGCGCTCGGAGCAGGTTTCATTCTGGCACTTGTGCTTCTGGACCTCATTCCCGTCAGCATCGATAGGATCGGGCCCACGGCTCCGCTTCTCATTTTAATAGGTTTCAGTGTGATGCATTTTGCCGAACACACTGTGGTCGGTCATCTGCATTTTGGAGAAGAGACCCATTCCGAAGTCATGGTGTCAAAAGTGGCCAGCTACTCGGCGTTCTGGGGTCTGTTCATCCATGCATTCTTTGACGGAGTTTCAATTTCAGCGGGCATGCAGTTCAATTTTTCGCTTGGCCTGATGATCTTCTTCGCGATACTGCTGCACAAGTTCCCGGAAGGATTGACGATCGCCTCCGTGATGCTCGCTGCTGACCATCCTCGAAGAAATGCGTTTTGGGCTTCCGCTGGAGCGGGAGCCGGGACCATGCTTGGGATCGTCTCGATGTTTTTTCTGAAGGATATCAACAGCCAGGTTGTCGGATATGCATTCGCATTTTCAGCGGGGGCAGGGATGTACGTCGGGGCGAGCGATCTGATCCCCGAGATCAACCGCTCGAAGAATCGGATCGCGCCGATAGTGGTGTTTATCGGTATGGTTCTTTTTTACGCGAGTTCAGCTATCGTAGCGAGAGTTATTGGAATGTGATTATTCTGTTCACACAGAAGCAGGGTCGGACTGAAGATTTTGCTTGTTGAATGGTGAAAGGTTCGATTCACTCTCTATAAAGCCGCTTTATTACTGCTCATAGGTTCATATCGACGGTAATGCTGTTCAGGCTTCCGATCTTTCCAAACGATGTGAAAGCGTAATCGAAGTGAAGAGTCTCAAGTGCGATTCCTCCGCCCAACGAAAATCCTGCGAGTCCCGACGAGGTACCCAAAGCTAAATCCCTTCGCCTTTCGTTGTCAAACCCAAATCGAAAGCGAATTTCTTTGCTCAACGTAAACTCTCCTCCGATGGAATACATCTTAAAATGGGAGACGAGGTCGTCCTGCGTTTCGCTGAGTTGGTGAAAGTCGACATTAAGCAGCAATGGAAGATGCTGCGGCTTGATCGTTGCGCCAACGCTTACATCAAGAGGGAGACTTTCACGGGTTGAGAGGTATGGGTTCAGCTGGGTCCCGATATTCCGAATGCTGGCTCCGATCGAAACCGGATTTGCCCCGGGGATAACGTAAAGAATTCCGAAATCAGCTGCGATGGCGGAAGAAGCCGCGTCGGCAATGGACGAATAAATGAACTTTCCCGCGATTCCGTAATAAAGGTTCTCTTCAAACTCCGTCGCGAATCCGACTGAGACGGCAAGGTCACCTGCGCTGAACGTCCCGATTTTGTTTGCGAGTTCGTCGGTCTGGTCAAAGGATCCATAGTTAACGTAATTAACACCGAAGCCGACCTTCCCAATGTCCGAAAGGTCCTGTGCGTACGACACGTACCCGGAATTAATGTCGAGTAAATTCTTGAGGTATCCGAACGACGCCTCCGGCCGCTGCATGGTTGCGATGCCCGCCGGGTTGTAGAAGATCGTGTTGACGTCGTTCCGCATCGAGACGAAACTGCCGGCCATTCCTGCGGAGCGCGCTCCGACGTCGCTCAATAAAAATGTATAGGTGGAATTCTGTGCAAGGGCTGCACTATAGAATAAGAATAGCGCGATGATCGCGAGTGCCGGAAACAGTCTGCCGCTGTTTCGTCGCGATTGAGTCCGAATAGTCATACGTTTCTCACCAATGTCGTGGACGGATTGACGAAGAGTTGCGATCATACAGCAGTAAACAAACGTACGATATGATTTCTCACGTTGTTGTATACGGCAGGGATTTGTATTGAGAAATGTAAGAAAACCGTTTTCCAAAGGCAAGTGGTCGGGGCGGCGGCAATGTCCCGTAAGCTTCCTTCTCTGTTGCGGGGGCATGGGATCGGGAAGAAGCATTCAATGTTGATACGTCCGCCAGGCGCAATCGTCCTGAGGTCCGAGATGCGCAATCCGCGACGGTTTCCTCCTTTTCGTCTTTCTTCTAAGGTAAAATAGTTTTATTATGATAAATCAACTACGAGACGATGACAACATCTCCCATGTTTTCAAAGATCACCGTTATCATTCGTGCCGGCCTCTTCGCCGGTGTCGTTGTATCTTTTTTTCTGATGTATGGCTGTGCGGGCGAACGCCCTCCAGAAGGAGGACCGGTAGACACTACACCGCCGGAGATCACCGAAGTCTATCCACCACCAAACACAACTGAATATTCTTCTACCCGCATTTCGTTGGAGTTCAGCAAGTACGTAGACCGGCGCTCGGTCGAGGAATCGATTTTTCTCTCCCCCTATGTCAAGGATATCGAATACGACTGGAGCGGAAGGGAGGTTGAACTGGACTTTCGTGATTCCCTCAGAAAGAACACGACGTACGTCGTGACGATCGGCACTGATGTCGTCGATCTGAATAATCATAACAGAATGGCGCATGCATTCTCATTCGCTTTCACTACCGGCGCCAGGATTGACCGCGGTGAGATACGGGGGCGAATATACGACGAGAAACCTGTCGGTGTCATGGTCTTCGCGTACCAGCTGGACAACGTGAAACCGGATACGCTCAACGCTATGAAACAAAAACCCGACTATATCACGCAGACCGGGAATACAGGGGAGTATTCGTTGACACATCTCGCATTCGGCAGCTACAGAGTGATGGCGGTCCGAGACGAATTTCGCAATTTGCTGTACGACCCCGAGACAGACGCGATGTGCACGGCTCCCTCCGACGTCCGGTTGGATGAAGAAGATTCATTACGGAACGGGCTGAATTTCCAGCTTTCAGTGGAGGATACGACAGCTCCGAGACTGGTTTCAGCGTCGGCCAAGGACAACCGCCATGTCGACATTGAGTTCAGCGAGAACATGGATTTGAATTCCCTTGCAGAGGGAGTATTCTCGATTTCCGACACTGCGCGAGTCAGGAATGTTCGTGTCGTGAACTTCTTCCCTCATTTTGACGATCCTGCCCGAGTTACGCTTCTCGTCGAACCCCGGACTGAAGACAGCCTTTACAAGGTCTTTGTGACGGGTGTTAGAGACCGCGCGGGCCATATTATCAATCCACTGGCTTCGTCGAAACAATACGGAGCGTCGTTTGCGGCCGATACGACTCCGCCCGGCTTGGTTTTTGCCACAGTATCGGATTCAACAACGCGGTTCGCCATGGATCAGCAATTTCAGTTTGATTTCAACGATAGGCTCAGGGAGCGCCCGGCAGAACATGCCGTGTCCCTAAAGGGAAAGGATTCAATTGCAGTTCCATTGACCATTGCATGGATTTCTCCGGCGAGTTTCAGCGTCACGCCGCGTCAAGCGCTCCGCCAGGATTACACTTACATTTTCTCCGTTTGCTTTGATTCACTCCAGGACGGAGCAGGAAATCATTGGAAAGACAGCACAAAAAAGTTCACCTTCCGGACACTCGACCCAGAACTCTTGAGCAGCATCGAGGGGATCGTTTCCGACCCAGATACATCGCACGGTGATCGCTATATTGTCGTTGCCGAAAACACTGCAAAGAAAGTGAAGAAGACGACCCGCCTTACAACGCAGCGCGGAAAGAAATTTCTCTTTCCGCAGCTGGATGCAGGAGAGTATCGATTGAAGGCGTTTCAGGATGACTTCAACACCGGCGTCTATTATTCCGGCAAGCCATTCCCGTTCGTTCCCGCGGAGCGATTCGCAGTCTATCCGGATTCCATCAAAGTGAGGGCTCGCTGGCCCGTCGAGGGTGTGCAAATAAAATTCAGGTGACCGCTACGCCGGTCGGTGGAAGCCGCGGTTGTCCGTTCGTCTTTTTCGAAACGGTTTGTGAAATGGGCTCTTGCTTTCTGTCGCATGGTCACCCCGTTCACGGCTTCGTTGTCTCTCTTCCCATGTTCCCCGGGGTTTTTCAAACTGCCGTCGATCCCCTCTGTGGCCTCCCTCTTTCGCACGATCTTCCGCGTGCGGAACTGCCGCCGGCCTTTTTGTATCATCAAAGCCCGGATATTTTTTTAATTCGAATTTCTTTCCGACGAAGTATTCTATCTTCCGCAAGTACTCCTGTTCGCTTCGGGAGACGAATGTCAGCGAATCGCCTTTCGATGTAGCACGTCCGGTCCGGCCGATCCGGTGAATATAATCTTCGGCAAACGTCGGCGTATCGAAGTTGACGACATGTGTGATTCCTTCAACGTCGATGCCACGCGCGGCGATATCGGTCGCAACGAGGACCTTGAAGTCGCCGTGCTTGAACCCCGCCAGCGCCCGCTGTCGCTGGGCTTGGGTCCTGTTGGAGTGGATCGCGATAGATTTGATCCCCTTACGTTCAAGCCGATGAGAAATCTTGTCTGCTCCGTGTTTGGTCCTGGAGAAGACAAGCACACTTTCCATCTGGCTCGACTCGAGGATATGAATGAGGAGATCGATTTTTAATTCCTGGTGGATGGAGTAAAAATGCTGCGTCACCGTGTCGACGGGCTTGCGCTGTTCCCCGACTTCGATAAACTCCGGGTGCTTCTGAATATTCGCCGTCAGCGCGCGCACTTCTTTCGACATCGTCGCTGAAAAGAGCATGGTTTGCCGATGGGCCGGCACTTTGGAGAGGATCTTCCTCACATCCTGGATAAATCCCATATCGAACATCCGGTCAGCTTCGTCGAGGACGAGAACTTCGACATTCGCCAGATCGATCGTTTTTCGCTCAAGATGGTCAAGCAGGCGGCCCGGTGTTGCGATGACAATATCGATGCCTCGGCGCAAGCGCTTCATTTGATTCTGAATGTTCACGCCGCCGAAGACGGCCAGGCTCTGAAGATTCATGAACCGCCCGTATGCGGTAATCGAATCTTCGATCTGCTGCGCAAGCTCCCGCGTCGGCGTCAGTATTAATGCGCGCACTCCGCGGTGCTTTACATGGACATCGGCGGAGAGCCGGTTCAAAATCGGGAGTACGAAGGCAGCTGTTTTTCCCGTTCCGGTCTGAGCACAGCCGATAACATCTTTGCCGGCAAGCGCGGCCGGAATTGCGCGTGACTGGATCGTAGTTGGTGCGGTGTAACCCGTCGCAAGAATACCTTGCACTAATCGGTCGTTGAGACCGAGTTTTGAAAAAGACATAAAAATCCTTTGGTAATAAATGGGGAGACGCGCTGCGTAAAGATGGAAAATTGCGGAAGGCAAATCGAGGGAGTGATACCGATATCCCGAACCGCAGCAAGTGCACAAGTGCGGCTTACTGCACACCTCAGCTTCTAATCATCGGAGAGCGAGTCTCAAATTTCCGCTTCCAAAAGTATCAAGCTCGGAGGCGGGGCTACAGAATAAATATACGAATTTTAACGGCGGTATCCTAATCGATAAGAAACTAATTTTTGTCGGTCTGTATGCTGTCAGGCGGGGAAGCGGGTTTCGCAGGAGGGTTGGCCAGCACCCGGTCCGGGACAACCCAGGCGCCTTTATATCCTTTTTCGATAAAGCCGTCAACTGCTAGGTTGGCGTCAGCGCGGTTGGTATAGTCGCCGACGCGCACCTTGTATGTCGGCGCATCATAGACCATGTAGACCCATTGAGCCGGGAGCCCCAGGTTGATCGAATTCCGTACGGAAACAGCCTCGTCGTAATTGTTCGAAGCGAAGACCTGGATGCGGAAGCCCTGAACCGTCTCCGGTTCGGCGATGGTGAACGATTCAACGGGAACATCGACGATGGGCCTCGGCTGGTTTTCTTTCTTGTGCACCAGGTCAATATCAGCGTCAAACTCTGAGGGTTTAAAGGATTTTTCGAAAGTGCTGAGTTTTTCTTTTCTCGTTGGCGCAGCTGAATCCGGAGCAGTTTGGACAAAAGCAGGCAGAGTTCCGGCAATCACAAAGACGAAGAGGGACGTGAGAATGGCGCGTCTGCGAATCATCGCCTCATCTCCGCAACCCATGCATCTTTGTATTCCTTAGGATGTGCTTCCTGAATCAGTTTCAGGAACTTTTCTGCCTCGTTAAGTTTTGAGAAGTTTCCTACCACGACACGGTACATCTTTATCGGCTTGTCGAAAAATTGATAGACCGGTTTTTTGTATCGCTGCTGGGCGATCTTTTTTTCCTTGTCCGCATTGGCCAGCACGCGGAAAGCGCCCAGCTGGACGCTGTAATATTTCTTCTTTGATGAACGATGTGAAGGGGGCTTCATGTGATCCCCACCCTGGTTGTGCGTCACGACCTCTGCCTCGATCGTATCCTCTTGGGTTTCAAATCCTTGTTGATTTCCCGGCGACGACCGTTTTTGACTGCGGGAGGATTTCTGGGGGAGCATTTGCTGGCTTTGAGAATAGGAGGAATCGGATGGACCCGCCGCATCATTATTTTGCGTCGACTCGGACGACGAACACCCTGCCGCAGCTGAAATGACGAGACAGACGATTGACGACGCAAGGACGGTCAAGCTCCTGCTCCGGCAGTATCCAGTGCGGCTGTGCAGAAGATCATTCAATAGCCGCCTCCGGCATTCGTACTACCGCTGGCGATTGCAACGCTTGCGCTCGCCCCGATCCGATCCGCACCGCTGGCGACAAGCTTTAGCGCATCTTCACGGCTTCTGACCCCGCCGGACGCTTTTACTCCCATCGCGCTCCCGACGACGAAGCGCATCAACGCAATGTCGCCGGTGGTCGCCCCGCCTTTTGAAAACCCGGTGGATGTCTTCACAAAATCTGCGCCGGCACGTTTTGCGAGCATGCATGCCTTGATCTTCTCTTCATCGTTCAGCAAACCAGTTTCAAGGATTACTTTTGTAAGGACATGATAACGTTTCGCCGTGCTCACTACGGCAAAAATGTCGTTTTCAACATATTCGTAGTCGCCGGATTTCAGTCTTCCCACGTTGATCACCATATCAACTTCATTGGCACCGTCACGGATTGCGCGCTCTGCTTCAAAAGCTTTGGATTCGGATGACGTCGCGCCGAGAGGAAAGCCGATGACGGTACACACCTTAACGTCGGTCTCCTTTAGCAATTTTGCGCAAAGAGGAACGTACGACGGGTTGATGCAGACGCTCGCGAAATGGAATTTTTTTGCCTCAGCGACGAGCTTTTCTACCTGCTCGACGGTCGCTTCAGGTTTGAGAAGGGTATGATCGATCATTCTGGCGAGGTCGGGCTCGACTCCCCCAGCTGCATCCACGCCAACGCCGGCAGACACTCGCGCCGCTCCGCTCGTAACAATGTTCTTGACCCCGTCTTTGTTGTGAATGACGCACATACCGTCCGTGCATACGCCGTCCTTGCAGCACGTATGTGCGAGATTCTTTTCCTTCAACACGTCTTCAACTATTTGAGAGATGAGCTGCTGCCGATTCATGAGAAGAGAGGAACCATTTCTGAAGAATTCAAATTGATCGTCACCACTCCTATGCGTGGATGCGTTTCAACGAGGAACTCGCAATCGGGAAGTGTTCTCTATGTGCTTGAAAATCAAGCATGATGGAGAACATCTTTCCCAATATACCAGAATTTCCCAAATATCCAACACTCCCCGCCAAAATGACATTCCTCGTAATTATCGGTCGATGCAAATACATCAGAATTGACCTCTTTTTGGCGTATCCATTGTTCCTCTGTGGCCTTCTATGTTGCCCCAACCGACAATCCAAAAGTATGAAAAGATCTCCCGAAATAAAACGACAAATTGTATTGTATGATTTGAGTCACCTCGAGTATTTCGGCGTGACTCGGCGACAGAGGAAATTCCTCTATCCGATAAAATTCACTTTTCGCATTCCACGGACGGCGTTGCATATGAAAATGCTGTCAGCAGTCTGCAAATCCCTGACGGACAATATCTTTTCAGAGGCGGCTGGAGTTTTCTCAAGGAAATGCCGGCGATAAACTCCAGGAAGCAAGCCGCAAGTAATGGGGGGAGTGTGAAGCTTCCCCTCCTGTTCGACGAACACGTTGCTGATCGCTCCTTCTGTTACTTCGCCCCTTTCATTACAGAAGATGACATCATCGAAACCCTGCTGAAGTGCTTTTTCATGTTCAGATTCATACAGATGCCGATGAGTGGTTTTGTGGAAAAGAAACTTGTCGTGAGATGAGGTTGAGACAGAAGACAGAACTATCTTTCCCGACATGGCCGTATTTGACAGAAATTGATTCTCAATCAGGATGGATCCGGTTGGTTCCAACAACAACCGCACCTTATAGACCGACGCTTTCGATAACTGCTCCTGATTAAGACGAAGATCGCGCAAGACAGTATCCGTGTCAACCGTGAACCCAAAATAGGCTGCTGATTCGCGGAGACGATCTATATGAAAGGAGAGAAGAGGGTAGCTTCCTTCCCATAAGAGACTCTCGACGAGTTTAAAATTCTCGACCGGCTGGGTTAGGAATTCAGCTTTCAAAGCGCATTCTTCGTATTCCTCCCGCGCATCGGAATCAAAAACGATACCGCTTCCGATCCCCATTTCGCCCTCGGCACCGTCGATCACAAGCGTACGGATCGCAACGCTGAACATCGCATCTCTTGCCGGAGTAATGTATCCGATTGCACCAGTATAGACACCGCGCGGTTTTTCTTCAAGCTCACGAATGATCTGCATCGTCCTCCTCTTTGGTGCCCCCGTTACCGACCCGCTTGGGAATAAGCACTGAAACAGTTCATACAATGAGAGGCCGGGCCGCAGAGTCCCCTGAACGGTCGATGTCATTTGAAAAAGGGTCTCATATTTTTCCACGGCAAACATCTCCTTCACTTCCACGGAGCCGGTTTTGGCCGCGCGGCCGACGTCGTTGCGGAGCAGGTCGACGATCATCAAGTTTTCGCTCAGGTTCTTTTCGTCATGGCGCAGCCACTGGCAGAGCGCTTCGTCTTCGGCCGGATACTTTCCCCGCCGTACTGTTCCTTTCATCGGCTTTGTCGTAATTGTGCCGCTGTCAATACGGAAAAAAATCTCCGGCGAAAAGGAGAGAACATGTTTCCCCCCGGCGTTGATGAACGCGCTGTAGGCCACTTTTTGTTTCTCTCTCAACGCCGAAAAGCATGCGATGGGCGAACCTTCAAAATCAAATGTATATTTGTCAGTAAAATTGACCTGATATGTATCGCCCGCCGAAATGTAGTTCTTAATCTTATCAAGGGCATCGCGGTAGTTAGGTTCGGAAACGTTCAACAGACATTTATTCAGCGAATATTGATTCTGTCCG
Organism: uncultured Chitinophagaceae bacterium; assembly: GCA_964439265.1. GTDB lineage: Bacteria > Bacteroidota > Ignavibacteria > UBA10030 > UBA8401 > JAGVPT01. The sequence goes on from CAYTOA010000015.1 coordinate 52,277, forward strand.
CTGGCGGGAATGATCGGCTGCTCGCCCTCAAATATTCCCGCGTTATGATCAAAAACCAGTGGAGCACGATAGACGCCCAGCCATGCCAACGGCATCGTTGGGTGCAACGGAACATTTGCGCCGATATTTTCAAAGTGGCAGCCGCATTCATAACCGAAATATCCCGCAACGAAGAAGCCATCATTGAGGCTCTTCTCGATTTCAGCGAAAAGGCGAGGGACATCATCAGGGCGGCTGATGGAAATAATTGTCGTCGGACGAAGGAAGAAGAAGCTGCGATGGTTCGCGCTATCGAATCGAGAGGTCTCAAGAAGAACGAAGTTCTCTTGACCCTCGAGAAGAGCATAGTATGCCGATGGAAGGGGAGTAAACGTATCGAGTGTTTGAAAGTTGGTTACGGGCTTAAGACAACAGCGTGTTCTACTGAACGCCTTTGTTAACATTTACCTCTGAAGCATTATACGGATAGAACGTCTTCAAGATATCACTGATATGAGCACGCCAATTTCCCCAGCTGTGGCCTTCGTGATATTCCGCGTACGTTATACTGTATCCTTTATGGACGAGCAAATCTCGAAGTTTACGATTCAACTGGAGCAGCCGAAAATTGTTTGTAGAGATATCATATGTGCCGACATCGAGATAAAATTTCACCGGAAATTTTCGTCCGTCTCGGATTGGACCGAAGATGAGATCTGTAATGCTGCTCGACTGGGCTCCAATGAGGCCAAACGTGTCCGGATAATTCACCCCAAGGTACAGCGATATGTGTCCGCCGTCTGATGAGCCCATCGTTCCACGTTCAGCGGGACGGGCGTTGGTGCGGTATAGGGAATCAATGAACGGGACTAATTCCTTCACCATCAAGCTGCTGAACGTTCTTATTTTCTCTAACCGGTATTCCCCTGCTCTGTCCGCGCCGGAGGGAATAAATATCGCGATCAGCGGGCGGATCTGTTTCGCACCGATAAGATTGTCGATCACGTTTGCCATTAAAGCGTTCGAAAGATAATCAGGACCGTCGTGAACATACAATGACGGATAGCGACCTGACGTTGAATCATAGTTCGGCGGAAGGTACACTGAGATCTTTCGACTGTCGGCTGTGTAGCTGCTATTGAAAGTAAATGAAGATATCCTCCCGTGCGCCGTCGTTGAGTCGAAGCGGATCGATGCGGGCCGGATGTACATAGGCATCGCGAGTTCGGAATTCTGACCGAACCCGCTCCTGACAATGTTCGCATTTGCCGGATCGAGAATCCACTCCCCATCTTTGATGAATTTGTAGTCGATTCGTGCATCGGGTTCAAATCTTCTAGCGACGTAGTAGAGATCAGTCGCAGGCACGTTGACCATAGAATCGCCATTCGGCGACCATTGTGTATAGTCGCCTGTGACCTCAATAGCGGAAGCAACCTTTCCCCGGTATACGAAATATGCGATTGTGTCGCTTGTGACAGGAAAGCCGTTGGGTTTTTGCTCGGTCATGAAGCTGTCGACGATTGCAGAACGTCTTGAAGGGTCTGCCGTTGCGATGCGATGAATGAAACTGCTGAACGATTCTCTCGATTGGGCTGATGCGATTTGAACGGCGACGAGCACCAGCGTAACGATCAGGAGCAATTTTTTTGTGTTACACATGCCGGCCCTCGCCTCAGTTCTTTAATTGCTCCAAACTCGTCCGAAGTTTGTCGATGGTTTGCTGGAAATTTTCCTGCTTGTCTTTTTCTTTCTGGATCACGTCTGCCGGAGCTTTTCCTGCGAAGTTGGGATTGTCCAGTTTCGACATAACAGCCTTCAATTGTCCTTCCAGACGGAGAATTTCCTTTTCGAGCCTTCCCCGTTCGACTCCGATATCGATCAATCCTTCAAGAGGGATGAACACCTCCTGGCCGTTCACAACCGAACTCGCCGAATAACCTGGCTTTGCAAGATTTGAGCCGAGGGACAACGAACTAATCTTTGCCATGCGTTCAAGCGATGGACGGTTCGATTCGAGCACGTTCAGCTTTGCCTCGTCACGGCAATTGACGACAAGGGGCACCTCTTTGGTGGGCGGCAAATTCATTTCGCTGCGGACAGCCCGTACCGTACTGATGATATTCTGAAGGAATTCCATCTCTCCGTCTATCTTTGCGCTGATCAGCGATTCGTCATACGACGGCCACGCCGATCTCATGATGCTTTCGCCGGGTTTGCGTTCGTTCAGGTGCTGCCAGATCTCTTCCGTTACGAACGGCATGAAAGGATGGAGGAGCTTTAACGTTTCTTCATAGATGCGGATAGCGCGATTGACGATTGCACCTTTCAGATTGACATCGCTTGTTTCGGCGATCCTGTTTTTTGCAAACTCCACGTACCAATCGCAGAAGTCATGCCACATGAAATCGTACAGCATTTTTACTGCTTCGTTGACCCGGAGGCTTTCGAGCGCCGCAGTCGTTTCCTTCACCGTTGCATTGAACCGTGAAAGGATCCACGCGTCCGACAACTCAGTCGGCGGAACTGCGCTGACGATCGCGATTTCGCCAGGCGCCTCCGTAGCGATCGCATCCCGGTTCATGAGGAGAAAACGTCCCGCATTCCAGATCTTATTGGCGAAATTTCTTCCCATCTCGCATTTCTCGTTCGAAAAGAGAACATCCTGGCCGATCGGCGCAAGATAGAGAATGGTGAAGCGGAGCGCATCTGCACCATAGGTCGCGATGACATCAAGAGGGTCCGGAGAATTGCCGAGCGACTTGCTCATCTTGCGCCCCTGCATATCCCGGATGATGCTGGTAAAATAGACATGCTTGAACGGTACGGCCCCCCTGAACTCAAGTCCCGCCATGATCATTCGCGCGACCCAGAAGAAGATGATATCGGGAGCGGTGATGAGCGTGTCGGTCGGATAGAAATAATTCACGCCCCTGTCTTCTTTCGGCCAATCGAAAACAGAAAATGGCCAAAGCCACGACGAGAACCATGTGTCAAGCACGTCATCGTCTTGCTTCAGATCATCAGCCCCGAATTTCGAATTCTGAGCTTTCAATTTTGCCGAGGCTTCTCCGGCGTTTCGTGCAACAATCATGCTCCCGTCGGGAAGGTAGTAGACCGGGATCCGGTGTCCCCACCACAATTGGCGGGAAATGCACCAATCGCGGATGTTCGTCATCCAGTTTTCATAGACTTTTGTCCAGCGTTCAGGATAGAACTTTATTTCTCCATCCAGCACAACCTGCAGTGCCTTTTCGGCGAGCGGTTTCATCCGGACAAACCACTGGTCGGAAAGGTACGGTTCAATGACCGTATCGCAGCGGTAGCAATGCCCGACGCTGTGAACGTGATCCTCAATCTTTTCCAGCAGCCCCTTTTTCTCCAGGTCGCGGATAATTTCTTTTCTGCATTCGTAGCGGTCCATGCCGCGGTATTTGGTCGGAACGTGTTCGTTCATTTTTCCGGAGGTGTCCATCACGATCAGCTCTTCCAGACCGTGGCGTTCACCCATCTGGTAGTCGTTCGGATCGTGCGCTGGCGTCACTTTCACGGCTCCCGTACCGAACGATGCATCCACAAAATCATCTGAGATGATGGGGATGCTCCGATTTGCGATCGGAAGGAGGACGTTCTTTCCGAGAAGATGTTTGTAGCGGTTGTCTTTCGGGTTCACCGCAACGGCCGTATCGCCGAGCATCGTTTCGGGCCGCGTCGTAGCCACGGTTATAAATTCGTCGGAACCTTCGATCGGATATCTCATATACCAAAGATGACCGTTGCTGTCGGAATGGTTCACTTCGTCATCGCTGAGGGCGGTGTGGTCTTTCGGACACCAATTGACGATGTACTTTCCTTTATAGACCAATCCTTTTTCGTACAGCCGCACGAAGACTTCCTGCACGGCGTTCGACAGCCCTTCGTCCATTGTGAATCGCTCCCGCTCCCAATCGCAGGATGTCCCCAGCTTTCGAAGCTGTTTGATGATGGTCCCGCCGTATAACTCCTTCCACTGCCACACGCGTTGGACAAATTGTTCGCGCCCTAATTCGCGCCGGGCAATTCCTTCTTTAAGGAGAGCCTTCTCTACAACATGTTGCGTCGCGATGCCCGCGTGGTCCATTCCCGGGACCCAGCACGCCTCGTATCCCTGCATTCGCCGCCATCGGATAAAAACGTCCTGCAGCGTGTTGTTGAGAACATGACCCATCGTGAGGATACCGGTTACGTTCGGCGGCGGGATAACGATAGTGTACGGCTTCTTGCCGCTGTCCGGTGTTGCATGGAAAAAGCCGTTCGATTCCCAGAATTGGTACCATTTGTCTTCGACATCTTGCGGCGCGTAGGATTTCGGGAGTTCCTGCATTCTCGTTATAGTATTAAGATTGATGGATGACGACGTAATTTGACGACGGAAAGTGTGCGCAGCGGGTCGATCATCTCTCAAGGGCCAGGCTTAGTGCAGTCGTAAGCTTGAGCACGTCTTGCGTTGTTTTATCAAGTCTATTGCTGATGATCGTCACGATGTTCTTGAGCACGCGGTATCCGATCTCATGGTCGGATTCCGCAAGCCTGAAAAAATCTTCCTGCGTAATTTCTGCAAGGACACACTTTGATTTTGCGGTAACGCTTGCCGAGCGCTCGGCGTTCGACTCAAACAACGCCATTTCGCCAAAGAAGGCGTAATCGTCGCCGGTTAATCTGATGAGCGATTTGTCGCGCTGGTCCATTCCCCGTCCGGAAATTTTCAGGAGCAGCGACTTCGATACTTCGACCTCGCCGTCGAGAAGAATGAACATCTCGGTACCGCGTGTGCCTTCTTTGATGATCAGAGAGCCGGCTTCCACTGTCTTTTCTTTAATGATCCTCTTGATCAATTCGAGCTTGTCATCCGCGAGTCCGACGAAGAGAGGTATCTTTCTCAGAAAATGTAGGTCAATCTTTTTCATAGCCTGCCGCGCTTAAGATTTGTCTGCTTCGATTGTACCGATGATCACAGCCAGATCCTTTATTTGAATTTGGTAATCGGACGGCGGATTCACTTCGACCCTCATGCCCACGCGCTCCGCTACACTGATCCCCGCCTCTTTGAACTTTCGTTCAATAAACGTATCGACGGCGGACATATCATGGGAGAGGATGTCGCCAAGGCTCACGGTCTCTTCTTCGGTTACGATGCCGATCAATGTCCAGTTCTTTGTTTTTTTGAAATGAAGGAATGCTTCTTCAAACGTTCTGCCGACAAATTCTTCGGGAATCGGCACTCGATGGATGTCGTTGCCATGTTCGTAATCGAGGATCTCCATTGCGACCTGCGAGGCCCCGGGGGAAAGAACCTGGTTCGCCAGGAAGAATCCGACGTGCTGGTCGCTTACGATGATCTCATCGGCATTGGCCCGCTTGACGTGTTGATAATTCTCTCGATTGGAGACGTGAGCATACACTTTCACTTTTGGATTCATCGACTTCATCGTGAGCAAAGCGAGAAGCGTTTTTTCGTCGGAAGGCTGTCCCGACTGCGACGTCGTATCCGGAACGATGATCGCCGACTGTGCGGCCTTGATGTTCGCACGGTGCAGTACGGGCTCGCGCGAATAATCGCCGCGCACAAATTTAACGTCGAGGTTTGGATACGCTTCGCTTACGACTTCCATGAGTTCCGGCTGCGCTTCGTTTGCCAGAACGATCTTCATCGTCGTCGCAACCGTGCTGTAGCGATTGAGAATGCGGAGGATCTCCTCAACGTGAGCGTTCCATCCGCAAATAAGAGTATGTCCGCTAAAATCGATGTCCTGCAATCCTTGGCTCTCCTTGATTTTTCTTGCGACGAATACTGACGAGACGGTCGCCGTAAAGAGTGAAATGAGAATTAATCCGCTGATGATGGTGATAGTGCTGACGATCCGCCCTGCCAGCGTGATGGGTACCTTGTCTCCGTACCCGACCGTCGAAATTGTCACGATGGACCACCAGAGGGCGTCACCGAAGCTCTGGAATTCGCGGGGGTTTGCAACGCGTTCCGACAACAGCACAAGCAATGATGTCGTCGCGACGGCCAGAACAATGACAATGACCAATTGCGCAAGCTGGCTCTTTTTAAGAATCTTCACCGCCTGGGCGGCAGCCAGTGACAGATCCTTTATCATCGGTACACAGTCAGAGTTTTCGCGAGATGAGCCGAGTTGCCGGCGCGGTCCCTGACCTCTGCCTGTACGGTGTATCGCCCCCGTGGAAGCGGATCCAGCGGAATGTAGAACACCGTTCTTTTCTCGGGGTCGTACTCCGGAATTATGCGTTCACCGTTCAGGAACACGTTGATCTCGTCGTCATCGATTCCGGAAAGATTATCCCGGACTGAAAATGAGAAAACTCGCCTCCCTCGCGCGTTGAATGATGATGTCCGCCAACGGCTGATCTTCGGCTGCTGATCGTCCCTCAGGACGGCGAATGTTCCCAGTGTATGCGCCTCGCGGAGCTGTAACGTGTGTGCCAGTCGATCGCGTTCAGCCGCGAGAAAATTCCAGCCGCCGCCGTTTCTTACGTACAGTCCAAGTTTATCATCAGATTCGTATTTCTCGGGATATTTGAATGTCGCTTTGATCGCTCCGCGCAGCAAAACGTCGGCAGGCTGGACGTCGTACCGAGTATCGCTCAACCTCTCGATGACAGGATGGAAGGGAGCAAAGACGGCGCCGGTCTCAAAGGTAACGGTGAAATTACCGTCGTCGGATTGAATCGTGCCTTCTCGGTCGGGAGAAACCGTATTCAGCGTGAAAGAGTCGAAGACTTCAGACTGCTTGTCGGCGATGACATAGAATGCTTTGAGATACACCATGCCGCGCAGTGTCGGCGATAACTTATATACACCTGTGTATTTGTCTACGTCGATCGCGCGCAAGGGGACAGAGGAAATAGTGCTACCTTGCTGGACCTGCAGCGAAGGTGTCTCGGAAAAAGGAACGGGGCTTTCGATCCACACTTTCAGGAACGAGCCGTCAACGTCGTTCGATAATTCGGCTCGACCCGGAACAAACTGCCGGTTGAGAAAATGGTAGACGGGGAACGAGCGAGTCCCCCAAGTATTCTTGGCAGTCACTCTGACGATATCGGCCCCCGCGAGATTCCCCGGTATGGTCAACGAATCATCCCTGAATGAAAGGGTGTGTGCATCGTATTCGCGAACGGACCACTTCCTGGATGAGAACGTCCTCGTACCGATCTCGACGGACGCGACATTCCGGCTGTTCGGAAGAAGCGCTGTGATCGACCCCGGGGTCGATCTCAAAAAATCGACCTCAGGCGGATGGTTGAGGACGAAAGCTCCGGTGAGTTCCGAAGAATTTCCGGAATAGTCCGACGCAATGACTTTGAATTTGTGCAATCCTTCTGAAAAATTCCTCAACGCTACGACGCCGTCAAACTCGTTTCGCCTGTTGTAGAATGGAAGCGTGTTGCCTTCATCGACATAAAGTTTTTGAAACCTCCCCTTGCGCTCCTTCCAGAGGGCCCAATCGAAATCTACTCCCACCTGACGTGTCTCTTCTTCAGGAAATCGGTCGCGCTGCGAAGTAAAGATCGTCGTTCCGTCCACCTGAAATTCAAATTCGTAGACGCTTGAGCGATAGCGCGTGTTGTTGACCCTATCCGCTGCATCCACGGAAAAGCCGAGCGAACCGGTCACGCGTATCACTTCGGGGATGGTATACGAAGAACTGTTCTTTGCATGAGCCCGATACATTTTTGGAGAGAACTCATAGTCGACGAATGAATGTTCGTCCATCGGCGTGATGGCGAGGCGCCGGATGATCGGCGGCTCCGTATCGGTGAATCGCCTGATTTTCGGAAAAAGAAGCGGATTGACGGGGTTGAAATGCTCATCACGGATCTCGAAGTGCAAGTGAGCGTCGCCGCTGCCGCTTTCTCCGCTGAAGGCAACGACGTCGCCTTTTTGCACAGGATACTCGCCGGGTTGGAATTTCATTTCAACGGAAAATTTCCCCTTCTTCAGTTGTTCAGTTCGAACGGAGCGTTCCAGGTCATCCTTAAAAGCGCTGAGATGAGCGTAGGTCGTATAGAAGCCGTCTGCATGCCGGAGCACCAGATACCTTCCGTACCCGTAGGGGGAAACTTGAATTCGGGAAACATAGCCATCCCGAGAGGCGTAGACTTCAATTCCAATTCTGTTCCCTGTGCCGATGTCGATACCAGCATGGAAATGGGACGAGCGGAATTCGGCGAACGAGGACGTGATCTTTGGTCGCGCGTCGATTGGCCAGCTGTAGTCGTCAAGATTCGTCCGGATTGAGTCGAAGCTGGCGTATAGTGATTCAATCGAGGGAGAATGAGACGCCTCGGTGCTTGACGCCGCCGGATGTTCAGCATGGGACAACAGCAGCGACGAAGCGACTACGACAATCGCGATACTGATGGCCGGTAAAGCAAGGTATCGAGAATTAAAGATCTTCACGCCGCAACCTCTGAAGAATTCGTAGGAGCGGAGACGACAGTGTGTCGCAGCGCGCCGATTCCGGGTATTTCAGCATCGATCACATCACCCTCAACGACTCTACCGACGCCTTCCGGAGTCCCGGTATAAATAACGTCGCCCTCTTCAAGCGTGAAAATCGTAGAAAGAAAGGAGATGATAAAATCTATCTTATAGATCATTTGCGAAGTGTTTGAATGCTGCCGTTCCTTGCCATTCACGCATAATTTTATCTCCAGGTTAGACGGGTCCTTAACGCTTTCTTTAGGGATGAATGGTGAAAGCGGCGCCGATGTATCGAACCCTTTTGCAATCGACCACGGGTTTCCATCGGCTTTCGCTTCTTTCTGGCGATCGCGCATCGTCATGTCCAACCCGATTCCGTATCCTGCGACACAGTCAAACGCTTTCGATTGGGGTATATTCTTGCCCTGTTTGCCCAGCAAAACGGTCAATTCAACCTCGTGGTGAACATCATTCGACATTCTCGGCAGAACGATCGGTTCGCCGTTCTCTATGATCGCCGTCGATGGCTTGAGAAAAATTATAGGCGATGTTGGCGCGGACGACCCCATTTCCTTCGCATGCTTTGCATAGTTCTGCCCAAGGCAGAGGATTTTGCCAACCACGAATTTTTTGTGAGAGGGTAGTAGGGTAACTGATTTCATCGTCGGCACATAGTCATGGTAAGCATATAAAAATATAGTCAAGAGGCGAGACTTTATCAAGGGAGCGTTGAAGTAAACCGTCGTAAACTATACAGAAGAAGAAATTCGGATTCATTGAAAAAACTGTTTCAATTCAGGAATAATGTTTTTACATTAGTGTACGGTAAATACTAAGGGTTGATATTGTCGCAAACGTATAGAAAAGCTGGCGTTAATATTGCTGCGGGTGAAGTTGTTGTTGAAAGGATCAAACGCAATGTTCGGTCTACTTTTACCAAGAATGTTCTAGCAGACATCGGCTCATTCGGTGCATTCTACCGGGCGTCGTTCCCGGGAATTAAAGATCCAGTGCTGGTTTCCAGCGTTGATGGCGTTGGGACAAAGCTGAAGATTGCGTTTGCGATGAAGCGTTTTGATACTGTCGGCCAGGACCTGGTGAATCATTGCGTGAACGATATTGCGGTGTGTGGTGCTCAGCCCCTCTATTTCATGGACTATTTCGCTGCTGGCAAACTCTCGCCGAAAGTCGCTGAAGAAGTTATCTCCGGTTTTGTCAAAGCGTGCAAGGATAATTCCTGTTCGATAATCGGCGGGGAGACAGCTGAGATGCCGGGAATCTACCGGGAGGGAGAATTTGACCTTGCCGGGACGATTGTGGGTGTTGTAGACAAAAAAAAGATCATAGACGGACGCCGTATCAGCCGGGGCGACGTGTTGATCGGCCTTCCATCGACAGGGCTTCATACAAACGGTTATTCTCTTGCGCGCAAGGTATTTCTTCCCGGCGTTCCGCTCCGCAAATTTCAAAAAGAACTGAACGGTACGCTTGGTAACGCCCTCCTCGCTGTCCATCGATCATATCTTTCGCCGATTCGTTCGCTATTATCGCAAGGGATCGTAAAAGGGATGTCTCACGTGACCGGAGGAGGGATCGTTGGCAACACGATGCGTGTGATTCCGCAAGGGATGCGGATCGAGGTTAACTGGAATTCATGGGAACGACCTGCTATTTTTACGATGATTCAGCAACAAGGAGGCGTGCCGGAAAACGACATGCGTAAGACATTTAACTTGGGCATCGGACTGATCTTTATAGTTTCACCGCGCCATGTTGAAACGGCGAGCCGCGTGTTGAGGCAGCAAAAAGAGAAGCCCTTTGTTATCGGGAAAGTTATTACAAACTGAAATGCTTGCATATGAAGCATTCAGCATTTACGTGGTATAGTGCGGAGAAAGCTAGATTTCAAAGTGGTGTTTGAACCAATACCATCTCTTGAATGTGAAAGGATAAATGGTTAAAGAAATGGCCTCCGATTGGCAGTCTCCTAATAACTTAGAGTTGCCAAAAGAAGAACTGCGAAACCGGCTTCTTGAAGCCCAGGGTTTTTCAAAAAAAATCAGTACTCTCAATGAAATTTCTCTCAAGATCGACGAATCCGCTTCTCGTGATCAGATCTTAGATGTGCTTCGCGCTGAAGTGTCGCGCCTCATCGAAGGCGAATGCGCATTCATTTGCCTGCTCAACAGGAGCAAGTCACATTACAGCGTCAATACGCTCAGCCGCGTCGCCGATTCTCTCGACATCAATCATGAATTGTTCGCCTCCGATGCGGGTATGCCCGGATGGACGATCCAGAATAAGTCAGGAATCTTTGTAGACGTCGAGTCTGCGCCCGCGTTCACTCCATTGCTTGAAGGAAAGTTCGTCGAAGTGGGGATCAAGTCACTGTTGATTGTCCCTCTTCGGACAAGTATCGAGATGGTCGGAGCGATCGGCTTTGGCTCGGCAAAACTGAGCGCGTACCATCAGCCGGATATGTGGCTCGCACAGCTGCTCAGTTTCCATATTGCAACGGCGCTTCGGCACACTGCAATGTTCGACAATGCGCAGAAGAGGCTCTCTCAAATTGAACTCGTGAACCGCATCGCCGGCCGGCTAACGTCGACGCTCGACCTCGACAGGATGCTGGAATTCGCCGCGGAAGCGATCCAGAAAAATTTTGCGTACTTCGATGTCACGATTTTCATGACCGATATCGAGACGAAAGACATGGTACTCGTTGCGCACTCCGGAAATTATGTTGATTTCCTTCCTCACGGCTACCGCCAAAAGCCAGGGTATGGAATCGTCGGGTGGGTGGGCATGTACGGGGAAAAAATACTTGCAAACGACGTGTCGACGGACGGCAGATACCTCGCATTCGCGTATCATAATACAAACTCCGAACTGGCGCTGCCGATCAAGGTGGGGACTGAAGTCGTCGGCGTGCTCAATATTGAAGATACCAAGCTGCACGCATTCGATGAGACAGACGTTATGGTGCTGAGCACGTTATGCGACCAGCTGGGGAGCGCAATTCACAATGCGACACTCTATAATGAGATCAAAGAATCGAACAAGAAGCTTCTGGAATTGGATAAACTCAAGTCGGATTTTGTCGGGATCGTTTCGCACGATTTTCGAACGCCTCTCTCGAGCATCATGCTTGCCGCAAAATCTCTCATCAAAAAAGAATACGTTGCAACAAACCAGCATTTCAAAGAATATCTCGGCATCATCATCGATCAGGCAGGGAAGCTCAGCCAGCTTGCCGAAGATACGTTGACGATCACGAAGATGGAATCCGGCCAACTAAGCTATTATTTCAAACTGGTGAACATCGAAACGCTGGTCAAGGAAGCCGTCTCGATGGTAAAATTTTCCAACAGGCATCAGCTTCAGTATCATATCGAGCTCGACGCTTCGTTCGTCAAGGGAGATCAGAGCAAGCTTCGGCAGGTATTGCTTAACCTGGTTTCCAACGCGGTGAAATATTCCCCGCGCGGAGGCATGATCGAAATTTCAGTGGTGAACCATGGTTCGGAAGAGATATTGACATCGGTGAGAGATAACGGTATCGGCATTCCGGAAAATCAACTGGAAAGACTTTTCCAGAAATTTTCGCGCGTCGATACAGCTGAAGTAAGCAACATCAAAGGTTCGGGATTAGGGCTCTGGATCAGCCGCGAAATTATCAAGGCGCACGGCGGAAAGATCTGGGTGGAAAGCGAAGTCGGCGTAGGAAGTACGTTCATGTTCACGCTGAAGAAGGGGAATTAAGGAGATTCCGAGGTCCCTCTCAGTGCTGCGCGTTCCTGGCTGCTTTAATGCTGTCGAGCGCGGCGATCGTCTTGGTCAGAAAATCCCGCCAGGTGACGTCGTCACGAGAAATCTCACCGACCTGCCTCTGAAAATCTCCTTCGTCTATTTTCCTCGCTGCAAAGAACTCCCTCACCTCACGTCTGTAGGCAGAATCGGGTACCGATCCGGAAATTTTTTCCTTTTCATTCAGCGCAAGCAATTCTGCATAGACGTGAACCAACTCATTTGAAAATTTCTTGGGGGCTGGAGTACTACAACCTCCAAGAATCGAGAATAACAATGGAGCACACAGAATGAGGATGATCGAGCGCTTTTGCAAGGCAGGGATTCCTTCTTGACTTTCGATGCCAATCTGACTATATTTTTGCCGCTAAAATACGGAAACCGCATCCATTTTACAAATTATTTGGGTTTATTCCTAAAAGAATGAAGAGCTAGGGTTATTTATGGCAACGACATCGGATTTGAAAATTGGCACTTTTTTGCGATTTAACGGAGAGCTCCATATTCTTGAAGAATACCAGCATCGGACACCTGGAAATCTGCGTGCGTTTTATCAGGCGAAAATGCGGAATATCAGAAGCGGGAGGACCATGGAGAACCGGTTCCGTTCAGGCGAAGAAGTCGAAATTGTGAGAGTTGAGAGAAAGCAATATCAATATATCTTCAACGACGGCCAGAGCTACCACTTCATGGACCAGCAGACATACGAACAGATTCCCATCGATGAGAAGATCCTTGGAACTGGAGCGAAATTCCTTAAAGAGGGACTCACCGTTGAAGTGATGTTCGACGGAAGCGATCCGGTCGGTGCAGAGCTTCCGTTCAATGTCGAGTTGAAGGTTGTTGAAACCGTTCCTGGCGTTCGTGGCGACACGGCAAACCCTGGGACGAAGCCGGCGAAAGTAGAAACCGGCGCGATGGTCAATGTTCCTCTTTTTATCAGCGAAGGCGAAGTTATCCGCGTCGACACTCGAACGGGTCAATACCTCGACCGTGTGAAGCAATAGTGTAGTGTCCGCCAATTCATCACTATGACGATGGAGCGATAATGGATTTAGCGTTCGTTAAGAAAGTATTGAAGCTGGTCGAGGAGAGCAACGTAAATGAAATTGAGCTGGAGGAAAAAGGCGTTCGGGTTCGGATCACAAAGAGTGCAAATAATGTCGGCGTCCTACACCAAATGACGCCCGCAATGATGCCGCAGCAGCTTCCCGCTGCGACGGCATCAACGCCTCAGCCTGCGCCCGAAGCCGCTCCAATCCCGGAAAAAAAATACCACGAAGTAAAATCCCCGATCGTCGGCACTTTCTATCGCGCTCCGGCTCCCGACGCGTCCAACTACGTCGAAGTGGGGCAGACCGTTGAAGAGGGAACGGTACTTTGTATCGTCGAGGCGATGAAGTTGATGAACGAGATCGAGTCCGACAGCTCCGGGAAGGTTGTGAAAATTTGCGTCGAGAACGGTAAACCAGTCGAATATAACCAGGTGCTTTTCCTCGTCGAAGCCGCCTGATGCTTTTTCCGCCATTCTCTATTCATATTGTGGAAATACGTTTTCCGAACAAGCCTTGGTGAATCCCGTCAATGCGGTTATTTAACAAAATTCTTATAGCGAACAGGGGTGAAATTGCCCTCCGCATCATACGTGCATGCCGGGAACTCGGGATCTCGACAGTTGCCGTATTTTCCGAGGCCGATCGGGAATCGCTCCACGTACGATTTGCCGATGAAGCGATCTGTATCGGACCTCCCGCAAGCAAGGAAAGCTATCTTAATATTCCGCGCATTCTCGCGGCGGCTGAAGTCACAAACGCCGATGCCATCCATCCCGGGTACGGGTTCCTTGCGGAGAATGCCCAGTTCTCGGAAATCTGTTTGACCTCTGGCCTTCAATTCATAGGCCCGAAACCGGAGATGAT
>CAYTOA010000015.1:66569-70401 GCA_964439265.1 uncultured Chitinophagaceae bacterium
CGGAAATCTGTTTGACCTCTGGCCTTCAATTCATAGGCCCGAAACCGGAGATGATTACGGCAATGGGAGACAAGGCTCTCGCCAAGGAGACGATGAAGAAGGCGGGGGTGCCTGTCGTTCCGGGAAGCGACGGGGTTGTGAAAGACGTCGAAGAGGCAAAGCGGCTCGCGAATGAAATAGGAATGCCCGTCATTATTAAAGCGTCGGCGGGAGGGGGCGGAAGGGGCATGCGCATCGTTCGTACCGACAACGAGGTCGAGAACGCGTTCCAAACAGCTCGCCACGAAGCTGAATCGGCGTTCGGAAATGCCGACGTCTACATGGAAAAATATCTTGAAGAGCCCCGGCACATCGAGATCCAGGTACTCGGAGATTCGTACGGGAACGTCATCCATCTCGGCGAGCGCGATTGCTCAATTCAGCGCCGTCACCAAAAGCTGATCGAAGAGTCTCCTTCGCCGGCCGTCAACGCGGAACTGCGTGAGAAGATGGGAGCGGCTGCGGTGAAAGGGGCGAAGAGCGTGAAATATCTCGGAGCCGGAACAATCGAGTTTCTCCTCGACAAGACCGGAGAGTTCTATTTCATGGAAATGAACACCAGGATCCAGGTTGAACATCCGGTAACAGAATTTGTCACGGGCATCGACCTCATCAAAGCGCAGATCGAAATCGCAGCGGGGAAACGCCTGAGTAGCAAGAAAGTGAAGTTTCAGGGTCATGCGATTGAATGCCGTATTAACGCCGAAGACCCGGAGCACGATTTCCGCCCGTCGCCCGGAAAGATCACGAGTTTGCATTTTGGCGGCGGGCCCGGAATCCGAATCGATTCGCATATCTATGCGGGATACCAGATTCCGCCGTACTACGATTCCCTCGTCGCCAAACTCATCGTTCATGCGAACACGCGCGACGAAGCCATAACGAAAATGGAGTATGCTCTCGAGGAATGCATAATCGAGGGAATTCACACGACGATACCGTTTCAACAAAAGGTGATGCAGAACGAAAAATTTCGCAGCGGTATTTTTGATACGAAATTTATCGATACGTTCAGCATCGGTGATTAGGGGAACTGTTCCTCCTTTGATTTCGAGAGAGAAAGGTGCATATGAATTTTCCTGAGAAGCTAAAATATACGAAAGACCATGAATGGATCCGCGTAGAGGCCGACGCGGGCTTCATCGGAATCACCGACTTTGCGCAGGGGGAATTGGGGGACATTGTCTTTGTCGAACTCCCTGCGGTCGGCAAAAGGGTCGAATATAGTCAGGCCTTCGGCACTGTGGAGGCCGTAAAAGCCGTCTCCGACCTCTATTCGCCCGTCACGGGAGAAATACTGGAAGTGAATAAGAAAATACATGACTCCCCTGAATTGGTGAACAAGGACCCGTACGAACAAGGCTGGATGATCAAAGTGAAGATCGAAAAGCCGGCTGAACTTGAACAGCTCCTGGATGTTGAAGCGTACAAGAAATTGGTTGCAAAATAGCTCATGACGCAAAGAAGGTTGCCCTCATCCGATCAAAAGAAAATCCTTCCTTGATGGTGCCGCTGTTCGGTTTTTAAAACGACAAGCACTTGGAATCTCTTCCGCATACCATTACATCCACTCCTCACATTTTCTACCTTGGTGTTCTTCGCGCCCTTAGCGGATAAAAGAAAACCGCAATGGACGCAAAGGACAGAGCTCCCTTTCATTGAAACTCTTTCCATTTATAGGTATATTAACCGAAGAAATGGAAACAAAGCCCCATAAAGCAGGATATGTTGCCCTCATCGGCGATCCGAATGTCGGTAAGTCGACGCTGATGAACGCGCTTCTTAAGCAAAAGATCTCCATTGTCACCAACAAACCTCAAACGACGCGGCACAAGATACTCGGGATTTTAACGGGAGAGAATTTCCAGATCGTGTTTCTGGACACGCCGGGTATCATCACTCCGCGGTACCTGCTTCAGGAGGTGATGATGCACTCTTCGTCGACCGCGCTGGACGAGGCCGACGTCGTGTTGCTCCTCGTCGATGCGGAAAAGTTAAAGAACGACGGATACCAGAAGAACGAGGAAGCGCTCGATAAGATCCGGAGTGCGAAGAAGAAGACCTTTCTTGGTATCAACAAAATTGACCGGGTTGAAAAATCGGAACTCCTTCCGATGATCGACAGGTTCAGCAAGGCATTTTCGTTCGAAGAAATTCTTCCGCTCTCGGCGCTAAGGTCCGAAGGTACAGAAGATTTGATCGCGACGATCGTCCGCTATCTCCCTGAACATCCCCCGTATTATCCGGCCGACGTCGTGAGTGCCGCGCCCGAAAAATTCTTCGTAGGGGAAATTATCAGGGAAAAGATCTTTGACCAATTCTCGCAGGAGATCCCGTATTCGACGACGGTCGATATCATTGCGTTCAACGAACGGGAGAAGAAGAAACACTTCATCAGCGCGGAAATATTTGTCGAACGGCAGTCGCAAAAGGGGATCCTCATCGGCAAAGGAGGTTCAGCGCTCAAGTCGGTGGGCGAGAAAGCGCGCAAAGACATCGAAGCGTTTCTGGGGCATTCCGTGTTCCTTGAACTTCATGTGAAGGTGCGGGAGAATTGGCGCGCCGAGGATGCATGGCTGAAGAGGCTGGGGTACGAGAATAAGTAAGAATTAAAAGTGAAAAATTAAAAATGAAAAGAGGACGGACGGCGGGTCTCCCGGGGCTCCAAGTTTTTCAATCGAAAATTGCAAATCGTAAATCGAAAATATAACGACATCAAATTAATCGATAGAACCCTATGCCAATCATAAGGCCGTTTCGAGGAATCCGGTATAACCAAAGCGCAGTAAATATCAACACGGTTGTTGCGCCGCCATATGACGTGATCTCGCCCGAAAAACAGAATCGCCTGTATGAACGAGACACGCACAACGTCGTGCGATTGATCCTCGGCAGGGAAGAAGACCGCTATTCTGCGGCTGCGAAAGCCTTCAACGAATGGCAGGAGAAGGGTGTGCTGACACGTGAGATCCAGCCTGCGGTCTATCCGCTTGTTCAAACGTTCAAATCGGCTACCGGCGCCGTTATTCAGCGCAAGGGGTTTATTGCGCTTTGCCATCTGGAAGAATTTGACAAAGGGATCGTGCTTCCCCACGAGAAGACGCTTTCGAAAGCAAAAGAGGACCGCTTCAAACTTTTTAAGGCAACGAATTCGAATTTCAGCCAGATCTTCAGCCTCTATTCCGATGAGGCAAAGCATGTTGACGGAATTATTTCTCCTTTGTATTCTACTCCGGCGGCCGTGGATGTCACGTTTGAGGAGGTCAGAAACCAGCTTTGGGTGGTCACCGACGGAATGGTGATTGAAAAAATTGCGCGCGAGATGGAACCGAAACAAGTGCTGATCGCCGACGGCCATCACCGCTATGAGACTGCCCTTGCCTACCGAGACGTGATGAAATCTCAGAATCCGAACCACACAGGAAAAGAGCTGTATAATTATGTTATGATGTTCTTTACGAATCTCGACGATGAGGGTCTCGTGATATTCCCGACGCACCGCGTGATTCACAGCCTGCCGAGGTTTGACTGGAAGGAGTTTTCTTCCACGGTCCAAAAGTATTTCACGCTTACGCAGTATCCTACACTGGAGGCAGCGATGAATGCACTGCGAATGCATACGCAATATGCGTACGGCATCATCGTCAAAGCCGAATCAAAATACTGGATCGCATCTCTACAGGGCGGCATATCGCTCGATCCGCTGATTGCCTCGTCCCTTCCAGCCGAAGTAAAGAGCCTCGACGTCGTGCTCCTTCATTCGTATTTTCTCGGAAAAGTGCTCGGTATTTCA
>CAYTOA010000015.1:70501-75116 GCA_964439265.1 uncultured Chitinophagaceae bacterium
CCTCGACGTCGTGCTCCTTCATTCGTATTTTCTCGGAAAAGTGCTCGGTATTTCAGTTGAAGCGCAGGAAAAGAAGCTGAACATCCATTATATCCAAAGCATCGATGAATGCGAAAAAGAAATTATGAACGGGATGGCGCAGATCGCCTTTGTCGTGAACCCGACGAAGATCGCCCAGGTGCGCGCTGTTGCGAAAGCAGGCCAGACGATGCCTCAGAAATCCACGTTCTTTTATCCCAAGCTTCTCTCGGGTCTCGTGCTCAATAAAATGGCAGAGTGAATGAGCGAGCGATTCCGCGTTTTCATTTCGTATTTTTTAGTCTGCACGATCTGGGGATCGACATGGCTTGTCATCAAGATAGGCCTTGAGACAATGACGCCTCTCTTGGCTGCAGGCTGCCGTTTTCTCGTTGCGAGCGCCGTGCTTTTTACGTTGATCAAGGTTCGCGGCGTGAAAGTTCCGTTCAATCGGAGCGAGCGCCTGTTCTACGTCGTTGTCGCGCTCACGTCGTTCAGCGTCCCGTTTGCACTTGTCTACTGGGGAGAGCAGTTTATCCCGTCCGGTTTGACCTCCATCGTCTTTTCCGTTTATCCGTTCACGGTAGCCCTCTTCGCGTTCCTTTTTCTTCCGAACGAAAAGATAACGGCCTGGAAGATATCCGGTATCGTCATCGGTTTTTTAGGCATCCTCGCAATTTATTCGAACGATATCCAAATCTCGGGGCCGAATTCTTCGTGGGGTATGGCGGCAGTGATGGCGAGTGCAATCCTTCAAGCGTATTCTGTCATCGTCATCAAAAAGCATGGGCATTCAATTCACCCATTCGCTATTACCTTCGTTCCCATGCTCATGGGGGCGGTGCTGCTGTTGGCGGCGAGTGTGGTGCTTGAAGATTTTTCAAATATCGATTTTACCCCGCACGCCGTACTTGCGATATTCTATTTGGGGATCTTCGGTTCGGTGGCAACCTTCGTCAGTTATTTTTGGCTTCTTAAGCGAGTCGAAGCAGTGATCCTTTCGCTCACATCTTTTATCACTCCGATCATTGCGGTGATACTCGGTGTCGTTGTCCTGGGAGAAAAGGTCTCTCCGGGCACTTTTATCGGTGCGTCGCTTGTCCTTGCCGGGATAGCCGTTTCCAATTATGCCGAGCTTGTGAAATACCTCAGGAAAAACGTCATTTCGGCAAAGTGACGGCGGTTACGTTCTTGATTGACATTTCCGCTTCAAATATGTACTATCTTAAAAGTAGATCTGCGGCGGTAATGCCGGGCCGCGCGTGACGGGCAGATACTTCCCCCGGATTCTTTTCCGAAGAGATTCATTTGTAGGCCATTCATCCCAATCACAATTTATCGGAGCACCCCTACGAAGAAGATCATTTTATTGATTTGCATCCTCGTCGCCGCTGCGGCATTCCTGCTGATTCAAAAGCCATTTGTTCATAAAAGTCCGGGCGAAGAGGACGAATCGCGGGAATCTTCTGCCGGAGATCGCGATAACCCCGATGCTGCATACCGGTACCGTTATGAAATCCTCGCCGGCAATCAACAGAATGTTGATTTCCAGCAGCGACGGCGTGAAGCGGTCGGTTATACAAACCGGACAATGAAAAATGCGAGCACATTGCGCAAGACCACAGCGTCGACCTGGTCCGCACTGGGCCCCGGCAATATCGGAGGAAGAGTCCGTTCAATTGTCGTAAATCCGGGAAACAGCGCTCATATACTCATCGGATCGGTATCGGGAGGAATATGGAAGAGTACCGACGGCGGCGCTTCGTGGATTCCAAAATCGGATTCGCTCGACGTGATGGCGATCGGTTCCATGGTGATCGACCCCACGAATTCCAATGTAGTGTATGCCGGGACCGGTGAAGGATGGCTGAACGAGGATGCAGTCTACGGCGGCGGTATCTACAAAACCACGGACTTCGGCGATACATGGGCACTCCTTTCGAGTACGACTGGCGCATCGGTTTCGAATTTCAGAGATGTGATGAAAATGGCGTCCGATCCCTCCGGAAATATTTATGCGGCAACAAAGGATTACTCTTTCGATTACGGCGGGGGAAATTACACGAAGTCCGGCGGGTTATTCGTTTCGTCAAACGGCGGCACATCATGGACGAAGATCAGCTCGACGGATGCGACGACGAATTTTTTCACACCCGACGACGTTATTCCCGTTTCTCAATCAGTCATTGTCTATGCCGTAGAGAACAACGGGTCGACGCGCGGCGGCATTTATCGAACGACCGACGGAGGCACAACCTGGGGAGAAGTTGCGTCGAATTTGCCCGCGAGCAACTACCGGAGAATTGCGCTGGCGCAGGACCCAAACAACCCGAACACGCTGCTGGCAGTATTCGAGTCGCTCGACCTGACGACGGCGGGCGACGGGGGATTAAAAGGCATCTTCAAGTCGACCGATGCAGGCGCCACGTGGACGCAGCTCGCCTCGCCGCCGAAAATTCCGTCAACCGGAGGGTCATCGTATCTCAAGGATCAGGGATGGTACGACAACGTCATTGCCGTCGATCCGAACAACTCGAATAATATTTTTGTAGGCGGGATCGATCTCATGAAATCGACGAACGGCGGGAGTACTTGGTCGCAGACTTCATACTGGTCGTTGTCTTTCGGGGCGCCGTACGTCCACGCCGACCATCATGCTATTGTTTTCGACAGGAATAACGCCAACACTATTTTCGAAGGGGACGATGGGGGCGTTTACAAGACGACCGACGGCGGTTCGCATTGGACAAGCCTCAACAACGGCCTGGCCATCACACAGTTTTACGGCGGCGCTGTTTTTAAAAACGGGCCGACGTATTTCGGCGGCACTCAGGATAACGGCCATTTGAAATACAGCGGAACCGGCTCCACTTGGACGGAGGCTGTGGGCGGCGACGGCGGTTATGCGGCCCAAGATCAGACGAATAATTCCGTCTCATACGAAGAGTACGTCTACCTGGACATGGCGAAATCAACCGACGGCGGAGTAAGTTGGACCGATTGCATCAGCGGCTTGAGTGATGCGAACGATGATAATAAATGTCTGTTCATCGCGCCGTTTGCCATGAACCCTGAAAATTCAGATGTTCTTATCGCGGGGTCAAACAGAGTTTGGCTGACAACCAATGCTGCCGGTTCTTGGACGGCTGGCAGCAGGGTGCTCCAAGCTAATTACCATGTCAGCGCGGTTGCTGTTGTGAATGGCGCGGCAAATTATCTTGCGTTTGCGGGTACTACGGGCGGGAAAATCTTTCGGTGTGTGAGTTTGAATCCGTCCTCGGGAGACTCCGTGTGGCAAGACATCTCTCCGGCCGGAAACAACGGCGCATGGGTGAGGCGTATTGTTATCGATGTGAACAACAAGAACAGGATTTTCGCATGTTACGGCGGGTACAATGTGAGCGGGACGCCGGCGTCGCGCCACGTCTGGTATTCCACAGATCAGGGTTCCACATGGTCGGATATCTCGGAGAGCCTTCCGAATGTTCCTGTGCACTCTCTTGTCATCGATCCTACCACTTCTTCAACGTTGTATATTGGGACTGAAACAGGAGTGTATACCACGACGGATGTCGGTACATCGTGGTCGCCTTTCAATTCAGGCATGCCATCGTATGTCCCGACAGACGAACTCGTTGTTCAAAATGATACGAAAGCTTTATTTGCGTTCACGCACGGCAGGGGAGTGTTTTCCACCGCGCCGTCATCGAATGTCTCGCCAGGATGGACGATCCAAAATTCCGGGATCAACACGAACCTGGCATCGGTAAAGGGAGTAAGCGCGTCGGTTGCGTGGGCGGCGGGGAGTGAGGCCCAGGTCTTATCGACAACAAATGGCGGCTCGACATGGAAATCTGTCGGGGCAGGCGGCATTGGCAGTGCCGACATTTACGTCGTTGATGCACTTGATGCGAACACCGCATTTGTCTCCACGACGCCGGGCACATCAACGTTTATCTACAGGACGACGGACGCCGGTTCCACATGGGTTAACGTCTATACTCTTGCCAACGGCTTTATCGACGGGATCAAGATGTTCGATGCGAATAACGGCATCGCCGTTGGTGATCCCGTCGGAGGAACCTGGACAGTTCTAAAAACCACCGATGGCGGGGCGACCTGGGCGCGCATCGCGACCGAACCACTTCAAGCCCGCACCGAGGCGGGATGGAACAATGCGCTGGCGACATTCGGCACAACGAATATTTGGTTTGGCACGAACTCATCGCGAGTCTATCGTTCAACTGACGGCGGTGCGACATGGGCGTCTAGCCATGTTCCGTTCTTTAATAGTGTAAGTGTCTATTTCAGCAGCGCGCTCTCCGGCCTGGCGGGTTCTGATTCTGGGGCAGTCGTGCGGACAACCGACGGAGGGGCGACCTGGACGCCCGTTTCACCGGGCGGGAGTGGTTTTGTCGGCGGGTTTGGAGGAACGGGAGACGATTTCTTCGCAGCGGAAGGGGGATCCGTGTACCGAAGCACTGACCATGGCGCGTCGTGGGCGGCTTCATTTACCGGTTCCATCGGGAACCTCAATCATCTTGGCGTGGTTACCAGCGGGCCGGACATCTTCGGTTGGACGGTGAGTGCCGGCGGC
>CAYTOA010000016.1:0-27621 GCA_964439265.1 uncultured Chitinophagaceae bacterium
CTGTGTTCATTAGAACAATTGTGTTTACGGGAATCCGACACTGGGGTTTCATTTCTAACGGAGGCCTGAAAACGGCTGGGAAAAAGAATGGCACGAAAAAGGATTGATGGCGGCGGGGTCGAAAGATGTTTTGCGCCCGCTTTTCACCGTCTACTTCAAATAATAGAGAAGCGGATTTGGAGCTAACCGGCACTCTTCCGCAATGCGGAGGTTGGTGACAAGCCCAGTGTCCCGTAAATTGTACATGTGCGGCACCAACTTGTCGCGGAGGTCGATCGGCGTGAAGGGATTGATAAAAATGCTTGTACCCCCTTCGAAACCTGCGGGAACGTTGACACGCAATTTAAGAAGCACATGCCACGGCATCTTGTAGACAGCATCAATCGGCGTATAATACCATTCCTCGTTGCACGAGATCTGGCTTCCGATCGCCGCGTGGCACGCGTGTACAAGATTGCTCACACCGCGCAATTCAGCATCGGAATGTTCATACGGACGGCTGGCCTGCGACTTCGAGTAAATCTCGATCGTCGGATACCGGTGGCCGATCCCGACACTGGCGACCGCATAGTCATTTTCCGCAAACACTAAGTTGTACTGTGCCGCAAAATTCACACCGAGCTCGTTGAAGATGTTCGGGTCATCGCGGAGCATTTGGATCTGCAGCAGCATGGAATTTCCCCACTCATCCAGTCCGACAATTTGTTTATGAAGATGGTCGAACGAAGCGCCGGCCGGCCGGAGCCAGTTCTGGAACACGCTGATGTAACGGATGTAGCGGTTATAGGTCAGCATGTCCCGCATTGCTTCGACGGTGAACCGGAAATAGTGAAAATGTTCATCCTCCGTCATTTCGCCGGAAGAGAAAAGCTGCGTGTCAAATTTCGCCGTGTCGGAGTAATGCTTGCGTGCGATAATGAGTTCATGGCATCCGCCGAAGAATGCGTCCATCATGTTCTCTTTATTGAACAGGAGCTTTTGACGAATGTCCTGTTCCGACTTGGATGATATCTTTAGTTTGTAATTCAAAATGGCGTCGATATGTTCGGCGCCGCGCGGGATCGCGATATAGGAATCGCGCCATGCGGCCGCATCCTTCGTCAATCGATAATTATAATTCTTCTTCCAGTAATCGATCGTGACGATCTCGAACAAATTTCCGAGCCGGCGGAATTCAGCGACGCTGTCGTTGTACTTGTCGGGCGGAACGCGATTCATCGAGCGGTACTGGCCGTCCGTTTTGATAAGGCGGGCTTTTTCGGGAGGAACTTCGTAATAGCGGGTCTCGCAGAAGCTGCAATACTTTCCGCTGCCGGAATGGTCGATCTCTTTCGCGGCGACGGGCACCTCATTCATCAACGGCTTGTCCCCCCGGCCGGGTACTGCCCACACCTCGGTACCAGTGAACGGGTTGATCTGCTTCACCGTCCCGTCCGGCATGACGTTGTAGAAAAAATTGTAACTGCGTGAAGAATTCATGCGCGCTGCAGGGTCAAACCGCCGTGGCGGCTTTTAACATCGCCTTCATACGCACGGGAGAATTCGCTTCAGCATAGAAGCGGACGAGCGGCTCTGTCCCCGAAAAACGGACAAGGATCCAACCGTCGTCGACGAAGAACTTGTAGCCGTCGGTTTCGTTGATGCGCTGAACTGTGAAGGGGCCGATCTTCTTCGGCCTGTTTGAATAGAATGCTATGATTTTTTTCTTCTCTGCTTCCGTAACGCGATGGTCGATCCTGCCGAAATGATATTCACCGTATTCATCGAACAGCTCCTGCACCAGCGCGCTCAATTTTTTCCGCCGTACAGCCATGATCTCGGCGAGCAGCAAGCCGATATATATTCCGTCCCGTTCGGGGAGATGCCCCATGACTCCGAGTCCACCGCTCTCTTCTCCGGCAATGATAATCTTCTTTTCTACCATCAGACGGCAAAGATACTTAAAACCGACGGGCGTCTCATTTAATATAAGCCCGTACTTCTCGCACATACGGGTGATCAATTCGCTTACCGACAGCGACTTCGCAACTTCACCTTTCAAGTGTTTGCGCTCCACCAAATATTTCAGAAGGATCGCGAAGATCCTGTGAGAATCGACAAAATTTCCCTTTTCATCGATCGCACCGACCCGGTCTGCGTCGCCGTCCGTCGCAATGCCGATGTTATATCTCCCGTCTTTGACCTCGAAGCTCAACTCTTCCAGATTTTGCGCCAGCGGTTCGGGATGCCCTCCGGCAAATGAAGGATTAAAGATGTTGCGGATCGTTCCGACCTTAGGCAGGATCAGTTCCATCACGCCTTGTCCTGCTCCGTACATCGCGTCATATAATATCTTGATGCGTGTCGCTTTAATAAGGTCTATCTCGATCTTTTTTTCAATGTCGGCAACATACATTGACGTTAGGTCGACGAATTGTATCAGCCCTTTCTTGGCAAGCTCGTCGAACGGTTTCACTTTCAACGGGAGATCCTTCGCCTTTAAAATCGGGGCGAGAATTTTTTCCACGCTCGCAACCATCTCAGGGTGCGCTGGACCGCCGAAATCCCCTTTGATCTTGAAACCGTTATATTCCGCGGGATTGTGGCTCGCCGTAATAACAACTCCTCCGGCAGCTTTCATTCTCACGATGCCGAGAGAGGTCATTGGTGTAGAAGAAATTTTATCGGCCAGCCTCACCCGTACGCCGGCGCTCGCGATAATCTGTGCAGCTTTATGCGCAAAATCTTTCGACATGAAACGGGAATCGTACCCGATCACCAGCCCGTTTTTTATTTTCTTATGGGATTTGAAATAGCGGGCCGTTGCCAATGCGACCTTCGCCACGTTTGCAAGCGTGAAATCGTCCGCGATAACGCCGCGCCAGCCGTCAGTTCCGAATTTAATAACAGGATTCATTGCACGTTTAGAGTAATGGTTTAAAATTTTTGGCTATTCTTGATACTCTGTAAATTATATTGTGCGAATTCGTGTAGTGTTCTTCTTGTCACTGTCAGCCGGCTCTTTCTAGAATTCACTATTCGAAACCATTTCTTCTCGATCAGTGATGGATGCACTGTAACCCGAATCAGGAGAAGCCTCAGACGTCACCGTGATGTGTGGATAATACAACGTCCTTAACACAAGCCCCTGGGTGGCGACATAGTCATACCATTCTACATCGAGCGGGCCGCCTCCAAAGTCGATCGTTGTTGCAATCTTCCAGCAAAGAAACCTTCCCGCTCTGACGGTCACGTACTCAGTACCAACCACTGTTCTTGTTTGGAGGAAGGGATCACGGAATGAAACCCAGTTCTTCCCTACGCTGAAAGGATACCGATGAACCACCCTGAGGTCACTGCGAATCTGTACGCTGTCCGTCAAGAGCTTTTTTATAACATATCGCCAAAGCGACGGGGGCACGCTCATCGGAGACAGACCTGACGATGTGCCTTTTTTGGGGAGAACTAAAGGCACACCTCCAGCCCCCGAGTAAGCAATCTCCACAAGCGAATCGCTCGTCGCTTTATACCAGGTGTGTTCAGAACCCAGATTGTTCGACAATGAAGATGCTTCAACACAAACGAGTCCCGAATATTGACCCTGCGTTTCATCGACACCCGTCATCTTCACAATCTCGCTATCGGCTTCCTCAGAGATCACCTGGTTGAGCGAGTCCGTAATCCGGATTGTCGAAACATATTTTTCGAATCCAGAGACGAGATAGGGAACCGAATTGGAATTTCTTCCGCCGCTCCCAACACTGTTGTCTTTTCCACATGAGCAAAGGAAGAACACAACAAATAAAACAGTGAGTTTCAATTGCATGGCGGCCTCCAAGTGGTTTTGACAATTGGTCTTCAGACCTATTGCTCCGGCACAACTGTGTTGTTGCGGCCGGAAGAATCCACAGCGTTAATGGAGTTTCACGTTGAAAGCACCAAGCCCTGCGTACATCCCGTTCGAATCGAGTTCCTCTTCGATACGAATCAATTGATTGTATTTCGCGATGCGGTCCGTCCGGCTCGTCGATCCGGTTTTGATCTGCCCGGCGTTTGTGGCTACCGCGATATCCGCGATCGTTGCGTCTTCCGTCTCTCCCGAGCGATGGCTGATAACGGCAGTGTAGTGCGCGCGCTTCGCCATCTCAATGCAGTCGAGCGTTTCAGTGAGCGTGCCGATCTGGTTCACTTTGATGAGAATGGAATTCGCCACACCCATCTCGATTCCCTTGTTGAGAAACTCCACGTTGGTGACAAAGATGTCGTCGCCGACAAGCTGGATTTTCTTTCCAAGCTCTTCGGTCATCATCTTCCAGCCGTCCCAATCGTTCTCCGCCATGCCATCTTCGATGGAAATGATTGGATAGTCTTTCACCCATTTTGCCCACATTTTAACCATTTCTTCCTTCGTCGCTTTCTTCTGCGTCGACTTATAGAAAAGGTATTTTCCGTTTTCATACATTTCACTCGCGGCGGGGTCGAGTGCGATGAAGACGTCTTCGCCCGCTTTGTATTTTGCCTTTGTGATCGCTTCTGTGATGACTTCGAGAGCTTCTTCGTTAGACTTTAGACTCGGCGCGAACCCTCCTTCGTCGCCAACGGCCGTATTGTACCCTCTTTTTTTGAGAACATCTTTCAGTGCGTGAAAAACTTCCGCTCCCATCCTGAGTGCTTCAGCAAAATTTGGCGCGTTTGCCGGAACGATCATGAACTCCTGAAAATCGACATTGCTGTCGGCATGCCTGCCGCCGTTAATAATGTTCATCATCGGTGTAGGGAGAATTTTTGCATTCGAGCCGCCGATATAACGATACAACGGAACTTTCAACGATTTTGCCGCAGCCTTTGCAGCCGCAAGCGATACCGAAAGAATGGCATTGGCGCCCAGCTTGCTCTTTGTCGGCGTGCCGTCTAGCTCGATCATCATTTTGTCGATACCGACCTGGTCTTGCGCATCGAATCCGGTCACTTCATCGGCAATAGCACTGTTCACGTTTTCAACCGCCTTCAGTACGCCTTTGCCGTTATAGCGCATTTTATCACCATCGCGGAGTTCGACTGCCTCGTGTTCGCCCGTCGACGCGCCGCTAGGAACAGCCGCCCTTCCGATTGTTCCGTCCTCAAGTTCAACATCCGTTTCAACAGTAGGATTACCCCGTGAATCCAGAATCTCCCGCGCCCAAACATCTGTGATAATTGTTGATGACATACATTCTCCGTTGTAGAAAGTTTTGGTGTCAGATTAACAGCGAATTGAAACAGCCTAAATTAAGCTAAATATTGGTTGAAAATCAATGCGGCAATCTCCCATGCAATCGATACCGGCAAATCCAGCCATCGCTGAATCTTAATTCAAAAATCCATACCTTCCACTATGAATTTTTTGATTGCGCCGAACGCGCTGAAAGGCTCCCTCTCGGCACCCAACGCTGCACGAATAATTGCAAAAGCTCTTCAAGACATGCTTCCGGATGCAAATCGTGTCCTTTGCCCGATTTCAGACGGCGGCAACGGCACGCTCGATTGTCTCGTCGGAGCAACTCACGGTACGTTCTTTTCAGCCTCCGTGCGCGGTCCTCTTGCCTCAATGACGGTGAATGCCCGATGGGGGATCCTCGGCGATGGAACAACGGCAGTGATCGAAATGGCGGAAGCCGCTGGCCTGCATTTGTTACATCAGGGTCAATTGGACGCGGCTCACGCAACGACATTTGGCGTCGGCCAATTGATGTGCGAAGCGATAAAATCTGGCCGCAAGAAAATAATCGTTGGAATGGGAGGCAGCGCTACTAACGACGGGGGCTCAGGCTGTGCAAAGGCGCTCGGGGTTAAGTTTCTTGATGGGGACCATGTCGAGCTGCCTGACGGAGGGATACATCTGTCACGGCTTCGACGAATAGAAATGAAGAATGAAGAATTAACAATTAAGAATACGGAAATAATAGGACTTTCGGACGTAACAAATATCCTCTGCGGGCCGGAAGGCGCCTCGTTCACCTTCGCGAGTCAAAAAGGGGCAACGGCGGAGCAAGTCCGTAACCTCGATGACGCTTTAGAGAATTACGTTTCTATTATAGAGAGAACATTACACCGCAACGTCTCCCTCATTCCTGGAAGCGGAGCGGCCGGCGGACTTGGAGCCGGGCTTCTTGCCTTTTGCAACGCCACGATTGTTTCGGGAATTGATTTTGTTCTCGACGCCCTTCATTTCGATGATTTGCTTCGCCAGTGCGATTGTGTAATCACCGCGGAAGGAATGCTCGATTCTCAAACTCTTCGCGGTAAAGGACTCCACGGTATTGCGCGCCGCGCGCAAAAACTCGGTAAACCTGTGCATGCCTTCGCCGGAAAAATTCGCGGCAATAGGGCGATCCTCCAGAGCCAACTTGGACTCGCAACTCTTCGCCAGATATCGCCCGAGGACCTTACGACCGAAAAGGCGATGAGAAACGCAGAATCTCTTCTATTTAAGGGAATAGAAGAATTCTTGACAATGAAGGTCCTAACCAACACGAAAGAACAATAGCTATGGTCGGCGCATGAAACTCTTTCCAGTCCTCATCTCTATGGCAGTTCTGACCAGTACACTCTTCGCCGGAACTACTCTCGTCGACAAGCTTGGAATCAATATATCCGGAACAACGCGCCAATTTGCGTATACCAATAAACAAGCAGGGACCTATTACGGAGAAGTTAGCGCGCAAAACTCAGGCGGGTGGCAAGGCTGGTTCGTCAATGCTCAGAAAATTCTCGACGATTACACACTGGAACTGGACGGCACGCCCCTCGACCGCGCGACGGCGTCAACAACGGTACTCCCCTACCAGCTTGTACGGAAATACCCGGACGGCACTGAAGAGCGCTTTACGTTTTTGGACAGCGTGAATGCATTTGTGGTCGAGTACACTTTCAAAAAGGAAAAGATTCCAGCAATAACCCTTCGTGCTGCGGACGGATTTGAACGAGAGCAAAGCTCAACGCCTGCAATCACTTTTTGGCAAATGAGAACCCCTCCCGTTGAAAGAGCCATCCCGAGATGGATCGCGTTAAGCTCCAAACGCATATCATCGCGGATCCTGTTCATCATCGCCGCTGCTTCTTCGCAAAGCGAAGTCCATAATTTAATTCTAAACATCAGTAAGAACTGGGAGAAGATGATCATAGCGCGAAAGGAACGCATGGAGAGACTACTTCAGCAGTCCTATCTGAAGACCAACGATGACGAGCTCGATGCCGCTCTCATGTGGGCAAAGTTGTCGCTCGATGCGCTTATCATGAATCAATCCCAATCAGGAATTCCGGTGAAGGGTATTTTTGCCGGGTTGCCGTGGTTCGACAATTATTGGGGGCGCGATTCATTCATCTCTCTTCCCGGTGCGACGTTTGTCACAGGAGATTTCAGCGATGCCCGCGAGATACTTATTTCCTTTGCGCGGTTCCAGGAAAAAGATTCTTCCAGCACGAATTACGGGCGAATTCCCAATATCGTGACGCCGACCTCTGTTGCGTATAATACTGCGGACGGAACTCCCTGGTTCGTCAAACAAATGTATGATTACGTCAAAATTTCGGATGACACCGCACTGATTCGCGAGCTTTTTCCCGTCGTGAAACGGTCCATTGAAGGAACGGTCAGGTATCATACCGATTCTCTCGGTTTCCTGATTCACGGCGACGCAGAGTCGTGGATGGACGCCGTCGGGCCGAACGGCCCCTGGTCTCCGCGCGGGAACCGTGCGTGCGACGTCCAGGCGCTCTGGTATTATCAACTGTTGATCGGTTCGTTTGAGGCGGAATACCTCGGCAGACACGCTCTCGCGGGAAGGTGGAAAACCCTGGCTGACCGTGTGGAGAAAAATTTCAATCTCTATTTCGTCGACAGGGAAAATAAAGTTGTGTACGACCATCTGAACGCCGACGGATTGCCGTCGCACGAACTGCGGCCGAATCAGCTTTTTTGTCTCGACATCGTTAATTCGGAGGACATTCGCGAAGCGATCGTGAAAGAGGTAACGGCAAACCTTGTCTACGAACACGGCGTCGGCACGTTGGCGCAATCCGATTCGAATTTTCATCCCTTCCATCACTATGAACCGTACTACGTGCAGGACGCGGCGTACCACAATGGAATTGTTTGGACCTGGCTCAACGGACACGCAATATATGCACTCACGAGGAACGATAAAGAGGATCTGACGTTCAAGATCACAAAGAATATGGTTCATCAGATCCTGCATCGGGGGTGTGTCGGCACACTCTCCGAACTTCTCGATGCTGACACGAGGGACGGGGAATCAGAGCCTTGCCTCTCCGGAGCCTTTTCTCAAGCATGGAGCCTCG
This sequence comes from uncultured Chitinophagaceae bacterium, assembly GCA_964439265.1. GTDB lineage: Bacteria > Bacteroidota > Ignavibacteria > UBA10030 > UBA8401 > JAGVPT01. The sequence goes on from CAYTOA010000016.1 coordinate 8,320, forward strand.
CAGAATTCATCCGCAGCTTTTACCAGGATTATCTCGGCATCGGCATCGATGCCACGGCTCATACAATTCGCATCAATCCAAAACTGCCGACTGCATTGCGCCACATCGAATCGACCTTCCGCGCCGGCCGTTCACTCATCAATGCCCGGTATGATATCAAGGGGGACTCGGTCCGGATCGCACTAAGTGCCGACACGATCACTCAGGATTATGCTGTGAGCTACTTATGGGTTTATCACAGCGGCGATGCGGCATACATTAACGCAAACCTCACGCCGAGCGAAACGCTCAGCATTTCCCATTCTCCAGATTCTTATTCGGTTTACCGCAACGGTAAAAGAATTTCTTCCTCGGCCGACAGTACCGTTTGGTATTTGCGCGATTTTTCGCCCGTAGAAAATTTTGCCAATCTTACTCTTGCTCGACCGATGCTGAACGATCGGCTGCCGGTACTTCGGGGCCCGGAGTATCCGATGCTGTCGCTAAACGATGTGCGTAAAAAAGATTCAAACGCCGCAGTTTTATTCGATAAGGATGATGCCGCGGGCGACGATCGCGGCGATTCAGGAACATACGTTTATCCGTCAAACGTCAATTTCAAAGCTGGAATTCTGGATATTCTTCATGCGACGGTCAGGGTTGATTCATCGAACGCGTACTTTAGGCTGGTGTTTCGCGATCTCGTGAATCCCGGATGGCATCCGGAATACGGATTCCAGCTCACGATTGCCGCGATAGCAATCCATCGGGGGGATACTGGTGCTGCGGCGGTCGGCGCAAATTCGAAATTTATGCTCGGCGACCGCTACAGATTCGACCGGTTGATCACTGTCGGCGGCGGCATTCGCATCGCCGATGAAAAGGGTACAGTGCTGTGTGAATATCTTCCAAGCCCCGGCGATGTGCGAAACCCTATCGGCAGTGTCCAGGGAAAATCAATTGAGTTTAGTCTTCCGCTTAAGTATCTTGGAAAGCCAACCCGGGAGTGGAGGATGACAATACTCGTAGGTGCGCAGGATGACCACGGGGGAGCGGGCGTCGGCGAATTCCGTTCCGTTGAACATAACGGGGGCGAATGGATCGGCGGCGGCAAAACCGATCCATCAGGTTCAAATGTGTTCGATGTGCTCACACTGGAATAGTATCTTTTTCATACCCTCTTGAGAATGCACATTTACAGTCTGATACAATTTCTTCTTCTGCTGTTTGCGGGAGTCGGATTCTTTCTGGTGCTTCGCGCGCTTATCATCAAGCACGCGTTGAAGGGATTCCGTCTCATTGCAGCCGGTTTTGCCCTCGTCTATTTGAACACGGTCCTCGACTCGCTCTATCACACGAACATCCTTCCGAAGCGATGGAACGAGGATATTTTCCCCACAATCGGAATCGTGACGGGTTATTTCGGTTTAACGCTCGGCGTACTGCTACTGCTGCTCGGCAATTACCGCCTCGTACGATCTCTTGTTCCGCAATTGTCGGAGCGCTATTCAAGTCTTGTCGACAAAGCGCTCGTAGGAGTGTATCTTATTCAGGAGGGAGTACTGAAGTTTGCGAACGAGCGCCTTGCGGAAACTTTCGGGTTCAATCGCGAAGAGATCGTTGGAAAATCGATGTTGGATTTTGTCGCTCCGGAGTCGCGGGAAGCGGTCGTCGAAAACATACGCAAACGAGTTGACGAAGGCGGCGATGCGATAAACTATACCTTCATCGGCCGGAAAAAGGATGGAACGAAAATACACATTGAAGTGTACGGCTCGCGCACGATCTATAATGGGAAACCGGCCGTTCATGGCACTCTGCTCGACATCACCGAGCGGATGCGCGCCCAGGAAACGCTCCGTGAATCGGAAACGAGATTCCGCACCGTGGTCGAGAGCCTTGGTGAAGGAGTGGTGATCACAGACGTCAACGACACGGTGATTTACATCAATTCGCGCATGGCGGACCTTTGCGGGCATTCGGCGGAAGAAATGATCGGTAAACCCGCGTACACACTGCTCCTCCCGCCGGACAAGTGGGAAGCCATGAAAGAACGGAACAAAGACAGGCTTCTCGGCAAGGTCGATCGGTATGAAGTCCTGATGACGCGCAGGGACGGAACGCGATTTTGGGTTGAAATCAATGCAACACCGTACAGGGATATCGACGGGAACATTATCGGAACACTCGGAGCGGTCACCGACATCCAGGAACGGAAGAGGGCGGAGATTTTGCAATCGGCGCTTTACCGCATCGCGGAAAAAACGCATTCAACGGTAGACCTCGAAGAGTTCTATGCGTCCGTCCACTCGATCATCAACACCCTGATGTCGGCCAAGAATTTCTACATTGCCTTGTACGATGCCTCGACACAGATACTGAGCTTCCCGTATTTTGTCGATGAGGTAGATATCCAGCCTACTCCGAAAGTGCTTGGAAAGGGTTTGACGGAGTACGTGCTGCGAACGGGAAAGCCTCTGCTGGCCTCGCCCGATGTCTTTGAATTGCTCATGAGGGAAGAAGAAGTCGAATCGATCGGGGCCCCCTCGATCGATTGGCTCGGCGTGCCTCTCAAATCGGGCCAGACAACTTTCGGAGCGATCGTCGTCCAGAGCTACACCGAATCGGTGCGCTACGGCGAAAAGGAGCAGGAAATTCTCACGTTCGTGTCGCAGCATATCGCCACGGCGATCCTGCGCAAAGCGGACGAGGAACGATTCCGTGCGATGTGGGAGCACTCGGCTGACGGCATGAGGCTGACCGACAAAGCCGGAAGGATCGTCATGGTGAATTCCGCATACAGCAAGATCGTGAAACTCCCGCAGGAAAAGCTCGTCGGAGAATTTCTCTCGGTGACATACCAGCAGAACGAACGGGAAACTGCGCTGGAAGAATACCGGCAGGAATTTGAATCAGAGACCGTGCTGCCCCGCTTTACCGGAGATATCGCGTTGTGGAATGGAGAAGAAATTCCCGTTGAGATTTCAAATTCGTTCATCGTATTCGGCGCTAACAATAAAATGTTGTTCAGCGTGTTCCGGGATACGAGCGAGAGAAAACTGCTGGAGAATCAGCTCCTTCACGCACAGAAACTGGAATCGGTCGGCGTCCTTGCCGGCGGCATCGCACACGATTTTAACAACGTCCTGTCGATGATCCTCACTTCCGCCGAAATGCTGAAGGAGAAAACGAGAAACGACAAGACTCTCCAGAGGTATGCCGACATGGTCGCGACGGCAGCGGAAAGAGGCGCGGCGATCGCGAAGCAGCTCCTCCTCTTCGCCCGGTCAGAAAAAGGAAAACTCAAGCCGATGTCGGTGGCGACGGTCGTGCTCGAAGTACAGAAATTGCTCGAGCATACCCTGCCGAAATTCATTTCGATAAAATCTGAGATCGAAACAAGCGACGCCGTCATCATGGGAGACTCGGACCAGCTCCACCAGGCCCTCCTCAACCTTGCGCTGAATTCGCGCGATGCGATCGAAGCGAAATCGGTGAACGGGACGATCGTTTTCCGCGTGGGCACAATCACTCATGCTGAGATGCAGAAGAAATTCCCGCAAATCCAAAATGAAGAATACGTCGTGCTCAGCGTATCGGACAACGGTACGGGGATGAGCGACGAGACTGCATCACGCATTTTCGAGCCGTTTTTTTCAACGAAAGGAAGGGGAAAGGGAACGGGGCTCGGTCTTTCGATCGTTCACGGAATATCGCAGAATCATCACGGCCTGATCGACGTCGTCAGCAGCGTCGGGCAGGGAACAACCATGTCTCTCTATTTCCCCCTTGTCAACGCCGAACTCAATGACCCGGCGAAGATCAAGAAACGCGAGTCCATCCCCGAAAAGAATCGGGAGGAACGGCCGTCGACGATCCTCGTCGTGGACGACGAGCAGGGGCTGCGGGAAATACTGACAGAGATACTCGAGGGGAAAAACTACAGGGTGATGACAGCTTCAAACGGAATCGACGCCGTAAAAAAATATGAATCGCATTGCGATGAGATCGATATGGTGATCTCGGACCTGGGAATGCCGCTCATGGGGGGCGAGGAAGTGTTCACCAAACTCGTCGATATCAATCCGGGGGTAAAAATGGTCTTCATGACCGGCTATCTTGAAGAAAATTCGAAGAGCGGCATCCTCCGGCGCGGGGTCAAAAACATCATACATAAGCCGTTCCGAATCGAGGAAATTCTCGAGTGCGTATCACGCGTTCTCGAAGAATGAACCTTCCGGGTTCCTCATGGCCTCTTGCGTGAACGAAAGATTCTCCCCGCACCCCAGATTCCCACCGACACGAACAAACCGGGATACATCGGCTCGACGGAAAAAAAGTATTCCCCTCCCGATAGTTGTCCGCACACCAGCCACACCGTTGACATACTCCAGCCGAAAAGCATTGCCGCAAAAGCAAACGAAGCAGGAATTTTGAACCGATCAAAATAGCTGGCCATCAGGGGAACTAATAACCCGGGAATGATCGCAGTTCCAATGACGTACCACAATTTGACGGCGGACGGGATCCATAGCGCAAGTGTAACAGCGAAGGCGGCCGTCACGACCAATCCGATTTTTGTCCAGAGCGTGATGGCGGCCTGGCGAACTTCTTTCTTTTCATTCGACAGCAGCCTCCCGACAATATCGTTGCCGATCGTCGATGCGCCTATGAATGTAAGGCTGCTCAATGTCGACATGATGGTCGCGAGCATGCCGATGTAAAACATTCCTTTCGCAACCGACGGCAAGGTAATTTCAGCCAGCATCGGGTATGAAAACATCGGCTGTTGGAGATGCGGCATCGCTGCGCGGGCGTACAAGCCGGCGGTGCTCGTAAAAAAATCGAAGAAAAACCAGCACAGCGTGGAGAGAATGATCCCTCGTTGGGCGGTCGCCCCGTCTTTCGCCGCATAACACCGCTGGTGAAATGCCGGGTCGACGAGTGTCCAGAGGGCGATGAAGAACCATACGATAATGAATTGAAGCGAGTTTCCTCCGTGCCATGTCAGATGAAGCGGCGGCAGGTTGCGTTGAAGAAAATCGTACCCGCCGAATTTTGCATACGAAAACGGGAGAATAATCGCGAAGCCCGCAAACATGAGGATAAATTCAGCAATGTTTGTGTTGACGTCCGACCGGAACCCTCCCGCATATAAATAACAGACCGTCAGAAAGGTGCTGATCAGTACGCTGGCAACGAGGCTGATCCCGAAAATCAGCTGCACCAGAATTCCCAGCATGAGCACGTACGGGGCCGGCGAAACCAGAACGAACGTGAGCAACGCGCCGAGAAGCGAGGTTTTTGCGTCATACGCGTCGAAAAGTTTATCTGGAATTGTCACAAGGTTAGTCGCCCGCGCCTTCTTTGCCAGGAAGAATGCGAATACGACAGCAAAGAAGTAGTAGGGCACTCCGAATACCACCCAATTGGAAATCCCGTACTGATACGAGTATTCTCCGACACCGAGAATTCCTCCATACCAGGTTGACACGAGAGTCGCAACAAAGACCGGAAGCGTAAGCGACCGTCCGGCAAGCAAGTATTCGTCGGTCTCAGTCTTTTCTTTGCGGGCCGAGCGAAAACCGATGTACACCACTGCGGAGAAATAGAGAACGATAAGCAGGATATCGATAAAGGAAAAAGTCACCATACTCAATGAGCAATCAACAATGAACAATGATCAATGAACAAGAATCGAATCTCGTGTCAGAGTGAATCATCGAATGTAATTCATACGGCAATCGAAAATCGCTAATTGGAATTTCGCAATAAGCTATCTAGACTTCACTATAAAAAGCAGCAAGCTCCCCTTTTTGACAGAAATGCTTACCGGGGACGACACTGCCCGATTGCTTGTACCTTCCCTTACACCGAGTTCGAGCGGTTCGTCGCGGAGAGGAAACTCAAGCCCCGAGGTCGTGATTCCCTCACAGCGCCCCAGCGGCAGCAATGAAACAACTTCGCCGATTGTTGACTCAAATGTGATCCTTCGGCCAACAATCTGGATATCACACAACGAATCAGAGAACAGTAGACGAATTCGTTTGTTGTATTTTTTCAAAATGCTGAGGTTCGACAACGAATGGTCCGGCCTCCCCCCCATCGCACCGACGACAACGGCGTTGAGATATTTATGCCTCACGAGGTAATCGAGCGCCTTTTCGAGGTCTGTGCTGTATTGGCTTCTGACTTGGATTGTTGTAATGCTGGAAAAAAATTTTCTCGTTGCGGTTGAGATCGAATCCAGATCGCCGATGATGACATTAGGCCGGATTCCAAGTTTCCGGGCCTTATTTGCCCCTCCGTCGGCGCATACAATAAACGGCTTTTCTCTCAGCATCGGAGTTATCGCTCGCTTGGGAAGAACATCCCCATTGCAAATGATCAAGGCCTCGCGTCGTTTCCTTTTCATAGAAGATTACTCCGTGCCGATACGTTATAGTTGCAGGGTAATGCCGACCACAAAATTTCGCTCAGCGGCCGGGAAGAATAGATTACCATCTCCGGTTTGCATATACAGAGTATTCAACAAGTTACGAACTTCTCCCCTCAACGTGACATTTGCGCTTGCGATCGGAGGAAGCTTGCATAGCGCCTCAACATTGAAAACCGTATATGCATCGTTTTTATCATCTTCTATCTTGAAATTGTCCGTGTAGAACGATCCGACATATTTTGCCGAAACCGAAACGGTCAATCTTTCAGTTTGGTAATTAACAAAGAGATTTCCCATAAGGCTTGGGAATCCGCCGAGCGGGTTGCCGTCCAGTTTCGTAGCGAAGACCGCTCCGGTTGAGTCGACGTCAAGAAACGTTTCCTTGACGATCTTGTTGGACGAAACAGATGCGTTTCCGCTCAATGAAAAAGAGTACGGCAATTTTGCCGAGCCATCCACCTCGAACCCAATGTGCCGGGTCCGGTCGGCGTTGCCGACGATCGGAATGCCGAAGCGGTTGAGCTTTCCGTTCGGGACCAATTCATTCGTGAACTCCATCCAATAAACGTTGATAGTGCCGGACAGCCCTTCCGACTTATACCCCGCCCCGAGCTCGAAGTCGAGCAGCTGTTCCGGCTTTACGAGCGGTTTCGTATAATCGTAGACGGTATCGTTGTTGACGATTTTTGTCTCGAACTGCGGCACGATCGTGGGATCGTAGGCAGCGTTCTCCGCATCGTATAAATTGCTCAAAGGAGGCTCGTGTGACGTGTATGCGACGGAGATGTATGTGTTCCACGCGTCTGTGATATTATAGTTTATGCCAAATCGAGGATTTAGAAAGTAGTACGGGTAACTGAACGAGTTATCCAGGTACTTTTCATCTGCAATCCTGTATTGGTCGTAAGCGAACTGCACGTTCGCCAGAAGAGAAATATTATCTTGGAAACGGTACACTTCTGTCGCGTACAGAGACGCCATTGTTTTTTCGCCGTCGTACTGGTAGAACCGGTAACTCACGTCATAGTTTGCCGGAAGGCTGTCGGCTCCCAGAATCTGCCCCCAGTGAGTTCCTTTGTGATAGCGGAGCTCTGCTCCGATCGTCAGTTCTCCGTTGTCGTGGGTCCATTCGTAGCGCGGCAGCCAGCCCCATTGTGCGAGATCGATCCCGGCGCGAATGAGCGCAGTGGAAATATCCTGAGTCGGATGAAATCCGTGCGCCTGGTCGATCCGGAACGTGGCCGTATCGCCGTATTCATCGAAATCAAACCATCCATGTCCTTCATAAAAAAAGAAGGTGTTGCTCAGCTTCTGGGTTTCTGAAATTTTCCACTCGTTCAGGATCTCATAATGGGGCTGCGTGAACTGCTCGTTCTCTTCTGGTTGACGGACCACCCCTTCGTCGTTGATATTCATTCGTCGAAGCTGGTAACTGTCGTTGTACGATTTCGGCAGCCCGTTATAGACCAGCTGATCCTGTATTGGCCCTCCGAAGAAATGAATGCGCGTTGTCGAATTTGTTCCCAGCAAGAGCGCTCCGAAGAAGTAGGAGTCCAATGTCGCGCCCGACCGGAGCCGGTAGCCGTCGGAATTGATCTCGCCGAGTTTGCCGTACAACATGTATTTATTGTCAATCAATCCCGAATTAAAGGATGCAGAGAGCTTTTTCATCGTCATCGGTAGCGATTGGCTGCTGTCGCTGTATTGCTGGAAGCCGAAGAGGCTTTCAAATTTCATATACGGCTTCGGCTCGAATGGGTTCGTGATCACGTTGATCGATCCTCCGATTGCCGCCGGACCATAGAACGAGCTTCCCGCACCGCGCTGTACCTGGACGTTCGATGCGCTTGCGAGGATGTCTGAAAAATCGAGCCAGTACACTCCTTGATCTTCGGGATCGTTTTGGGGAATGCCGTTCACCATAATAGAGAGGCGCGACTGGTCGAACCCGCGCAGTGTCACATAATTATAGCCGATACCGTTTCCGCCGTCCGAAAAAGAAATCATCGACGGAAGCTGGGCGAGCAAAACAGGAACATCCTGCATAGAATAGCGCTGTTCGATCAGCCCCTTCGCAAGATTGGTAAACGTCACCGGCGTTTCACGTTCTTTGGCTTCGGTTGCCGTAACAAGCACCGGCGCGAGGGTATACTTCACCGTATCTTTTTCCTTTTCGTCTTGAGAAAAAAGAACCTGATACTGCATTATGAAAATGGCGACAACGGTCAAAATCTTCCCCAGCCCGTATTTATTCATATTCCTTTCACCCATGAAAAAACTCCCGTTCAATTGTTAGTAAATAAAAAAGCCGTTGCTGATATGGAATGCATCAGTAACGGCTTCATAAAAAACCATGTCATCGTGTTTCCTACGCTGGCATTATCCAGATCAGGTATATCCATCCCGCATGAACAGCGGGATCGTTGTAGGGTATATTCTCAGATTCGCCTGTGGCGAAACACCCCTAACGATTTTCACTTCAAAGAACAAGTTCTGTTGTTAATATACATTGCCGTGCAGGAAAAGTCAAATGCCGATGTTGTCCTAATTTGAATAATAATTACCAAAAAATCTGCGTAGAATGATATTGACGAAGTTGGAGCGCTTGAGAATGATGAAAGCATCAACAACTATATGTCACCCTGAGCGGAGCGAAGGGTCTATACGGTGAGAAAGATCCTCCCAAAGGGATGCCTTCGGCATTCACTCCGCTTCGCTCCGTTCAGAATGACATTCCTCAGACTTATTATACGTCCATTCAAATTAGGACACTATTATAAACACTGCCCAATATTGTCTTTCACACTCCAACTATTTATATTCATTCCATGATAAAAGTCGCCGTCGGCATCATCACCCTTGGATCGCAAATACTCGTTTGCCAGCGAAAGAAGAGCTCGCGGTATCCGCTGAAATGGGAATTTCCCGGCGGAAAATTTGAAAACGGCGAATCGGCTGAAGAATGCCTTCGCAGAGAACTTTGCGAAGAACTCTCTATCGATGCGAACGTCGGGGTTGAATTCTTCCGCCAGGAATGGCACTATCCCGATTCCGGGTCGTTCGAAGTTTGCTATCTCCTTGTTCCCTCGTATGCCGGAACGATCCGCAACAATGTATTTGAACAGATCCGCTGGGTTCACCGCGACGAACTCACGGGCGTCGACATGCTGGAAGGAAACAGAGATGTCGTGGATAAATTGAAAAGTCAAAATGGAAAATTTAACAATGGAATGGCTTCTCGTTGACGCACCTTAACTTTCGAGTGTCCCTTTGAACTCCAGCCTCCTTCATTCAAAAGTCCTTTCATGGTACACCATCAACGGCCGCAGCCTGCCGTGGAGACGAACTCGAAATCCGTACCGCATCCTTCTCTCAGAAATCATGGCACAGCAGACGCAAGTGAATCGCGTCGCCCTTTTTTACTCTTCATGGCTCAAGCAATTTCCTACCCTGTCAGACCTTGCACGGGGATCAAAAGGTGCTGTCCTGCGCCAATGGTCGGGCCTGGGTTACAACCGGCGCGCTCTTCGTCTGCACGTTCTCTCCAAACAACTTTCGGAAAATGACGGCGGTAAACTTCCGCGCACAGTTGATGAACTGATTAAACTCCCCGGTATCGGAAAATATACCGCTCATGCCGTGGCGTGCTTTGCGTTCGGCGCTGAAGTTCCGGTCGTCGATGTGAACGTCCGCCGCATTTTCAGCAGGGTTTTCTGGAAGGCCGCCTCGGCAGACGACATAAGGCCGGAAAGAGATATCTGGGCCCTTGCGGAGAAAATCATCCCACAAAGGAAAGCAGCGGAATGGAACCAGGCCCTCATGGACCTCGGCGCGCTGGTGTGCACGGCGCGATCTCCCCGCTGCGGCTCGTGCCCGATCACCTCACTTTGTGCTTCGGCCTTTTCGGAGAATTTCAGGCTAAAACCATTGGTGAAAAGGAAACCCGAGCCGTCGTTCAAGGGAATTCCGCGGCGGATCTACAGGGGTAGAATTTTGAAAGCCCTCCATGAAAAACCTTTGCCTCTCCTCCAACTGAGTGAACGGATCGTTGAACACTTTCATCCTCGGGACATGAAATGGATCATGCGTGTACTGGAAACGATGGAACAAGAAGCGCTGATCGCGATCCGGGGAAGCGGAGATAGAAGACTTATATGCATCGCGCAATAAACCGCCGCTATAAAGATCTCGGGGGTCTTATGGACGGCTACAATCAAAGACAACCGGCAATTCGAAGACGGTTGAACGACTTTCGTGCCGTCGCGCAGAAAGATTACTTCTATGAACTCGTATATTGTTTCATGACGCCGCAGTCGAGTGCGGTGAATTCGGCCAAAGCTCAGACGGTGTTGAGGATGCACGATTTTCAAAATACCGAGATCGACCCCGAACGGCTTCTCCATCAGAAAGATTATTATATCCGTTTCCACAAGACGAAAGCAAAGCTGCTCGTCGAGATGAAGAAGCAATACGGGGCCATCCTCCAAAGATTATCAGACGGGGAATCGGCGTTTGAGAAGAGAAAATGGCTCGCGGAGAATGTCAAGGGGATCGGCTATAAAGAGGCAACGCATTTTTTACGCAACATTGGGTTGAACGACGGCCTGGCAATTCTCGACCGGCACATTCTGAAGAACCTGAAGAAGCATGGAGCCATCCGTTCGCTCCCAAAAACATTGACAAAGAAAAAATATCTCGAGCTGGAAGGGCGCTTCCAGAAATTTGCCGAAGATATCGGAATACCGATCGACGAACTTGATCTCCTGTTCTGGAGCAACGAAACGGGAGAAATTCTAAAGTGAATCTTCTGGATAAATTCAGATGTTTGACTCGCGCAAAAACGCAAAGCGATATTAAAATAAGACATCTGCGGCTTTGCGACTTTGCGTGAGATGTTTTAAGATGTCATTAAAATAGTATTGTTTCGATTGAGGCGTTATACTGCCGCAATAGAACGGGGAAATATTATGTCACCACGAAAACCATTTTTGGTGCTCGGCGCCGGCCTGATGGGGAAAGCCATCGCATTCGACCTTGCGAACTCAGATCCCAAATTCACCGTGACGCTTGCGGACATCGATCAGGTGAGGGCGCGGCAAACAGCGGCCGCCATCGATGCAGCGAGAGTTCGACCAAGAGGACTCGACGTCCGGGACCACGCGGAGCTTGTCCGATTGATGTCAGAGCATGCCGTCGTTGTCAGCGCGGTGACTTTTCATCTCAATTACCTTCTTACCAAGGCTGCACTTGAAGCCGGCTGCCATTTTTGCGACCTTGGTCATGACGACGGCATTGTCGAACAACAATTGTCCGAAGCTGCTGCCGCGGAACGAGCAAACATAACGGCTGTTGTCAACTGCGGCCTCGCTCCCGGACTTGCGGATATTTTGGCAATGCATGCGTTTCGGCAATTCGATAGTGTCGATTCGCTGCAGCTGCGTGTCGGCGGGCTGCCGCAGCATCCCCATCCTCCTTTGAACTATCAACTCGTGTTCTCCGCGGAGGGGTTAGTAGAAGAATACTCTCTTAGAACCACGATCCTTCGGAACGGGAAAATTCAGATGATCGAACCGCTCACGGAAGTAGATAGCCTTTCATTTCCGCCGCCGTTCGAAAATTTGGAGGCATTTCATACCGGAGGAGGAGCATCCCGCCTTCCTCAATTGCTGGAGCAAAAAGTACAATCGCTCGAATACAAGACCATCCGCTACACCGGGCATTGCGAGAAAATAAAGCCGTTGTTTGACGTTGGTTTTGCGGACAGCTCGCCTGTGGCGCTGGGGAGCAATCTCGTCACAATGCGCGAATTATTTTTGGAATTGCTTAAAAAACGTCTTACATTTAACGAACCCGATGTGGTGCTGCTTCTGGTTACTGCCCGCGGAAGAAAGAACGGTGAGGAGAAGCGGCTTTCATACCGGATCATCGATCTATTCGATGAAGAGAATTCAATAACCGCGATGATGCGAACGACGGCGTATCCGACCTCCATTATCGCGCAAATGATGCTCGACGGCACAATTTCAAAACGGGGCGTTTTCGCCGCGGAAGAAATCGTTCCCGCCGAGCCGTTGATCGCCGAGTTGAAAAGACGAAACGTCAACGTCGAGACGCACTACGACTGACAGACTATGGCCCAGCAGAACTCGTTCGATATTGTATCCGAAGTGAACATGCAGGAGGTCGACAATGCCCTCAATCAGGCGCAGAAAGAGGTCGCGCAGCGCTACGACCTGAAGGACTCGAAGTCGACGATCTCGTTCGACCAGAAAGAGAAGATCGTAACTCTCAGCTCGCTGAACGAGTTTACGCTCAAAAGCGTTGTCGATGTCCTCCAGAACAAATTGATCAAACGCGGCATCCATCTCAAGTCCCTGGAATACAGCCCCGTAGAACAGGCAGCCGGCGGAACGGCTCGGCAGAAAATAACGCTGCGGGTCGGCATTGACAAAGAGAACGCGAAGAATCTCGTCAAGATCATCAAAGACACAAAGCTCAAAGTACAAGCTCAGATCATGGAGGAACAGATCCGGGTCTCCGGCAAAGACCGCGACGAGTTGCAGGCCGTGATCGCAAAATTGAAGGCACTCGATTTTCCCCTTCCACTTCAATTCATAAATTACCGGTCATGAACAGAAACACTTTTCGGCATGTGCTGTTGTATGTTGTGGGATTGTTCCCCGTGCTGATCGGTTCTCTCTCGTTCGCTCAGCAGCAGGACAGCTCGGAAATTTTCGTCGTCAAGAATCCAGCCGCATCGAAATACGTGGGCGCTGTGACGGTAGGCGGGCTACGGTTCATTTCCCTTCCCGACCTGGTCCGCATGTTCGGACTGAACTACTTTTACAACGCGACGACGAAGAAGATGGAGATCAAGCTCAGCCGGGCCCAGATAAAACTCGCTTCTGAGAACTCATTCGTCATCGTAACCGATCTTGCGACGCGGAAGCAGACGGCTTTGCAGCTTCCGGTGCCCACGCATGCCGTCGGCGACACGCTGTACGCGCCGCTCTTGTACTTCCTGCCGATCTTCAATTCGATTTCTCAAACCGAACTGGCCGTCGATACCGCACGGGAAATTGCTCCGGCCGTAATTGATTCGACAGCCTCTGCGAAGCCCTTCGATATTTCCAGCATCACCGTGGAGAGCAGGAAGAATGGCTACCTCATCCGCATTCATTCAGCGGTGAAGATCAACGACGCGGATCGATTTGTCCGCGATGATAATTGGCTGTATGTCACGCTCCCGAATGTCCGGGCCGATACCTCGGCGCTCAACTCCGACACGTTGAATCCCGTCGTTGAGCAAATGCTTGCCGTCCAGTCGCCGACGTCCGCACAGATATCCTTTAAGCTGCGGAAAAAGATCTCCACATCGGAAATCGTGCAGGATGAAACGAGCACCGACCTTCTTGTCTCCATTCAAACCGCAACGCCGCCGTCGAAGAAAGAATTGGCTGCCGATCGCAAGCGGCAGAAACAGGAAACGCAGCAAGCGCCGAATCGACCGGAAAACCTTCAAACACAACTCGATACGCAGCGGAAGAAATGGAAGCTCGACGTCATCGTCCTGGATGCCGGACACGGCGGCAACGACCCTGGAACGCTTGGGACCATCGGTACTCGGGAAAAGGATATTACGCTCGGCATCGTATTGAAGCTCGGAAAATTGATTGACGAACGCCTCCCGGATGTGAAGGTGGTGTACACCCGGAAGACCGACCGTTTCATTGAGCTGTACCGGCGCGGGCAGATCGCGAACGAGAATCAGGGAAAACTCTTCATCAGCATTCATTGCAATTCGTTGGAACGCAAGCCTTCGCCGACGAACGGATTTGAAATCTATTTGCTGCGCCCCGGCAAAACGGAGGATGCCATTAAGATCGCTCAGAAGGAAAATGCGGTCGTTCGCTTGGAAAAGGATTTCCAGGACCGGTATCAGGATATCACAGAAGAAAATTTCATCATTCTGACGATGGCTCAGAGCGCCTATGTGCGCCAGAGCGAGCAATTCGCTTCGTTCCTCGAGGAGGAGATGGACAAAAAACTGTCGTCCGCGAGCCATGGTGTAAAACAGGCCGGCTTCTATGTGCTCGTCGGCGCATCGATGCCGAACGTCCTTATTGAAACCGGATATCTTTCAAACCGGAAAGATGAGATGTTCCTTCGCAGTCCCAGCGGGCAGCAGGTCGTCGCAGAATCGATCCTTGATGCGTTGCGCCTATACAAGGCGGAGTATGAGAAATCATTGAAGGAAGGAAGTTGAGTGTAGCTACCGGGATCGCTTCAAGCGATCGAATAGCTATACAGCTGATTCATCCGATAAAATACTTCGAAACACTTTCATCCGTCTTACCATCGTATTCTTCAACAAACTTCTTGTAACCACCGCCCCCGCCGAAACACGAATTGCGGAGCCTTATGAACGTATCCGATGGCTCAAAGCCATTGGATGGGTAGCATTGATCAACCCACCGCGAGTAATCTGAAAATTTCCATTCATGAGCGGAGAGAACTAATCTGGCCTTCACCGGATTCAGGTGAATGTACCTTACGAGGTGCACCGCGTATCTATCCGAGTCAACGAGAATCGACTTTGTTTTGCCTTGAAATAATGAGCCGCTGTATCTGTATTTTTTATTGATCGCTTGAACATAAGAATTGAATGTGGTTTGGATCGTTTTGGAAATGCTTCCGCCTTGTTGCTGAAAAAGTAATAAGTGATAATGATTCGGCATCAGACAATACGCAATGACCGCAGTCGCGTGCTTATTGGTGTTAGTTGTAAGAAGGAGAAGGAGGTACTTGTAGTTTTCTTCGGAGAAGAAGATCTTCCCTTTGCGGGATCCCCTGTTGTAGACGTGGTAATAGTTGCCGTCGATGTATTTCATGTACCCCCCCTTTTTTTGCAAGCCAACCGATTGCTTAAAGCAATCGGTTGGCCAAGTGCATATCATCCCCAAAACTTTCCCGTCGCAGCGATCTCCTTTAACAGCGGACAAATCCGGTAACGCTCTTCCCCCAAATCGGCATGCAACGCGGCGAGCACTGCTGTCACCTGCTTAAAACCGATCCTTTCCCCCCACTCAATCGGTCCGGAAGGGTAGTTCATCCCGAGCCGCATCGCAATATCGATGTCTTTGGGCAAAGCAACATCCTGCTGAACGGCGAACATCGCTTCATTGATGATTTGACACAGAATCCTCGGCAGCACCATTCCGACTCTATCCTGTACGATTGCGATCTCTTTTTTCAAGGAAATGAAGAATTTGCGTGCGACATCAATCGCTGATTCGCTTGTAAAGACTGTGGGTGAGACCTCGACAACCGAATTCCTCGTCAATGTCGGCAGCGCGGCAGTGCCGACAAGCCGATGCTTTCTTCTTATCCACTGCGACTGCTCAAGGACGGATATATTTACCGAGGATGTGAGAATGAGAGTAGATTCCGGAAGGGCTTTGTCCAGTGTCTCTAGGTTCTTTCTTTTGGCGTTGAGGTCGAGATTGCTGAGTTCGAGCGCGACGGAGACCTTTTTCGCGGAAGATTTCAGGCTCTTGATGCTTTCGGGGGATGTGATTTCGTAGCCGAATGCGGACACGAGCTCGCCATATTCAGCAACGAGAGGCTCGTCACCGACGATAAGCACCGACAGCTGTTTTTTTTGCAGCGAAGGCGATTTCAATAGTTGTAGAACCCTTTCCCAGTTTTCCTGCCGAGTTTCCCTGAATCCACCATTTGACGCTGGATCGGATGCGGGCGATAGCGCGGGTCGTTGAAGAATTGTTCGTAGACGGATTGCGTGACGGCAAAGTTGATATCGATGCCGATCAAGTCCATCAACTCAAACGGCCCCATGGAGAAGCCGCCTTCTCCCTTCACAATGCGATCGATGTCCTCTACCGAAGCAATTCCTTCTCCCAGAATTCGAAGCGCTTCGCCGTAAAACGGCCTCGCTACACGGTTCACAATAAATCCCGGCGTGTCTTTCGTGCAAACGCATGTTTTTCCCAGTTTCACCACGAACTCAATGCAGCGCTGCATTGTCTCCTTTGATGTCTGAGCGCCTTCAACAACTTCCACAAGTTTCATCGCATGAACCGGATTGAAGAAATGTAATCCGGCGACCCTGTCGGATCGTTTCACTCCCGAGGCTATTGCTGTAACGGAAAGCGACGAAGTGTTCGTGGCAAGAATTGCGTCGGGTCGTGCGTCCGCTTCAAGATGTTTGAAGAGGTCTTTCTTAATCCGAAGGTCTTCGAGGACGGCTTCGATGATGATATCGCAATGACCGAGGTCGGAGAGCTTTGTACGGGCGTGAATGCGGGAAAGGGCCTCTTTCATATCATCTTGCGAAAGCTTTTGCTTTTCCACACTCTTCTTCATTTCCGAGGTGACGCGAGCAATGCCGTTGAGAACGACCGTCTCATTGACGTCGTAGAGTGCGACATTTAAGTTATGAAGCGCCGCGACGCGAGCGATGCCCGTTCCCATTGTGCCTGCGCCTATAATCCCGAGTGAGAGAGACATGAGTCGGTTTTGAGTTGTAAGTTCTGAGTTCTAAGTATTAAGCGTAGATCCCCGAAACCGAGAACTGGAATCGCGTATAACTAGTCGGGTACATCAATCTTTTTACGAAAATAGTCTTGTATTTACTTTTCGTGACCCTGCGGCACAATTATACTTAATCGCTGGAATAAAGGCAATGCCGCATCTTGTTTTTGAAAGTGCAATTAAGTAGTTTCGTGCAATTTCCCTTTTTCACCTAATCTCAAAAGAAGATGTCCGATCCAGCAAATACGACAGACCAGCTTCAGCAATTTGAAGAACGCATCGGCCGGGGAGAAAAGATCGAACCAAAAGATTGGATGCCGGACCGATACCGTCAGCAGCTCATACGGATGATATCGCAGCACGCGCACTCAGAGATCGTCGGAATGCTGCCGGAAGGAAACTGGATCACACGGGCTCCATCTTTACGCAGAAAGATGGCGCTGCTTGCCAAAGTGCAGGATGAAGCCGGGCACGGACTGTATCTCTACTGTGCGGCGGAGACCCTCGGCGTCAGCCGCCGGGAGATGATCGAAGCCTTGCTGGCAGGAAGAGCAAAATATTCTCACATCTTTAATTACCCGACACTTTCCTGGGGAGACATCGGCGTCATAGGCTGGTTTGTCGACGGCGCAGCGATCATCAACCAGACGATGCTGGCGAAATGTTCGTACGGACCGTATTCCCGCGCGAACCTGCGCATCTGCAAAGAAGAGAATTTTCACAAACGGCAGGGATATGAGATCGTCGTCACTCTTTCTTCCGGCGCTCCGGATCAGCGAGCAATGGTGCAGGATGCCGTGAATCGGTGGTGGTGGCCTTCGCTGATGATGTTCGGTCCCCCCGATTCAAATTCGCCGAACAGCGCGGAACTCTTGCGATGGAAAATAAAACTGCACAGCAATGACGAACTGCGCCAGCGTTTTGTCGATAGTACCGTGCCGCAGGCAAAAGCTGCGAACATCAGTCTCCCCGATCCCGAGCTTCGGTATGACGAAAAAAAGGGCTCGTGGCATTTTGGGCAAATTGACTGGAACGAATTTTACGACGTGATCAACGGGAATGGACCGTGCAACAAGGAACGGATGAACGCGCGCCGCAAGGCCGATGTCGAGGGAGCCTGGGTGCGGGATGCGGCACTCGCGTACGCTAAGAAGCGAAGCCTGGAGCAGTCCACGAAGGACACGAAGTAACACGAAAGTATACGTTCCAAAAAAAAGAATGACAGAAAAGAACATAGAAGACGAAAGTGAAGGAGATTTGTGGGAAGTCTTCGTGCAGAGCGAAACCGGCGCCCCTCATGAGCATGCCGGAAGCGTTCATGCCGCGGATGCCGAGATGGCTCTCCAAAATGCGCGCGATGTCTATGCACGGCGCGGCACTGCCGTTAGTCTCTGGGTTGTCCCGTCACGACATATCACGGCAACAACTCCTGCAGACAGCCAACCGTTCTTCGACCCGGCCGACGACAAAGTCTACCGTCATCCTCAATTCTATAAAATTCCTAAAACGGTCAAAGGGTTTTGATGAGCATCGATTTCCAGACACAAAAAGTGCTGGCCGTTTTTTTGACGCGGCTCGGCGACGACCGCCTGGTGCTCGGCCACCGGCTTTCGGAATGGTGCGGCCACGCGCCGGTGCTCGAAGAGGACATCGCGCTGACGAATATCGCACTTGACGAGATCGGTCAGGCGTCGGCGTTTCTGCATCTTGCAGGAGAAGTGGAGGGCGGCCGTCAAACGGAAGACGACCTCGCATACTTCCGCGAGGCGACACATTTCACAAATGTCCAGCTTGTTGAACAGCCGAACAGAGATTTTGCATCGACCATGGCCCGCCAATTCCTGTTCGACGTACAGAGTTATTTCCTTCTCGAAATACTTCAGAAGAGTGCGTATGAACGGCTCGCAGGAATTGCGGCGAAATGCTTCAAAGAAGTGACGTACCATCTTCGTCATTCGAAAGAATGGATGCTGAGGCTCGGCGACGGTACGGAGGAAAGTCATCGCCGATTGCAATCCGCAGTTGAGGAACTGTGGCCGTTCACGAAAGAGCTTTTCACGTTCGATGATACCGAGCGTGCATTGACGGATCTTGGAATGATCCCGCCGCTGGAAGGCATAGAGGGAAAATGGAACGAATTGGTTCTCCAGGTACTCAAGTCGGCAACTCTTACCGTCCCTGCAAGCAGCGTTCACATGACCTCCGGAAGCCGCATCGGCAAACACAGCGAACATCTCGGCCGCATGCTAGCTGAAATGCAAATCCTCGCGAGATCGTTCCCGGGGGTGAAGTGGTAGGTATGAAGCTCTTAGTTCTTAGCTCTTAGCTCTTAG
>CAYTOA010000016.1:27721-74864 GCA_964439265.1 uncultured Chitinophagaceae bacterium
ATTCATAATTCTTAATTGCCTTCCCATGCTTCATCCGACCAAAGAAGAATTGTTCAGCATCCTCGCCAGCGTTCACGATCCGGAAACTCCGGCGGTGAACGTGGTCGAGATGGGAATTGTGAGAGATGTTGAATTCAGCGGAGGGGCGGTGCATGTTACGATCACGCCGACGTATTCCGGTTGTCCCGCCATGAAGGTCATCGAGGACGACATTGTTGCATCCCTTCGATCGGCAGGGTACGAAAACACCTTTGTCGCGACGGTGTCTTCTCCGGCATGGACGACGGCGTGGCTTAGTAATTCAACGAAACAAAAATTAAAGACATACGGAATCGCCCCCCCGCAACAAATTCCGGAAGAAGTGATTCTCCTCCTCCCCACGATACAAGAAACCGTTCCATGTCCATTTTGTGAATCGAGCGAGACCGAGGTGAGGAGCGATTTCGGCTCGACCGCCTGCAAAGCTCTTCACTACTGTAATAACTGCCGACAACCGTTCGAGCACCTCAAAGAAATCTAAACCCAATTCACCTCCCCTTAAACACAGCTTCTCTCTTTTCCAAAAAGGCCTTCACCCCCTCCTTATAGTCTTCGCTCTTCGATGCGATCTCCTGTACGACGGCTTCGTAATCAAGAAGCGTATCCAAGTCGCTTGCGAGCGACTTGTTAAGCGTTCTTTTGATGAGACCGATCGAGCGGGTTGGAGCTTTCGCAAGTTTCTCCGCAAGAACGGTCACTGTTTTTTCCAATTCAGCTGCTGGGACGGTGCGATTCACCAGACCAACTCGTTCCGCTTCGGCAGCATCGATGTCGCGTCCTGTTGCGGCATACTCAAACGCCTTCGCCATTCCCGTCAGCCTCGGAAGAAACCAGTGCGATCCGGAATCGGGTACTAATCCGATACGAATAAACACCTCAATCAATTTCGCAGTGTCCGCCATGATCCGCATGTCGCACGCAAGAGCGATGCTGAGCCCGGCGCCGGCGGCAACACCGTTGATCATGCCGATGACCGCCTTTTCAATTGAACGCATCTTTTTGATGAGCGGGTTGTAGCTTTTTTCAAGAGATTCTTTGAGTGAGCGACCCGAACCGCTGTGTTCTTTCAAATCCTGTCCGGAACAAAACGCTTTTTCGCCCGCCCCCCTGAGCACGATGCATCGCGCCGAATCATCTTTTTCGGCCTGCTTGAATGAGTCATTCAATTCTTTCTTCATCGCTTCGTTAAGTGCATTGTAGCTCTCCGGGCGATTAAGCGTGATGGTGAAGACGGAATTGGACATTGAGGTTAAAAGCATACTGTGGTTTGCCATGGCGTTTCGGATTATGATAGAGATTGGCGTTTTCCGATATGGCTCCATCGGATGGGTTGGTTACTGTTGAATATACCCGTTTTTTTTCTTAGTATCATCCAAGCAGGTGAAAATGTCGTTACGATTTCCATTGGTTCAAGCAACAGGAAATATACAATGAGGAGGAGGAATATGAAGAACTATCTTGTTCCGGCGCTGAAAGGATTGATTCCGGGACTGCTGTTTTATCTGGTCAACTGCGCAGCGCAGGGTCTACCGGAAACAGTGCACATGACGCCGGTGAAGGAGGCAAAACTTGTTCCTGTCAAGCTCATCGTGCCGGACAAATTCAAGGGACAAATCAAAGACGATCTTGTGCTGAACGTCCCCGAAGGGTACACGGCAAAAGTGTTCTATGCGGGAGGATTGGGAAAACCTCGTTTCTTCGCCTGGGGACCTGACAGCGTTTTGTACATTGCAAACAAGAACAGCGGCGAGATCATTGCACTTCCCGATAAGAACCACGACGGCGTCGCTGACACGGCGATCGTCGCGGCCTCAGGATTTCATCTCTCGCACGACGTGCAATTCAATAACGGAGCGATGTACGTCGCCGAAGAACGGCGCATCATGAAATGCACGGACGAGAACGGTGACGGCATTTATGAGACAAAGAAAGTTTTTGTCGATGAACTCGGAAAAGGGGCGCGGCAGGTCACCGGGGGGCACGACACCCGTACCATCGTCTTCGACCCTGCCCGAAAAAAAATGTACCTTTCAATCGGCTCGTCATGCAACGTTTGCCGCGAGGATTTTCGCGCGATCATCGAAGAATACAATGATGACGGCACTGGCCGGCGGACATTCGCCAGCGGCATTCGCAACGCCGTAGGCATGACGATGCACAACGGACGTTTGTGGGCGACGAACAACGGCAGCGATTGGGAAGGGAACGACATTCCTCCGGAATGGGTCGGCGTTGTCCGCGACGGCGGATTCTACGGGCATCCGTTTGCATATGCACACGGCGTGTACTTCGACTTTAACGCACACGACGAATACCGCGCCCTCCTTCCGCTGACAGCGGAAGACAGCGCTCGCGTCCGCTCGATGAAACAGCCGTCAGCGCTGGTGCAGGCACATTCTGCCCCGATGGCAATCGAGTTTACAAATCCGTCGCTTCCGGCGCAATTTCAACACGGAGCCTTTGTCGTGTTCCGAGGGTCATGGAATCGCACACCTCCGACTGGATACAAGCTCGTCTTTTTGAAATTCAAAAATGATGATGATACGACTGCGGAGTATGTCACCGACGTGGTCACGGGGTTTCAGCCGACGGGATCGACGTCATCGAAAACGGTCTGGGGACGTCCCGTTGGAGTGGCAACCGACCTGCGCGGGAATATTTATTTAAGCTCGGACGATATAACACAATTCATCGCGATCATTTCGCCGGTCAGGTAAGAAGAATATATTTGTTCCCCCCTGAATAGCAGCCATACTGAGAAATTCTAATTCAAATAAAAAAGGCTCCGGTCGTTGAGACCGAAGCCTTTTTCTTTTCACGATCAACAATTAGAACGTCTTGCTGTTTGCCGTTGGATCGATGCTGTTCCCGGCAAGGTCTGTCACATTACTGCTCACAAAAACCACATAGCCGACCGGCAGCGCAGCGCTCGTTGTCACTCCCAATTGAACAACATAGACGCCGCCAACGAGCCCAAGATAATTCGCCGTGTTCACTGTGAACACAACACCTCCCGTGTTCCCGAAGGAGTAATTGCCAACGGCCTCAGCCGTTGAAATCGTAAGAGGCTCCGTAAAGCGGAGGGTATACGTCCATGAGTTTGTACCGCTCGCCGGGGCAACGCTCGATGAGCCCAAGAGCTGTGGTTTCACGGCGTCAGTGACGTTAATGATATTGCTTGACGGACCTTCAACAAGGTCCTTGCTCACCCCCCGAACAACGTACTGAACCGAACTCGCTCTCAAAGGATTGGTAGCAGCCGATGGGTACACAAGCGATCCCGTGTTTCCGCTGAACTGAATTCCAGTGAAATTCGCTTGAAGGAGTTGGAACGATCCCCCGTTGACGCTCCAGTAAATGTTATAGCTGCGCGCGCTCGCATCATAATTCCATTCGAGCCCGACTGTCCCGCCTCCGAAGTCAAGGTTTCCGAAAAGTCCGGCGATGAATCTTCGTGTAAGGGCGGGTGCCGCCGGCACCGGAGTTGCGCCGTTTGTCGAGAACTGCATTACTTCAAAGTCCCCGGTGATCTGCGGGTTATTGAGAACCACCAGATTTGCATTGTCGGTAAGCTGACCGGAGTTGAAGGCTGCCGTCAGGTCTACGGAATACTTTGCCGACCCCACGATTCCCTGCGGCGTAATTGTCAGCTGCGTAAACCCGGCGTTCCATTGAGCCGAAAATGTAACTGCGGTTGCAGTCTTCTTTAATCCAAGATAGGTAATCTTGATATCATCAATAATGGTGCTGCTGCCGAGAGGCAAATCAGTCCGCGTGTATGCTCTTTGCTTGATCGGTTCAGAGAAAGTATAGACCACCTGCAATGCGTTCGATGAAACGTCGGAATTATTCTCCGGGGTCAAACCGATGACAAAGGGATTAACATTATCGACCGGCGTTATCATAAGTCTTTCCGCCGTGAATTGAGAACGGAGTGACGCGTTGATGACGTTTGCCGGAAGAGTGAACGCCCCCAGTGTTCCCTGGAGTGAGCCGTCGCTGCTTCGTGATTTAAGGACAACGGTGAGCCCGTTGTCGACGGCTGAAAAAAGATAAGCGCCGGAAGCGGAGGTTGTTGTTTGTCCGATCAAGACATTGGGGAAAACGGTAGCATCATACAGCATCACAGATGCATTGACAACCGGCTGTTGATTTTGGTCGACAACTTGTCCGGTCACCGTCGTGTTGAGATAGGAAATCTGGAGGAGAGCGCTTCCTACCATGTCGCTCACAGCAGAGTCGCCCGACGCAAGCGAGGTAAACGTGATAGTGACGTTGTCATAGTAATAGTTTCTGTATTTTTTACTGCTGTCCGTTTGTGCAGCGTTATATGCCACAAGCGATACGGTAAGCGTGTACTGGCCGGAAGCAACGAGTGCCCCGTTCACGGTCTGATATTTCCCCGCCGGAACATTGGCAAATGAATAAGCTCCCGCGTCGTCAGAAGTGGCCGATTGTACTGCGCCGTCGTATCCCACGGAAATGACGGCCCCTTTTACCGGCGCATTGGTTATACTATTTACAACAAGGCCGCTAATAGTTCCTTTCGGCTGATATGTCGCGAGCGATTGAGGCTCCAACGGTGTTGTGGAGTTTTGTTTGCATCCAGCCATCAATGCAACAACACACACAATGCAAATACTGAGTAATACAGATCGTCGATTCATAATATTCTCCATTCGAATACAGTTGTATGAATTAATTAAGATAGTAATTTCAAATTAGATGGTGATCGGAATACCGATCTGAATTCCACCGGTGATCCCTTTCATCACGAAGTCGAGGTCCGAGCGCGTAGGTGAGACCGTTGCGGCGTAGGCATACCTTCCTTCGATCGCAAACGATACTCCTGACGAGCTAAAAAATTGTAATCCAACCAATGCGTGGAGCTGTGCCAATTGTGCATTGACCTGGGCAACTCCGGGGAATGAAGTATAAGTACGCTGTGTATTCAACCAGATATAACCCAACCCGCCGCCGCCGTAAATGGAAGCCATGGACACCGGTACACTTACGATATATGACCCGCCGGTGTAATACATCTGTAGAAAATTCGCAGAGCCTCCTTTTTCCGCCTTCCAGACGCTACCGCCAAATTCACCCTGGATGGATTGTCCGCTCGAAGGAGTATACCGCACGCCTGCCATAACAAAATAATAGTTCTTAAAATCATTCCCTGCGGGGAGCGAATAGTTTTTTTCGATTGATTGATAAATCGCGTTGACGTCTGAAAATTTCTGTCCAAAATAGTCCCCGGCAACAAATAATGTCAGGGGCGCATCCCCCGGCCTCGGCTGGACTGCAATGACTGGCTTTTGTTGTCCTTGCGCAAAACATGGGGGGATAAAGAAAATTACAACCAAAAGCAAATACGTCAGGGAACTGAGTTTCTTCATAGAAGATCCTTCCTAGGCATTGGCCGATCGAAATTATCGTGTCATAAAATTCCATCAGAAAGAACTAATACTTCCGTTGAAATGCAACCCTCTAAAATCCAGAGTTGACCTGTGTCACGATGTTTTTCCGTAGGGATTTTACGAAAAGGTGAGAAAGCCCCATGCAATCAATGCCAAATCATCAACAGCACCCGCCATCTGGTCGTGTTACAGTTTCAGCTCCGCCGCTTTTGGCGGAAGGGTTTTCCTCGTTCCCAATCTCCGATTAGGAGCGCTGTGATCCTGCCGCTCGATGTCTTCAGACGAAAAGACGAGATTTGCAAGTCGCTCCCAAACAGAGTTTGGGAGCGAGAATGGAAATTCTCAAACTGTAACACTGCCCACCATCTACTAAGAGAAGCCTGCTGTTCTATTTCCCCTTCCATTCAGGCTTTCTCTTTTCTCCAAAAGCCTTCATTCCTTCTTTCTGATCCTCGCTCGCGAAAAGCATGTAAAAATTTTTCCGTTCAAATTCGAGACCGCCTTCGATCGTCGTATCGAATGATTTTAACACGGCTTCTTTTCCCAGTCGGACGGCGAGAGGAGGTTTCGAGGCGATGAGCTTTGCAAGGTTCTTCGCTTCCTCGATAATATATTCATTCGGGACTACTTTGACGACGAGCCCCCATTTTCTCGCTTCCTCGGCGTTGATCATCGAGCCCGTGAGCACCATTTCCATCGCCTTGGACTTGCCGACGGCGCGTGTGAGACGCTGTGTTCCTCCGGCCCCCGGAATAACGCCGAGATTGATTTCCGGCTGGCCGAATTTCGCCGATTCCGACGCAATAATGATATCGCACGTCATTGCCAGTTCGCATCCGCCGCCGAGCGCAAAACCGCTCACAGCCGCAATGATCGGCTTTTTTATTTTTCGAATCCGGTCCCATCTCGCAAACTGATCGCGCTGCAGCATTTCGACGGCCGATGCGTCTGCCATCTCTTTGATGTCGGCTCCGGCAGCAAATGCTTTGTCGTTTCCCGTGAGGATAATGCACCGTACGTCATTCTCTTTGTCGAGCTCTTCAAGGGTTGAGACCAACTCTTCCATCAACTTCATGTTGATTGCATTCAACACGTCCGGCCGGTTGAATTGTATGAGGGCATAGCCCGCTTCCTTCGTTAGAATGATCGTCGTGAGGTTCATGCAAGGCTCGCAGCTATTTTGAGTAAGAGATGAGCGTTATTTGTATCAGCGGAAAAAATTTGCCTTTTGCGCTTTTAATTTTTGACCGACCGGAGTTTCTTATAGTCTATCGGCCGCTTTTCGTTGAACGCCCTGATCCCCTCCACGATCTCGGGGGCTGACGTATGAACGGTGAGCCAGTCTTTTGCATGACCAATGGTCATTGCCCACGAAAAATTCCGCCAGAAATTTAACTGCTCTTTGGTGTAGCGCGTGCACTCCGGCAATTTATTGACGAGCGTTTCGACCATCGCGCGGACCGCCGCATCGAGGTTTCTTCGCGGAACAACCCGGTTGATCAATCCCCAGGAAAGAGCCTCCTTGGCTTTCAATTCCCTGCCGAGCATCAGGATCTCGCGTGCACGGCGGTCGCCGACGATGATCGGCAGCCATTGTGTGCCGCCGGCAGCAGCCACGCTGCCGCGGGACGTGCCGACATGTTTGATGACAACATCCGATGAAGCGATAGCAAAGTCGCACGACATCTGAAGCTCATTTCCCCCGCCGACGACCATGCCGTTGAGCCTTGCAATCGTCGGCTTGCCGATGTTGCGCAGCCGTTCAAACGTCTCGATGAATACACCCATCCATTTGTAGAAGTCACCCGGTTTGTCGAGAAAATCTTCCTTCCATTCTTTAATATCTGCCCCCGTACAAAATGCCTTTGTGCCGGCGCCGGTGATAACGATAACGGCAACCTCGTCGTCCCACTGCGCCTTCTGCAAAGCATCAGCAAGTTCCTGCAGCATCTCAAGATTGAGAGCGTTATGTACTTGCGGACGATTGAGAGTAATGGTGGCGTGAAATTGTGATTTTGTATAGAGAAGGGTATTGTAGGATTTGGGAGCGGGGGAATATTTTTTCATATGAATCGTTTTACTTCGCTATGAAGAGGAAAAGGAATTTGCGTTTCCATGAATTGCCGCCGCAGAGTTTTAGTCTTCAAAGGTCTTGATGCTTTCGCGGGATGTTACATCGGCGTACATCAGCGTCACATATTTTGCGGCGAAGCCCATCAGATCTTTTCCGGCGACGCGCCCCGGGGGAGATGCAAGCGCCGCATCGAGTGCATCCTTTGAGTCAAAATACATCTCGCACATCAAATACTCGGGAGTCTCGCCGATCGCGGAACCGGTGATCTTCGAGATTTCCATCTGGCGGAGACCGGGTAATTTTTTCACCAACGGAGCATGCACATCCGTGTAATGTTTGTCGAACGCTGAAACATCGTCCGGTTTTTTGTACAGCGCGATAAGTTTCACCATGAGGTCCTCTTTCTCGATTGGAAGGCTGCGACGGCGTAATATAGCCGAAGCGCGGGGAAAAATCAATTCAGGGCGCGAAGATTGAATTTTCTCCCCGTTTTATCTATACTATGACCACCGAACGTGCATTCATTCAGCAGTCTTCGATGACCCCGTCCACGCTTTCTTCATCGCACAAATTATCGTCCGTTACGGCTCAGCATATCAAGACCATCGAGAAGATCTTTTTCGATGCGGGACTTGGCGAACGGGCATCGATGTTCTTTGTCCCTCTCGAGAAACAGCTCTTCAATTCGGCGGATGAAACGATGGCGTCCACCAACTTCCTTCGATTTGTCGAATCAAGCTTCAATCAGGCCGCAATCCTTCGCGACCTGAGCGAACATCCCGTCCTGCTCGAGACGCTTGTGCTGATCTTCGGCGTTTCGCAGTATTTTTCGGACATCCTCATCCGTGACCCTGAGCTGTTCCGATGGCTTACCGCAACGGCCGTTCTTGATCAGTCGAGGACAAAAGAGGAATTCCTGAACGCTTCGCGTCAGAGCATCGAGCCGTTCCAATCGCACTCCCGCAAGCTTAATGTCCTGAAACGGTTTCAACGGCGCGAGATGCTCCGGATCGGTGTGAGGGATATCCTTGGATTGGCCGACCTTGAAACCACAATGCGCGAACTATCGCACCTTGCCGATGCGGTTACCGTCCGGGTCGCAGAACTTTCATGGACAGAATTAAAGAATCAATTCGGCGGCGAGCCGGCAACTGCCTGGGCGATCATCGGCCTCGGAAAGCTGGGCGGAGAAGAACTCAACTACAGTTCCGACATCGACCTTATGGCAGTCTACGATGAGGACGGGGAGATCGGGTCATCCTCTTCGTTTGCGATGACACACGGGGAGTTCTTTGTCCGCTTCGTTGAGCTTGTCGTGCAAAGCCTTTCTCATCCAACCGAGGAAGGGTATTTCTACAGAGTTGACATGCGTCTCCGGCCGGACGGGAAAGCGGGAGCGCTCATCCGCTCATTCGAGTCCGCTGTTCTGTACTACGAATCCCGCGGCGAGTTATGGGAACGTCAAATGCTGATCAAGGCTCGTTACATTTCGGGGGGCAAGATTTTCGCACAAAAGTTCCTCAGCGCACTTTCGCCGTTCATCTACCCCCGGACTTTTTTCCAAAATCCTATCGAAGAGATATCCCGGATCAAAGCCCGCATCGAATCGAATTCCGACGAGCGGAATATCAAACTCCGCGCGGGAGGAATTCGCGATATTGAATTTATCGTTCAGGCCCTGCAGCTGCTGAACGGAGGAAAAAATGCCTCTCTCCGGACATCAAATACGCTCGCAGCGGTAACGCTGCTTCATTCGATGCATCTCCTTTCCGGCCGGGAAGCGGCACAGCTTCGCGAAGCGTACTGCTTCTTCAGAATTCTCGAACATCGCCTGCAAATGCTCGCGTACGCTCAAACTCACTCGCTTCCGGAGGCGGCACGCGAACGAAAAAAAATCGCGCTGCGAATGGCCATACCCAGTGATCAGTTCGAGAAACTTCTCGCCGGCCATTTGCTGAATGTTCGCCGCATCTTCAAGACCGTCTTCACGAAAAGGGACTTCGGGCGCCATTCCGATGTTGAGCTTTTTCTAAACGAAAAGCCGGGTTCCGACTTCTCACAAAGCTTCGCCGGACGTTACCGGTTAGGGAATAATGAGAAAACGATCCGGACGCTTCGCAGAATGCTGTATGGAACAAATCTTTTGGGGAAGAAAGAATTTCCCGAACGAACACGAACATTGTTCAAAAGCGTCGCAGAGCCCCTGCTGGATGAGATCAGCGCCTCGATTGCCCCCGATCAAGCGCTCGCCCATTGTGAAAGAATCTTGTCGTCGTTTCCTTCTCCCGACGCCATGTATTCTCTTTGCGCCGAGAAGAATTTCCGCAGGTCTTTCATAACGATATGTGCGCACAGCGGAATGCTCGCAAGACAATTTGCACTTTCCCCAGGGCTTGCTGAACAGGTCCTCACGAGTGTCGAAACAGTGCTTCGCGAAGATGTCGTCCCTGCCCCGCCAGGAGTAAGCGTGCACTTATGGAAAGCGGTTGAAGAATGTAAACTGGCGGTACGGTACATTCTCGGCACGATAGACGAATACGCGCTGTTCCGTTCCTTGTCAGACATTGCATCGTCGGCGCTTTCATTCCTTTATGAGCAAGAACGAAAAAAACTAAAGATCGCGAAAGGAGTCCGTTTTTGCATCGTCGGGATGGGAAAGCTCGGCGGAAGCGAAATGAACTTCGGATCGGACCTCGACGTTGTCTTCCTGTTCGAGGCGAAGAGGAAGCAGGATGCCGAAAAATGTGAACGGCTTGCGTCAAATATCATGACGGAATGTTCGCGCGCTTCATCGGCGGGAAAACTGTACGATATTGATGCACGTTTGCGTCCGGAAGGGAGGAACGCACCTCTCGCCGTTGCGCGGGGGCAATACTTTGAATATCTTAACGAGCGTGCATCATTGTGGGAGCGTCAATCGCTGACGCGGGCCAGAACCATTTCCGGCGACAAAGATTTCTCGGCGGAGATCATGGATTCCATACGCGGGTCGATCTATCAGTCCCCGTTGCCTGAGGGATGGACGGAAGAAATTCTTGCGATGCGGCGAAAGACGGAGTCGAGAAGCCGTACTTCGTCCTCAGAATTCCTGGATATCAAACTTGGCGCCGGCGGGTTGATGGATGCAGAGTTTGCGGTCCAAGCGCTTCAGCTCTCCAGGAGAAAGAATGCATATGCGATGACTAATGTGTATGATCTCTTGGAACAATATGCACGCGGCTTATCGAACTCAGAAAACATTGCGATTATCGGCAATCACTACAGACTGCTCCGGCGTGTTGAGACGGCGCTGCGTCTCGGCCTCGACGTGAGAAATCATGTTGTTCCAGCCGATGAGGATTCTCTCGACTACCTTGCGCGTCTGCTGAAATATCCGGCCGGAATGGAGATGCTCTCATCGCTCCGCGCGTCCATGAAAGAAACACGCTCATTGTTTGAATCGATTCTCGAGTCGCTCGCATGAAGTCATTATTCGAGAGTAAATACCGGGATCACGTTGCCGCAGCCATCCTTTGGCTCGTGATATTTTTCGTCTACCTCCGGACCATTGCTGTAACCGTTGGGTTCATCGACAGCGGAGAGCTAGCAACTGTACCGTACATCCTCGGCATTGCGCATCCAACCGGGTACCCCCTCTGGACTCTTGTCACGCACATTTTTTCACATTTGCCTATCGCAAGTGAGGAGATCGTGCGGTTGAATATATTTTGCGCGCTCGCAACTTCTTCCGCGGCAGTGCTGCTGTATTATGCGATGCTCCTGCTATTCCGAACCGGCATCAAATCGCCGGACCCATACCATTCGGTGATGCCCGCTTCCTTCACTGCGCTGGTGCTTGCATTTTCGCAAACATATTGGGACCAGGCGACCTCGATCGAGGTGTACGCTTTTCATCTTTTTCTCTTGAGCGCAACTCTTCTTATTTTTCTCCGTGCTGTTTTTAGTTATCTCGAAGAACAGGCGATCGACCAGCATAAATGGTTTCTCTTTGCCTATGTGCTCGGATTGAGCTTCACGAACCATCTTACAACCATCCTTTTGGCGCCGGCCTTTATTTTTCTCTACTTCTCGGCGTTTCGCCTTTCAAAAGAAGGAATCCGGCTGTTGTGCATTCTTGCCATCCCTTTTGTCCTGGGTCTTTCGGTTTACGTCTATTTTCCAATAAGGACGGTGCAGCAGCCGGTTCTGAACTGGGGATATCCAGCAACGATTGAGAGAATCCTATGGCATGTTTCAGGCAAACAATACCGCATATGGATGTTTTCATCTTCGGCCGCAGCCGCAAAACAGTGGAACCGGTTTGTGAATGCCGCGCCGGTAGAATTTTATTATCTGCCGCTTCTTTTCTCACTCTTCGGCGCATGGAAGCTGCTGTTGAATCACCGCCGGATATTTGCCTTCGTTTTCCTGCTCCTGGCGGGATGCATCGCTTACACGATCAATTATGATATCAACGACATCGATTCGTATTTTCTACTGGCGTATGTTGCTCTCGCCATGTTTGCGGGATTTGGAGCGCTTGAGGCGTGGATGATGTTTAAAAAAAGCTGGGGGAAAGCCGCTGTCGCAGCAGTCTTCTTCGCAGTCGTCGCCGCTGAACTTTCGGGAAACTGGTCTGAAGCAGACGCAAGCAGCAATTATCTCGTGGAGGATTATGCCACGACATTATTGTCGAACGTAAAACCTAAGGCGATCATTATTTCGTACCAGTGGGATGACTTTGTCTCGGCATCGTACTACTTCCAATACATCAAACACGTCCGTGAAGACGTGACGGTCATCGACAAAGAACTGCTCCGACGGTCATGGTACTATCTGCAGATGGAGAAGGACCATCCAGTGCTGTATGAAAAATCGAAGAGAGAAATAGCGGCGTTTCTGGAGGAGTTGTATAAATTCGAGCATGACACACCGTACGATCCCGCTGTCATCGAGGCAAGGTATAACAGGATGATCGACAGTTTCATCGATCATAACATCGACAGCGTGCCGGTGTACGTGACGGGCGAAATTGAATCACACCTTGCCGCGCATTACCGCCGGGTTCCCGAAGGGCTGGCATACCGGCTCTATGGTGATTCGATCTACCACCCTTTGGAATTTCCAGCGTTTGCCTACCGTCCATATCGGAAAAGAGACATGTACACTCAGCAAATTCAAGCAACGTACGCCCGGATGCTGACGCAGCGTGCATTGTACGAGCAATCGTTCGGGAAACCCGATCTCGCCGACCGCTACGCGGCGAAGGCGTACGAGATCGAGGCCGGCGCGCTCACGGGCAGCCTGCCGGGAAAAAAGCCGGCGTTATCCAGGTAAATTCAGAAAGAATATCCTGTCTCGCCGTGTTGACTCAGGTCCAATCCTTCCATTTCTTCAACATCCTTGACGCGCACGCCCATTGTGGCGTCGAGAACTTTCAGAATCACCCACGTAACAGTGAATGAATAAACGATGGCTGCAACAACGCTTAATGCCTGGACGCCGAGCAGTGAAGCGCTCCCAAAAAATAAGCCGTTGCTCCCTGCGGCATTGATCGCTTTTGAAGCGAACAATCCGGTAGCGAGCGCTCCAAGAGTACCCCCGACTCCGTGAACACCTACTGCGTCGAGTGAATCATCATACCCGAGTTTGCTCTTCAAGCCGACCGCAAAATAACAGACCATTCCAGCCAGCAGACCGATGACGACGGCAGACATCGGGCCGACAAATCCTGAAGCGGGCGTAATTGCCACAAGTCCCGCTACGGCGCCCGATGCCGCGCCGAGAACTGTTGGCTTGCCTCGATGCCACCACTCGATGAAAAGCCACGAAAGCGTTGCAGCGGCAGCGGCGAGATGTGTCGCAACAAAAGCTGCCGTTGCAAGCGCCCCCGATCCAAGGGCGCTTCCGCCATTAAACCCAAACCATCCGAACCAGAGGAGGGCCGCACCAAGGAGTGTCAACGTCAGGTTGTGCGGCGGCATCAACTCTCCGCTGTGCCCTCTTCTTTTGCCGATAATGATCGCCGCAACCAGAGCAGAAACTCCTGAGCTGATATGAACGACGAGCCCGCCGGCAAAATCGAGAGCCCCAAGATCATGGATCCATCCGCCGATTCCCCAAACCCAATGTGCGATGGGAGCATAGACGAACGTGGACCAAAGGACCAGGAAGACGAGGTAGGTCTTGAACTTGAATCGCTCGGCGAAAGCCCCGGTAATGAGCGCGGGGGTGATGACCGCAAACATCATCTGGAAGATCATGAACAGTTCATGGGGTACCGTGGGCGCATAATCGGCGTTCGGCTCCAATCCGACCCCGTGCAGCCCGGCCCATTGCAGTCCGCCGATAACGTGTCCGATATCCGGTCCGAATGCAAGACTGTAACCGATAAGAACCCATTGGATCGAGATGACGCCCAGAGCGACAAAGCTCTGCATGACCGTCCCAAGGACATTCTTTCTCCGTACCATGCCCCCATAAAAAAGAGCAAGGCCGGGGGTCATGAGCATGACAAGGGCCGTGGAGATAAGCATCCACGCCGTGTCACCGGCGTCAATTCTTTGAGCGGAAACCGAAGATTGATCTTGTGCCGGCAGAGTTGCGGGCGCGGCTAACAGCAACAGGAATAAGATTGAAAGAGAAAAACGTTTCATTGCAGACCTCATCATGTTCGTTGGAAAAGTGCTGATCATCACTTTCCACTTCCTCAGTCCGAGCTCTGCGTACTCCTTCCACCGCATAACTTCTTCTCCTCTCAATGCCAACTTCTACCGTGTCTGCAAGTTTCAGTTCTGTGCCGAGTGCTTTATTCGCTCCGCCGTCGGGACCCATAAGCTCCGCATTCATTGTGAACATCCGGAAGTGTACTCCTTTGGTGAAATTCAATTAACTAATTAGGAAAAAGTTCGCAACAAGATAAGTATTTTAGGAATTAGTTCAAATAGGCCTAACTAAATAACTTTGTGCACGATGGTTTTTCAGCTCTGGTCTTTCGGAAGGCGAATTCCTATTTTCTATCCGGCTGGTAAGAGCGCAAACATTACAATTATCATACACCACCCAGTGAAAAATCAGTATTTTGGCGATATCAACGATTACAGGAAATACGGTCTTCTGCGCATTCTTGGTGCTGGGAAAAGGAATAAGATCGCCGTGTGCTGGATGCTCACTGCGGACGACTCACGCGGCGACGGCAAATTCACCGGCTACCTCGACAATCCGAATTCCTGGCGTTCATTCGACCCCGAGCTATTTGATTTCCTTCGCAACACGGTGATCAAGAAGCGTCAGCGGGATATCGCTTCCGTCGAACAGGCTGGTCTTGTTCCTTCAGCAACTTTCTATTCCCTTCTTCTAACCGACGAAAACAGGAGCAAGTACTTTCAACGCCTCGACAAGCAGTTACGGCGGCCGTGCCTTCTATTTTTTGACCCCGACAACGGAATGGAGGTCCAAAGCATTCCCCGCGGGAGGCGTGGTTCGAACAAGTACTTATATTGGCACGAAGCCGTTCACTTCTTTTCAAACGGACATTCGCTCCTCATTTATCAACACTACCCGCGGATGGAGAGGGAAAGATTTACTATATTAAGAGCAGCCGATTTTATCAAGAAGATGGGCGCCGCGACCGTCTATTCGTTCAAGACTCCCAAGGTCGTTTTTTTCCTGGTGCCGCAGCAGCGCCACGAAGAATTTTATCGCTCCATCGTTGAAAAGGTCGACCGGGTGTGGGGAGGGGAACTCGTGCCTGGCGAATATCACACATCACCATAAGCGGATGAATGGAAAATACATTCTATAATGAATTCGACATGCAGTGTCTGACAAAGGAACGCGCATCGGATTACCGCTCGCCGTTCGAGATTGACCGCGACAGGATCATTCACACTTCCGCGTTCCGAAGATTGCAGGCAAAGACTCAGGTCTTTCTTTCCGGAGAGTACGATTTTTACAGGACCCGGCTCACGCATTCGCTGGAGGTCGCGCAGATCGGACGGTCAATCTGCAAATTTCTCCAGCACAAAAGCCCCCTCCTCTCGGACGAATTTACGATCGATGCGAACCTTGTGGAAGCCATCTGCCTTTCACACGACCTCGGCCATCCTCCCTTCGGGCATTCCGGCGAACGAACCCTCAACGAATTGATGAAGCCGCTCGGCGGCTTCGAGGGGAACGCACAGACGCTTCGGCTTATTGCCGAGACCATCTACTCCTCCGGCGGGGAACGGCAGGGGATGAATCCGACCCGTGCCTTCCTCGACGGCATCCTGAAATACAAGACGCTCCACGGTGCACTCGATAATCCCGAGAATCATTTCGTGTACGATGAACAGTCGAGTCACGTGGATTTTGCGTTCGGCGGCGCACCGGTACCCGGAGAGTGGAGCGCGGGAAAAAAGCTCAATTCGTTCCGGAGCATCGAATGTCAAATAATGGACTGGTCGGACGATGCGGCGTATTCTCTTAACGACCTCGCCGACGGGATCCATTCCGGCATCATCAACAAAGAAAAAATCGAGAGATGGGCGGGCGATCGAACACTATCCCCGGATGAGAATCGTTCACTCGAAGAAATTCTTCGTGCGATAACGACCAGACAGTTGGAGAAGATCATTGCGGGAAAGATCGGTTACTTCATTCAGGCGTGCAGCCTCAGCGAATGGAAGAATTTCATGAGCGGAATGACGAAGCGTTATTGCTATCGGCTGGAAATCGACCAGTCAATTCAGCGGGAATCTGAATTGTATAAAAAGATCTCCATCGACCTGGTTTTCCGTTCGCCTCAGCTCCACCAGCTCGAGCACAAAGGCGGGTACATCCTGAAAAAAATATTCGGGGCGTTTGAAGAAAACTACATCGGAAAAGAAAAATCAAAAACAAATCTGTTGCCGCGGGATGCCGAACAGAGCGTGCGCAACACAGCCAACCCGAACCAGCGCATGCGTTTACTTTGTGATCATATTGCCGGCATGACGGACGGATTTGCCGTCCGCACGTACAAACGACTCTTCGACGCCGAATTCGGTTCGCTCGCGGACCTTATTTGACGATCCTTAGTGTGCCGCTCTCAGCATCTCGGGCGTAAATTTATTCAGCTTCACTACCCTCGCTTGCTTCCTGCTCATCGACGGCACAACCATTCTCGCCTGCGCCTCGTTTTCGGCTTCAATAATGGCGAAGCCTGTATGGTCGCCGGAGGCACAGCCCCACTCAAAATGAGTAAGGTAACCAAGCGCCTCGACTTGCTTGATAACATGTGTACAGTCATCTTTTGTATGGGGCGATTCCACTAAATACCTGTCCATTGAGGTTCCTTTCTTCCTATCATTTTGCGCCTTCCGGCTTTGCGTGAGGGACTAATGCCTGATTTTTGCGCGTCTTACTTTTTCTCGTGCTCGGCGTAATCGTACGGGTAAAATAAATATAGAGCGTCCGAACTTTCTGCAGACCACTCCGGCACCTTATGTTTCACCGGTTTGATGTGCCGGAGATACACAACGAGGGCATGGCGGTCTTCCTCGTTCATGTTGGAAAATCCCGGCCAGGGCATCGTTGTCGGATGGAAAAACCTCCCATCATGAAAAATGCCGCTTCTCAGCACCCGTTTTACTTCGTCATCCGTTCGGCGGGCAAGGCCCGTTTCAGGGTCCGGTGTAAGGTTGCGTGAATACGGCGTTCCGATGTTCCTTAACTCAAACTTGGCTCCTCCCGCAAGAAATTCGTTCCAGTTCGGCCCTTGGTCCCCCTGAGGAGTGTGGCAATCGCTGCAATCAGAATACGACATGATGTACTCTCCCCTCTGAGCAATCGTTCGCTCGACAGGGTCGTCGATTTTCTCAAGGGCTGATGCAACCACCTCGGCGTGCGGCTTAGTAAAGGCTTCGCGCGGAAGGAGATCAAACGGTGGAATGAGATATAGGAATGCAATGAATCCTATCACTATTAAACACACCGCAACGATGCCGGCCCATTTCAATATCTTCTTCATCGCTGCACCACCTTTGCGTGTTCATCGTGCGCGGCAATATTCTTGTCGACACCTGAAAGATTTTGTGATACGGACTTTTGTTGGTCCTCCGGTTCCTTCATCGGATAGGCCGGCGCCGGAATTCGTTCCTTCAGGACCAGCATCTTAAACTTTCCCCACAAATACGTGAAGACGTTCGGTTTATCCGGATCAGGAATCTTATGATGCACTGCTGGCACGGTCCGCAGGTACGTAACGATCGCATTTTGATCATCTTCCTTTAAGGCAGAAAATGCAGCCCACGGCATCGGAAATGGCAGAAATTTTCTTCCATCGCGGGAAATTCCCTGGGTAATTGCCCTTTTGATTTCCTGGTCGGTCCAGTTGCCCAGACCGGTTTCATTATCCGAAGTAAGGTTTCGTGTTACATATTTGCCGAATGGATAGAGGTCAAACGTCAACCCTCCCGAGAGCTGTGACCCCTCCACGATCCGCATATCGTCGGTGTACTTCGAATGACATCCTGCACAGCCGATGGACCGGACAAGATATTTTCCGCGCTGAACCGGGTCGGCTTTTTCCTGCGCATCAAGCTTCGAATAGAATTCCTTCACTTCATTTTCATTCATATTCCATACAGGCTTGCGCGCGATCGAAACCACGTAGTTTGCAAGATCCCACATTTCCTTCTCGCTTGCAGCGCCGGCAAACGAAGGCATTGGCGTCCCATCAACTCCAGTCCTGAACCGGAGATAGATATCGCGGGCCGTCGCTCCTCCACGGAATGTCCACGGCTCGGTCAAATTCACTGCATAGGTTTCGAAGTTCCATTCATCCTGGAAGTCTTTCGCCACAGCACCCGTTCCGGCGCCGTCTGTTCCGTGGCAATCAGCGCACTGCAATTTGGCGTAGACCTTTTTCCCCGCTGCGGCGCTTGCTGCCGAATACGGAACAGGAGATCCCACATGAACGGGACGGGGTTTATCTTTTTGAAAACGCGGGGAGAATGCTTTTACATAATCGACCACTTGCTTGAGCGAATCGCCTTTGATGAACGGCGCCCAGTCCGGCATGGACGTCCCGTGCAGGCCGTTGTTGATCGCGGCCATCAGGTCTTCATCCGTCGGAAGACTGCCGGATTCGGTCGAGCGAAATTTGAACATGCCGGTGGTGAAATTTCGCGGCCGGGGATTCAGCAGCGCCGAACCTACACCCTCACCTTTTCCATCTGCTCCATGGCATTGGGCGCAATGTGTTTCATAGATCGATTTTCCCACGGTCTGCTGGGAAACGGCTTCTTTGTCCGCAGGGGCGCCGAGAAGATTGGCGCTGAGGCCGATCCACAACGATACGGCGATAAGCATAGCCGTGGATCCGGAGAAAGATTTCATTATACCTCCGTGATGGGATAAGGTGTGAATTCAATTCACTCGACCACTGAATAAATTTCGCGCCTGCCGGATTCAACGAGCGGCGCAAACTTGACATGATACCACTCGCCGAACTCTTTCATTCCAAGCTCGCTCTTCAACGAACGGTCAAAAGCTGCGATGTCATCGAACGTGTCTTCAATGACAAACGTATAGTATGGACCGGTGTAGTCCGCGAGCACACGGTTCTCAGAGAGACCATGCTTTTTGCGAAGCGCAGCGAATTCTTTCCATGCAGCTTTCGCTTCTTTGGCTTTCCCAAATTTCAATTGAAATACCTCGCGGACAACGATCATGACAATCTCCTTGTTGATAGGATAATGGAAAACAAGTTCAACCGGACAGACGCGATCACAGAGACAGCAATGCCGCGCGCTGGGTGAAATTTTGCGTCCGGAAAAGAATACGTTGTTATTCTCGGCTTACCGTCTGGATTCAAGCCCTACAGTGCATTGAATCTCCCCGCCATTTTCCTTACATTAGTGCGTTAATGTAAATTTTCGTAAAGATTAAGTCAAGAGTCCTCTCTTGTTATTTCCCTTCAATTTCGAAAATCCGGAAAAATGCAGCCGCTCATAGATTTTTTCGCAGAAAACCAGCTCCTTTTGTTCTTTACCGTTATCGGTCTTGGCTATCTCGTCGGCCAGATCCGAATATTCGGATTCAGCCTCGGCGTTTCTGCGGTGCTGTTCGTCGGGATCGCCTTCGGCGCTCTTGACAAGCGGCTCGGCCTCCCGGAATACATCTACATTATCGGTCTCGTACTTTTCGTCTATGCCGTCGGTTTGCAGTCCGGTCCGAGTTTTTTTGCTTCATTCCAGAAACGGGGTTTGCACACCAACGGCCTCGCAGCTCTTATGCTTGTTGTCGGCGCGCTGATCACATTTGCGGTTTGGAAAGCCCTCGGGATCTCTCCGGCAAGCGCCGCGGGATTATTTTGCGGCGCGTTGACGAGCACTCCTGCTCTTGCTGCGACTGTCGAGACGGCAAAAACTCTTTCTGCAAACCTTCCGCACGATGTTGCCGACCTCAACGCCAATAGTCCAGTGGTCACGTACGGTCTTGCCTACCCATTCGGCGTGCTCGGAGTGCTGCTATGGTCTTTCGTATTCATAAAAATATTCAAAGTCGACTTTGTAAAAGAAGAAACAACGCGCTTGAGGGAATCCGGATCCGACATTATCGTGAGCCGGACGTTTCATATCACGAATCCAGCGATTGATGGAAAAAACGCAGCGCAGGCGCTTCAGCTCCTTGGTCAGCCGGCATTTACTCTGAGCCGCATTAAAAAAGGGGAACTCATTGAGATCGTTCGGCCCGACACTGTCCTTGGGGCCGGCGACCGTGTCGTTGCAGTAGGGACGCACGATGCGCTCGAGCGGGCACGAATATTATTCGGTGAAGAATCTCCCGATCACCTTCCCCTCGACAATACCGGGATCGATTTCCGGCGCATTTTCGTGTCGCGCTCATCGGTCGTCGGCAAACGCATTCACGAACTGAATCTTGAAATAGAATTCGGAGCCACGATCACCCGCCTTCGCCGCGGCGACGTCGATTTCGTCCCATCGCCCGACACGATCCTTGAGATGGGAGACAGAATCCGTGTCGTCACGCGCCTCGAAAACCTGGACCGTATCACCAACTACTTCGGCGACTCGATGAAGGCAATTTCCGAGACCGATTTTTTGTCGATCTCGTTCGGCATCGTGCTCGGAGTCATGGTCGGAATGATCCCCTTGCCGCTCCCGCACGGTATGGTGTTCAAGCTTGGGTTTGCGGGAGGGCCGCTCGTCGTTGCCCTTGTCCTCGGCCGGCTCGAGCGCACCGGCCCCATCCTCTGGGCTCTCCCCTTCAACGCCAATCTTGTGTTGCGGCAAACGGGACTCGTTTTCTTCCTGGCAGGGATCGGGACAAAAGCCGGTTATGGTTTTGGGACAATCTTCCAGACCGGCGGATGGGAATTGATCGCGGCCGGTGCGTTGACCACAACCGCCGTCGTTGTCCTCACGCTAATCGTCGCATATAAATATTTAAAACTGCCGATGTCCACGGTAATGGGAATTGTCGCGGGTATGTCGACCCAATCGGCATGCCTAGCCTTTGCGAACCAGCAGGCTCAAAACGAGCAGCCGAATGTCTGGTATGCCACTGTGTATCCAGCTTCGATGATCGCCAAGATCATCCTTGCGCAGATCATCGTTTCGGTCCTGTGGACAATGTAGGTCCCGTTATTGCCTTGCTCCGAATCTCTGATTGAGAACGAAACGCAAATCGCTCGAATGGAAAATCTTAGCAAGATAATCATTCGTTCCCAAACGGAGTTTGGGAACGAGAAAGCGGTTCTGTGGACGCTGTGAGAAAATGCCGGACATCTTGCCCCAAAAGCGCATTTAATTCGAGACTTGGCCGATCATTAGCCAACTGATGTCCGGCATCTGTTGAGCTCTCTCCCATTTTTATCTCAACTTTCCGTTGACTTTTTTGCATTTTTTTGGTATTATGATAGTCCAATTTTGAAATACCATTATTCTGAGGAAGGA
Organism: uncultured Chitinophagaceae bacterium; assembly: GCA_964439265.1. Taxonomy (GTDB): domain Bacteria; phylum Bacteroidota; class Ignavibacteria; order UBA10030; family UBA8401; genus JAGVPT01. The sequence continues at coordinate 49,174 of CAYTOA010000016.1, forward strand.
TGTATCCGATGTATGCAGTCGTTGAGATCGCCGGGCAGCAGTATAAAGTGAATCCCGAAGAAAAGCTCTACGTGCCGAGGCTGGAGAATGAGGTCGGCAGCAGCGTAACATTTGAGAGGGTGCTTCTCCTTTCCAACGACAAAGAGGTGAAGGTTGGCGCTCCTGTCGTTTCAGGAGCTTCAGTCAGTGCCAAGGTCCTCGCGCACGTCAAGGACGAAAAGGTCATTGTGTTCAAGAAAAAGAAGCGCAAGGGCTACCGCGTGAAACGGGGACATCGGCAGCAATACACCCACATAGAAATTACATCGATAGCATAAGGAAGATTGAAGTATGGCTCACAAAAAAGGGGGCGGAAGCTCCCGTAACGGACGAGACAGCAATGCCCAGCGGCTCGGCGTCAAACGCTTCAGCGGTCAGAAAGTTCTTGCCGGAACGATCCTAGTGCGTCAGCGCGGAACAAAATTCCATCCCGGCGCTAATGTTGCGAAAGGCGGCGACGACACGCTGTTTGCTCTCACAGACGGCGTTGTGAAGTTTCAACGGGTAGGAAAAACGCGGCAGGCAATTTCTATCGTCACGGCATAAACGGAGACAATCTCTTCGTGCTGAAAAAATACTCCATGCGTAAGAGTTTCGCTCTTGCGCATTTTTTTTAGTTTGTTTTACCCACACCGCAGGAAAGATTGCCGCGATCTCCCGAAGAACACTGGGAACAATAGAACTTTCGAGTCATCACATTTTTGAATTAGGAAACGCGCCTAGGGTCTTTGAGCTGTAGTGTCTTTATTGCAGTGCTCATTCTCTGCGCAACATCAACATCCAACTTATTCCTGGAGTCAATCATGAAAATTACAGTGATCGGTGCCGGCAATGTAGGCGCGACTTCCGCGCAGCGCATCGCAGAAAAAGAATTGGCAAACGAAGTTGTTCTTGTGGATGTTGTCGAGGGACTCCCTCAGGGCAAGGGCCTTGACATGTACGAATCGGCGCCGGTAGAAGGATTCGATTCGAGAGTTACCGGCACAAACACGTACGACGCGACCGCAAACTCCGATATCGTTGTCATCACCGCCGGCATCGCACGCAAACCGGGCATGAGCCGCGATGATCTTCTGAACACCAACGCCGGAATTCTCAAAACGGTAACCGAACAGGCCGTGGCAAAATCCCCGAAATCGATCCTCATTGTCGTTTCTAATCCGCTCGATGTCATGGTCTACGTCGCTCTCAAGGTCAGCGGTTTCGACAGACACCGCGTGATCGGAATGGCGGGCGTGCTGGACACGGCGCGTTTCCGGTCGTTCATTGCGATGGAACTGAATGTCTCGGTCGAAGATGTCACGGCCTTTGTCCTCGGCGGGCATGGCGATTCGATGGTACCGCTTCCCCGTTATACATCCGTGTCAGGAATTCCCCTGAGTGACCTGCTGCCGCAGGAAAAGATCGATGCTCTCGTGACCCGTGCACGCAACGGCGGAATCGAGATCGTCAATTATCTGAAAACCGGCAGCGCATACTATGCGCCGTCATCGGCCGCGGTCCAGATGGTGGAATCGATCGTGAGGGACAAAAAGCGGATTCTTCCATGCGCGGCGTACCTGCAGGGCGAATACGGATTGAGGGATACCGTCGTGGGGGTACCGGTGAAGCTGGGGAAGAACGGCATCGAGCAGATCATGGAAATCAAACTGAGCCCCGAAGAATCGGCAGCCCTGAAAAAATCCGCCGACGAGGTAAAATCAAACTTGGAGAAGGTAAAGTTGTGATTAAAAAAAGGTGACCCTCACCTCCAAGGTGAGGGTCACGTTCGTCATCAGTGAATCTTCATCATCATCGTCACTTCATTGCCGTTCGCGTTAAAGCTGACCTTATCCATCAGTTGATGCATCAAAAAAACGCCCCTGCCGCTTTCGCGCAAGAGGTTATCCTCGTGGATCGGGTTCGGGACAGCGCTCGGGTTGAACCCTTTTCCTTCGTCCTTCACCTTGATCACGAGAACATTCCCCCGGCGTGTGCATGTGAGAATAACTTTCTTAGACGGGTTCCTTTTGTTCCCGTGGATGATCGCATTATTGACAGCCTCGGTAACGACGACGAGCAACGACCCGAACTTCTCGTCGTCAATATGCAGCGCAGAATTCATTTTGAGGAGGAATTCTTCCACCCTATGGACGTTCTTCGGATCACTTACCATGGTCATCCTGAAGGTTTTCTGCATCGTTCGCCGCTCAGAGTGTGCTGTCACTGAGGTCCTCTTCAAAAATTCGCTTTTGCCGACATCATGATATTCGACACGCTGCGTATTGGCTGGTTTGTCTCTCTTTGAAATTCCTTCCACCCTTGAATCTCGAGTTTCCATCCCGGCGGGACGATGAGCACGATGGACGTCGTCGGCCCATAGCTGAAGAAATTCCCGTCTGCTACTCGAGCTGCCCCGTCATACAAGTACCTGTTCTGCACGAACGAACGGAACCCTGCGGCGCAGATAAGTTTCTCTTCTATCGTATACCGCACCGCCGGAGAAAAAGTTACCTCCTCGAAGTACTGCTGGGGCCGTTCGGCAAAAGCCTTCCACTCCAGCTGCCCCCGCTCATACAGCCGAAGATGTAAAAGAAAGTCAACTCCCACGTGCGATGTCATATCATACGATGTCGAATCGAGAAATGCAAATTGCCTGTATGAATAGCTTTGCACTGTCGGAACAATCGTTTCGTAATCGAACACCGTATAATTAGCCAGGACTTCGAAGGTGTTTGTGGATCTGAGCGCAGGCGCAGGCGTATAGGTCAATTCCGGAGCCAGCCGAAAGATACGGTTCCAGTTGTTATTCGCACTCCTGTCGGCAAACAAGTAGACAACGTGGGTCAGCGTCGCCTCAGCGGTGAAGGCGATTTCAAAATACTCGTTCCATCGGTGTGATTCCCTGCCCGAGAGCGTAATGAGGAGTTCGTCCCTGTCGTCGGTGTTCGTCGAATCGGGGGTATCGTAACGAAGAATGCCGGCAGAGCTTTCAAAGGAGACAAAGTCGTTCGAAGAAACCGGCATGGAGAAGATCCCGCGCAGCGTCGTTCTCCGCGCGTCATTGTCCAGCTGTGTTTCCTCTTCGGACGCGTTTTCCTGGATGTCCTTATCCACTCCGGTTATCTTTTGAAGGATATGCCTTTCATCTCGTTCGCTTGACCGGATGCCGACTGAGGCAAAGACGTTGGCGGCATCGCGGTAGTTGAGATCGACCCCTCCTTCAAGACGCTGCTCTTGCACGACAACGTCGTAAGGTATCAGTGTTGGTTCGAGAAGAGATTTGTAGCGGAATGCATTGCTGATTGTCCGTGTCTCGACGAGCGTCTGGACAACAGCCGAGAGCTGTTTTCCGACAGCGTAATGAAGCGTATTGGAAACATTATAGATCTCGTCCACCCTGCTGCGAATATTATACTTCACCCCGAACTCCTTTTGCATAACGCTGTCGGCAGGAATATAAAAATCCCACCTGTTATTGGACCATTGAAACCGGAGGCTGTCAAACGACCCTTCGAGAAAATCCTTCGCGAAAAACAACTGGGCACCGTTGCTCCGGAAATACCTGGGAGACAAATTGCTGACATTCAGCCGGATCGATGCGAGCGTTTGGTACCCGTCGATGTCGACGGTATCCAGTTCGGAGGAGAGTTTGTAATTCCAGCCTTGATCTGTTTGATCCTGCTGTCGGTCGACGCGAAAGCCGACGAGCGGGGAAACGAAGACGTACGGCAGCGCGCGCACCGTTACACCGACGAGACCGGTATTCAACGCAGCATTGCTGACATCGAGCGATTGGTTGTCCGAAAGGGTGAATGTCGAAGCCTCCAGGTCGAGATCGAGCAGTGATGAGACCCTTCGCGACGCATTCAGCCAGAGGTTGTGCTCATCGCGAAGCGAGTTCTGATCCTGCTGAATGAACGATGAACTGTACCGTTCGTGGATATCCGCAATGAAGATACTGTCTCGGCTGCTGAAATCGGCTTTAAAATTCCAAAGATATGTGTTCAGATTTCGCTCAAAGCGAACTCCCGCATCGTTGGAGTCCTGAGCAGCCGTGGAAACGTACCGCAGTGTGTCGACTTGGGAGAGCGCAATTGCCGGCAGAATAAAATGCAAAATGACGAGAAGTCCGGCGAGCGAACGTAAGAAACCCTGCACTCCGCGGATCCATTCTGTTTGTGCGAAATGCGGAGTTCCGCCGGAGGATCCATTTTCTCCCCGGGTCCTTTCGGGAGAAACTATGATTGACAGAATGTTCAATCGTGTGAGCTTTCTCTACCAGTCTCTCTGCCGATGCAATGAAGGGAAAGGAATGCAGCCCGGCGGCGAAATTATCGGCAAAAAAGTTTGAGCCTTGATGGAAGTCTGCGGATGCATCGGCAGAATGCCCCGATCCCGTCTGCAGCGGTAATTTCCGCACATCGCGTTGCAGTACAGGGAAAGCAAAAGCCAGCGAGCCGCCGCTGGATTTTTCAGAAAAGGATATCGCGTACGGTATGCGGGAGTTCATTGCCGAGGGAGACGTTCGTTTTACTGTACGGCGGCTGCGATGCGGCGGCCTCAGGCATGTCATGCGTCCGGTTCACGCCGACGGTAAACACTTTCTCCACCGGGAGTAAGCATTGTGATGCGGTATGATACGAAATCACAGGGCGGTTTTCAAGGATCGATAATGTCGGCCATTCGGGAGCGCTACTTCTTTTTATGCTTATCCTCCTGGAATTTCACGGCCGCCTTCACAAAATCCCTGAAAAGAGGATGCGGGCTGAGGAGGCGCGATTTCAGTTCCGGATGGAATTGCCCGGCGACAAACCACGGGTGCGACGGCAGTTCGATGATCTCGACGAGCGAGTTGTCCGGAGAAAGTCCGCTGAAAACCATTCCGCTCTCGCTCAGTTTTTTGCGGAACTTGTTATTTACTTCGTACCTGTGACGATGACGTTCGTAGATCAATTCCTTTTTGTACGCCTGGTGTGCTCTCGTTTTTTTCTGCACAATGCACGGGTACGCGCCGAGCCTCATCGTACCGCCGAGATTCTTCACGCCACGCTGGTCGATCATCAGGTCGATCACGTTGAACTTTGTCTTTCGGAATTCGGTGCTGTTCGCCCCTCTCATACCGCACACGTTGCGGGCGAACTCGATGATCGCGCATTGGAGCCCGAGACAGATCCCGAAGAAAGGAACGCCCCGTTCCCGGACGTAGCCGATCGCCTTGATCTTCCCCTCCACTCCGCGTTCACCGAACCCTCCGGGTATCAGCAGCCCCGACACGTCCCCGAGATATTCATCGAGATTTGCGGCGTCGAGATCTTCGGCTTTGATCCATTTCAATTCTACCGCAACGTCGTTATCCGCGCCGGCATGGATGAACGATTCGTTGATGCTCTTGTAAGCGTCTTTCAGGTCCGTGTACTTCCCGACAACGCCGATCGTGACATGGTCGCCCGGATTCTTGATCCGGTTCACCGTGCGGGACCACTGGCGCAAATCGCTCTTGCCGCATTTTAAGTTCAATTTCTCAATGACGATCTTGTCGAGGCCTTCCTTCTCAAACAACAGGGGAATCTCATAAATCGTATCGACGTCCCTGCCTTCAACGACCGACTCCGATTCGACGTTGCAGAAAAGCGCTATTTTTTCCTTCATCTCTTTCGAGAGCCGGCGTTCCGTCCGGCAAATAAGAACATCGGGCTGCACGCCGATCTCGAGCAGCGTTTTAACGCTATGCTGGGTCGGCTTCGTTTTCAGTTCCCCGGCAGATTTGATGTAAGGAACGAGCGTGACGTGGATGTTCAGCGCGTTACGCCGCCCGATGTGCAGCGTGAACTGCCGGATCGCCTCAAGAAAGGGCAGGCTTTCAATATCGCCGACCGTACCCCCGACCTCCGTGATGATGACGTCGTATTTGCCCGACGTGCCGAGCTGCGCGATACGCTTTTTGATCTCGTCGGTGATGTGAGGAATAACCTGCACCGTCGCGCCGAGGTAATCTCCGCGGCGCTCTTTCGAAATGACTTCGTAATAGATCTGTCCGGTCGTGGAATTGTTCTGCCGCGAGGTGCTCACATCCAGGAACCTCTCATAGTGTCCGAGGTCGAGGTCGCTTTCGGCCCCGTCGTCGGTAACGTAGACTTCCCCGTGCTGGAACGGGTTCATCGTCCCCGGATCGACGTTGATATACGGATCGAATTTTTGCACGGTCACGCGCAGGCCCCTGGATTTGAGGAGCAACCCAAGCGACGCCGAGGCAATGCCTTTGCCCAGCGACGACACCACGCCGCCGGTAATAAAAATATATTTTACATGATTAGTAGCCAAGGAACACCCTAAGCGAAATTATGAATTAAGAATTAGGAATTAAGAATTAAAAACGAACGATGTACGAACGGTCAGTACATGGTCCACGGGATATTATTTCACGAGCTGATTTTTTACTTTTGCCCGGACGCGGTTGAGATCTTCCTGAGTATCGACCGGGATCGAATCAAATTCCGTGATCGTTACCTTCACCCGAAATCCGTGTTCAAGGATCCGAAGCTGCTCAAGCTTCTCGGCCTGCTCGAGGGGTGTCGGTTCCAGCGACGCGTAATGCTGAAGGAAGGAGCCGCGGTACACGTAGATCCCAAAATGTTTGAAGAACATGGCCCGTTTCAGCCAGTCCGTCACTTCCGCTGAATCGCGGACGAATGGAACGAGCGAGCGTGTAAAATAGAGGGCATAGTTATTCTTGTCGACCACGACTTTTACGATGTTGGGCGTCAACAAATCGTCCAGCGAGGTGATCTTTTTCACCGCTGTGCCCACGACAGCCGAGGCGTCGTCGATCAGCAATTGAACCGTCTGATCGATCATCGCAGGATCGATCAACGGCTCATCTCCCTGGACATTAACGATGATATCAGCATCGAGCCCCCGGGCAGCGAGGGCAACTCTATCGCTCCCGCTCTGAATGGTCGAGGGCGTCATGACCGCTGTGCCGCCAAATTTCTTCACAGCCGATTCGATCCGTTCGTCGTCGGTCGCGACAACGACATCCGTCAGCAAGCGAGATTGTTTCGCCCTTTCGTAGACACGCTGCACCATCGGCTTGCCGCAAATGTCCTCCAGAGATTTTGCCGGAAGCCGCTGCGACGCGTAACGGGACGGTATGATGCCGACGATTTTCAATTTGCAATCTCCAATATGCGATTTGAGACATTGCTGCCCGTGCAGAGATGGAGGGCAAACAATTGTAAATTGCAAATTGCAAATCGAAAATAGATCATCATCCTATCACCTTCGGCACTTTGAAGAACGCATCAGTTTTTGCCGGCGCGTTCTTTAGGGCATCCTCCGGCGGAATTGAGGGCTTGGCGACATCGTCCCGAAAGACGTTGCTCAACTCGATCACATGGGAGAGCGGCTCGACGGTGGAAGTATCGAGCTCGTTCAATTTCTCGATATACTTCAGGATATCATTGAGTTCGTGGGCCAGCTTCTCTTTTTCCTTTTCGTTGAATTCCAACCGTGCGAGTTCGGCAATATGCTCCACGTCCTTTATTGTTACTGCCATTATGATCTCTCCGATAAAAAAATGATACTTAGATCACTGAAAACTGGATACGGGAGGCAGGAGACAGAAGGAATATTTTCCTGCGTCCAACATTTCTATTCCTTCAGGTAATATCTTCTCTGTAGTTGAGTTCTATGATCCCTCTCACGCGCTTCATCAATGCGAGCTCCTCGTCCCGGCTTGTGATGTGCGACGTGTCGATCGGTTTATCCATCAGTAATTCAATCGGGCTCGGACGGATATCGAGAGACGCCTTGGGCAGGATCTTAAAGCTGCCGTTGATCGTGATCGGAACGATCGGCACGCCCGATCTCGCCGCAAGCGTGAAAGCACCTCGTTTAAACGGAAGAAGCTTACCATCGCGCGTGCGCGTTCCCTCAGCAAAAAGAATTACCGAACCCCCGGTCTTGATAGCCTCTGCCGCACGGTCGATGCTCTTCATTGCCTTGGCCCCTCTTGCACGATCGACCACGATGTGATGGCCCCACCTGAGGGCCCAGCCCCAGAGAGGAACATAGGACAATTCTTTCTTAAACATGATACGCACACGGGGCAGCACGGACATCACCGCAGGAATGTCGAACATGCTTGCATGGTTCGTAACGAAGATATAAGCTCCGTCCTCCCGAATGTTCTCTATTCCGCGCACCCGAACCTCGATCCCGCAGACTCTTAAACAAAGCTTTGACCAGGTACTTCCCGCCCAAAAATAAGTTCGACCGTCTTTTTCAACGAGAAGACTGAAAAGCGCGATGATTGAAAAGCCGATATTCGCAGTCACCATGATGACGATCCGGCCGATAGTCAAGATCAGACGCATTACGCCTTCTCCGCTGCACGAATTCTTTTCTCGATCGACGGGTGGCTGTAAAAGAGAAATTCAATTATCGGATGCGGCGCTGTATCGGCGAGGTTCATATCGGCCAGCTTCCTCATCGTGGACATGAACGCAGCGGCATTTCCGGTTCTCTCAACCGCATAGCGGTCGGCCTCGAACTCATATTTTCTCGATAAGACGTTCGACAACGGCGACGTGAGAAGCGAATAGACTCCCAGCCAAAGGGCCAGCAGCGGAAGCGCCGCAAGCTGATCGACGGATGAGAATCCAAACCATCCGAGTGAGAGAGAATAGAGCTTCGAGGTGATGAACAGGCCTGCATAAATGCTCACGGTGCCCACAATGATGTTTTTCCAGATGTGGCCGTGGACGTAATGACCGAGTTCGTGCGCAAACACCGTTTCGACCTCGTCATCCGAGAAATGCTGCATGAGGGTATCTCCCAGGATGATCCGCTTCGACTTCCCTATTCCCGTAAACCCTGCGTTCGCCTTCTTTGTCGTCTTGCTCAGGTTGAACGTGAAAATTCCCGTCACGTTCATGCGGGTGTTTTTACAAAGCGAGAGAATTCGTTCCTTCAGGGCTTCGTTCTGCAGAGGAGTAAATTTGTAAAAAAGGGGCATGATGAACACCGGCACTATTCTGGAAAGCAGCATCGACACGGCAAACATTGCGGTCGCAACCGGCAGCCACCAGTACGTTTGGTACTCGCGCAGGAAAAAATAGAACAAAAGCATCAGCGGGACCGCGACAGGGATGCTGACGAGGAATCCTTTTCCCTGTTCCCAGACCCACTGAAAGAAATTTTGGTTCGACAAATTATAACGATGCTCGACGACATAACCCGAGTAAAAACTGAGCGGGAAAGAGACGATTCCGCTGAGCGCTCCGAGCAATGCGCCAAAAAGGAGAAGCGCAGCATACGGCGATCGGGTGTATGAATGAACGAAATTCTCAACGCGCAATGAAAAACCCGTCACGATAACCGCCGCCATAATCGCAAATGAAAAAATTGTCCCGACAAGAGACAACGTTAATTTCATGCGGCTGTATATTTTTGCCTGGGATGATTGTGCCGGCGCATGTGTGGTCTCTGCATCAACGGCACGAAGGATTTTCATGGACGAAACAACGCGAGGGTTGGTGTTCTGTGGTTTTTCAATAATACAAAAAGGGGAGAAGAAAAACAAGGAGAAGATCAGGGAGACGTGAAACATGTTCCACGCGGCACCGTACGATCGCGCAGCGCCCATCATCCCGTCAGGAAGAAGCCTTCACGGCAACAACGAGCAGTCCAGTTCCACGCGTGTTGGTGAATTTATAGTCCGCGTACATCAGAAGGAGTGTCAGCCACAACGTGAGAAGATAATAGAAGGGAAGAATGACGAAGAATAGCTTGCTTCTGTTCAGCAACAGCATCGGAATCTTAATCCCCAGCCGCCATGCCGCGCTGCCGATCGGCCCGTACGTATACGTTACTTTTTCGAGGTGAAACCCGGCGCTCTTCAGCTTTCGCGTGATATCGTCGACCGAGTAGCCATTGCGGGCATGCTCTTCGATGAAACTTGGGTCACTCTCGTCGTGAGCGTCCGAGCCGCCGAGGTTGGACGGAGTGTTTATCAACACTTTTCCCCCCGGTTTCAACGCCTTGAAGAAGTTCTTGAAGACCTGCACGTCGTCGTGAATATGTTCCATCACATCGACGGATAAGATAAAATCAAACTCGCCGTTGTGCTTGGGGATTGTCAGGTCTTCAACTTCGAACGCAACGTTTCGGAGCTTCCGTTTCGAGAAAAAGGAGCGGCAGTCGGCAATCTGCTCGTCTTTCACATCAACCGCATAGATGGCCGCAGAACGAAAGTGTTTCGCGCAGTAGTACGAGTACTGTCCAAAGCCGCTTCCGGCGTCGAACATCGTGAACGGCTCTTTTCTCCCTCCCAGCAGCTGTCGCAGCGCGCGCTTGACGTACCATTCACGCAAGAACATGACACCAAGGAGCGTGTAGAAGAATCTCCGCACCAGCGGGCTCGTCCGTGCGACGTTGCCGATCACATTTTTAATAGGGTCGTAGTGCATATTCAATGATCAATGAACAATCAACAATGAACAGCTATTGAATCGGTCTGTTCAATGTTGATTGATGATTGTTGATTGTTAATTGTTCAATTGCTTCCACCATGTTGTCCCACGAATATTTCTTCTTTTCGCACGCAGCGCCGGCTGAGAGTTTTTCTTCCAGGTTTTCCGAATAGAATTTCTTGATCGCGTCCGCCAGCTTTGCCGGGTCGTTCGGCGGCACGATCAGCCCCGAAACTCCGTCGACGACGACTTCGGCGAGTCCGCCGACAGCGGTCGCGATGACCGGCCTGTCGAAATTGTACGCTATTTGAGCGATCCCGCTTTGCGTTGCGGAAAGATACGGCAGAATAACCGCGTCCGCGGCAGAAAAATACTCGCCGACCTTTTCGTTCGGCACATAGTCGGACACAACGTCGATGACATCGCGAACCTGTGCGTCCGAGATGTGCCACCGGTATTTCTCTTCGTCCTCATAGAATTCGCCGACGACAAGCAATTTGACGCTGAGAGATTTCTTTACCTCTTTCATCGCGTCGATCATCACGTGCAGTCCTTTGTACGAACGGACATAACCGAAGAAAAGAATCACCTTTTCATCCCGGATATGCAGCGCCGCGCGCGCTTCCTTCTTTCCTAACCGCGGACCGAAGATCTCATAGACCGGATGCGGCACTTTCTTGTACCGAGGTTTCTCTACCGTTTCCAGAAGATCCTTTTCAACGCTGTCCGACTGCACGATATACGCGTCCACAAATTTGAACGCATACCAGGTAAACAGCGCGTCGCCGGGCCGATGCTCGTGCGGTATGACATTATCGCAGATCGCAATCACCTTCGTTCTTCTCCGGTACTTCAGCAGTGCACAGATCGTTCCGAAGCACGGGCCGAAAAACGGAAGCCAGTATTTAAAAATCACAACGTCGGCATTTCTCTTGCGCAGCGCTATCCCGACTCTGATCCAGTTGAACGGATTCACCGAATCGATCAATGGTTCGCTTGCCACCGGCAGGCCGGGGTCCCCTTTTTCTTCCTGCGTCTTCCCTGGAAAAAACATGTTCGGATACTGCCGCTTAAAGGAGATAATTTCTACGCGATGTTTTTTCTTCAGATGGGTATACAGAAGGGCGTTGTAGTGAGCGATACCTCCGCGCAAAGGATACGCCGTGCCGAGAATGAGGATATTCATCGCCTGCGCATCAACCGGATGCTCCCAGAAGTTGCCGTACCGATGCCACCACGCGTTCAGGGTAGAGATACTGCATACAATTATTGGGACACGTCGGGGAAAAATAGCACGTGCATTCAAAGTCGGGTTCAAGGATTTCCCCGAGTCCGTACAGCTCAAATTCGTTCTTGTTAAAAATATTATTGAACAACACGATCTTCTTTTCGCGCCCGATCGTAATATGCATGGCCATCGTTACCGCCGTTACGACGAGGTCGCATTGGTCGATGAGGTTGATAAATTGTTTCAACGGGTAGTGGCCGAAGTATTTAGCCTTCGCCGCCTTTGCGATCTTCATATTCTTCTTGTGTTCCTGCTCGCCCCCGAGAAGGAATACTTCGTAACCGGCTTTTCTAAGCGCGATCGCCGCTGCAATCCAATATTTCTCCGGCCAGAGCCTCGATGTCCAGCGTCCGCCGCATCCGGTGTTGAGGCCGACTATTTTTTTCTTTCCGCTGACTTCCCACCGTTTGTCCTTCCACGGCTCGAACGGAAGGATGTATTTCTCGCCGTTGAACTTGAAACCGCACATTTCAAAAAGTTCCTGCGGATAGCTTTTTGTATTCGCCTTGTTCACATCATCGAAGATGCCGGTCAGAAACTTTGCTTCGGCGTCCTTATCAGCCGGAGCGCATGCCCCGTTCTTCAGGATAAATCCCTTCTTACTGTCCGCTGCGATCTGAAGAGCAAGTGCGCACGCTTCCCGGTCCTTGTCCAGGTTGTACAGGATGTCGAACTTTACGGACCGGAGTGCAACGACATTTTCCAGGGTAAATTTCAACCGGACATCTACCGATTCGGGTAGCATTTCCGGGGTCAGCGTGAGCCACCAGATCTTTGCGCGGGGGAATTCTTTCTTTAGGCGGTGGAGTAGCGGCGTCGTGCGGATGACATCGCCGATCGCTCCGAGTTTGATGATCAGAATGTTCTTGTCGACGGGGTCGTAGTATGTGCATCCATCGCAGTGAACGCCGTGCTCTTTATGGGGCTTGCATGGGACATCACCGCGAAAGTGGCGGCAGTCGGTCTTTAGAATCATGAGCTCTTGATAGTATCGTTAGCGACGGGCGGCCGCAATTCGGGAATGCTGGGATCAAAGGATGTGGAAACCTCTGCCGCACCGATCACTTAATAATTTCCCTGATCGAATATTCCTTCTCAACATGCTGTCCCTTGGTAATCATTTCGCCGAGCAGGCCGATCGACACGAACTGGATCCCGACGATGATGAGAATGAGCCCCACAAGGAAGAGGGGCCGATTGCTGAGGGACGTCTTACCGGTGGCCCATTCCGCAACGAGGTATCCGTCGATGCATACGCCGGCGAAGGCGGAAACCATTCCCCACAACCCGAACAAATGAAGGGGCCGTGCGATATAGCGAGTGGTAAACAGGACGGTGAGCAGATCGAGAAATCCTTTGAGAAATCTCCCCGTTCCGAATTTTGTCTTGCCAAATTTTCTGGCCCGGTGCTGAACGACAACCTCGCCGATCCGGAACCCCTGCCAGTGCGCAAGGGCAGGAATGTAGCGGTGCAGCTCGCCGTAGACGTTGACACTTTTCACAACATCGCGGCGGTACGCTTTCAATCCGCAGTTGGAGTCATGAATTTTCACTCCTGTCATTACGCTCGTCACGAAATTGAAGAACTTCGACGGAATCGTTTTCGTGATTGGGTCGTGGCGTTTCTTCTTCCATCCGGAAACAACATCGTATCCGGCCTTGATCTGTCTGATCAGATTCGGAATTTCCGCCGGGTCATCCTGCAGATCGGCATCCATCGTTACGACGTAATCGCCCTGCGCGCGCTGGAAGCCGACCATGAGCGCTGCGCTTTTCCCGTAGTTCCGGCGAAACCTGATGACCTTGATCCGGTTGTTACGAAAATGAAGGTCGCGGAGAACGCGGAATGAACTATCGGTACTTCCATCGTCGACAAAAATCAGCTCATACCGTCCGCCAAAATGAACAAGCGTGTTCTTCAACTGCTCGGAAAGTTCCTTCAGCGATTGTTCTTCATTATAGAGAGGGATGACGACGGAAATTTCGATGTTTTGGGGACGATTCTGGCTAGGCTGCTGCGGCGCTCTGCTCTCCTGAGCCGGAGACCCGGCCGTCTGCGCTTCGCCCAGCGGGGCGGTCAATCCGGGCGATTCAACGAGTGGAACTCCTTCGGTTGAAGCCGGTTCCTGCGGTTTCCTGCTTGGCCGACGGTACCGAGGGTATCGGGAGCGCCGAAAGGATTCGTCACGAGGCTTCTGTTCGTTCGGTTCTTCTGCCATACGTCGCCGTGCTTAGTAATCGTTTAGTGAGTGAACAAAAGTAATATAATTCGCTTAGAAATGCAACGAGAGTTTGGCCATGGCTCAAGTTTAGAAAGAAAACTGTCTTGGGCCGTTACGAAAAAATATTCACAGTGTGCTGATAGCGTTCCTTTCTCTTTGAGAAAGAACCGCCGCCGGCCAACAAGACTTTCTTTTACAAACCGAGTTAGTGTCGCATCTTATTCTTATTCACGAATGTCAATGTTCCGCAGAAACGGCACCACCGGAAATATCGTGCTCAAAATACTCCTTGCCATTTACATGAAACTCCACTACATTTTTTTCGAGTATTATCTGCAATTGTCCTTCAGATTCATTTTTCCGGTGAGGGTCTCATGAGAAGTACTCCAAACTTCTCTGCCGTTTATCGTAGTGTTGCTGCCTTTCGCCGCAGCAGCACAAAGATTTCGGAGCTCAAAATCGAATGGAACGAAACAACGTTCTTTTGGTAATTATCTACCTGACTTTGGCCGGATGCTCTGCAAAGGAGCGGATTACAGACCCCGGAAGCAGCGGTGCCACTCTGGCCGATTATTTACCTCTCAAGGTGGGGAACTCGTGGACATACTCACGCTTCACCGTTAATACCGCCAAATCGGTCGATACCTCAGCTCCCAGTCCTATTTTACTCTCCATCTTTCAAACGAACGTACTCGTCGGCGGCCAGCCAAACGCATTTATTGTCCGCAGTGATAATGAACGGGGGAGCGTGTCGTATCTGGCATTCAGTGTAAACGGGAACACGCTCTGGCATTATCTGGGGGCGGGCAGCACGATCAAGGTAGAAGATAGTTTTATTTTATGGGTCCCAGGGGGAGTTGGGGGTGCGGTTGTTGGAGTGAACCAAACGCAGAGCTATTATGCCACAGACCAGTCGGGGACGGTATTGTCATTTTCCATTATTCGTCCGCCCGATCCACTAATTGCACTTGCAACGATGAGATCATCGGACACTGTGCAGATTAAAGGCGTATCCACAGGTGAAACGGCATTCACAATGCAAAGAATTGGCGGCACAGCGGCGGACACAATGACCGTCGTCGTCGGAGTAAGCAGTGATCTACCTTCGTCGGTGACCTCGCCATTTCTGCCGTGGATACCTCTCTGGCAATGGACAAATTCATCCTCCGATTTAACAGTGCTTTCCCTGGACACAACCTACTCCTTCAGGCGTATCACCGACCATTCAGAATGCAAAGATGATCTGCATTACCTCGCAACGAATCACTATGCCGGCAGCGAGGTTCTTCCCGTCCTCAACACACAGCTTCACTGTGACAAATTTGAAATGAAGATAACAGTCACTGAGACGATTACATACATTGACACATCTCAAACTCGAGTCCTTTTTTCAGGCCTGTCGACAAACTATACCGTCGAGACGTGGCTTGCCAAGGGAATCGGCTTTGTTAGGGGAAGCATCAATGGTAATTCACGTTCCCCTGTTGCCTCAATGGGCGGGTCCCAGGATTCGAGCGGCGTCCTCACTGGATACTACATTTCGCCGCGAGTGGCGTATGCGTCAATACCTACTTCAATCACCTCTTATCGACAGTTTTTTCAGGTAGATACTGCGCTGCTTAGCAGCAGCCCCGTCTACAATAATTTCATTCTTGTGCGAAAAAATTTTTAGGACATCATGCACAGGGATAAGAATCAGAGACCGGTTTGTTTTTACTTCGCTCTACCGGTTGTGTATTTGCTCACATGGCCCAAGACTTGTCTCTCCCAAAACACGCTCAAAGATTCTGTTACGGTGCAATTTGACACCGTGGAAATTTCGGGCGAGGTGCCGGACAAGCCCGCGTCGAACAGATCTTTTTCTTCTGAGAATATACGATCAACGCCAGGTTCAGTAAGCGACCCGATGCGAACTCTTGACATGTCGGCTGAGGTAGTTTCGAATTCAGACCTGCAGGCAATCCCGATCATCGGAGGCGATGGGGCGGACGGCATTCTTACGCTCATGGATGGATTTCCAATCACCTATCCTTATCGGTTATTGGGGAGCTTTTCTTTGTTCAACCCGCTTACGACCAAAAGCATCGAGCTTCTGACAGCCGGCTACCCTGTATCCTACGGCGGCTATGCTCCGACAGCAATTCGTGTCGACTCAAAATCGGATTACAACGACCGTACAAATTTTGAGATGGACGGCGGCATGCTCGTTTCTTCGGTCTTCGCACAGGTTCCGATTTCCGACAGCCTGCGATGTTCTGCGAGGATTGCCGCCCGCGCTTCGAATCTCGGAATGGCTGCCGGCCTATTGTCCGCCCCCGATCGAGAACGACTTGAGGCCTTCGTGCCAAACCTGAAAGATGTTCAATTTTTTTGCAGTGAAATACCGTCCACAAACTTTTATGCGTTTCAAGAAGGGCTGATCAGCCAGGAACACGGTTCGTTGACGAGCGCCGACAGGACGTTCGACTATCGATGGCAGAAAGAGTTTGCGGGGGCAGCCCTCATGACTTCTTCAGGTTTATTATCCTCGGAACACCGTTTTTCGTGGACACACGATGACGTTTCGCTCACAACATTGGTTCCGCTTGCGTACATTGAGAGCGGCCGTTTCGGCATCAACTCCCGATTCTCAACCTTCAGGATACAGGATCAGTTTCAATATCCGATTATTCCAGTATTGAGTCTCAAGGCCGGGTCCGAGATTCTTTATTCCGTCTCCGATGTCGGATTCCAGACCTTCAGTCCATGGCTGAATGACCAGTCACCTCTTGGATCTTCGTTTACCGACATTTCGGTTTTCTCAGAAATTCAGTGGATGCTCACGGAACATGCATCGGCGACAATCGGCGTTCGTGAATCTTACTTTGGATTCGTCCGTCAGGCCGGTTTCGAACCTCGTGGAACGTTCGTTTACGAGATCGGGGATCGATCGACGATTAAACTTTCACTCGGTGAGTATCTCCAATCTCCCTCCGACTTTGAAATCCTTCAGGGCGTGCTGATGTTTCTTGCCGCACCGGATCAAACGCCGTTAATGATGCTGATGAGTCAGCACCGGAACAGTCTTCGGCCTGAGACGCATCGCCTCGCCGCTTTCGACGCCATGACATCTGTCGTCCAAAGCCGGTCGACAATTGTAGATGCCAATGCAAGTTTTTACTATAAACAGACGCAATCCCTTATTATGCCGGCACGATACCCGGATGTTTTCACGCCACTCGATACGATGTCATTTGAGCCTTTACAGGCATTCGAGGGAATCAACTGGGGGATGGGCATTACTTCCGATGTAAAATTCATCCCTCTCAGCGTTTCTCTCACTGCATCTATCTTTAGTCATCACAGCTATATTATTGATACTCGTACCGAAGAAGAGTATTATACAACCGGGAATAGACCGGTTGTGGCTAAATTGTATCTACAATTTGCGCCGCCGGGATGGACAGCAAGTTTGCTCTATCAATACTCGACCGGTGCGCCTACGACTGACCAATATTTTCTAAAAGGCAACAATCTTTTGGGCGAGGTTGTGTATCTCCCAATCTGGGAAAAACTCAATTCTGACAGGGTCCCTGATTATCATCGGCTCGATCTTACGGTAGCGAAAAGTTGGAACAGCGTTAACTGGGGAATTGAGGTCGCATTCAGCGTGCTCAACCTGCTCGGCAATAGGAACATTTCGAATTACGATTATACTTTTTCAGCCGACGACGAGGACTATGTGAAAAAGATTCCGGTGTTGAATACGCTTCCGTTTGTACCGAACATCGAAATACGCTGCAAATATTCATTATGAAATCCTTTAAGCAAAGGTCACAACTATAACAGCAGTTATCATCGAATCGAACAAAAATGTTCAAGCAACTCATTATGTTATGGAGGGAAAATCATGAAAACGGGAAATTTCATTCTTTCAGGCGTTCTCAGTGTCGTGCTCATGCAAATGGCATTCGCTCAATGGACACCCGTACAGGGTCCGACTCAAGAGGTCAGGTACCTTTCCGCCAACGGGACAGATATGTTCGCCCAAACGAATACCGGTTTTTTCTATTCCACCGATAATGGCGCGCATTGGGCTCAAGCAAACTCGGGCATTGGAGACAGTCTTCTCAGCGCGTTTCCCGCAGACAGCGTTGATCTTTTATTGAGCAATGTTAATTATCAAATTCCTCCTCTTCCGGGAAGTTTAAATCAAAGCGCATCACAAATTGACTATTCAAGCCTCGCAACGCTCGTAACAAGTCTCTCGATTCTTTTTCCCGGAACTACAATCGACAGTATTTATGTTTCCCTCGATACCGGGAGTACGGCGATCAGACTTTCCCAGATCATGGCGAGCCTTGCGCTTTATGCTGCCGGGGTGGACACCACAGACATTTTATCCAAGGTTCGGATTGCTGAGGCAAGCTTTTCAACGGACGGCGGTACAGAGTGGGTATCCTTCCAAGAAGTCATCTCTAGCGTTTCTATTCGCGCGACAGAGAGTACTGAAAACTATGTCTTTGTCGGGACTAATAGAGGCGTTTATCGTGCACCGAAACAGAATACGGGCTGGGAGCAGGTCAACTCCGGCCTTGTTGATACGAATGTCCGCGCGCTTACCTCGATCGGCGGCGCATGGCTTTTTGCCGGGACGGACGGCGGCGTGTTCCTTTCGTCGAATAACGGCACAACATGGAATTCTGTCAATACAGGGTTGACGAATAAGAAAGTTCTTTCGCTTGCGGCAGCGGGTTACTCTCTTTTCGCTGCTACGAACGGCGGAGGCGTGTTTGTTTCAGTGAACCGTGGTAGCAGCTGGAAAGCGGTCAATCAAGGACTCTCGTCTTTGGTCGTAAATGCGCTTGCCATCGGTGACAACGCTCTTTTTGCAGGAACAAGCGGCGGTCTGTGGGAACGTCCGGTGGCGCAAATGATAACCGGCATGAACGAAAGCAAAAATGCCGTCCTTGAAAGCTTCACACTTTTTCAGAATTACCCCAATCCCTTCAATCCTTCAACGGTCATCAATTATGTGTTGCCGGCAACCGGGTTCACGACCCTGCGGGTGTACGATCTGTTAGGAAGAGAAATTCAAAGCTTGGTCGATACACGACAAAGCGCGGGATACCACTCTGTGACTTTCGATGGAAGCGGTCTAGCGAGCGGAACTTACTTCTACCGCTTACAAGCAGGAGCTTACCATGACACAAAGAAATTTTTCTTTTTAAAATGAACGGGCAATTGCAGTCAACAGGTTTAAAAACCGCAACCAATGAAAGTGGATTATATGTTGCTTCACCATCAATTCGTCCGAATCGCCAAGCAATTCGAGACCAAGATCGCCATTGTCGACCGTACGACCAACACGAGGCTCACGTACGGAAAGGCACTCATAGCGGCACTTATTCTCTCGGAAAAACTTAAGAAGTACGATGAGGGATTTATCGGGATCATGATCCCGACTTCCGCGGGATGCGCGCTGTCAGTTCTCGGTGCGCTTATGAACGGACGAATACCGGTCATGGTAAACTACTCAACCGGAGCCGCCGCGAACGCCGAATACGCCCAGAAGAAATGCGAGTTCAAGACAATCATCACGTCGAAAGCACTGCTCGAGAAAATCAACTGCCGTAAGGTCGACGGGATGGTGTTCATCGAAGACATCATGGCCAGCGTGACGATGTTCGACAAGATCAAGGCCGCGGTAAAATCAAAGCTTCCGGCGCAAAACATCCTGAAAAAAATCTGCGGCGGCAACGAGGACGATACGCTCTTCATTCTTTTTACCAGCGGCAGCGAGAAGGAGCCGAAGGCTGTCCAGCTCACACACCGCAACATCGCTTCCAACATCGACAGCCTTGAAAAAGTATACGGCCTCGCGTCAACCGATACGTTCCTAGCAAACCTGCCGTATTTTCACATCTTCGGCCAGACCGCGAACCTCTGGGCCCCTCTCTATTTCGGCATGACGATGGTGACGTATGCGAACCCATTGGATTTCAAAGCAATCAGCACCATCGCCCGCGAAGAAAAAGTGACACTGATGGTGGGCACCCCGACATTCTTCTGGGGATATTTGAACAAATCGGAAAAAGGCGATTTCGCCTCCGTCAGAATCATGATCACCGGCGCTGACAAGTGTCCCGAGGCGCTCCGTCACGGGTTCCTCGAAAAACACGGGATCGTCCTTCTTGAGGCGTACGGCGCAACAGAAACAAGCCCCGCCATCACCGTGAACACCCACGAAAACAACAGGCCAGGAAGCGTCGGAAAAGTGATCCCGAACGTTCAGGTACGGATGGAGAATTACGAGACGGGCGAAGCATGCTCGGTGAACGAGATCGGAAAAATTCTGGTGAAGGGGGACAACGTCATGAAGGGGTATTTCGACGACTTCGAGCAGACATCGTTAAGCATTCGCCACGGCTGGTATGATACCGGCGACATGGGGTATATGGACGAAGACGGGTATCTCTGGCACGTGGGGAGATTGAAGCGGTTTATGAAGATCGGCGGAGAGATGGTCTCGCTGATCAAGGTTGAAGATATTCTGGAGCGATTTCTTACCGGCGACGTCCAGTGCTGCGTCGTGGAAGTGCCCGACCATCTCCGCGGCGCAAAGATTGTAGCCGCTGTTACGCAAAAGATCGACGAAAAAACGATCCTCAAGAAGATGTCCGAACATCTTCCGAACATCGCGCTTCCGAAACAATTCGTCATCCTCGACGAGCTTCCGAAAATGGGGAGCGGCAAGGTCGACTTCAGAAAAATCACGGACATGGTGCGCGATATGGTTCAGTCGAGATAAGTGTCTTGTGTCACTCCGTCTTATTGGTAACTCCCCTATCATCCAAGCGTTATTCGGGTTTTTTCGCACTCACCGGGGCCATTCGTCATGAAAAAGTTTTTAACCATCATTCTTCTTTGTCTTACTTCTTCACCTGTTTTCCCGCAAAACTCCACCGGCGCATTTACGATCTTGTTGGGCGGCTCCGCCGGAAAATTCAACATTGACGCCGGGGGCAACTTCAACAGCGTCTATTCGAACAAGAAAGCCGTCTATACGGAAATTGCCGGCCTGGGCAACGGTGCAATCTTCATTATCGGAAAATACAGGATCTTCAACACGAGCGGGCAATCCACCCTGACCAATATCGCCGCAACCGGGTCGGCCCAATGGAAGCAAAATATTCTCTTGACGGGACTTCGATTCGGTCCCGGGGGTTCTGCGGTGTACCTCGATGCATTGTACGTTATGAATCATGTCGAGGAAACAATTGGAACTGTGAACCCGGCCGTCGATGCACTTTCAGCGACTCAAAAAATCGACCAGAAGGGCTTCGCGTTCGCGTTCGGCCTTTCGCCGAAGATCGCCGGGCCTCTCGACCTTGACCTTGAAGTTGAATACTCGGCGAAGTTACAAAAGACCACTCTCCAGAACGGCCAGGATACTCCAAATCTGGGCGGAGTGTATCTAAGCGCAGGCATCAGCTTCTACTTCAACAACTGAGATCACCATGAAAACATTTCCTTTCCTCTTCACGGCGTTAGTTAGCGGATGGGTTTGCGGCTGCATGCCGTCGAACCAGAACCAGCCCGGCAGTTCGGGCCCCAGCGTTGTCGCCCTCGAAATACTCCCCCACCCCGATACGCTGAACATGGGGGCGAACCAAACGCAAACATTAACACTTCGCGGTACCAGCATTGATACTACCTCGCAGACCGTTACCAACACCGGAGTCATTACGGACGTGGGATTCACAGTTGTGACGACCGATACGGCGACAAGTCCGTATGCATCGGATAAAGCAGTGTGGTCGTCGTCCAATACGTCGGCGGCAACAGTTTCAAACGGAGTTGTAACGGCTCATAACGCGGGGTACGCGAGTATTACGGCAACCGTAGGATCGGTGAGTGCCCCGCCTGTTCTCGTGAGCGTCCAAGGAGTGAACACCGCACCGGGTCTCACTATCGACCCTCCCCTCGTTTCGGTGATATTCAGGGACACCATTACGGTCACGGGAAATGCGCAGCCGCAGGCCAAGCTGATCATTACTGAATCAAGTTCCCGACACAACGACACAACTGTGTCACCCGCGACTGGTAATTTTTCGGAGACGATCATAGGGTTATTAACCGGCTTTCGAACGGTCGTCGCGACGGCTCAGAATCCCAGCCAGGCGAGTCTTACAACCACCCGGTATAAGTACGTTTACTATTATGAGTACTTGAGCGATTCAGCGGACAACATCTGCGGCAACTGGGTCGGGACAACTCTCGGGGAGAATTTTAATTTCACAATCTCAAAGAGCATCATTTATTCCCGCTATGACATCAACGGGCACATCGACATCCAGTTCCAGGGAATCGGTGTCGTCAGAGATGTCGTCCTCACGGGAATCGTGAACCGGGATGGAACCATCGACGCAAGTTTATCGCAAACGTACCAGGGGTTTACGATATCGGGATATCTGAAGGGATATTTCAAAACCATCGGAATGGGCGAAGGAAGCTACAACGCGGCAGCAAAAAAGGCCGGCTGGCCAACGTTGAGCGCTACCGCAGACTGGACCGCGGTGAAACAACCTTGATACTTTATTTTTCTTCGTTGATGACGAAGCCGTATTCCTTGGCGAACTGGACGAGGTTCACGACATCGTAGATATCGAGTTTCTTCTTCAGCGCGGTAAATTGTTTATCGACGGATGATTTGCTGATCGAAAGTCTCTCGCCGATCTGTTCGGGCTTCAACCCTTGCGTGAGGAACGAAAGAATTTCCATCTCGATGTCCGTCAGCGGTTCGCGGATATGCGACAGCTGTTCCAGCTCGGCGGAATGTTTCTTCAGCAAGCCTTCCACCATAATCCGCGAGACAGTCGGGCTGAAGAAGCGTTTCCCTTCGGCGACAATCCGAACAGCTTCCGCCAGTTCATCCTTCCCCACATTCTTCACGACGTAGCCCCCCGCACCCGACTTAAGAATTTGCGTCACGTATTTTTCGTTCTCGAAACCGCTGAGAATAAGAATTTTTGTTTTAGGGAACTTCAGCTTGATGATCTTGGCCGCTTCAACGCCCGACATCTTCGGCATTTCAAGGTCGAGGATGACAACGTCGGGATTGAATTTTTTGACCGCAGCAACCGCTTCTTCCCCGTCCGACCCCTGACCGACAACTTCAAAGCCCTCTACCGTTGAGAGCAATGCCGATATTCCAAGGCGAACAACATCATGGTCGTCCGCCATCACAATGCGAATCTTCTTCATAAACCTTCCTTTTGATTCAGATGATGGTTGATTCTGATAAAAAGTATTTAATAGAGAGGCCAATGTCAAGGCGAGAATTATCGCAAGTGGTGCCTCGTCACACCGAGGAGTCGAAGACAGTACGGAGAAAATGATAGACCTGAGGTATCCAACAGCTCTGGAGAATTCAACCGCGCAAATGTATCGATTGTGTTAGAAATTCAAAGTAAATGTCATGCCGGCGATAGACGGACGAAAACATCATCCTTCCCTACGGGTCTACGACCCGTAGGGTCGTGGACGATGCGTTCGCTCCGATCACTTACTCAGGATGATCATGGGCTGTTCTCCCTGTCCCAACGGGATCTCCCGAAGGGATCGCTTCGCGACCTTCGGGAGAAGGGTCTATTAGTCGAAATAGCACGCTCCCAAGGCATCCTTTTCGTTGACAAACCAGGAACAGTTTCTTATATTTTTTCACAATTGAACGTAGACAAAGCAGCTCCAACCTATTGGCACTGAGTGAACCGGCCAAAAAAATCTCTCGGACAAAATTTTCTTATCGACCCAAACGTGGCGCGCAAGATCGTGCGGTCGCTGGAACTCCGGGAATCGGACCGCGTGCTCGAAATCGGCCCGGGAAAGGGCGCCTTGACATCGCTGCTGCTCGCGGAGCTCGCCTCGGTATCGGCCGTTGAGATCGACGATCAACTTGCCGCGGAATTACGGACAACTCATGGAAAGGGATTGATCCTTTATCACGACGATGTGCTGAACCTTGATCCCCGCGCCATCGCAAAAGAACGGGGGGGCAAGCTCCGTATCGTGGGAAACATTCCATACAACATCACAAGCCCGATCATCTTTTGGGCCATCGACGCTTCCGATGCGGTCGCCGACTGCACGTTCATGATGCAGCACGAAGTCGCGCTAAGGCTTGTGGCGAAACCGCGATCAAAAGACTACGGGATTCTGTCGGTGTTCACGCAATATTATTCGGCGCCGGAACTGAAGTTCACCGTTGCGGCAGGTTCATTTTACCCTATTCCCGAGGTGACGTCGGCAGTGGTTTCGCTGGATTTCGAACATCCTCATCCGGTACGTGCACTTGACGATGCGATGTTCCGCGCCGTCGTGCGGGGAACGTTCAGCACCCGGCGAAAAATGCTGCGCAACGGATTGCGGACGCTGAACCTCGCGGCGGACTTTTTTCAGAACTCCTCGGTGAATTTCAGCCGCCGTCCCGAAGAGTTGTCCGTTGACGAATTTGTCCTGCTTTCAAACGAAATATCGCTGTTCACCCGTGGGCGGCATCAACACACAACCTCTCCGGTCCGATGACATTCTCTTCCCGTCTCCGCCTCACCCTTTTAACGACGAGCGACGTCGCTACGATACTTTTTCTCACCATTCTTTCGTTGTTGAATATTGCATTCGCGTCCGTCATTTCGTTTTGGTACGTACTCGTCGGATGCAACATGCTCTTCATCTGCCTTATCCCTTTTTTCGCTGAAAAAGCCAAAGAGACTCGTTTTCGTCTGATCGGCTATATCCGCGATTGGTACCCCGTACCGATGATTCTTTATGTTTTCAAAGAAACATACATGATGGTTCACCCGATCCATCCTCAAGATTACGACCAGCTCCTCATCAGCATCGACCGGTGGATCTTCGGCGGCGATCCGACACGCTGGCTCTCAGCCTTTGCCCATCCATTCGTTACAGAAATACTTCAGATCTGCTATGCAAGTTACTATCTTATCCTGTTGAGCGTTTTTTTTGAGCTGAGTTTCGAGAAGCGCCACACGGAATTTTTTCTCGGATCGTTCCTTGTAATTTACGGATTCTATCTCTCATACATCGGCTACTTTCTGCTGCCAGCCGTCGGTCCGCGGTTTACGCTCTACGATTTCACCACGATGGATACCTCGCTGCCAGGAGTTTGGGTGACAAATGCCCTTCGTGATTTTGTGAATGCGGGCGAATCAATACCGAGGAGCGTACCGAATGCGATCGACTATGCGCAGCGGGACGCCTTCCCGAGCGGACACACGCAGCTCACTCTCACCATCCTTTACATATCATTCTCGAATCATCTCAAAAGCCGCTGGGTCATATTGATCGCGGGATCGCTGCTTATTATATCGACAGTGTACCTTCGCTACCATTATGCGATCGACGTGATCGCGGGGGTAGGATTTTTCTTTTTTACTGTTTGGAGCGGGAAAAAGATCGACGCGGGATGGCGGACATTCAAGAAGAGATTGAGGGTGGCCGAAACCGGACCACACTGGCCGTAATAAATACGTCTTGCCTTACAGAGGGAATTTTCGTACTTTTGTAGCGCTAAAAAGCCTGTCGTGATACGACGGGCTTTTTGAATCTATGGTGGCCATAGTTCAGTTGGTTAGAACGCTAGGTTGTGGCCCTAGAGGTCGAGGGTTCAAGTCCCTCTGGCCACCC
>CAYTOA010000017.1:0-63085 GCA_964439265.1 uncultured Chitinophagaceae bacterium
ATCAGATGAGGGCGGGCACATTTGTCGACACGAAGAAGCTGCTCTTGCTTAAATAAAAACGGTGCAGCAAATTGGGCGAACTCGGTCGGCGGCACGAGTACATCAAATCAGAAAGGGTGGTCACAAAGGAAAATGAAATTCGCGACTATTGCATTACTTATTCTCAGTGTTTTGTCGTACAGCCATAGCTCCGGGCAATCTTCAACAACTGGTCAATTCACAAATCCTGTGATCCCCGGCGACCATCCGGATTGTACATTAACAAAAATTGGAAATGATTATTACACTACCGGTTCGTCGTTCAATCCAACGCCGGTCATTTACCATTCGACAGACCTTATTCATTGGGAAGCTGTCGCACAGCCGGTGTCGGCCTCATGGTCAAATTACGGCGATGCGCCTTCGGGCGGATGTTGGGGCGGTCAGATGGTTCGTCATGACAGCTTATACTGGGATTTTTTTTCAAGAGCCAATTCAATGTATTTTGTTACGGCGAGCGATCCCAAGGGACCATGGAGCACACCGACGCTGATGAATACGCCTCCAAGCGTTCCCGGCTTAGGCTACGATAATTCAATTTTTATCGACGACGACGGCACCTGGTACTTATTGGTTAAAAACGGCCAGGTCAATAACTGGATAGTTCAATTGGGAAATGACGGACAACCAAACGGCGCGGTCTATAATTTGTGCTGGATCAACCCCGCTCCCTCTTATCCGTACAGTTGGGCCGAGGGACCTGTGATGTGGAAATATAGAGGTTATTATTATTATTGTTTTGCGCGCGACGTGTCGGGCGGGCAGAAGGTTTTCAGAAGCGCTACCCTGACAGGCGATCAATCTTCGTGGGTGGTCCTTGGTGATTTCTTTAATCTCAGCGACCGCCAGATCTCCGGCGCATTATTTCAAAACCCTAATCATTCTTCGGCCGCCGTGATGCTTGATGACAGCACAAGCTGGGTCATTCATCCCTTATGGCGAAATGCAAATAACAATGAATGGTACGGTCAGGGACGACAGGGATTGGTAAACCAGGTCCGCTACGATACAAGCGGAAAGCCGACCGCAGATTATCCGATAAATGCACCTAAACCCGCTCCTAATTTGCCGAGCAGCGGAATTCCATGGATGGTCCCTCATTCTGATTTTTTTAATTCCGATAAGTTGAGTCCTGAATGGTCATTCTTAGGTTATACACCCGATAACACATACTCACTCACGGATCGCCCGGGATGGCTGCGATTATCGCCAAAGGGGAAAATAAATACAGTCATCAAAAATGACGGTGAACATAATTATTCGATCATCACTGAGCTGGATTTCGATCCGAAGACGCTTGATGATCAGGCTGGGATATGGGTATTTAACGGATTGCAGACGCGCAGTGTCAAATTGTATAGTACTATTGATAGCGCGGGACATGCCGTTATCGCGTTATCTTACAACGGAACTTATTATGAGTCCGAGAACAATGCAGGGAACACGATATGGCTGAAGTTAGTCCGTGTCAACCATACGATGACCGGTTTCTGGAGCGCTGATGCTTTTGATTGGACTCAAGTAGGCACCAGCATCGATGTTTCGGGAATGGATGGTCTGCAGCCGAGCTATAATGCCTGGACGGGAAACCGGCAGGGTTTATTTGTTCAAAACAGCACTGCGTATTTTCAACTTTATATTTATCGTGATGCACATACGCCGATATTGGCCGAATGCCCTGCCAATCAATACGGTACAACCAGGTCGGTTCCACACCAGGGGATTCCTGTGCTCGACAACATTCATAATAACGAATGGGCGTTGTACGCCGGAGTTGAATTCGGAGATGCGGACAAATACATTAAAAGAAGCGATTCACTTGCAATTACAGCTTCTTGTGCTTCATCGGGAGGCACGGTAGAGGTGTGGCTGGATTCAATCGATACAGGGAGCAAAATTGCATCCTGCAATATCAGCAGTACAGGATCATGGACTGTGTTTAAAACATTTACCGCGAATGTCCTCTCGCCGATATCGGGCAGTCACGATGTCTATTTGAAGTTTATCGGAGCCGGGACCGATAATCTTTTTCAACTTCAATGGCTGTATTTTGTTGACAAATATTTCTCCGAAACTTCCGTAAAAGAACTGCCGGCAGACAATGTGCCGCATGAGTATATGTTAAAGCAGAATTATCCGAACCCGTTCAACCCTACGACCAAGATCAGTTATCAGTTACCAGTGATCAGTAATGTCACGCTTAAGATATACGACATGCTCGGTCGGGAGGTGCAGACGCTGTTCGCCGGCACACGACCGGCTGGGTCATACACTGCAACCTTCGACGGCACGAATCTCGCCAGCGGAGTGTACCTCTATCAAATGAAGGCCGGCAATTTTATTGAAACCAAAAAATTTGTGCTACTTAAATAGATGTCGATTTTAATAACACCGTTTTAAAGGGACGCTGATGAAAAATATTTTACAAGATCGAAGACTGAAAAACTCACACGCTCATCTCTTACAATGTGCCGTTCTTATCCTCGCGGCCCTTTCCTTTCCCTTCTCTGCGAAAACGTTCGGCCAGTCGCCTGTCGTCAAGGGAAACATATCCATACGGGCGACAGCTGTAAGGTATGCGACGGTTACCTTCGTCAACAGCAGCGACACCTCGCTGCGGCTTTCAACATTGACGGATACGATGGGAAATTTTCAGCTTAACCTGACAATCACTTCGGTAAAGCCGGGCAAGAACCTGCCCACGAATTTTGCATTAGGGCAGAATTATCCAAATCCATTTTCAACATCGACTGCGATTCCGTACCAGCTGAACAAGCAGTCGAACGTGAGGGTGACGATCTATGATGTTCTCGGAAGAGAGATACGGAGCTTTAATGCCGGCATTCAATCTGCCGGTGTCTACGGCATCCTATGGGATGGAAAGAATCAGCTTGGCCGAATCGTCACGCCGGGGGTCTATTTTTATCGTCTGCAAGCCGAAGGCAAGGCCCAGGTCAAAAAAATGGTTTTTGGCGTGGACGGGCGGACAAATTCGATATCACTTTCCGGAGCAGTTTCATCGCAGGCCTCCGAGTTCGAGGCCGGCGCCGAACAGAGCCGGCCCAAGGGAGTTGACGCAATTCTTGCCGGAGGGACATTTACGGTCCAGATTGCGGAGACGGACAGCACATCCCCCGCAATTATCCCGGCTCAATTCACCAACGTCGTAATCAAAAGTGATACGACCTTGAATTATCTTGTCAGCGCACTCCCTCACGCGACGATCTACCTGGACAGCACCGAGCAGATCATCAGGGGATTTGGCGGGGCAAACGTTCTCATCTTCCGTCCAGACATAACTCCCGCAGAAGTGCAGACTGCTTTTGACAGCACCGGATCGTTGGGTTTCTCAATAATGCGTCTCTCTATTCCGCCTGACTCAACGCAGTTTGCCGCTAATGCTACTTCTGCAAAACTGGCGCAATCCTTGGGAGCAAAAATCATTGCAACGCCATGGACTCCTCCTGCATGGATGAAGAACAACAATAGCCAGGTCGGCGGAATGCTTCTTCCAGCTAATTATGCAGCGTTTGCCGCCCACCTGAAAGCCTATGCCGATACCATGGCAGCGTATGGTGTATCACTGTATGGGATCTCCGTTCAAAACGAGCCCGACTTTAATGCCTCTTATCAATCGTGTCTGTGGAACGCAACTCAGTTCCTTAATTTCATGAGGTACAATGCGCCGTCGGTTGGAGTCCCGGTTTTTATGCCCGAGTCAGACGTTTTCAATCATCAATTGTCCGACTCGACACTGAACGACTCTCTCGCTGCTGCACACACAGCTTTTATCGGCGGACACATTTATGGAGCAACTCCTTCGCCGTATCCTCTTGCTTCCAGCAAAGGAAAAGAGCAATGGATGACTGAATATTTGATCAACAGCGGCTCCACATCCGGATCAAACCCTACCAGTGTTGACACAGGCTGGACCGGCGCCATCCAGACCGCCAAAAGCATCAACGATTGTATGAGCGCAAACATGAGCGCATATGTATGGTGGTACTTAGTAAGATTCTATGGTCCAATCGATGATGGTACGTTCAATGCCGCCAACACCGGGAATGTCACTCATAAAGGTTACGTCATGTCCCAGTATGCGAAATTCGTCCGGCCAGGATACTATCGGGTTTATTCCACATTTAGTTCGGCGGCGAACGCATACGTGACCGCATACAAAAGAGGATCGAGCGTGGTTATCGTTGTGGTCAACATGGCTTCGTCTCCAGTGAACATGACATTCAGCCTCCTGAATGGAACAGTGAACGCGTTTAGCTCGTTTGTTACATCAGGCACAAAGAATTGTCTTGAGGAAGCCGATTACACGGTTTCTAAAGGCGGTTTCACTTCGACGATGGAAGCATCAAGTGTGACGACATTCGTTTCTTATTGATTCCAGAACAGCACCGATCCCTGTTGTTAATCGAGCGACTCGTGATCGGTCAAGGAATGCGAAGAAATTCAATTTCCGGCAATGAGCGATAGCTATTGATAGAAGCTCCCCCATCAATCAAGGAGTATAGTATGAGATTCTTGATGCGTTTAGTCTTGATCGGAATTTGTGTTACCGTGAATGCGCGGATCGCTGCAGCACAGCCCTCCGGTGGACCCTATGGCCCCGTTCACAAAACGTATGCCGCTCCGTCCGGACCGGGCAAAGTGTATTTTGTCGCGCCGGACGGCGACTCGGCGCAGCCGGGCGGGCGGCTCAGCAAGCCGACGACGCTCGAGGCGGCCATCGCGCAAGTCCGCACCGGCGATGCGATCATCATGCGGGGAGGGACGTACCGAACTGGCGGCCTCGTACTTAATCAAGGCATCACCATTCAGCCATATGCCGATGAGCAGCCGGTCCTGAAGGGCACATATGCTGCAACACAGTGGCAGAATCTTGGAAACGGACTATGGGTCACGAAATGGTCCCATTTGTTTCCCTCCAAACCAGACACCTGGTGGCAGCGTGACAGGGAGGGAAAGAAAACGCCGTTGTACCGTTTCAATAACGATATGGTCTTTGTGGATGGACGGTTCCTGCAAGCCGTTGGATGGGAAGGGGAGGTAGATGAGAATTCGTATTACATCGATTACGAAACGGGCATGGTGTATATCGGAACCGATCCGACAAACCGATTGGTGGAAATTACCGCTTTCAATATCGCATTGCTGCGGACAACTGCGGAGTGCCATGGAAAACAATCGGACCACAAAGGATACGTCATCCGTGGGATCACCTTTACTCAGTATGCGTACCGTGCACTCGAGATCGAAGGGACAGAACCGGTGGGTTTGTCTGATGAATCGCAGCATGGAAAAGATGTCGTCGGCTCGATTCTTGAAGATTGCACTATCACATTTTGCTCGCGGGTCGCAGGGTATTTTCGCGGAGACCATTTTACGATGCGCCATTGCAAAATCAGCGACACCAGCACGGAAGGAGTGTACGTTATCGGCTCGAACGACATCCTGCTGGAAGGGAATATTTTCACTCGCAATAATATCGAACATATTACCGGATACTACCCTGCGGCGGTCAAAATCTTCAATCAATGCTACCGGGCTGTGTGCCGTGACAATCTGATCATCGACCTTCCCAACTCAAACGGTGTTTGGTACGATGTCGGCGAAGTGGATGGAGTTTTTGTGAACAACATGATCGTGGGTGTCGGCCATGTCGAAAAAACAACTCCCACGGATCAGGTATGGCCGAGCGACAATGGGTTCTTTTTTGAGATCTCGAAGGGGGCGGTTTGCGCCGGAAATGTTTTTGTTAACTGCGACCACGGCATGATGGTGCTCAACAGTTCCAATGTTCGCGTCTACCAAAATACGTTCGTCAACAGTATGGCATGTTTTGGGCGGAACGGAAGAGTTCCTGCGGGCGACCATTTTGGCTGGCACTCCAGCACAGGGCCCGATGTTGATAAACGCGATGGGCATGTTTTCGTCAACAATCTGCTTACGGGCGATAAGAGTTTTAAGAGGCCGCTGCTGTTCGTTTGGCAGCCTCCGTCGGTTTGCAAGCAGCTGACCAGACCACTGCTCAGTCAATTCGATCACGACGTCTTCGTGCGGTGCACTGACACGCCGTCATATCCATTAATAGAATGGAGCCCGGCGAACAATGAAAGATGTCAGATTGGATTCGATTCCTTAACGTCTCTTCAGAAAGCGTATCCTGAATTTGCGGCCAACAGCGCAGAATATGTCAATTACAGTCTGCCGATATTTAAAAGCATGGAGCTCGGAAACTATGAATTGCTGCAAGGAGCTCCCGGATCGAAATCAGGAACGCAGCTCCCTCCGGAGATCAGAAAAATTATCGGCCAATCAAGAGAAGAAAACCCGTACGTTGGAGCATATCCGCCGACTCCGTAACACCGGTGACGGTGCTCATGAAGAATCAATGCACTTGAGTAAGTGCCTGCATTGTGCTTACCCGCCGAATGAATTTGCCGGCAGAAATATTTCTAAGAAAGTGGCATATGAAAACCTGCAAGCGCAGATGTTCTTTTCTTTACTTGTCACGATGGCCTTTGTCCACGATCTTGACTGCTCGGACAATGATATTCGCAGCAATGATTTTTCTAAGCGGGATCATCCCGGATTCGGCATTCTCTCAGCCGCTGGCGAATGGCCGCGACAAGTTCTTAGGATGCGCGACGAGCAGCAGTATTTGGCCGAACCTTGACCAGTATTGGAATCAGGTCACGCCCGGGAATGACGGCAAATGGGGTACGGTAGAACAGGGTCAGGGATACTACACGTGGGACGGTCTGGACCACATCTATAATTATGCGATAGCGAGAAACTTTCCCTTTAAGGAACATAATCTTGTCTGGGGAAGCCAGCAGCCGACATGGATTACCTCGCTTGACTCGGCCGATCAAAGGGCCGCGGTGGCACAGTGGATTCAGCAAGTTTGCCAGCGGTACGATTCGTTGTCGTTTATCGACGTCGTCAACGAGCCGTTCCATGCGCCACCCCCATACATGAAAGCGCTGGGCGGAAACGGAGCAACGGGTTGGGATTGGGTCGTCACGGCGTTTCAATGGGCAAGGCAGTACTCTTCGTGCGGCACGAAACTGCTGGTTAACGACTACAACATTTTGCAGGACAACACCGCTACCACAAATTATATCAAACTCATCGACACGCTTAAGGTGAGGGGGCTCATCGACGGAATCGGAATACAGGGGCACTATTTCGAATTCCGGAGCCAGGTCCACGCGACGAGCAATATCTACGTGTATAATATTAATACGATCAAGTCCAATCTTGACAGGGTCATAAGCGCGACCGGGCTTCCGGTGTACATTTCGGAATTCGATATCGATGAACCGAACGATGCGGACCAGCTTGCACAGTATCAGACTTACTTTCCGATCTTCTGGGAAGATCCGGGCGTAAAGGGGATGACGCTGTGGGGATACATACAGAGCGATGTCTGGAATGCTCATCCCAATACGTATTTATTACGAACGGATGGAAGCGAGCGTCCTGCGCTTCAATGGGTACGCAATTATATCAAAAAAGGTCCGCTCCCTGCCGCTCCCTCTCTTGTTTCACCGCGCAGCATCACGAACTCTGCGAAGAAGCCGACCTATATCTGGCAATCTGCACTTCACGCCGTGACGTATGAACTTCAGGTCGCATTGGATAATCAATTTCAGCTGGTGCTCGCAGATACGACCGTGGCAGATACCACTGCAACCCCGAGCACGGTCCTCGATGACTCGACGATATTTTACTGGCGTGTGTGCGGCATTGATTCGGCGGGAGCCGGTCCGTTTTCCTCTGCCGGTTATTTCACTACGGGATTATTGCTCGGGGTAAAAGATGCCGGGAACATTCTCAGAGAATTTGCTCTCTCCCAAAACTATCCGAATCCGTTTAACCCGGCCACTATGATAAGCTATCAGTTACCAATAAACAGTTTGGTGATGCTGAAAGTGTACGACATTCTCGGCAGAGAAGTACGAACGCTGGTGGACGGTCGAATGAACGCAGGCGTTCATACGGTCCAATTCGACGCGAGCGATCTTCCGAGCGGAGTTTACTTCTATAGAATTCTTGCCGGTGAATATGTCTCAATGAAGAAATCGTTGCTGGTGAAATGAAAATGCTGAGAGAGGGAAATGAAGTCCGGCAAATACTGCCGATCTTGGCAGAATCAAGTTCGCGTGCATAATTTCAATCGGAATACTGTAGCCATGTCCGTACAAAAACTCGCGCTGTTCATCGTTGTTTCATCGATGTTGGTTCACTCCGCAATCGCTCAGTCGAAGAATGCAGAAGACATTTCCGGCACGCCTCACCTGGTAAAGCAGGGGGCTGCAATCCAGCTGATCGTCGACGGAAAACCATTCCTGATGCTTGGAGGTGAATTAGGAAATTCAAGTGCATCCAACGTTGAATACATGGATTCTGTATGGCCCTCACTTGCAAAGATGCATTTGAATACCGTCCTCGTCCCCGTGTACTGGGAATTCCTCGAACCTTCTGAAGTATCCGTCGCAACGCCGGGAAAATTCGATTTTACACTCGTCGATAGCTCTATTAACGCAGCCAGAGAACACAATCTAAAATTGGTCTTCCTCTGGTTTGGGACCTGGAAGAACAGCATGTCGTGTTACATGCCTCTTTGGACAAAAACAGATCAGCAGCGTTTTCCCCGTGCGAAGACAATGGATGGCAAAGCTGAAGAGATACTCACCCCGTTCAGCGATGAAAACATGAATACCGACGCCCACGCTTTTGCAGCCTTGATGAAGCATATTCGAGCAGTTGACGGCACGAAGCACACGGTTATCATGATGCAGGTCGAGAACGAAATAGGGATGATTCCGGACGCGAGAGATTACTGCGGTCTCGCGAATAAAGCGTTTTCGGAACAGGTGCCTTCGAACTTGATGATGTATCTCCGGAAAAACCAGGATTCGTTGACGCCTGAACTTTATGAATTGTGGAAGAATAACAACTTTAAATCTTCCGGCACATGGGAGGAAATATTCGGAAAAAGCCTCCAGACGGACGAACTATTCATGGCATGGTATTTTGCTCAATACGCCAACTATGTCGCTGAAGCCGGAAAGAGAGAATACCCTTTGCCCATGTATGTCAATGCAGCGCTGATCCGTCCGGGGTACATGCCCGGCCAGTATCCGAGTGCAGGCCCCCTTCCTCATCTTTTCGATATCTGGAAGGCGGCGGCGCCGGCGATAGATTTTCTAGCTCCCGATATCTATTTCAACAATTTCGCGGAGTGGTGCAGGAAATATGATTGTCCCGGGAATTCAATGTTCATACCCGAAGCAGACAATAACCAGAGCATGGCGAATGCATTCTATGCGATTGCAGGGCACAATGCGATGGGGTACAGTCCGTTCTCGATTGAATCGCTTCCTAATCCGGAAAATAACCAGGTTTCAAACGCGTATGACATACTCCATCAACTGGAGTCGCTTATCATCGAGAATCAGGGTAAAGGATCTATGTCCGGCGTATTGCTGGACAGCGCAAATCAAACGGAAGTTGTCAAGCTGGGAGATTTCACTTTCAATTTCAAGCACGAATTTAGCTGGCGGTATGCATTCCGGCCCGGCGTCGATACGCCGAGGGTCGGCGGTATGATCATCATGCTTTCTCCCGATGAGTTCCTGGTCGCCGGGAGCGGGATCATTGTCACCTTTGAGCCGCGAACAAGCGACGGCAGCATCGCCGGCATAGCGAGCATCGATGAAGGTAAATTTGTTCATGGAAAATGGGTTGCCGGTCGCCGCATGAACGGAGATCAGGATCATCAGGGAAGGCACATGTTGTTACCGGGCGGATCATTCAGCATTCAGAAAATCAAACTCTATAAATATTGATCATCTAATCATATGACTCCAAGAATTAGCACTCGCAGACTTATTAGTATTTTTTTGTTTCTCCTGTCCACTTCAACATTCAGCCAGGTACGGCTTCCGCGGCTCATCAGCGACGGCATGGTCTTGCAGCGAGGTGCCGCAGCAAAGATCTGGGGATGGGCAGCGAGTAACGAAGAGGTCTCTGTTCATTTCATCGACTCAACCTATAGAACAAAAGCAAATCAGGCCGGCGATTGGTCTGTGACTCTTTCGGGGTTAAAAGCGGGCGGGCCGTATATTCTGCAAATCAAGGCAAGCAATGTAGTCACCGTCAATGACGTGATGATCGGAGATGTCTGGGTCTGTTCCGGCCAATCAAACATGGAACTCCTCATGAAGGGGGTGCGCCCGATCTATGAGAACGAGATTGCGAATTCGAATAATGTCTTTATCCGGCAATTTTATGTTCCGCAGACGTACAACTTCAGCACGCCTCAAAAGGACCTGCCGTACGGGAGCTGGAAGAGCGCAAACCCCCGGAACGTTCTTGATTTTTCAGCCGTTGCATATTTTTTTGGAAAAGCATTGTATGAGAAATACAAAGTTCCGATCGGATTGATCAATTCAAGTCTGGGAGGCTCGCCGGCGGAATCATGGATGAGCGAAGGGGCGCTAAAAGATTTTCCTGCGTATTACAAAGAGGCCCAGCGATTCAAAGACAGCACTGTGATCAAACAGATCGAGACCAGCGATAACACGCGGATCCAGGCCTGGTATGATTTACTAAACGAAAAAGATAAAGCGTATTCCGACCCGCGGCATGTTTGGTACGACACCGCTCTCAGCACATCAGACTGGCCGACGATGAAAATTCCCGGATACTGGTCAACCTCAAGTCTGGGACATGTCAACGGCGTCGTCTGGTATAGGAAGAAAATAAACATACCACTGTCGTTCATCGATAAGGAAGCAACGTTGATCCTGGGGAGGATCGTTGATGCCGATTCCGCGTTTGTCAACGGAGTTTTTGTCGGGACAACCAGCTATCAATATCCTCCGCGAAGATACAGCATTCCCGCGGGACTTCTTCACAAAGGCGAGAACACGATCGCCATCCGCGTTATCAATAGTTCCGGAGACGGCGGGTTCGTCCTGGACAAAACGTACGCGATCGTTTCGGGAGATAGTGCTGTCGACCTGAAGGGGGATTGGCAATATCGGCTTGGAGCCGCGATGGAGCCTCTCGCAAGCCAGACATTTATTAGATGGAAACCGCTCGGGTTGTATAACGCAATGCTCGCTCCGCTGTTAAATTATCGAATTACAGGCGTCGTTTGGTACCAAGGGGAATCGAATGCGGCAAAACCGATAGAGTACCGTCAACTTCTGCCGGCGCTTGTGCGCGACTGGAGAGAGAACTGGAAGCAGGGGAACTTTCCATTTCTTATCGTGCAGCTGCCGAATTTCATGGAAACCAAGAGCGAGCCTTCCGAAAGCGATTGGGCATTGCTGCGGGAGGCACAGTGCAAGGCGCTCTCATTGCCCAATACTGGGATGGCTGTCACCATCGACATCGGGGAGTGGAACGATATCCATCCGCTGGACAAGAAAGACGTTGGCGACCGGCTTGCGCTTGCCGCTCAAAAGGTGGCGTATGGAGACGACCACGTCGTCTATTCCGGACCGCTTTACCAATCCATGAAGACCGACGGAAATAAGATCGTCCTGACCTTCTCTAATATCGGCGGCGGATTGATCGCGAAGGGAACCGGACTCAAGTGTTTTGCCATCGCCGGGCCCGATAAGAAATTTGTCTGGGCAGATGCGAAGATAGAGGGTGACAATGTTGTTGTCTCCAGCGGCAAAGTTCTGAATCCGGTTGCTGTGAGATACGCCTGGTCGGATAATCCTGACGGCGCTAATCTCTACAACAAAGAAGGGCTGCCGGCATCGCCGTTCAGAACTGACGAGTAAACGAATTTCCTCATTGCCGGGCCGCAGGAATTTCCACGGAGCGCGAAAACTAAATTCACCTCTGCCGAAAACAAGCAGACATGTTAGGATGAACGACATCGCATGACGTTCAGCGGCGGTCACAGTTTCGCCAATTGGAATATCGGCTGCTCCCCCAATAGCACGGCCGCCGGAACCTGATCTCGTGCGTCGTCACAGTTAACCGATGTTTCGCAATTCATACTGAACATAGTAGATGGTTGTTCTTATCTTCCTTGCCAGGAAATGAGGCAAGAGGACACCCTCAATGGCTTCCATGTACCATCATGCACTCTAGAACGATTACTGGTTCTTCCGTTAAGAGAATTTCCTTTCGCAAGCTCGGAGTATTTCTTCTTTTCTCATCTCTTTGTTCTTCTCTCTTTGGTTCATTCGCTCCGACCACGGTACAGGCTCAGGAACGACAGAATACTGAAAAGGAACTCCGTGCTGCGGTCGAGGCAGTAATGAGGAACGCCGCCTTCCGATTTGTTGACAGCAAGAGCAGCAAGGAATTCTCTTCGGCGAACGAAGCGCCCGCGGATGCTCAGCTCCGCGTCGAAAGCCCGTGTAACGATTGGCGGTACTGGAACGGCGTCTTGAATATCGCCATGATAAAAGCGGGCGATGCGCTCCACGATACGGCGTACTCAAATTTTTCCATCAGGAACATCCGATTCAATTTTGACAACTATCAATACTTCGAAAAAAAATACAACGGCGAATCGAAATGGGAATATCCCTTCGGCCAGCGGATCGTGATGGGAGATTTGGACGATGTCGGCGCGATGGGGGCCAGTCTCATCGAGGTGTATCGGCGTGACACGCAAGCGCGCTACCGCGACTACATCGATCAAGCCGCCGCCTACATCGCCGCAAAACAGTCTCGCTTCGAAGACGGTACTCTTGTCCGTCCCGTTCCGCAAAAGTGGACAATCTGGGCGGACGATCTCTACATGAGCGTCGCGTTCCTCTCCCGCATGGGACAATTGACCGGCGATGTCCGGTGTTTCGATGATGCAGCCAGGCAGGTTGTTAATTTTCACAAACATCTTTTTGAACCGTCAAGAGGGCTGATGGCCCATTGCTGGTACTCGGACGAGAATCACCAGGGGGTGGCCTTTTGGGGGCGGGCAAACGGATGGGCGATGATGGCGCAGGTGGATTTGCTGGACCGGCTGCCGAAGAACCATCCGATGCGCGATACGCTCATTGTGCTCCTGCGCCGGCATATTCTCGGCGTCGCCCGCTGGCAGGGGGCTCAGGGATTATGGCATCAGCTGCTCGACAAAGAGGATTCTTTTCTCGAGACCTCGTGCAGTGCAATGTTCACTTACGCCGTCGCGTGGAGCGTGAACAATGGATATCTCGACCGGAGGTATGCTTCGATTGCGGTGCGAGGCTGGGAGGGTGTCGCCTCAAGAATTCTTCCGAACGGCGAGATCGAAGGAGTGTGTGCCGGCACAGGAGTAAGCGAGGATCTCGTGTTTTACTATCATCGCCCGACGCCGGTCAACGATCCACATGGAACCGGAGCGGTGATCCTTGCAGGCACAGAAGTATTACAACTCGCGAAGTGAAGAACAGCCGCTCTTCATGAGATATTCTTGTTGTGAGGCTGAAACAGTCATGGTCACAAAAAAATTATGAATACAGAGAATGCCGGCACAACCGCAAGCGTCGGTTCGTACCGATGGAGTATTTGTGCCCTCCTTTTTTTTGCGACAACGATCAACTATGTCGACAGGCAGGTGCTCGGGATATTAGCACCTGTCCTGCAACAGGATATCGGTTGGAATGAGATCGAATACGGCTACATCGTCGCTGCTTTTACGGCTGCGTACGCGATTGGTCTTTTGATCTTTGGACGCGTCATCGACAATATCGGGACCAAAGCCGGATATACGGTGTCCATTGCCATGTGGAGCATTGCTGCGATGGGGCATGCGCTCGTCAGAACTGCGTTCGGCTTCGGAATCGCACGATTCTTGCTGGGGCTGAGCGAATCGGGAAACTTCCCCTCGGCAATCAAGGCGATCGCCGAATGGTTCCCGAAAAAAGAGAGAGCGTACGCAACAGGATGGTTCAACTCGGGAGCGAACGTCGGGGCCGTTGTTGCAGCGTTGGTCGTGCCGTGGATAACGCTGACATGGGGTTGGCGCGAAGCGTTCATTTTTACGGGGCTGCTCGGATTTATCTGGATGTTCTTCTGGCTCTGGATCTACGAGATTCCGAAGGATCACAAGAAACTTTCCAAAGAAGAATTTGCTTACATCCATGCGGACCAGAGCGATGGTGAATCAGAAAAAATCCCTTGGCTGCGGCTTTTGCGGTACAGGCAAACATGGTCCTTCGTTATCGGAAAATTTCTCACAGACCCGGTCTGGTGGTTCTATATCTATTGGCTTCCGAAATTCCTGAACCAGCGGTACGGACTGGACCTCGCGCATCTCGGATTGCCTCTCCTTGTGATCTACACGATGATCAGCATCGGGAGTATTGGCGGTGGCTGGTTTTCCGGGGTGTTGATCACGGGGGGCTCAAGCATCAACAAAAGCCGGAAGCGAGTGATGCTCATTAGTGCGCTGCTCATCCTTCCCATCGTTTTCGCCCCGTCGGTGCCTCAATGGTGGGCGGTCTTGTTGATCGGTCTGGCGGCAGGGGCTCACCAGAGCTGGTCGGCAAACCTCTTTACGACAGTATCGGATATGTTCCCGAAGAAAGTGATCGGGTCGGTGATCGGTCTTGGGGGAATGGCCGGCGCTGTTGGCGGAATGTTCATCGCGACCGCTGCCGGGTTTATTCTTCAGTTTACCGGGAGCTACGTCTCGCTGTTCATACTTGCCGGCGGAGTTTATTTGCTGGCCCTCTTCCTCATCAATCTTCTGGTTCCCGAGATCAAGCAAATTGAGATATAAGCAGGTACTTATGAAACACTTACATCTACTCTGTGGACTCTGTGAATCTTTGTGTCACTCCGTGTAATGAATGCGCTCTTTCACAGAGTGACACAGAGAAGGCACAGTGATCCACGGAGAAAAAAAGGACTAGTCATGAAAGTATTAATCGCAGCGGTATTAGCGGCTCTGAGTTTTTCTGTTCACGCACAGACAACAGAATGCAAAGTTGCTGTTGATGCTTCTCAGCTGAGGCTTAAAATCAACAAGAATATTTACGGACAGTTTTCTGAGCATCTCGGCGCCGGCATTTACGGGGGCATCTGGGTCGGCGAGAACTCAACGATTCCGAACACCAACGGAATACGAAACGACGTCGTTCAAGCGCTGCGGCGAATAAAGGTTCCCGTGCTCCGATGGCCCGGCGGCTGTTTTGCGGATGAATACCATTGGAGAGACGGCATCGGTCCGCGCGACACACGTCCGGCGATGATCAA
This sequence comes from uncultured Chitinophagaceae bacterium, assembly GCA_964439265.1. GTDB lineage: Bacteria > Bacteroidota > Ignavibacteria > UBA10030 > UBA8401 > JAGVPT01. The sequence continues at coordinate 15,274 of CAYTOA010000017.1, forward strand.
TACAAATTGGGGAGGAGTCACGGAGAATAATAACTTCGGCACTCACGAGTTCATGGAACTGTGCCGGCAGCTCGGCTGCGACCCGTACATTTGCGGAAATGTCGGCAGCGGAACGGTTCAGGAATTGTCGCAATGGGTGGAATACGTCAACTCCGACAACAGCAGCCCGGTCACCGAGCTGCGCAAGAAGAACGGAAGAGACAGTTCGTGGGGAGTTCAGTATTGGGGGATCGGCAACGAGAGCTGGGGGTGCGGCGGAAATATGAGACCGGAGTTTTATGCCGACCAGATACGAAGATATGGGACCTATTGCCGCACTTACGGGAAGAACAAGGTCTTCAAGATCGCCTGCGGACCCTCGGACGACGACTACGAGTGGACGGAGGTGATGATGAAAAATGCTTTCGGATACATGGATGGGCTGTCGCTTCATCACTATTCTTTCGGTGACGGCAAAACTGCGGCTGAGTTTGATGAGAGAGGGTGGTTCGATATTCTGAAGAATACTTTGAAGATGGATGAATATCTTACCAAACACAGCGCCATTATGGATAAGGCCGACCCGAACAAAAAAATAGCGCTGGTTGTTGATGAATGGGGGACCTGGCACGCCGTTGAATCCGGAACCAATCCCGCCTTTCTGTATCAGCAAAACACTATGCGCGATGCGGTTGCCGCTGCCTCCAACCTTAATATCCTCAACAATCACTGCGACCGTGTCCGGATGGCGAACATCGCCCAAACGATAAACGTGCTGCAGGCGATGATACTTACAAATGGAGACAAGATCATCCTAACGGCCACCTATTACGTTTTCGACATGTTCAAAGTTCATCAGGACGCGCTGTGGGTGAGGACGCATATTACATCTCCCGATTATGTGTATGGAGGGGAGACGCTTCCAGCGGTCAATTGTTCGGCATCGATCGATAACAACGGCACGATGCACGTCTCGTTCTGTAATATTGATCCGAAACACCAACGGCGGGTTGCGTGCGAGCTGAAAAAGTTCTCAGCGACAAAGGGGTCGGGGCAGATTCTTGCCGCTGCAGCTATGAACGCGCGCAACACGTTCGATGAACCCGCCACCGTCGCTCCGCGGGAGTTCTCAGACTTCACGCTCGATACGAAAGGACTGGGGGTTGTTCTTCCACCGATGTCGGTGGTGGTCATTGAAGTAGAGGGAACCGTTGAACTAAGCCCCGGTATCGATCTCAAGATCCCGAAGCCGGGAGTCACGTACGATTATTACGAAGGGCGCTGGGATAGGCTCCCCTCGCTCGATTCACTCTCCCCGAAACGCACGGGCGTTATCGAACAATTTGAAATTCCATCCGCCAACTCCGGCGAAAATTTTGCAGTTCAATACAACGGATACATAAAAATTCCGTCGGATGGGGCGTACACGTTCTTCATTACTTCCGATGACGGTGCAGATCTATCGATCGACAATAGCCTCATTGTCGATAATGACGGCCGCCATGCTCCTGTTGAAGAATCTGGCACGGCGGTGTTGAGAGCCGGCTATCACGAAATACACATGCGATTTTTCCAGGCTTCGGGAGGCAAGGCTCTCGCCGCACGCATCGAAGGGCCGGGCTTGCCGAAACAAATGATTCCGCCCGACATATTGTTTCATTAATACTCGTTGTTAATACAATAAGGAACGATGGTAATGATGATGAAATTTGATCGGATATTATTCCTGCAGCTGGCCGTCTGTTTTGCCGTCACGATGCTGCTTGAACGTTGTTCCCCCGGCCTCACGAAAAACGAACCCGTAATCACGGGAATCATCGATGCCGATGACCCGCGCATTCAGTACGTGGGGCGGTTCGATTTTGCCGATCCTAAAAAAGTTTCATTTGATTGGGCGGGGGTCGCTGTCAAAGCAAGGTTCGAGGGAACAAGCTGCTCGATCCGGCTGGACGACCATGCGAATGAGTACGCCGTAATTGTCGACGATCATGCTCCACGGCTTCTGATAACTGACACTGCTGCGACTCCCTATAAAATCGCATCGGGGTTATCCGACTCGGTTCCGCATACCGTCATGATCCAAAAACGGACAGAGCCTCTTGTCGGCTGGGGAGCGTTTATGGGATTTGTCCTCGACAAGGGAAGGAAACTGCTGCCGCCCGATAAGCGGCCGGACCGGCGGATCGAATTCATCGGCAATTCCATCACCTCGGGTTACGGGGTGGAGGGAGATAGTGCCAATTGTCATTTTAGTCCGCAAACGGAAAACGCCTGCATGTCGTATGCCTCGATCACTGCGAGGTCGTTCAATGCCGAATATTTTTTGATCTCGTACTCGGGGAGAGGCGTTGTGCGAAATTACGGCGACAGCAGCAGGACGTCGATCGAACCGATGCCCGCGTTGTATGACCGCATCTGTTATTATGACTCAATGTTAAAATGGGATTTTTCCCGGTGGGTTCCGCAAGCGGTGGTCATCAATCTCGGTACGAACGATTTTTCAACTCAGCCGTATCCCGATTCGATCGTCTTTCAAAGTGCCTACGCGCGATTGATCGAACGTGTGCGTCTGCTCTATCCGGGAGTGACAATGTTCTGTCTCTCGGGACCGATGATCGGCGAGCCGTGTACAGGGTACATCAAAAAGGTGGTTGAGGCGCAGAAAAAGAAAATGGGGAGAATGCAGGATGTTTTCTTTATCGAGATTAACAAGAGTGTGATGTCCGATGCGGACTGGGGATGCGACCATCACCCTAATGTTCTGGGGATGGAAAAGATGGCCGAAATCATCATACCGGCCGTCAGGCTCAGGATGAATTGGTGAATCGGTTTGTCTTGTACTACACTGCCAAGACGGGGAGAACGCCAAGAGTTTTCTTGGCTATTATACTCATAACTTATTGGCGTGCTTGGCGCCTTGGCGGTCAATAAATGCAAGACTATCTACACGAATCCGTATGGATCACGGTGTTCACCTTCACCGCACTTCTATCGTGACTTCTTTCCCTTTGTATTTGACAACCGTATCGAATCGATCTGCGACGTTCAGCCCCGTTCCATGGTCGCGTCCCACGAGTACAACGTTTATGATCCGCTCTTTCAGCATGCCCGGAAATTCACCTTTGCGGTCCGCGATAGTAAGCTGACTTTTGGCATCGTTCCATGTGAATTCGATGGTTGAGTAGATTCCCTTTTCGTAATTGTAGTTGTCGTTCTCATCTTCGTAGAGAGTGAAACGGCCATCGGCGCCCGGATAAATGCGCAGCTCGATCGGATCCGCGGGCTTTTCTGTGGAGTATTGCAGGAACGGCCCCATCGGGACAATCGATCCGGCTTTCACAAATAACGGAATCTTGTCGATAGGAGCATCGGCCTTCACCGTTGCCCCTCCTTTGAGAGTATGTCCAGTCCAGAAATCAATCCACCCGTTTTGATCGGGTAAATACACTTCCCTGGTTTCTTCTCTCTTCTCTTTCACTTTCTCTTTGGCGAAGATCGAGGGAGTTTTCCAGAAGAGGCGCATCTTTGCAGCGCCCGTCGATTTGTTTTCGGTTTCGACGACAAAACGGTATTCTTTTCCCGCAGCCAATTCCACCGCTTCGGAGTACTGCTCAACGCTCGTATATACCATCCGCAACGTGTCGCCGTTCAGGATAATGCGTTTTGCGTCGTAGCCGATCAAGTGGAACTGATGCTTCCCGGTTTCTTTCGGAACAAGCTTTCCGGTCCATTGGATCGCGTATGTAGAATCAGTTGCATAGTCGGGACGCCCGGTGTACCAAACCAGATCGATGTTGGGGTCTATCGTATCCCTGCTCAAATTTTTTCGAGCGGCATCTCTATAATATTTCGCGCGCAACCCCGGTTTGCCGTCGTTCGTCGTAAAATATTCCGTTCCCATCAGCACGCTCGATTCTGGAGGACGGTGATACATGTATTCGGTCACCGGGCACACCATGATCGCAGGGCCGAACATGAACTGGTCGTCAATGGAATAGGTTTTCTTATCGCCGGCGAAATCCATTGGAAGCCCGCGCATCATGGTGTAGTCCTTGTTCGTCACCATCCACGCGAGCGAATAAATATACGGCATGAGACGGTAGCGGAGGTTGTCCGCCTTCAGGATCGGCTCGGTAAAATCGCCCATCTCCCATATCTCACGCGGAGTTTCTGAACCGTGCGAACGGAAGATCGGAGCGAAGGCGCCGAACTGGAACATCCGCGTGTACAATTCCTGATAGGCCGGATCTTTTCCGCCTTCCATGAAGACGCCGCCGTATGCGCCGAGCACGAATCCGCCGATGTCGAATGTCCAGTAAGGAATTCCAGACATGCAATGATTGATGCCGGCCGAGATTTGCTTGCGGTAGATGTCCCAGCTCGCGCCGATATCGCCCGTCCACGTCGTCGCTGCGTTCCGCTGCTGGCCCGCGAACATCGATCGCGTCAGGATGTAGGCGCGGCGGTCCGACGTCTGCTCACGCCAGTTCTTGTACACGTCCGATGTCATTGCCAACGGGAATGCATTGAGGTAGCGCGCCCATGAGCCGCGGAAATTCCTTCCCATCTTTTTTAGTTCATACTCGCTCGACTCGGTCGTCATTGCGTTGACCACGTCAGGCTCCGAGGAATCGATCCACCAGCCGTCGAGGCCCTGCGAGTAAAGCCCACTGTCGAGATACCGGCAATAGAGCCGATTTGCCTCGGGGTTGTAGGCATCGTAGTATTTGAACCCTGCCCAGCCCACGGGCTTGTAGAGAAATCCGTGACGCTCCATATCGGCATAGACCGGAGTGTTTGGCCCCAATGCGGGCCAGATGGAAATGATGATATGAAAATTCATCGCATGGAGCCGGTCGCACATTTCTTTCGGATTGGGATAAAGGGTCTTATCGAAAAACATCCCTCCCCAGTTTGCGGCGCCGTTCCAATAGTCCCAATCCTGAATGATATTGTCGATGGGCATTTTCAGCGCACGGTACTTTTCAGCAATGCCGAGAACCTCAGCCTGCGTGGAGTAGTGCTCCTTGCTTTGCCAGTAGCCGTACGCCCATTTTCCGTACATCGGCGCCTTTCCAGTGAGCTCACGGTATCCCGAAATAACTTCGTCGATATTGTTCCCCGATACAAAATAATAATCGATGTTGTTCCCGACGTCCGACCAGAGCGATGCTCCTCCGTCGTTGTCGTCGAATACTGTTTTGGAATAATTGTCCCACAATATTCCGTAGTCTCTGGTCGAGACAAGAAACGGATTAGCATCCTCAGTATTGGATTGTACCAGCACCACTTTCTTTCCGCGGTAGTTGAGCCACCCCGATTGGAATTGTCCGAGTCCGTAAATTCCCTCATCAGGCGTAAGTTGGAATTGCTGCTGAACGGTAAAGCCGGAATCGGAACTGTAAACAACGGGAGTGAAGGATGGCGTTCCCTTTTCCCGCAGGATGGAAACGTTGTCAGCATTCAGGAACTCAATGCTGCCGTTTGCGGCGGAGACCCGTACTGAAAGTCTGCGCGATGTCAAAAGCACTGCAGTGCTTTCTTGTTTTACAGTGATCCCAAGATCGGGAATTGAGTCTTTGATCACCGCGAGACTAAACGTTGTACTCGTCCCGCCTGCACACCATTTTGTCACCCGCACAATATCTTCATCATAGAACTGAACCCTGACGTTGACGCCGCGAGTTTTCAACTCGGCTCCGCTATTGATCATGGTCACTTGCGCATGAGTCGCAGAGAATTGCATGCTTAACATGGAAAGCAACAGAGACACACGGAAAATTCTATGATTTCTCATTTGAACGGCCAATACATTAAATGTGTTGTCGTACGATGCGTGATAAATACTTCTGAGTGTGTAAGAGAAAGCTGTGCTGGTCTTTTTGGTTATCCTTGCTAAATGTTCAGGCAGCATGGACGCCGGGCACAAACCTTACGAAGGTTTTCATTGAAAAGCAAGACGATATTGGGATTCAGCATTCGGGAGGCTCCCACTTGCGGCAAACGAACTTACAGCTTCCGTATCCGGTCAACGTATCCGCGGCTTACGACAAGTTCCGTACCGGACTTGTCGTTCAGCCGAACTTTGTACTTCCCGCCAAACCATTTCGCCATCTCTCGAATGAAATTGACGTTGACGATCGCCGAACGGTGAACACGGACAAATGTCAGTTTGTCCAGCTTCTCTTCCAACTCCGCAAGCGTCGGCTCGACGATATGTTCATGGTCAACGGTATGAAGAAATGTATACTTATCCTTTGCTTCGAAGTAGGTAATGTTGCCGGTATCGATAAGAAGGATCTTGTCGCCGGATTTTACCTGTAATCGTTTAAGGGGAGGCGAAGCCAGTTGTGAGAGGAGCCGTCCGACGTTCTCGTCGAACTGGGGCGTGGAAGAGGCGCACATCCTCCTTAGTTTCTCAACGGCTTTCTCCAGGCGTTTCTGCTCGATCGGCTTGAGAAGATAATCGACGGAGTTTTCTTCGAATGCCTTCAGGGCATATTCATCGTATGCCGTGGTGAATACGATGAATGGCTTGAACCGCAAGCGCCGGACCACCTCGAACCCGTCAAAGCCGGGCATCTGCACGTCGAGGAAAATGAGGTCGGGATGGAGCGACTCGATCTTGTTTACGGCATCCTGCCCGTTCTCTCCTTCACCCACGATCTCCAGCTCTTTTTCATAACTCAGAAGCATTTTACGAAGGCGTTTGCGGGCGAGTTCTTCGTCATCAACAACAATTGCCCGAAGATGCATTGTTGGCCCTTATGAAAGTGGGATCGTGATCAAAAAATGAGTGCGTCCATCCGGCACTAATCGCAGGGAGGACGATGCGCCGTACCGCAGCTGCAAACGCTCTTCGACGCTCCTCAAACCGAAACCGCTCCCGTCGCCTTTGTCGTTCATTCCCTTTCCATTGTCAATCACCGAAATTTGGCAGGTTTTTTCGAACTTTCTGACCTCAACAGTGATTGTTCCGCCGCGGACCTCTGTCGCGATGCCATGCTTAATGCTGTTTTCCACCAGAGGCTGGATAATCAGCGCCGGTATCATAAAATCCCTGACAGCATCATCACATGTAATCTCATATTCAAGCCGTTCTCCGAAGCGCACTTTTTCGATTTCGAGATACGTGCGCACGATATCGAGCTCTTCGGCAACGCTGACTGAATTTTTTTCGGCGCTCTTGAGGGTATAACGAAACAGTTCCGACAATTTCTCTACGGTTGACTCTGCCGCCTTCGGATTTTCCGATATGAGGCTTGCGATAGAATTGAGCGTGTTGAAAAGAAAATGAGGATTGATCTTCGCCTGTAAAGCCTGGAGTTCAGCTTCCATTTTTGTCCGTGTGAGCCGCTCCTCGTTCAGTTCCTTTTCTTTTAATTGTGCGGCCATTCGCTTGACATTGGCCCTGAGCGTAAAATAAATTACCGCAATCGTACCGAAGAGAGCTGAAAAGACAAAGTTCAACGAAAGAAGCGGGAGTTGATCGTTCAGCCTAAAGCGGTACCCAACTGTCACTATTAAGATGACGATTCCAACCTCCGAGCCGACAAGCCCTCCAAAGAGGAACAAGAAGAAGTAGAGCGAGCCACGCATGATCTTTCCAAATTTTGCGACGCGCTGCGAAAAGAACACCATGAGAAAATGAATCGAGTATCCGATGCTCATCGAAAAAATAAACGTGCTGTATAACTCGCCGGCCCAATGCTTGGGGTTGTTGTAAATGAACCCGGCGGCAATGATCGCCGTGATGATGAGGCAGAAATAGAAGGTGCGGAGCAGGTCGTGTTTCTTCATAATTGAAACTGGATTCCGAGGTTGGTGCTGTTCTTCGTGAAAAGTACGCCGTACTCCGATTCACTGCTTCCGAGGAATGCCGTGAATCGGCCGTACATCGAGAAGAATTCCGATATCCTGTATGAAACTGTCGGTACGAGAACGGTGCTTGCATCGTCTCCGTTCATCAGCTGGATGAATTCAAAGCTCCAACTGCCGGCGGAATAATATTCGCGGGCAAAGAGATAATCTCTCATCGTTCCGCGTGGAGAAAGTGTCTGGAGCGCCCAGAGAAGATTGTTTCGGGACGGCGCGATCAATTCCGGCGGAACCGGGATCGAACCTTGTTGAATGCCGTTCTGGAATTTAACAAACTTCATCCACTGATTCCATTCCGATCTGCTTAAACCTTCCATGTTCCGATAGTATTCGAAGGCTATATTGAGTCCGTTCTCGAATGTGTATTGTTCTCCAAGAAGGAGTTTGTAAAAGATCTCGTTCGAGCTGCTGAATTGTGCCGTGTACGGGTACGTAGAAAATAGCTGGTTCGGATTATCGGAAAATAGAATTTCATGATACAGGGCCGGGGAGCCATGCTTGGCAAGGAATTCCCCGTGCAGCTCGAGGTTCTCGCCGACGACGTACGACCAGTTTGTTCCCGCTTCCAGCCGGTCTCCCTGCCTGTAGTGGAGTATTCCTGAAAGATCGAGGCCGCTGAGAAATGTATTCGCTCGCAGCGCATAGTCGTGCATGCCCCAGTGGAAGACTCCTGATTGAACCTGCGCGTCATTAAGGTAGACGAACGTGAGCGAGCTCTTGCCGAAGAACGCGTTCATAGAGATGAGCGTCCGCCCGACATTCCCGCCGAGCCGGTCTGTCGGATCGGAGGGAGAGCGCTGGGGTTCGACCACACCGGTAGGATTGAAGGCATAGCCCGGCCCCCATTTTAGAATTTTTCTCCCTACGGTCACATCCAGATTATCCGAAAGAGAAAGGTCGTACGAAAGCTCCTTGATGGCGTAATTGTATTCGGGCGCGGTGAGGTTATTCGAAAGAGCGCTGACGTTCAGCGACGTCGACAACCCGCCGTAGCCCAGATAGAGGTTCGATACCGCCTCGTTTCCCTGGACGGGCTGAGGCAGGACAAGGTTTTGATAATTGATTGGAGTCGTGAGATTGAGTTTCGATAGAGTCCCTTCATCGAGGATTGAAAACCGGTATTCGACCCCTTGCGCACCTGCTTCCAGGTTCACAAAGAATACGGCTGCGATGATCAGAAATATTTTTGCCGGCGAACTCACCGCAGTTTCTCCAGATAGTCCTTGTTAAAATATTTTGCCGGCATTTCTTTTTCGGCGTACGACGCGTATTTCATTACCGTCGTCCTGCCGTCACGAAGCCTGTCGGTGATGGTCATTTGGGAAAGGAGTGTCTTGCCCCCAGCCGGTTCGTAGCGGTCGAAGGAAATTGATTTGTAGTGCTTGCCCGAAAGGAGGTAAATCTCGGCTTTTCTTGGGCGCTTTGACTCCTTCTCTACCCAATATTCAATTCTCTTATACGTTGCTCCGTCTCGTTTTGCTGTTAATTCCAGCAGGTAGCAGCGGACGCCGTCAACAGATTCCTCCCGCACCAACGTTGCCGCATAATCTTCGGCATAACGAGTGCGGGCGACGTCGCCGTTCGACGCGTTTCCCATCAGCCGCTGGAGCGGCGTGATGCGAATCGGTTTGCGGGTGTTCGGCATGTAGATCCACATATCGTCTTCGACCATCAGGAGGTACTCTCCTTTGACGTCGGCATTCATGAACTTCACGAGGGTCTTGTCCATCCCCTTGATGCTCACTTCGAAGAGCCCTTCTTCTTTCAACTCATTGTCTTCATAATTGAGTATCGTGGTCGTGACAGCGTAGGAGGTCCAGCCGTTCCGATTCTGGTCAGAGAGCCGCAGGATTTCATCTCCGGTGAGCTTGGCATTCTCCTGACCGTGCAGCGTCGCCAGGCTCGCGGTCGTGAAGAGTGCAACGATAATCATTTTCGACAGCTTGTTCATCCTATTCTCCTTTTAGATCAAACATGTCCGAGTGCATCGACAATTTTCAAACGTGATGCTTTGTACGCCGGAAAAATAGTCGCGATAACTGTGGTCACGGTAATAAGAAAGAAAACACCGACAAATACCGATGGAACTAGGTCGACGATGAGAGGGTATCCCCGTGTGCTCCCAGGAGGAGCCGGCATGAGGATTCCCGAAGCATTGATCAACAGCGCAAACAGGAGGGCAACGACAAGCCCTATGCCTCCGCCCGATACACCGACGATCAAGCCTTCATAAAGAAAATTCGTCATGAGCCGCCGCGGGGATGTCCCGACAGCAAGCTGCGTCCCGATTTCCCTTGTCCGCTCAAAAATGGACATCATCATGGTGTTTGAACTGCTCAGCACCACGATAACAAAGATGATGACGCCGAGGAAACCGAAGATCGCATTGTACAGCCGAACGACGGCATTGTAGAATGTTGCCATATCGAACCAGCGTTTTGCTTTGATCCCCGGAAGCATCTGCTCGAGCCGTGAAGCAATCTCCTCGGTCTTGTCCGTTTCGTCAAGCACGACGACGAGTTTGGAGACTTTCTCAGAATTCAGAAGCAATTGAGCAGTCGGCAGGTTTACCATCAATGCGCGTTCATCGTATTCCGGAACGCCGGTCGAATAGATGCCGGCGACCTTAACGTCCATCGCATTCAACGCCCCCTTCGAGGTCGTCGTCATCAACGTAAGGTAATCGCCGATCTTCGCCTTCATCGATTTTGCCAGCCCCCGCGCAAGGATCACTTCATTTTCCTGTGCATTGGCTGGATTTTCGCCGAGAAATTTTCCGGTATCGACGGCGAGTGCAAACCCGGCAAGTTTCGTTTCTTTCTCAGGCTCTACGCCGCGCCCGAGAAATGCCGCTGATTTATCGCCGTTGGAAATCAATCCCATAAATTCGACCCGCGCCATGGTGAAACGGACATGGTCGAGGACGAGGACTTTCCTCTTCAGAGCATCAACGCTGTCAATGCCGAGTTCGAGCGGCCGTTCCTCTTCGCGCAGCAGGGCTTCGGCATTGAATAGCTGGATGTGTCCCAACTGTCCCCGGATCGTCGATTCGCTCAATCCCCTGAACGAAAACGAAATAAATCCGCCTGCAAGGATCAACGCCGTCGCTCCGAACACGAGTACTAGTCCGGTGATGATCGTCCTGCGGCGGTTCCGGAAAACATTTTTTGTTGCTAACTTGATGAATTTGAACATACGCCGTTCTCCTATGTGCGCTATTGTTGGCCGTTGACCATCATTCCGTCATGAAGCTTGACGACTCTTTTTGCATATTTTAAGACCAGAGGGTCGTGGGTGGAAAAGAGGAATGTAACTTTTTCTTCCTCGTTGAGCGTCCGCATCAGGTCGAGTATTTCGGATGCAGTACCCGAATCGATGTTCGCTGTCGGTTCGTCCGCAAGAACGATCCTGGGACTGTTGACGAGCGCCCGTGCGATAGCAACGCGCTGCCGCTGTCCGCCGGAGAGTTCATTCGGCTTATGATCGCGCTGTTCCCAGAGTTTCACATCCTTCAAAGCGCGCTCTACTCGTTCATTCCGTACCGACGCCGACTTTTTTGTAAGCAGCAGAGGATATTCAACATTCTCATACGCCGTGAGAACCGGGATAAGATTGAATGTCTGAAATATGAACCCTAATTTTTCAAGACGGATACGATGAAGGTTTGTCAATCCGTTATACTTCACCTCCGACCCTTCAAGGAAGACCTGGCCTGACGTCGGCGAATCGAGGAGGCCGAGGATATTCAGCAGCGTTGTCTTTCCGCTTCCGGACGGCCCGGAGATAGAAGTGAATTCACCTTCCTCTATCCCGAGCGTCACGCTCTGAAGCGCCGGTACTTCGGTCTTCCCGAGCGTGTACGTTTTCGAAAGGGTGCTGGCGCGAACGAGTGATTCCATTATCATGCTCTCCGGTTTATATTAGGAAATCTTCTTCAGTTCATTTTCGGCCTTCTTCGCCGTTTCGGAATTCGGGTCGGCTGAGACCGCTTTCTGTAAAAGCTCTTTTGCTTTGGCTGCTTGGCCGTCATTATTGTAGGCGATCCCAGCCCAGCAATAAATGGTCGATTGCAGATGCAGGTTGTAGCCGGCAAACTTCGAGTCGTTCATCAAATATTCGAAATCTTTGAGCGCGATGGGGAGCCTCCTGAACATCGACGGCAGGTTGACGCTGTTGATCGCCCGCACAAGCCGCACCGAGACGTTGTCCGGAGCGAGGTCTACGGCTTTGTCCATTTCATCGACTCCTTTGTCGACATCTTTCATTTTTGTGAAGGGCCACCAAGCGTCGCGCGCGCGAAGTGTCCAGAGACTTCCGCGGTACACCAGCGCGACGGCGTTTGACGGGTCGAGCTGGAGGACCTTGTCGAAGCAGGTGAATCCTTTGTCAACGGCATCATCGTTTCCCGCAACGCCCTGGTCATGGTAGATTCTTCCAAGCTTCATGAGTGTTTCGACGTCGTTCGGTTTTTGAGCGAGAATCCCTTCAAGGTCTTTTGCGTTGTCCTGGGCGCGTGAGATCCCTGTCAGAGAGAAAACGAGGAACACAATTGTCAACATTTTCTGAATCATGGTACCCTCCGAATGTGTGGTATTTACGAGTGTAATTACAGTGTCCAAGATAATGCATGCATTCAGAAATACTGAGAGAATTCCGATGAGTTGACAATAGAGAGGGATGAAGCGCAGAAAAGAGAGAGTGGGAGGTGAGCCATTTATCTCGCTCCGAATCTCTGATTGGGAGCGTACTTCGGCTTGATGAAACGGAGTTTCAGAGGCTTGGCGTTCCCAACGGGACCTTGGGAACGAGATGGTACATTCTTATCTTGTCCTCAATCTCTGAATGGGAACGTAATTCGGCTTAATGAAACGGAGTTTCAGCAGCGTGGCGTTCCCAACGGGACGTTGGGAACGAGATGAAAGCTGTTCACCCTGAGGAAGTCCCGATGTTTTTTATCGGGACGCGTCGAAGGGTCGAATAGGCAAAGTAGCCCACTCCCGGACCTCTCTTTGTGTTGCCTTTTCAAAGATTAAACCATACTTTCTTATTGTCGACTCCTCGCGGCAGGGCTTCTGTGAGCTGCTCAACAACTGCTCTCTGAATCGCATCGATCATTTGTGAACCCTCCCAGGAACATTAACAGAATTCTTTCTCAACGCCGGCATAAACCAGCAAATGCCGCGAAAGTTATCCACCAACCATCAAGAAATCTTTGTTCGTTTGAGTTTTTTTTCCCTGCTGTCAACGACGCCTCTAACGAACGAAGCACACTGATCTAATCAGAGGAATTGCATGAAGTACGGACATTTCGACGACAAAGAAAAAGAATACGTTATCACCCGCCCCGACACGCCTCTTCCATGGATAAACTACCTTGGGACCTCCGATTTTTACGGTATCATTTCCAACACCGCCGGAGGATATTGCTTCTACCAGGATTCGCGGATGCGCCGGTTGACCCGCTACCGTTACAACAACATCCCGATGGACGGCAATGGACGGTATATCTATATAAAAGATGGCGATTCGATCTGGAATCCAATGTGGAAGCCGATGCGAGTAGCTCTTGACAGCTACGAATGCCGTCATGGTTTGGGATACACCAGGATCACGGGCACAAAAAATGAGCTTGAAGCATCGGTGCTTTACTTCATTCCGTTGGATTCGAGGAATGAAGTCTGGCATCTGCAGCTGACGAACCATTCAAAACACACGAAAAAGATCAGAATGTGGAGCTACGTTGAATGGTGCCTGTGGGAAGCGAATGACGATATGACAAATTTCCAAAGAAACTACTCCACGGGACAGGTGGAGATTGAGAACGGAACCATCTTCCACACGACGGAATACAGAGAACGGAGAAATCATTACGCGTACTTTGCGTCGAGCGAACCGGTCTCCGGTTACGATTCGAGCCGCGACGCCTTCGTGGGCGTGCACAACGGATTGGAAGCTCCGCAGGCGGTACTCGCGGGAAGCTGCAGGAATAGTACGGCGTATGGGTGGCTCCCCATTGGCGTCCATCAAATAGACCTCGAGATAAAACCGGGCGACACGAAGAAGGTAAACTTCATCCTCGGGTACGGGGAAAATCCGATCGAGAAAAAATTTCTGAGCAACGGAAAGATCCGGAAAGATGAATACGAGAAGGTCATGTCGCGGTTTTCCAGTTCGCCCGCGGTGCTCGCTGCTTTCGATGCTCACAAAAAATACTGGGACAATTTGCTCTCGACGTACCAGACCGCAACGCCGGATTCGATCGTGAACCGGATGGCGAATATTTGGAATCAATACCAGTGCATGGTCACGTTCAACATGTCCCGCTCAACGTCGCTTTATGAATCGGGTATCGGCCGCGGCATGGGATACCGGGACAGCAACCAGGACGTGCTCGGGTTTGTCCACATGCTTCCTGCAAGGGCCCGCCAGCGTATTTTGGACATCGCGGCCACACAGCTTTCCGACGGGACATGTTACCATCAATACCAGCCGCTCACGAAGAAGGGGAATGCCGATATCGGCGGCGGGTTCAATGATGATCCGCTGTGGCTCATTTTGTCCGTTACGGCATATATCAAAGAAACCGGCGACGAGACGATCCTGAACGAACGGACCGTGTATGCCGACGCAACCGATTCAAAAGCAACGCTCCTCAACCATCTCCATCGGTCGCTGCAGTATACACTCGAACATCGGGGTCCGCACGGTTTGCCCCTTATCGGCCATGCCGATTGGAACGACTGTCTCAATCTAAACTGCTTCTCGACAACTCCCGGAGAGAGTTTCCAGCTTGCAGGGCACATCGAGAACGACAAGATCGCAGAGTCGGTGATGATCGCCGGACTCTTTTGCCGTGCCTGCGATGACATGGCATTGCTGCTTCAGCATCTCCACCTTCCCGACGAGGCCGCTGCGTACCTGAAGGATTCCTCGTCAATGCGGGAGACGATCTACAAGCATGGCTGGGACGGCGAGTGGTTTCTCCGCGCATACGATTCATACAGCAAGAAACTTGGTTCGACAGAAAATGAAGAGGGAAAAATCTTTATCGAAAGCCAGGGATGGTGCGTGATGGGCGGGGTCGGATTGGAGAACGGGTACGCCAAGAAAGCTTTGGACAGCGTTCAAAAATATTTGGCTACGCCGAACGGCATTATCCTGCAGCAGCCTGCATTTCAAAAATATCATGTGCATTTGGGCGAGGTGAGCTCGTATCCACCCGGATACAAAGAGAACGCCGGCATCTTTACGCACAATAATACCTGGATTCAAATTGCCGAAACGATCATCGGGCGCGGGGATCGGGCCATGGAATATTATATGAGCATTTGCCCTCCCACAAAAGAAGACCAGATCGATATCTATCGCTCCGAACCGTACGTGTACAGCCAGATGACGGCAGGACGCGATGCTCCGACGCCCGGCGAAGGGAAGAACTCGTGGCTGACGGGAACAGTGGCATGGTCGTTTGTCACGTTATCGCAGTACATTCTCGGCATTCGGCCGGACTTTGACGGACTGATCGTTGACCCATGCATACCGGCGTCGTGGAAAAAATTCAGTGTGGTGCGTAAATTCAGGAACGGCACGTACAATATCACGGTTACGAATCCAAAGAGTGTCAGCAAGGGAGTGAAGAAAATGACGCTGGACGGAAAACCGGTCAGCGGCAATGTAATTCCTGTGCTTAATGACGGGAAAGAACATACGGTAGAAGCGGAATTAGGTTGAAAGAACAATGATCAATTAACAATGAACAATCAACAATGATCAAGTTATTGTAGAAAACTGGCTCGCGCGATAACCGTCTCAGCAATTGTAAATTGAAAATCGCAAATTGAAAATAACCAGATTTTTTCGTAGATCCACACTATCGTCTATTTCGATTGGTCGATTGAAGGAGTGCTCATGAATATCAAAGAATTCACGATTGACGGCAAATCGAAGTTCCGTCTTTCAAAGATCAAAACCGATTCGGCTGGAACGATCCGGTCGAAACAAGAAGCCGAAAAAGTATTGCAGAATAACATCCTGAAGATACAGGATCTGCAGGGGAAGTTTTATGCACAGGACAAATACAGCGTCCTCCTGATTATTCAGGCGATGGACACTGCGGGGAAGGATGGCGTGATCAAACACGTGATGTCGGGCCTTAATCCGCAGGGAACGGAAGTGCACAGTTTCAAGCAGCCGTCTGCCGAAGAATTGAACCACGATTATTTGTGGAGGGCGCACAAGAACCTCCCCCAACGCGGCGAATTCGGGATCTTCAACAGGTCGTATTATGAGGAATTGCTGGTGGTTCGGGTCCATGACCTGATCAAGACAGAAAAAATACCCGACGATCTAATCACAGCCGACATCTGGAAACAGCGTTTCCGTCAAATAAAAGATTTTGAAAAATATTTGTACGAGAACGGGACCATCATCATAAAGATCTTTCTTCATATATCAAAAGACGAACAGAAAAAGCGGCTTCTTGACCGGATCAATGATAAATCGAAGAACTGGAAATTTTCCGAGGCGGATATCAAAGAAAGAGGGTATTGGGATCAATACCAGCAATGTTATGAGGACGTCATCAGAAAAACGAGCACGGGTCAGGCGCCATGGTACGTTGTCCCCGCTGACAAGAAATGGTTCGCGCGGTTGGTGATCTCCGAGGTGCTTGTACGGACGTTGGATGGTTTGAAACTGAAGTTCCCCACGCTAAGCCGCAATGAATTGAAGCAGTTGGAAGAAAGTAAGCGGTTGTTGATGAAAGAGTAAGGATTTCATCTCGTTTTCTCGTTCCCAAGCTCCGCTTGGGAACGAGACTTATCCTAATTCTATCTTCACACTGCTGACGGTTCTCTCCGCTCCGAAAAGTGACTCCTCAATTCTACAGCCAATAACACAATCATCGGAAGATATTCTATGATCAAGACAACCGGATATTGTTCCCAGTCTCCGGTCAGCCTGTAATTCATGACTGTGAAGCTCGTCAGGCTCACTCCAGCAGCAAGGGCAATGCCGGACCAACGCCGTTCGATTGGAAGAAGAACTGCCACCCACGCGACATACCAGGGATGAACGACTGGCGAGAGAAGTATAAGCGCAACGAGGGAAAAGTATACAGTATCCAGAAAATGCTTCTGCTTGTAGTTCAATAAAAGAATCACTATCCCCAGTATCACACCGCAGATGAGCCGGGAGAATTGATTATCGCGAAAGTATAGGTATACCGCTTCAAACACCACACCGTTAAAGCTCCAATCCTTTGTAAAAGAAAGCAATGTCTCAAATGGATTCGATGTAAAGAGATACGGAAGGAATTGAACGCCGACGGTTATCAACGGGATGAGGAAGGCGAACATTTTGTTTCGCCAACCTTTTTCGAAGAAGAACATTGCTGGAAGTACAATCAGACCGACCGGCTTGATGGACGATGATAGCCCAAGAAGTACATACGAGAGGATTTTTCTCTCCTTGAGAAAAAACAGCAATGAAAAAAGGAAGAGCGGCAAACCGACGGCATCGAGGTGCGAGTCGACGGCAAATTCTATGATCGGCAGCGGGCAAAATGCATACAGCAGGGTGAATTTCCGTGGTATGCTGAGCAGCGGAAGAAAAATATAAAGCGCGGAGATGGTACCGATCTCTGCGATCAAGAGAACGATCTTATATCCCCATAACGCTTCTCCGCTTAGCTTATAACAGCAATAAAAAATCCATTGAGTCAGCGGGAAATAGATCGTCTTCAAGTCCGCATGGTTCATTGCTGACGGCAGAAGCGGAGAGTGGAGAGAATCCAGCTGTGGATCGAGTGCCGTGTAGAGATACGGATTGATTCCGTGTGCCTGGACTTTCCCATCCCAAATATAACGGTAAGCGTCTTCCGAACCGATCGGATTTCCGGCGATGAAGCTCAGCCGAACGACGACCGCGGCGGCGATGATTGAAAGTAGTACCGCTTCGGAAATGTCCACCCGGAACAATGTCCATGACATCGCGGCGTAGAGAACGGACGCGGCTATGAATACACTTCCAAAAACCACGACAGGATGGGCCGTGGGAAAATGGAGAAGAAGGATGCCGGCGGCAATCGTTGCGATGGAAAAGAAGAGGATCGTCTGCAGAGACTTGTGCATTGATTTTTCCACGAAAGGCACGTGGAGAAGATATTTCTTAAGGTTGATATCTGGCAAATTGTTCATCAGTGTAAATATTGGCACCCCAAAGCGGATCTGAACCTTGGTGTCTCTTAGTGTCCTTAGTGGAGTCTCTTGAGCCCAAAATGAAAATACGTAATTCATTCCTGTTTATCACTATAATAATCTTTATCAATATGATAGGAGTCCGCAGGAGGATTGCCGCGAAAGAGCGTATTTGATTCTGCATTTGCCTGATTTCTTCTTGCAGGTGACGTATCGTTGGCATAATTTGTGTCATATCATACAGTATTCTATCCTCAGCATTTTAGCCTGGAGCGAAGAAACATATGGTGCGCAGATCGTTGCTCTTGCTTTTGCTTGCGGCGTTCTTATCCTCTTGCTCGACCTTTGTTTTTAACGACCGGCAAGACGATTTTGTACGAGTCAGCGGTACGCACTTGCTTCACAACGGCAAACCGTACTATTATGCGGGCACCAATCTTTGGTATGGCTGTTACATCGGCTCTCCAGGGGAGACCGGAGACAGACCCCGGCTGCTGCGCGAGCTCGATTCGCTGCACGCGTTCGGACTGGATAATCTCAGGATCATGGCAGGCTCGGAGGCGTCCAAGAAAGTACGCGGCATACGGCCTGCGATCATCCGCAGACCCGGTGAAGTGAATGATTCGCTTCTTGCCGGACTCGACTTCCTGCTTGCGGAAATGGCAAAGAGAAACATGAAAGGCGTTCTGTATCTGACAAATTATTGGGAGTGGTCGGGAGGGATGTCCGAGTATGTCGCGTGGGCGGACACTTCTCACGCGCTTGACCCCGAGGTCGACGGCTGGGGAAAGTTCATGAATTTTTCCGCGACGTTTTATCAGAATGATAAAGCGAACGGATATTTCCGAGTTTACGTCAAGAGCATCGTGACCCGCAGAAACACGGTGAACGGCAGAATCTATTCTGAAGATCCGACGATCATGGCGTGGCAATTGGCAAACGAGCCCCGCCCAGGTGCCGGCGGAAAAGATGCTCCGAACGTTCTTCCCTTTTATTATAGATGGATCGACGAGACGGCCGGTTACATAAAATCGCTCGATACGAATCACCTGGTCTCTTCCGGCAACGAAGGGCTTGCCGGGAGTTTGCAATCCGAAGAATGTGTTCTCACTGCTCACCGATCCAGAAACATCGATTATCTGACCGTTCATCTCTGGCCCCTCAACTGGGGGTGGTTCAACCCGCAGCAATTTGAAGAGACACTGCCGTCATCGGTCGATAAGGCCGCCGAGTATATCGGGAAACATATCGAATTCGCGCGGGAGTTGAATAAGCCGATGGTGATGGAGGAGTTCGGACTTGGGCGGGATTCCGGAAACTATGCGCAGGGAACTCCCACGACAGCGCGCGACAGGTATTATAGAAAAATTCTTTCAATTCTGTACGATTCTGCTTGCGCCGGGACGCCGGTGGCCGGATCGAATTTTTGGGGATGGGGAGGGGAAGGGAAATCGATGAACCCAGATTTCATGTGGAAAGAGGGGAACCCGTTTACCGGCGACCCGCCGCAAGAACCGCAAGGGCGGAACTCAATATTCATTTCCGATACATCGACGATCGGCATCATCAGAGATCACGCCTGGAAAATGATGCGTCTGGGGATCTCGGATTCGTTGACCGTGAAGTCATCAAAATAAGATCCTAGCAAATCCAATCTGAGGGAACAGAACCACGCGTTCCCTACCGACAAGTAGTATTATGGCCCGAACTAGTAGCTGCAACCTTTTCGTAGCACATGGAGAAATTCTCGATCTGCCCTCACGACCCGCCGGTTCTCCGTTTGCATTTTCACATTGCGCAAAGATATTTCTGATCTGTTTCTTGGCTCTGATTCTTTCGTCCTGTGCGTCGTACAACAGTCTTGAATATCAGAAGGAGCTAGGAGTCCGGCTGGTCGATTCCATGGCAACAAAGGAAACCGTACTCCTGTTCCGCAATCTCAAAACACTCTCCGAGCACAAGATCATTTTTGGGCATCAGAACTCGACACAGTACGGCGTCTTCTGGAGAGGGGATTCTGCGCGTTCCGACATCAGAGATGTGACCGGTTCGTTCCCCGGAGTCTATGGCTGGGATTTTGAATGCATGCCGAAATACGACAGCGCAAAACCCCGCGACAGGGTCCCAAGATTGGTACAGGAAGCGTACGCTCGCGGAGGCATCAACACCTTCTCCTGGCATCACAGCAATCCTGTGACAGGGAATAGTTTTTACGATACGACGGTGGCCGTCAAGTACATCCTTCCGGGCGGGCCGTACCATGAACAATACCTGAGGGTGCTCGACTCACTTGCGGAATACAGCAGCACTCTTATTGACGACGCCGGAAAACCGATCCCGATCATTTTTCGCCCGTATCATGAACTCGACGGCCATTGGTTCTGGTGGGGAAAACCGTTTTGCACACCGGATGAATTCATTGCGCTCTGGAGGATGACCGTCGACTATCTTCGGCTGAACAAAGGCATCAGGAACTTCCTGTATGCGTTTTCGACGGACCGCTGGTTCGATACAGAGGGTGAGTATCTTGAGCGTTTCCCGGGCGACGCCTATGTCGATATTGTGGGAATGGACAACTACCACGACTTCACGCCGAAAGGCGACAGCGTGGTCTTCGTAACAAAGAAATTGCGCATCATCTCCTCCGTTGCCAGAGAAAAAAATAAAATTGCCGCTTTCACGGAAACAGGTTTTCTATTGATTCCTGACACGACATGGTGGACAGACCGCCTCTATAAGGCGATGGATGATGACAGCGTGCATATTGCGTATGTCATGGTCTGGCGAAATCCCGGGCCGTCGCAGTTCTACGCTCCGCACAAAGGGCATCCTAGCGCTACGAATTTCGTCGAGTTTCGCCGTAAAGAAAGGATGTTGTTCCAGGAGGATATTCCGAATCTGTACAAGAGTGTAATTTTGGAGGACCTGGTTTCCAAGACATTGCCCCGGGAGCAGTCAGGAATTCAACACTGAATAGTTGGGAAACCTTATCGGCGTACTTATCACAATTCTTAGAACAAGACGATGGCCATGAACAAAACACTTTCCGCGTTCTTGCTGTTGTTCGTGCTGCTGGTCAGCTCCGCTGCTCAGCCGAAGCAACTTGACATTCGCGAGATGGGAGCGGTGGGAGACGGAATGACGCTCAACACCCGTCCAATTCAGGCCGCACTCGATTCAGCGGCAAAGTTGGGAGGCGGAACCGTGTATGTGCCGCCGGGGATTTACGTGACCGGCACACTTCAGCTTCGCACCAACGTCACTTTATACATTGAAGCGGGAGCATTTCTGAAGGGAAGCGCGAACGTGAACGACTTTATGCTCAACGGTCGAAGAGTCGGATTGCTTTTCACGCAGGATGCTGAGAATGTTTCAATCGGCGGGCACGGCACCATCGACGGGAACGGAGATGCATACATGGTGCTCGATTCCGCGAAGAAGATGGACCACGCCGGCGTGATGTGGACGAGACAGGGAGATCATTTCCGGCATGTTTCCGAGGGACTCGGAGACGGGCCGCTCGTGCCGAAAGACCGTCCCTATCAGATGATCATTTTTTCGGACTGCAAGAAGGTCACCATCCGGGATATTTCCATCACGAACTCTCCCTTCTGGACTCTCCATCTCGCCGATTGCGACGGCATCATTCTGTCTGGGCTCCGGATATGGGGAAACCTCCTGGTGCCAAACAACGACGGGATGGACCTGACGTCATGCAGCAACGCCGTCATCTCCGATTGCGATATTCGGACGGGCGATGATTGCATTGTGCTTACGGGGTACAATCACCATTACGACTTGCCGGGATACAAATTTCTCAAACGCGTTTGTGAAAATATTGCGGTGACAAATTGCACGCTGGTGTCCCGCTCCGCTGCCATCAGGATCGGCGGGTTCGACCAGAACCCTATGTGCAATTTTACCTTCAGCAATCTCATCATCACTAATTCAAATCGAGGGATCGGACTTTTTGTCCGGGATCAGGGGTCCATCGAAAATGTTCTTTTCTCGAATATCGTCATCGATACGCGCCTCTTTACGGGCGACTGGTGGGGGAACGGTGAACCGATACAGCTCTCGTCAGTCCGCCTGACCAGGGATGTCCCTCTCGGCAAGATGAAGAACATAAAATTCGACCACGTTGTCTGCAAAGGCGAATCGGGAATATTTGTCTATGGCTCTGAAGAAAGCGTGATCGAAGATGTGTCGTTCTCCGATGTGCGGTTTCATATCGCAGAGGGCAAGCTCAACGATGTCACCGGCGGAAATTTCGATCTGCGGCCGGTCATGGATCCGAAATTGTCCCTATTCTCACACGACATACCGGGGTTCTACGCTCAGTACGTCAAGAACCTCCGGATTGAGAACTTCGACCTGACCTGGGATGCGATGAAGGAGCCGTACTTCACGAACGGCATTGAAGTGAATAATTTCGACGGCGTGAGGATTATAGGATTTCATGGAACGGCAGCTCCGAATAATGCAAAATCATTCCCTGTATCGTTGCGTGATGGAAAAGATTATGAAATTACTCCCGCGAACATTCCCGTATCAAAAGAGAATGTAAAAGCGAAATAGGTATTAAAATGGATCCTTGATGTTGTTCTTGATCTCGTTCCCAACGTTTCGTTGGGAACGATACATCGAGAGTAAAGCTTCCATGATGGACGTTCCCAAACAGAGTTTGGGAACGAGGTTTAATCGTTGGGAGGAAGTTTTCGTTCCAGCAGCGCGAAAGAAGTATTCTCGAAGCGGACTTGATAATTATTCATCAGCGTGTTGCGTAGTCCGGCCAATGGAGAGGCGAACAGTTCGGATTCGGGAGCTTCATTTTTCTGGACGATAAGATAGTGTTCATCGAGCAATGTCGAATCCTCGATCACTCGATCGTAAGAAAAATGAATAATGCGGAAATGTTTCAGCGGCAGATTGCTCGAGATTTCGATCCTTACGGTATAGGCTCCGTTCGTTACCAATCCGATGGAGCCGTCCCTGTAGACAGAAGGGAGCTGTTCGCCGGCGAGCATCGCGTCCCGTACCGATGCGTCGATGCACTTTGCAGCGTCCTTATACACCGCGACACCGACCGACGGCATCGTGAGCTGGATAAGAGGCATGGCGAGGAGACCGGCCACAATGATGCTTCGCTGTCCAGCCGTCGTTCTTCTTCCAAATATTTCGCAGACGCCGACACCCCCCGCAACAGCGAGGAAGAGACCGAATGTCAGTACGTATCTCCAATTCCACCACCACTCATCGATGCCTACATAGCCTTTGAGAGCGGCGGTGATTGTAAAAACCAGGGGGAGGACGAAGAACAGGAGCACGAGAATAACTTTGCGGTCCACGCGTCGCTGCCGGCGTGAGATGAACGCAGAAGCCGCGGCAAGAAGCAAAACAGGCCCAAAGATGATGAGGATAGCCCGGCAGAATGTTTTCAGGATATTAGCCGGAAGATGCTGCGACGATTCGCGGTAAGCGGCGGAGAGAACTGAATACGTGCCGCGGGCGAATTCGAATGGATTACCGAACGCGATGAAATGCCACGAAAACCATAGAACTATTCCGGCACAGCTCACAGCCGAGATAGCGGCGATCCGAAGGCCTTCTGATTTCTGCGCTCCCCTCCAGCGGGATACGGCTTTCGACATACCAACGAGCATGACCAGCGCCGCAAGAGTCCATGCTTCGTACCTGCACATTGTCGCCAGCATGACTGCGAGTGAACATAAGAGCAGCCACAATTGAGAATCGTCCGAGAGCCACCGGTATAATGCATACCCGCCGAAGGTGACAAGAAAGATCAGGCTAGGCTCGTCCATCGGCGTGAGAGACATGTAAATGACGTTCGGGTTGAGTCCGTAAATGCTCGCGATGAGAAATGCGACCGGGGCAGAGCCGGTGATGCGCTTGACGAGCAAAAACAAAAGAACTCCGGTTCCTACGAGGCATGGAATCCCGACAAACGCCCCCGCGATACCCGAAAAGAAAAGCGCATCGATCGACGCAAAGGGAAGGAGAAGAAGGTGCGGCAGCGGGAGCCATACTGTGCCGATGAACGGGAGTTCATGAGGCATGGAGTCGGTGAATTCGCGCGCCTTGATAATGTGCGACGCCGCATCACCGAAATAATAGAATGCGTATTTATCAATCCGGTGCAGCAGAACTCCGGCAGTACATGCAGCGACGATGAGAAGAAGAGCCAACACATACTGTTCTTTTCCCCGGATAAGCCTGGAGATCCGGTTCAAATGGCTCCTGTGATTCAAATTTTCATTGACAACTGTGTTCATACTCAGCTGCGGGTAAATATGCGTCAAGCGTTTCTGTGAAAATAGAAGAGGAAGGGTCGAGACGTCTGAAGGGCGTAGGGACGAAGAATCTAATTGAATCGACCAAATAGATTGTCCCCAGGGCATGCCTCCTGGCGTCCGCTTTGTTCAGACGGACAATTGGATCTCATGTACTAACAGAGCGTCGCTTTTATTTTCCGCTTGTTCCTTGAAATAAGTTGAACGATTCCATGGATTGAATGATCTGGTCCGCCATTTTTCGATGTGTTTCGACGGTTGGGTGTCCGTACGCGACATAGCCGCCGGGAAATTCATCGAACTGCGCGTAGTAAATATCGTGTTTTCCGGAAGCAAGTTCGTGGTCGACTATTTGCTTTACGTTCAAGCGGATCCACTCCGGGAAAGCCGCAATGGCAACGATCTTGACGTTCGGATACACGACGCGGACAGTGTCCAGAAAATCGCGATATGTTTTCCGAAAGAGAGCCGACTTATCCTCGGAGATTTTTCCATCTTTGTCTTTCAATCCCGAATGATCATTCAAGCCAAGGCATATAACGACCACATCGGGCACCCACTGCTTGAAGTTCCATTTGGGTTCGTTTGTTTCCATCAATGTCCGGTCAAAAATTTTGGGAATAGCCCCGTCGGTTCTCCCCAGCCAATCGCAGTACATTCCACATCCCGACCGGCAGGTCGTTGTGTATTGCGCGTTAAAATGTTTGGCGATGAGCGGCGCGAATCCTTTATCGATGTTGGTGACGGGAAACCGGGCTTCCCACTCCAGCGTCTGCACCATCGCCTCATCGCTCTCGCCCGCGGTGAACGAGTCGCCGATGAATTCAATTTTTCGGGCCGGCTTGGCGGGGGGAGGATAAAGCGCAGCGTTGCTGTCGAGAATAATTCCGCAGAACGTATATGGTTTTTCGAAGGTGATGTTCCGTCTGGTGAGCAGGAAGGAGTGCCGCGCGTTTTGAAGGCCCTCTGCAAGCGCGTAGTCCGTTTCGGCGGGATTCGTTCCGTGAAAGACGCCGCGGAGTTGCCCGTCGATATAAACATTAAAGTAATCAGTGCCGTCGGCTAAGCGTATCCCGATCGATGTCCCGGAAAATTCCGCGCACACATAGATGCCGGGCCAGGAATACCGGAGATGCAGCGAGTCAGCCATGTCCCACCGGCCGAAATATTGAATGTTCGGATCGTTTGGCGGGATCAACTTCGCCGCGTGGGCTCCGCCGCCGAGAGCGGCAAACTGAAAAGCAATAAGAGCAAGGAACAAACAATGTTGTTTCATAAATACCCTTTATTCTTTATTATTCACACGCAATTCGCGTCGATTGGCACTGAGAATATCATGAGATTTGCAATTAAATACAAATGGCCTAAAGAGTAAGAATGATGGGATTGGTTGTTCACTGACCCACATTCACCTTTTGGTAATGGATTACTTTGACAAGAAGGTAGTGACACGATCCTTCCCGACGGGTCGACGGCCCATCGGGTCGTTGACGATGCGTTCGCTCCGCACGCTTACCCAGGATGAACATGCCGTGTTCACCTTGAGCAAGTTCCCCGAAGCGGGACACGTCGAAGGGTCTTTTGGCGAAAGTATTTCTCCTGTTGCACGCCATGTGAGGAATGACTACTATCATTATCCAAATTGAAGCGGTGATAAATTATGAGAAAGATGTACGCGACAAAGAATGGCGCGGGATATGCTTTCGTGTTTGTTATATCCCTCCTTCTTTCTTACTGCGCTCCCGGGAGAACGCCGGCCGGCAATTCCGGTGAAGAAGTGAACAAAGACCGGGATTCCATCAATGTTGAATTGCAGCGAACTCTCGATGACGAGTTCAAACAATTCTATCCGTTGTCAATCGATACGACCTGCGGCGGCTTCTTCAGCGATATCAATTACAAATGGGAACTTGACGGTCCACAGACCAAGATGATCGTTACGCAGGCACGTCATATCTGGTCGACCTCTAACGCCGCGATGTATTATCAAAAGGACAACACGCTCCGGAACATTGCAGCCCACGGCGTTGAGTTTCTCAAAAACAAAATGTGGGATCGTGAATTTGGCGGGTTTTATAATTTGGTCAATCGAGAAGGAGAACCTATTAAAGAAGGCCCGGATATCATAAAACAGGCCTACGGGAACGCCTTCGCCATCTATGGATTATCTGCTTACTACCGGGCGTCGGGAGACACCGTCGCATTAGGAATGGCAGAGGAGACATTTCACTGGCTTGAAAAGCACAGCTACGATCCGAAATATGGCGGCTACTTTCAGTTTATGTCGAGAGATGGAACTCCGTTTACGGAAGGTTATGGAGGCGTTGCGCCGAAAGATCAGAATTCCATGATCCATCTTCTCGAATGCTTCACCGAGTTGTATAAAGTCTGGCCGGATCCTCTCCTCAAAGAGCGATTGAATTCGCTTCTCATCCTGATACGAGACACCGTGACAACGAGACGGGGGAATTTAGTGCTGTTCCTCAAACGCGATTGGACGCCGATCTCGTTTACAAATGCAAGCGCATCTGAGCGCGACAAAAACTATGAATTCGATCATGTTTCTTTCGGCCACGACGTTGAGACTGCGTATCTCATGCTGGAGGCTTCGGAAGCCCTTCAGGTCAAAAATGATGTGAAGACGTTGAACGCCGCGAAGAACATGGTCGATCATGTTTTGATGAATGGATGGGACAAAGATCATGGCGGGGTATATGACGGCGGGTATTATTTTGGCGGCAGTGAGAAGGCAACGATCATCAGGAATACAAAAGAATGGTGGGCGCAGGTAGAAGCGTTCAATACATTCCTGATGATGTCGCAATTGTTTCCAAACGACAGTATGCGTTACTACGACAGATTCTGCGAACAATGGGATTATTGCAAAAAGTATGTCATCGACCGCGAACGGGGAGGCTGGTACTGGGGAGGGATCGACATCGTGCCGAGCAACGCCTACTCCCCGAAATCATCCATCTGGAAATGCAACTACCACACATCGCGCGGATTAATTAATTGTATCAACCGGATCAAGAGCGAGACGTTGGGGTACGGTCAGAAACGTTACGAACCGGTGAATAAGGATGCCACCCCCGAAGCAAAGAAGCTTTTGAATTACCTCTACTCCATCAAGGGAAAGAACATCATCGCCGGCCATCACAATGCCGTAGGAAGGGAAGATGTTTTTCCAAACCGGGTAAAGGAACTGACGGGGAAAACGCCGGAAATCTGGGGATGCGATTTCATCAATTACTACAGGCCGGGAAATGCCGATTCACTTGTTCAGGAAGCGTATCAAAAATATAAAGACGGTTACATTGTCACGCTCATGTGGCATGTCGGCAGGCCGCAGGACGACCCTCCGTTCAAATGGAAAGAAAGCGTTCAGGGAAGGATGTCCGATGAGGAATGGAAACAATTAACGACGCCCGGCACGATGCTGAACTCCCGATGGCTCGCCAGAGTGGATACCATAGCAAAGTACCTGAACGACCTCCAAACTCTCGGCGTCCCCGTTCTGTGGCGGCCGTACCATGAATCGAACGGCGTCTGGTTCTGGTGGGGCAACAAGCGCGGGGAAAATGGTTTCCCGAAACTGTACCGGATGATGTACGACCGGTTCGTGAATTATCACAAACTCAATAACCTCATCTGGGTCTGGAATACCAACGCTCCGCGGCAATTGATCAACGACGAAGCGTATATCTATGACGATTACTTTCCGGGCATGGAGTATGTCGATGTACTCGCGACCGACGTCTATCATCACGATTATCGCCAGAGCCACCATGACGA
This sequence comes from uncultured Chitinophagaceae bacterium, assembly GCA_964439265.1. Classification (GTDB taxonomy): domain Bacteria; phylum Bacteroidota; class Ignavibacteria; order UBA10030; family UBA8401; genus JAGVPT01. Next base: position 43,433 of record CAYTOA010000017.1, read on the forward strand.
CCTCGTGAGGCTGGGCCTCGGGAAAATAATATCGCTCGGCGAAATCGGAGAGGTTCCGTCTCCGGAAATTCTAGAGAGCCAGCCCATGTGGACATGGTTCATGATCTGGGCGAATTTTGTGAACACTCACAATACCCCCGGCCAAATACGTGGCATCTATAACTATCCGAAAATAATCACTCACGAAAATTTTGGTAAGAATTAATTTGCGGGCCATCACTTCGTTCTTGAGAATGCTCGCGGCGTGTTTCAGGCTGGCGATTTAGGCCGGGAGAAATCGCCGGCGCCGCGCAGCCTCTGAAAAAGTAAATGGCGGATTTCTATCACGGTGAACTGTGGTGGTTGTGGTTAAGCAAGCAATGCTTTTCGTCATCCTGAATCTTTTTTCTGAATTGGCTAATAGATTCCTCTCCCGCAACAAGGCGGGATCGGAATGACATATCGATAATTTTGCGATATTCCTCAATATTCAAACATCAACGCACATGAACATCGACAATCAACTCAAGGAGAATTACATGGAAGAAACAATGCAGAAATTACCGCTGAAGGAAAAGATCGGCTACGGTTTTGGTGATTTTGCATCGGTGTTATTCTGGCAGAGCATCACGATGAACATGATGTTCTTCTATACCGACGTGTTCAAAATTGCCGCGACAACGAAGGCCGCGGTGGTGGCCGGGACCATGATCATGGTCTCGCGGCTCTTCGACGCGGTGATCGATCCGGTCATCGGCATGACCGCAGACCGGACGGAAACCCGATGGGGAAAATTCAGGCCCTACCTGATCTGGATGGCGCTCCCGCTCGCCGTGACCGCGACGCTGACGTTCACAACGCCGAACTTCGGTGAATCGGGAAAACTAATCTACGCCTACGTCACGCTCTTTCTTTTCATGGCGTGCTATGCCGGGATCAATATCCCGTATTCGTCGCTTCTCGGCGTGTTGACTCCCGATGCGACGCAGAGGACGAGTGCATCATCGTTCAAATTCACGTTTGCCTATATCAGCGGAATGACCGTCTCAGCGACATCGCTGCTCCTTGCAAAACACTTCGGCAACGGCGTGGACACGCGCGACCCGGGCGGGTGGACGAAGACGATCATGATCTACGGCGCGGTTGCTATTGTTTTCTTTATCCTTACGTTCTTATTCACAAAAGAACGAGTGCGTCCTCCGAAAGCTCAGAAGACACCCATCAAAACAGACCTCAAGGATCTCGTGACAAACGGGCCGTGGCTGGTCCTTCTCTTTGCAACAATCACCATGATCATGTTTGTTGCATCAAGGATCGGCGTGACGAACTATTATTTCAAATACTACATTACCAATTACTCCGACGTCGCGCACAACACGATCAACTACAGCTTCCTCTGGTGGAATTTCAACTGGGGGTTTGAAGAAGTGACGACCGTTTTCAATACTCTAGGCCAGGGATGCTCTATTCTCGGCGCGCTCCTTGTTCCGCTCTTGACAAAGAGAATAGGAAAGAAGAACGGCTTCCTCACGCTGTTTGTGATCGCGATGCTCAGCACGGGCGCATTCTACTTCTTAACACCGGAACACCTTACTCTGATATTCTTATTCCAGATCATCGGTTCATTATCGGGCGGCCCGTTGTCTGTTGTTATTTGGGCGATGTACGCTGATACCGCTGATTATTCCGAGTGGAAGAAAGGCCGGAGAGCGACGGGCCTGGTGTTCTCAGCTTCCGCTACCTGCCAGAAGGTGGGATGGGCGATCGGTGCAATGTTCACCGGCGCGCTTCTTTCCGGTTACGGATTTATGGCGGACAAACCGCAGTCTGCGGAGGTGAACGATCTTCTTGTATCATTGATGAGCATTATTCCCGCTGCGTTCGGTATTGCTTCCATTGTCCTGATCCTCTTCTATAAACTCGATGAGAAAACGATGATGAACATCGCGAAGGACCTTGTTGAAAGAAGAAAGGCGAGCGGCAACGAAGCGCTGACGGTGTAGGAAAAGCAATTAAAAATTAAGAATTATGAATTAAGAATTATGAATGTTTGGCCACGAAGACACTAGGACACCAAGAGGTTTTTGAAGTTAGAAAAACTCATAGTGTCTTTGTGGCAATTTGTAAATTAAAGTTCAGACAACTACGAGATCAATAGGATCATTAAAGGATGTTACTATGAAAAAAACAATTATCGGCGATGCGCTGCCGAACATACCGTGGCAGGAGAAACCAAAAGGATATACCGATGTCGTCTGGAGATACGACAAGAATCCGGTTATCGGCAGAAAACCGATCAAAGATTCGAGCCGGGTCTTCAACAGTGCCATCATTCCGTACAAGGGGGAGTTCATCGGCGTCTTCCGTGCGGACCATTACAATGGATATCCGAATCTGCACCTTGGGCACAGCAAAGACGGCTTGCATTGGGTCGTTCAGGACGAGGTCATCAGATTTCAGAACGAAGACGGCACGCCGGCCAAGCCGATCCTCTACGGATACGATCCGCGCTTGCTGGAGATCGACGGGACGTACTACATTATATGGTGCAATTATTCAAGCGGCCCGACAGTAGGAATCGCCAAGACAAAAGATTTCAAGACCTTTGTCCAGCTCGAGAATGCGTTTCTCCCGTTCAACCGCAATGGTGTTCTCTTCCCGAGAAAAATAAACGGTAATTTCGTGATGCTCAACCGCCCCAGCGACAACGGACATACGCCGTTCGGCGACATCTATTTGAGTCAAAGTCCCGACCTGACGTACTGGGGCAAGCATCGCCTTGTGATGAAAACGACTCATTATTGGTGGAAGAATACTAAACTAGGCGCCGGAGCGGTTCCGATAGAAACGACGGAAGGCTGGCTCCTGATCTATCACGGGGTTTGTACGACATGCAGCGGATTCATTTATAGTATCGGCGCGGCACTTCTGGATATTAACGATCCTTCCAAAATAATTTCCGACTGTGCGAACTATATTCTGACGCCGGAAACGCCGTATGAAACAATAGGCTTTGTCGCAAACGTCTGCTTCCCCTGCGCTACGCTGCAAGATGCTGATACAGGGAGGATGGCGATCTTCTATGGTGCCGCTGATACGTACTGCGCGCTTGCGTTCACACAAGTGGATGAACTCATCGCTTACATCAAAGCTCATCCGAGTAAGCCGATCCAATAAATCATGTTACGCAAGACGCCAATATCGTTGTTGCCACAAAGTCACCAAGGGAAACAACCTCTTTATGGTTATGGACCTTACAAATAGAGCCTTCCATAAAATCTCATTGTGTCTTCATGGCTTGGTGGCGCAACGCTTTTGAACTCTGCGTAACATCATCAACATGAACTTTTCCTAAGGAAATCTAAATGCAATTCGGATATTTCGACGACCTCAATAAGGAGTATGTTGTTGAACGGCCTGACACTCCCCGTTCGTGGAGCAATTACCTGGGCTCCACAGAATACGGCGCTATCATCACCAACAACGCCGGCGGATATAGCTTTTACAAATCCGCCGCACAGGGCCGTTTCACACGTCTGCGATTCAACGTCATTCCCATGGATCAGCCGGGACGTTACGTCTACATTCGCGATAAACAGAGCAAGGATTTTTGGTCCGCATCATGGCAGCCGGTTGGCAAGCCGCTAAAGGAATATACTTCGGAGTGCCGTCATGGGACGGCATACACAAAGATCTCTTCCGATTACTCGTCGATCAAAACGGAAACCCTATACTTCGTTCCGTTCGGACGACTCTATGAATGCTGGTTTCTCAAAGTCACAAACAATGACACAAAGAAAAGAAACCTGAGTTTGTTCACGTACGTCGAGTACGCGAATAATTGGAATCTGTCTCAGGATATGGTCAACCTTCAGTATTCCCAATTCATTTCGAAGATGGACGTGGTCGGCGACATCATCGACCATGGGACGAACGTTTACATGCCCGAACGTCCGGATCATTTTGAAGACGACGGACAGGCGCGTCACACGTTCCTTGCCATGACAGGAGCCGACATCAAAGGTTTCGATACGGACAGGGAGATTTTTCTTGGTCCGTACCGGACGTACGCGAACCCGATCGTGGTTGAAGAAGGGCGGTGCAGGAATTCAAAGTCCGTGGGCGACAACTGCTGCGGCACTTTGCAGGCCGACGTCGAGCTTGAGCCCGGCGAATCGAAGGAAATTGTCATCCTCATGGGAATCGGCAAGGCAGGCATTGAAGGAAAAAAAGCCGTGCAGGAAATGGGTGCTCCCGTACAAGTGAGAGACGAATTCAAAAAACTGAAGGAGTATTGGCACTCGAGATTACGCGGAATGACCGCCGAGACGCCCGACGGCGAATTCAACAGCATGCTGAACATGTGGAACCCTTACAACTGTCTTATCACGTATGCATGGTCCCGTGCAGCGAGCCTTGTGTACACCGGCGAACGCGACGGACTTGGGTACCGTGACACGGTCCAGGACATGCTGGGAGTTCTTCACACCATTCCCGGCGAAGTCAAAGAGCGCCTCGAGCTCATGATCACCGGCCAGGCATCGACCGGCGGGGCAATGCCTGTTGTGAAACCATTCGCGCACAAGCCGGGGAGCGAAAAGCAGCCTGCGGAAAATGAATACCGCTCCGATGATTGCATGTGGCTTTTCAATACCATCCCTGCGTACGTAAAAGAATCGGGAGACGTTTCGTTCTTCGACAAAGTCCTTCCGTATGCCGACAAAGGGGAAGATACGGTGGTTGGACATTTGCGCCGGGCGATTCAATTCAATTTCGACCGGTCCGGGGCGCATGGATTTCCCTGCGGCCTTTCTGCCGATTGGAATGATTGTCTGCAACTGGGACACGACGGCGAGACGATCTTTGTCGCTTTTCAATTGCGGTATGCTCTCCGGGAATTCATCGAGATCTGCTCGATGCTCAACAAACACGCAGAAATCGATTGGGCGAAGAAACACCTTACGAAGCTGGACGAGAACCTCGACAAGCATGCCTGGGACGGCGAATGGTATCTCCGCGCCTTCAGGGCGGACGGACTGAAGTTCGGCTCGAAAGAAAATGACGAGGCGTCGATATTTTTGGAGCCGCAGCCCTGGGCGGTTTACAGCGGTCATCTCACCGAAAAGCGCGCTGTCATGCTGATGGATGTGGTGAACAGACGACTCTCGACCGAATACGGGCTCATGATCTGCGACCCGCCCGTCGAGAAAACTGACCCGAAGGTCATCAAAGCGGTGTTGTTCAACAAAGGCATGAAGGAGAACGGCTCGATCTTTTGCCATACGCAGAGTTGGGCGATCATCGCCGAAACAATGCTTGGAAGAGGGAACCAGGCGTACGAGTATTACCGGAAGTTCATGCCTTCTGCGTATAATACGAAGGCCGAAGTCCGGCAGATCGAGCCGTACGTCTATTGTCAATTCACGAACAGCAAGTACAGTCCGAGGTACGGTGCATCCCGCCTGCCATGGCTGAGCGGCAGTGCTGCGTGGGCGTATTACACTGCGACGCAATATATTCTTGGCGTGCAGCCCGATTACCGGGGATTGAAGTTAGATCCGTGTCTCCCTTCGGATTGGAAAGAGGTCAAGATCTCGAGAAAATTCAGGAAGAAAGATTTCGCCATTGTCATCAGGAACGCCGACAGCCGTCAAAAAGGAGTAAAGAAAATTATAGTCAACGGCGAGGAGATCAAAGGGAACATCATTCCATTCGAGATGATGAAAGAGAAGAACGAAGTCGTTGTCATCATGTAATGGCCTTCCGGCGTCTTCTTGATTGGTATTCCTCAGGAAGACGCCGGAGATTCTATCGGGCGCCATTAGGATATCTTGTGTCGAACGAACGCAATAAATAAAGTGTTTAAAATACAGCGGCTTTTTGTAGGAAAACCCGCTTGCAATAACATGCTCCTCAAAGTTTCAATCTGCCAACTCATAATTTAACGCAATGCGCATCTCCCGGACCAGGTGGAGATTGAACCAGCGGTTGGAGGTCATAGACTGGTCACTAATTCACAACTGTTTTATTATAGATGGAGACGCTGCCATGTATTCACATCGTTTCAAGAGACTCATCTGCCATTTACCACTTCTCTTGTTTTTTCTCCTTGCATCCTTACATGCCCAGCCTAAGTCGCGGCGGTCGGATATCACGATCAAGCAATTAGGCGTCGTCGGCAACAACGCGGTCCGCATTAAACGCGACCCGGCATCCAAACGGCTTTATATCGTGCAAAATAACGGCCTGATCCAACGAGTTAATTTTGGCGCGGGAGGTTCGGCGACGTTTACGACTGTCTATCAACCAGCCCAAGACAGCGTGAACGCTCCGCTGGGTATCACGTTCGGTCCCGACGGAACAATGTACCTAACGGGAAATGATTCGACGGGAATCATTGGAACCGCGCTCGTCGTCAAAGGAGTTCCCGACACCGTGGGAAGCGAGAACCGGACATGGAGCGTTATCGCGCGGACGGTCGGATACCGGTACGGCAATATTTATAATCATAGAGTAAATGCGATCATCCTCAATCATACAGGGGACTCACTCTATGTCAACAGCGGCGCCGCTACCGACCACGGCGAGCTGCATAACGGGTTCCGCGAAGCTGGCCTTACCTCATGCATCTGGAAACTCCCGACAAGCGGGCACGACATTGTATTGCAAGATAACCGGGAGTGGCTGAGGTCGAACGGATATCTTTTTGCAGAGGGGATCCGTAATACGTTCGACTTTGCGTACGCCGGAAACGGTGATCTGTTCGGTCCGGAAAATTCCGACGACCGCGACGATCCCGAAGAATTGAACTGGCTCCGTGAAGGACATCATTACGGATTCCCATGGCGCATCGGAGGCGATAACACACCGCAACAATACACGCCGTACGATCCGCACACCGACCCTCTTCTCAGCAAGAATGCCTGGGGAGGAGGCAATGGTCTTCTTTACGTAACGTACAGCGAAGATTCCACGTATCCCGCCCGGCCGGACAGCATAACGTTCACGGAACCGATTCCCAACGTTGGTCCGGACGCCGACAAGTTTCGCGATACGACCACCGGTGCCGTGAAAGACGCCAGCCAGCTCGGTATTACGATGACGACGTTCACGCCTCATCTTTCAGTCGACGGCATCGTCTTCGACCGGGATTCCATCCTCGCCGGAGATTTGAAAGGGGATGCATTCGTCATAAGCTTTTCGAACAGCTCACTTATTACCGCGATGAACGATACAAGCCAGAACCTTATGGCAATCGCCCTTACGAAAAACGATACAAGCTATACTGCCCGCGTCACAAAACTCGTCACAGGGTTCAATTCCCCGCTCGGCATTGAGATGGTCGGGGACACTCTGTACGTCGTGGAAACCGGACTCCAGTACAGCAACAATTCTCCGAAGTTGTGGCAGATCGTTCTGCCGACGAGCCCGGCGACGAGTGTGAAAGAAAAACAGAACGTTCCAGTATCGTTCGCGCTCGCGCAAAACTATCCCAATCCATTCAACCCGGCAACGGTGATCAGTTATCAGTTAGCAGTTAACAGTTTTGTTAGCATAAAAGTGTACGACGAGCTGGGAAGAGAGGTTGCCCGATTGGTGAATGGAGACCAGACCGCCGGAAATCATTCGGTGAGATGGAATGCGGCCAATTTCTCGAGCGGAGTTTACTTCTACGATTTAAGCGCAGGAAATTTTCATGCCGTCAGAAAAATGGTGTTGATGAAGTAAGATGTATTTTTAAACCTCGTTCCCAAGCTCTGCTTGGGAACGAGATGAAGAGTTATTGAAGGGTTAGACATGAGCGCCCGATTCGGAGACGAACCGGGCGTTTGTGTTCGCATGATGGAGGAAGGGAGTGACAGCCAAGCTTTAGCGCAGCAAGATCATTTTCCTCGTTTCGGCAAAACCTCCGGCCGTCAGCCTGTAAAAATACGTTCCGCTCGAAATGCCGGCTGCGTTCCATGGTACCGAATATGTTCCTGCCTGCCGTTCCTCGTTGACCAGCGTAGCAACTTCCCGCCCGAGTGGATCGTACACATTCAACGTGACCATACCGTTTACTGCTAACTGATAACTGATGATTGTTTCAGGATTGAATGGGTTCGGGAAATTCGCGTACAATTTGAACGAGTGCAGCAGAGCGGAGCCGTGGTCGTGGACGCCAGTGGTCGGCGCAAGCCGTATTCTGTAAAGGCTGTGGCCCGCGGTGATATACAATGTCCTTCGATCAACGTCACCCCAATTGCAGTTGGACGGACTATTGTCAGCACCGGTCGGGAAGACAATCTTGTCCAGGAGTGCACCTGTCGGGGAAACAATCCACACTCCCGTCGGTCCCGTGCAATAAATATTTCCAGCTGAATCTGTTTTCATCCCGTCCATATACCCCGTTGTCGGCGGTGGGATTGAATAAAAGAGTTTCTTATTGAATACTGAGTCTCCGACAACGTCCCAAGAATAAATCTTGCACTGAGGCGATTCGTTAACGTAGAATTTCTTCTCATCGGGGGAGAAACAAATGCCGTTCGGTTTGTCGAACGTTGAGTCGATGACCTTCAATATTCCCGCCGGGCTGAGCCGATAGATCCCTTTGATTTTCAGCTCTGCTGATTGACCCGTGGGAATGTTAAAATCGGGGTCCGTGAAAAAAATTGAACTGTCCGATTTCACGACGACATCGTTGGGGCAGTTGAATCGTTTTCCGTTGTACGTTGACACCAGAGGAGTAATCGTTCCGTTCGTTTCCCGGCGGGAAACGCGGCGCGATTCCATCTGTGTCAGGATAAGCCGTCCCTGTAAATCAAGCGTCAGTCCGTTCGAACTGTCGGAAGGCTTCATGAACGTCGTCAGCGAACTATCTCGCGGCGAGAACCTGTCAATCATGTTGGCGGCGATATCGCTGAACAACAATCCAAGGCTGTCAATCCAGATGGGCCCTTCGGGTTGTGAAAGGCCGACGGCAATTTTTTCAAGCTTGGCGCCGGGCGGAATGGGGGATTGTGCTGCGGCCGCAGAAATCAACAACGGCAGCATGAGCCACAAGAAAGGAAAACGAGGTGTGCGGAGTATGGAGGTCAATGTTGTTTACCTTTGGCAGATTTGTTAATGAATGAAAGCTTTTTCGTACTGACCGATCACTTTCTCGATGAAGTCGTTCGTTTCTCTTTTTACTATTTGCCGTGTCGGATCGGCTTCGAACCAGTCGATGGTCCGTTTAATTCCCTGCTTGAATGGAATCGTTGCTGTGAATCCCGGTACGAATCGTTTGATTTTCGAATTGTCGAAGATGACGCTCGTCGCTTTGTCGCCGATCAAGCTTCCTCGAAATTCTTCATCGAAAGAGGCGAGGAGATCGGACGCCATGTGCACGATATGCGCTTCACGTCCTACCGCTTCGGCGATCGCCTGGTGGATCTGGTCCCATGTCAGGCTTTCGTCGGACGTGATATGGAAAGCGTGCCCGATCGCCTGCTGATGCGCAAGCAGTCCGACAAACCCTTTTGCAAAATCATCCGCGTGGGTCATGGTCCAGAGTGAGGAGCCGTCGCCGTGGACGATGATTTTCTTCCCCTTTTTGATCCTGTCGACGGTTGTGTATTCCAGCCATCCGCCGACCGGAACGGGAATCACGGTGTCGTATGTTAATGACGGCCTCACGATCGTGACAGGGAAATTCTCGTTTCTGTAGAATGATGTGAGTTTCTCTTCACACGCAATTTTATTGCGCGAATACTCCCAATACGGATTTGCCAACGGCGTCGATTCGGTAACGAACGGGGATGATGCCGGCCTCTGGTACGCCGAGGCGGAACTGATAAATATAAATTGTTTGGTTCTGCCTTTGAATAACTCAAAGTCTCTTTGGATGTCGTTCGTCGTGAACGCGATCCAATCCACGACCGAGTCCCATGCGTGATCTTTGAGAAGATCTCGCATCTCCTCCGGTTTCGTGATGTCGCCGACAAGGGTCTTCGCTCCCGGCAGCGATGACGCTCTTTTCCCCCGGTTTAACAAGTACAGTTCAATGCCGCGCTGCACAGCCAGCGTACTGACTGCCGTACTGATGTTCCCCGTACCGCCGATGAAGAGGACTTTCATAGAAATATTTTAGGTTAATGTGTGGATAGAAAAAAATAGTATTTTTTTTGAAATAAACTTTATTTGAGAGGACGATATTAATTGAAAATATCGAGCCTATGCTTTCAGGTGTGGGCTTGGTATTCAAGTCGTCAACTCTCGAAGACAGATTTACCGGTTTGAACATTTGGGTAACCGTATTTGCGCAAAAGTGTTACACGTTCTGTCAAAAATGCCACTCGCTCATGATGTTTATCTTGATTCTTGATATAGGCAGCGACATTTTTGTAGTGTGTGTAACTGACCGAAAATGCCCCATAACCTGTTTGCCACGAGAATTTCTCCGGAATGATATTGTTATGACTGATCCAATGGGACGATTCTCCCTTAAGTAACTTTGCCACATCCTCAACTGCACGAGTTCGTGGAAGATCGACCAGAAGATGAACGTGTTCGGCTTGAACATTCAGAGCTTTGACGAATATTGAATTCTTCCTGGCATCTTCCAACAAATGCTCATAGAGTTTTGCACGAACTGACGGCGAAAATAGACGTTCGCGATTTTTTGTTGTCCAAACGTAATGAACATATACTCGACAGAGTGAATGCCCCATCGATGCCCCCCAATTATGTATTTCCGCCACCTAAGCCCGCCACTTAAGTGGCGGGCTTAGGTGGCGGAAATTTGTGTAATTCTCTCCGTTACACTTTCCCCTTCGCCAAGCCATTCTTCGTCAAATACGTGTAACTCTTCTGCATTCCTTCGAAAATATTCCCCGCATATTCATCAAACTCTACGATCATCCATTCGATATTCGACCCGCCGGCTTTCACGATCGACGGGAAATCCATCGAGCCTTGTCCGGAAGGGACATGAGCGAACATCGTCTCTCCTTTTTTTGCCGGTCCGTCTTTAATGTGGAGGAACGGCGCACGCTTGCCGAAATCTGCAACCGCCTTCGCGGGGTCGACACCGCCGGTTTTCGCCCAGTACGTGTCGATTTCAAAGAAGATGTCGGCCTTTACATAATCCATGAAATAGTAAAAGGGGACAACTCCGTTATACGTTTGGAATTCCCACCAATGATTGTGAACGCCGAAATGCCGCCCTTTCTTCGAAAAGAATTCACCGATCTCGTTATAGGTTTCGGCCCTCTGCTTGATCTTGTCGAGCGTGCTGAATATTTCGTCAGTGTGTGCGTACAGGTCCGGGTCGGCCGTCGAGAGCCCTTTCGGCCAGCCGGGGTAAACAATGTGATCGCATTGATAAATATCGGCGAGTTTCAGGATCTTATCCCGCTCGTTGCCTGCCGGCAGATCCACGTGCATGCTGAACATTTTCAACCCGGCATCTTTGAATATCTTTACTGCCTGCTCCGGCGTCGCATTAGGGGGCAATGGGTACATCTCAACACCCATGAATCCCATGTCGGCGACTTTATGGACCGTCCCGGCAAAGTCTTTTTCCAATTCATGGCGGACGGTATAAAGCTGGAATCCTATGTTTGCGACATACGGTTTTTCATCCGCGAGACTCAAACGCCGGAATGCAAGCGTACCCGCGCCCAGGCCCAAAAGTTTGATGAAATCTTTGCGCGAATAGTTGTTACCTGTCATCTCGTTCTCCTCTCAGATGAGATTGTAATTTGTTTCCTCGGAGTCTTACTTGGGAGTCTTTCCCTGCATTGCCTGCTTAAAGAACTCGCCGCTCTCCGTCAGCTTCAACGGGCTCCACGACTCGACCATCCTTGGATACCAATCGGAGTCGAATATCCACGCCATCCAGCTCATACCCCTGCTTTCAAGATAGTGAATGATCTCTTTCCCATACTCGCCGTTCTCGGCCATTCCCTGTCCCCCAAGGACAAAACCGAATTCAGTGGCGACGACCGGATAACGTCCCGCAGCGAATCCAAAATCTTCGTCCCACTTCGGTTCGTACGGCTTTGAACGTTTGTGAGGGTACGGATGCGTCACATATCCGATCCCCTCAGCTTCGATCGGTTCGATGTGAAGCGGCGTCAAGTCGTACGCCCAATCGAGTCCCGCAACGAGCGGGATCTTTTCGGTATCATACGCACGGATAAGGTGGATGATGTTTTCGTTTATCTTTTTCCATTCGCTCCAGGACATGCTTCCCAGTTGGCCGTTATAGAGCGTTGGTTCGTTGAAGAGTTCGTAAAAAGCGATCGTAGTGTTTCCCTGGAAATGCACGGACATTGTGCGCCAAAACTCGTATGTCTCTTGTTTCGTTGTCACGTACTCGGGATTCTGGAAGAGTCCCATTTCGAGATTGCCGATAGAGTGCCAATCGAGGTCGATGTACAGTCCCAATTCCGTGCACCAGTCAACTGCCTGGTCGAGCAGCTGCAGATATTTGATCGGGGCGCGCATGCGCCATGCCGCAGGGTGGACGGGGATACGGACGATCATCGCCCCGAATTCCTTCACCCGTACAAAGAGGTCTTTATTCCATCGTCCCTGCTGTTCAAGTTTATCTGGATCGGCAATCGCTAATCCCCGGAAAAGGATCGTATCTCCATGTGCATTGACAAACCTGTTCCCCAGCACGCGGATGAGAGACAATTTCTTTGCGTTCGGATTGTTGACCGGTCTGTTGACGTCGGGGGTATTTGCCCAATTGTAATAGTTCGGTTTTTCCGGTTGAGCATTAAGTGTATTCATCGGGCATATTACAGCCAGATAGAAACACAGACACAGCATCATACTTTTCATTGCGATAACTCTCTCTGATAATTGAAAATGTGCACATAAAAGAAAAGATACTCTTAAGCAGCATTGAATAAGTAACAATTTTCAGCGCCGGCATAACGCTTAGAAACCAAACTCGTTATGAGTATGGAGGATAAAAACACTCTTGGCGATTTTGGCGTCTTGGCGGTGATATCCATGGTTAATGCTGTTCTGGTATCAGCCTCAGCACCAGGACGTTATGCGCTGCGAGTTCGGCGCTGATGTTCTTTTTTGTGTCGCCCGCAGATTTCTTCTGCCACAGATCACGCATTTTGTATACAGTCTCATTGGTATTTAATGTACGCTGTGACAGATCATCGGCGATGATATTTTTTGACCAGTCGAACTCAAGTTTCCTGGTGCCGGCCGAACGATTAAGGAAGCAGACAGCCCAATCTCCGTGCACAAGCGGTTTCACCCAGACCTCCACGCTGTCTTGCATGGTGTAAAGATATCCCTGAATGCCGAGCGAATCCTGGTCCACGCCGAGGACTTCGCGGTTCGTGAGGATCTCGTTTGTCTCTTTGCTCATTGCCCGCAGATCGTTTCCTGCGATGAGGGGTGCCGCCATCATGCACCATAATGAGAAATGCGAACGGTCTTCGTTGACCGGCATTCCGTTCCCGACTTCGAGCATATCGGGGTCGTTCCAATGGCCGGGACCGGCGTACTTGCGGATGTCTTTACGCATCTCCACAATTCTCATGACGCCCCATGACGACCAGCTCCCGTGATTGTTTTCGCAATCGAAGCAATTCGAAATATCTCCAGTGGTTCGCCAGAGATGACCGACGTCTTTCGCCCATTCCCACGATTTCGTGTCGCCCCATTCGCAGAGGCTGAACACGACGGGCCGGTGTGCGGCGAACAACGCGTTTCTCATGGTTGTGTACGCGCCGATGGAATTCAATCCTTCGCTGTTGCACCAGTCGTACTTCAAATAATCCACGCCCCATGATGCATACGCCAGCGCGTCCTGGTATTCGTGACCGCGGCTTCCCGTTCTTCCGGCGCATGTTTTATCACCGGCGCAGGAGTAGATTCCGAATTTCAGTCCTTTCGAATGGATGTAACCGGCGAGGGCTTTCATGCCCGAAGGAAAACGCTGCGAGTCGGGATACACAAAGCCGAGGCTGTCGCGTCCGCCGTGCCAGCAGTCGTCGATCACGATATACTGGTAGCCGGCATCTTTCATGCCGCTCGACACCATTCCGTCCGCCATGCTGCGAATCATCTTCTCGTCGACGTTGCAGCCGAATTTGTTCCAGCTGTTCCACCCCATGGGGGGAGTCAATGCCAATCCTTCGAACTTCTGGCTAAAAGCGTTCGAGGCAAGAATGAGCACGGCGAGCGCAAGAGCGTTCATTGATGGTTTCATTGTACCTTTTCCTTGTTTGTGTTGAAATGTACGTCGGGCAGTTCCCGTAAAATTGCGGCGCTGTGCTCGGGAGTAATATCTCTCTGAGGTTCCGCGAGCATTTCATATCCAACCATAAATTTCTTGACGTCTGCCGAACGCAAAAGCGGCGGATAAAAATGCATATGGAAATGCCATTCCTCGTGTTTCTTTCCGTCCGTTGGCGCCTGATGTAGACCGGCGGAATAAGGGAACGAGATCTTGAATAAATTATCGTACTTGGCCGTGATCGTTTTCAAAGCACTTGCGAAATCCTTCTTTTCCATCTCGGTAAAGTGAAGGATGGACGGGATTTTTCGTTTGGAAATAATGATCGTTTCATACGGCCAACAAGCCCAGAACGGCACGATCACGGCAAAAGAATCGTTTTTGCAGACGACCCTTTCCCCGAGGCGGAGCTCGAGCTTGAGATAATCGGCAAGCAGGCTCCGCTTATTTTTCAGGTAGTAGCGTTTGAATTGATGGAGTTCCTTCGCCGGCTCCCGCGGAATACTCTCCTGCGCCCATATCTGTCCGTGCGGATGAGGGTTGCTGTTCCCCATCATCGCCCCCTTGTTTTCAAAGATCTGCACGTGATTGATCCCGGGTACCGAACCCAGCGCATTGAATTCCTCCTGCCAAACGGCAACGACCTTCACAATTTTTTCTTCATCCATTTCGGCGAGGGTGAGATCATGGCGCGGCGAAAAGTTCACGACACGGCAAATTCCTTTTTCGGCCCTTGCTTCCAGGAGACCGCCGGAGGCGATTTTTGCTGGCGGCGGATCGGGGAGGAGGGCGGAGAAATCGTTCGTAAATACAAGCGTGTCGCGGTACGGAGGATTTATTTCGCCGTTCGCCCGTTTGTTGCCGGGGCACAAATAGCACTGCGGATCGTACGCAGGCCTATTCTCCTTCTCGCGGGAGGAAATCTCACCCTGCCACGGACGCTGAGTCCGGTGAGGCGAAACGAGAATCCACTCTTCGGTGAGAATGTTTTTCCGGCGATGAGGGTATTTTGCCGATTCAAACTTTTGCTTTTTCATTGACGTCGAGGATGCTTGTTCCAGAACTAATTGAAATCGAGTGGACTGTTGCGTCGATGCCGAATTTTTGCCGGTATTTTTCACTCACTCTTCTGCCGAGCGCGTCGGCGTATTCGGGCTCGACGAGATTAATTGTGCACCCCCCGAATCCCCCTCCCATCATGCGCGCGCCGTAGACGCGGGGGTCGTCTCTCACCAGGTCGACCAAGAAGTCGAGCTCGGTGCAGCTCACTTCATATTCCCGGCTCAGGCCGTCGTGTGTCTCAACCATTGCACGGCCGAAAGACCGGAGGTCATCTCTCTCGAGCGCAGCGCACGCGCGAAGCAGCCGGTTATTTTCTTCGATGACGTACTTGCAGCGGCGATACACGGTTGGGTCGAGGCGTGACTTGTATCCGGCCAACATGTCCATGGAAACGTCCCGCAGGCTTTCAACATGCACTTCATGCTGAGAGATGAGCGCTACCCCGTCGGTGCATTCTTTTCTTCTCTGATTGTATTGCGATGAAGCCAGTGAATGGGAAACGTTCGAGTTGAATAGGAGAATCGAAACATTATCGAAGTCGAACGGGAAATATTGATACTCCAGAGATCTGCAATCCAAGCGGAGAACCGCACCCCTTTCGCCGAAGATGTTGATGAAGGGATCCATGATCCCGCATTGGACGCCGACGAATTCATTCTCAGCCTTCTGCGCAAGCTTTACGAGTGAAAGGTTGTCGATTCCCAGATTATAGATGCGATTAAGCGTAAAAGCGAGGCCCGCCTCCAGCGCTGCTGAGGACGAGAGTCCGGCTCCGACCGGAATATCACCGCCGAATACGCAATTGAATCCTGAGTACGAATGACCCGCTTTGTTCAGCTGGTCGAGAACTCCCGTTAGGTAATCTGGCCAGCCCTTTTCGGACTTTCTTAATTTGTCGACACGGGATTCGTACGTTTGTTCCATGTTGAGGGCGTACATCTTGCAGATGTTATCCTCCCGGGGCGCGACGGCAAAATAAATTGCCTTGTCGATTGCGCACGGCAGAACGAATCCGAGGTTGTAGTCGGTGTGCTCACCTATCAGGTTTGCTCTTCCGGGAGACCGGACAATGACCGGTTCTTCGTTAAAGAGCTCTTTGAATTTGGCATAGACCGTTTCGGCAAGATTAACCATACGATTACGCGGACGGCTTTCGTGATTTGAGGTACATCGTGCCCCCGAAAAGAATCATGACGGCACCCCACCAGATATCGGGATGAAGGTCCGATAATACTGTTTTTACCTCAGGCGGGCTGATGAGATGATAGATTCCGCTCAGCATGATCAGCGCTCCGATGATCGAGAGGATCAATCCGACAAAATACCAGATTGGTTTCATTGCGTGTTCTGACATAATGATTCTCCTTAATTACCAGAATAGGACATTCAACAAAATTAGAACTGCGAGCGAAATGAGTGCGTAAAACTCCGGTTTCTTCGTAAACGGCAAATGCTGGTCATAATTCTCTTCGGTCAAACCTTTCACCAGTCCGACCAGTTCGGCTTTCGGCCTCCTCTTCGTAAAAAGGCTGATCACAACCGTGACACCCGCGCAGATGAGCCAGGCCCACCACGCACGCCAGAAGTTTGCCGCCATATCGCTCTGCACGCTCGACATGGTAATATAGCGTTCCGCAAACCAGTGGAATTTCACGGCCAGGTACATAAGAAACGAGGATGACATTCCGGCTACCAAGCCCCAGAATGCTCCGGTAGGAGTGATCCACCAGAGGAACATGCCGAGAAGCATCGTCGCAAACAGCGGCGCGTTAACCCACGAGAAAATTGCCTGCATGTAATCCATGATGCTCGGGAAACTTTTTGCCCAATACGCGGTGATGAGGGAAAGCACGACGCCGACAATTGTGGAGACGCGTCCCATCCAGAGCAAATGCGCGTCGGATGCGTTCTTGTTCAGGACGGATTTATAGATGTCATATGTCCACACGGTGTTGAACGCGCTCACGTTTCCGGCCTGTCCTGCCATGAACCCCGCGAGCAATGCTGTAACTCCCAGCCCCACCAGTCCCGCCGGATAGTACCGGGCGATCAATAATGGGAGCGCCGAGTCGTAGTTTATCTGTCCGCCGTCACGTAAAAGTTTGAATCCGCTGTGCGGGTCGATCGACAATGCTATGGCGATAAGGCCGGTCAGAATAACGATGAACGGCAGCGCCATTTTAAAGAAGGAGGCAAGGATGGGCGTCAAACGCGCGGTCCGCAGATCTTTCGCCGAGAACGCCCTCTGGACGACAAGAAAATCCGTCGTCCAGTATCCGAACGAAAGGACGAATCCCAAGCCCAACACGATTCCTCCCCAACTGATGAACATTCCGTTCTGCGTCGGATCGGAAGAGGTAGACCAAAGGGTGGTGAAGGAGACTTGTGAACTAAAAGAATTGATCCTTGCCATAATTTCCTTCAGGCTCCCGATCTCGATAATGCCGAGGATCGAGACGAGGAAGAGGCCGAACCAGATGAGGAAGAATTGGATGATCTCGGTGAAGATCGCAGACATCAGGCCGCTGAGCGAGACGTACGCCGCTACAGTGATTGCTGATGCCCACATGCTGAAGTCCCAGTTCCATCCGAGGAATGTATGAAGGACAAGAGCCATCGCATAAAGATTGATGCCCGAGACGAGCAGCGTCATGATCGCGAACGCAATGCCGTTGAGGACGCGTGTCTTTTCGTCGAAGCGAAGCTTAAGGTAGCCGGGGACCGAATTGATTTTGCTGCTGTAATAGAACGGCATCATGTACACCCCGAGAAAAAGCATGGCGGGGATGGCGCCGATCCAGTAAAAATGTGCGACGTACATCCCGTACTTGAAGGTGTTGCCGGTCATTCCAAGCAGTTCAAGAGCTCCGAGGTTCGCCGAAAGAAACGCGAGACCCGCAACCCAGACAGAATTTTTCCGTCCCGCCAGAAAGAAATCTTCCTGGTTCAACGTGTACTTCCGAAGATACATTCCGATCCCCAGGACAAAACCGAAATAAATAATAATGATGACCCAATCGATGAACGATAAACCGATTGCTTCCATTTTTTATTCCTTCTCGATGTTTATTTGTGCACTGAACTTCGCATTCGTCAATAACCGGCTGTTAGCATTTAACGCTTAGCTATTAGCTAAGAGCCAAAAACCACTTCGTTGCTGTATCTTCACACTCTGTCTACCGAATGCTGCCGTACGATATTTCAATTCTGCCTAATTGAGTACTGTTCGCAAGACTTATTTTAATCAATCGGTCGTCCGATGGAATGTCGCGGAGGATATATCGTCCGGCGACGTAAAATCCATTATGATTAGAGTATGGTTCAAACACTTCTCGGCTGGAAACAACGGGGGAAAAGTTCTCCGGCGTTTTGCCGGCTGAGAATTCAATCGTGCTGTCGCGTCGTGCAGTCGTAAATAACACATCAAGATACAAAGAATCAATGCGTGTAGGCAACCGGTAAATAATATATTCGCCGGCGCGGGCCAGCAGCCGGGTCGCATCTTCTATGGTTCTGTTCGCCCAGCCCCCCGTCGCGAATTTCACATCTGCCGACATGGCAAAAATGTTAGTATCATTTTCAAACTCATCGATGAGTATCCGGTTGGAAGCTGAAACTGCATTTGTCGGCTCCGACGGCTCGGAGATACCTGACGAGTTTCTTGCGGCAAACCCGTAGTAGTAGCTTTTGCCGAGTTCGATCGATCTGTCGGCTTTATGCTGCTTCATTAAAGATTCTTCGTCGTTCCGCTCTTCAGAATGACACAGAATGTTGCTTGTCCGTTCAGAATGGTTGAGTTTCTTACAACCATATATCACCCTGAGCGCAGCGAAGGGCCTATGCTGCTGTGTTAAAGATTCTTCTGCCGGCGCTCACGAAGTGATACCTTCGGCAATAGCAACGGGATCAGGATGACAAAAAAACCATGCTTGTTCACCGTGTGCGTATTTCTATCCGGCTGATCTGCACGCCGTCTTCCAGAGAGATCTTCACGTATTTGGAATCATCGGGAATAGCTGTTGCCTTGAGGTTAACAGCGTCGAAGAAGCCGTAATCGTTCTTCCCGAAAGCGTAACTTTCTTTTTTTGCGGTGATCTCGGAAAAAGTACTGAGATCTTTTGAAACTGCGACCCCGACTCTCTTTGTTGAATCGGCGGCAAAATAATCAACACCAAGCTCAACTCCTTTCCCGTTAAGCTTGTAGATGATATAACTGCCGGCCCTCCCCGCGAGGCGGCTCCGATCTTCCTTCGCCCGGCGGAGATCATCCGTCGTCAAGAGCCTCAGCGGTCCGTCTTTTTGAAACACCTTGTCGAAGTTTTCCATTTCGTCGATCACCGTTCTGGCCGTCACTTCGACGGGACCCACAATGTTCG
>CAYTOA010000017.1:63185-73226 GCA_964439265.1 uncultured Chitinophagaceae bacterium
TCCATTTCGTCGATCACCGTTCTGGCCGTCACTTCGACGGGACCCACAATGTTCGAATATTCTGATTGGCCTGTTTCATTTTTCGCTTTGACGCGGTACAAATATTGTCTTCCCGGCTCGGCCGATTCATCGGAGAAGTCAGGACGGTACTGATAGCGGGATTCGTCGACGTCGGAATTGAGAACTGTCCACACGCTGTCCGACACACCTCTTCGTTCAACATCGTACGATTCGGCGCCTGTCGACCCCTGCCACGATATCTCCGCCGGATCTTTGATCTCGAGCAGCAGGGGAGCCGCGGGCGTTGGAAGCCGTTCGGCCGTGGTTCCGTCTATTTCATGCGCCTTCTCACGGAGGAGCGCCAGGACGTTGCGCTCGTCGTAAGAGTCGCCCCCCGGGAAACCGGGCCAGCGATACGCTTCGTAGCTAGCATATTCGTAATGATGATAGAATCCCCCCTCGCGGTTCCTGAATCGGAGGCTCCAGATCATTGCTCCGGCAAGGCCCTGATTGATGACGGTATCGGTGATCATGCGGATATCCTCCGTCGGGACGAGCCCAAATTCGCCGACGATGTACGGTTTCTTTCCCTTCGTCATCTCCCGGTTCTTAACAATGAAATTCACCGCGGCTTTCATGTCGTGGTAGTAATGTGTTGAGAGGACGTCGAGGTTCGGGTCATCGAGCGCTTCTTTTGAGATCTCCCGCGCAAGTGTCCCTTCAAGCACCAGGTGACTAGTGTCGATGCTCTTGATGTATGCGGCAACTGTCTTTGTCCACGAAAACGGAGCGACGATTTCATTGCCCGTCTCCCAGGCGAGGACGGCTTTGTCCTGTTTATACGGTACGCCGGTGATCGTATTCGTACGGTTGAGAACAAACTCGATCGTCGTTTCGAGGTCGGCGATCAATTGGCCGTCGGTCCAGAACGATCCCTTCGGCTTCCCCCGAAACGCCTCGTACTCACGCGGTCCCCCCCACCAGAGCCAATTGTCGACGAACGGAACGATCAATCTGATCCCTACTTCGTTCGCGATCTGAAGCACCTTGTCAAATGTCCTGAACGCCTCCTCGTTGAATTTGCCGGGTCCCTCGACATGAAATACGGCGACCGTGTCGCCTTCTTTTCTGACCGAGAAGACGTAGATGCGTGCAACTTTGCCCCCCATTTGTTTGACCGACATCAGCGCATCGCGAATCTCAAATTCATCCGGCAAACGCCATGGGTTGGTCCCTCTGAACGGGAGATAATCTTCGATGTAATGAAGGTTCGGAACATTGCACGAGATGAAGCGAAGCTCATTGTCGCCGTCCATCAATTTGTCTCCCTTGACCGTAATGAAGTTTTTGAACTGGGCATTCAAGAAGAAGGTGCAAATGAACAGAAGGGCCAGGGTCTGGAGGACTTTTTTCACAATTTACGCCGGGTTTGTTTATGGGACTGTTCTTTCTCGAAGCCCAAGTGGCAAATGTGATGCCATACATTGTATACAATCTCCCCTGAAAATGCAAAAGTAATAAGCCGCCGCAGCGGCATTTCTTATTAATTTGTAAAAGATTATCAAATTAATAGGTCGATGTTGTTTCCGACGGGTCGCGGGGTAAGGAAGAGTGCGTAATTATGGATTAATTACGGCACGTCAATTGCACCGTATCCCTTTAAAAATGACGATCTGAATATGAGCCCAAAAGAATTGACTATTGAGCTTACCGAAGCGTTGAAAAAAGGGATCCTGGAACGATGGTATCCGCTTGTAATCGATAAAGAATGCGGAGGCTACTTCACGAACGTGACGTACGATTGGAATATTCCCCCCGAACAGGAAAAGATGATCGTGACCCAGGCGAGACACGTATGGACCCTCTCCAAGCTCGCTTCGTTTGTCGAAGGCGGGGGCGAGTACGAAAAAATGGCTCTGCACGGATATTATTTCTTAAAGATCCATATGTGGGACGCAAAGTACGGAGGATTCTACCAGATACGGAACCGCGTCGGCGGAATGTCGGACGTGAACGGGTGGCGGGACGAAAAACGCGCCTACGGGAACGCGTTCGGAATTTATGCGCTTGCGGCGCTCTACCGCCGAAGCGGAAAGAGCGAGGTCCTGGAATTTGCTCAGCAGGCGTTTAAATGGGTTGAAGGACGCTCTTTCGATCCGAAAGGGAAAGGATACTTTGAATTTCTGACGCGGAAGGGAAGACCGTTTGACACGGACTCGGAATATACAACGATTGCAGGAGACAAGAACGAACTCGGACTCAAAGACCAGAATTCATCAATCCACTTGCTCGAAGCATACACCGAACTGTACAACGTATGGAGATCGCCGCTTCTGCGGGTACAGCTCGAGCAGCTGCTTTTCCTGATCCGCGACACGATGGTGTCGGCGGAAGGATCGCTGAGATTATTTTTTCATCCGGACTGGTCACCGGTTTCATTCCGGGAATCGACGGAGGAGCTTTGCAAAGCAAATTTCGGCCTCGATCATGTTTCGTTCGGCCACGATTACGAAACCGCGTTTCTTATGTTAGATGCATCACGTGCGTTAAGCCTGAAGAACGATACGAAGACCCTTGCCGTGGCGAAGAAGATGCTCGACCATGCTCTTCGCTTCGGATTCGACGAGTCTGTCGGCGGATTTTATGACGCCGGGTACTATTTTAAAGGGGAAAACGAATGCAGGATTGTCAAGGATACAAAAATTTGGTGGGCCCAGGCGGAGGGACTGAACGCACTCCTTTTGTTTTCAAAGATCTATCCGCAGGAAAAGAAATACCGCGATTATTTCCTGAAGCAATGGAAGTATGTGAAGACTTATATCATCGACCCGAATAACGGCGATTGGTACGAAGGGGGAATCGACAAAGAGCCGCAATTCAAGACCGGCCCCAAGAGTCATATCTGGAAATGCACCTACCATACGGGAAGAGCGTTGATGAATTGCATCGACCTAATGAGCGATGAGGAGACTGCCGGGCACGCGAAGAAAAAGGAGATCGTCGAACTTGCGCGGTGGTGGAATGCGGTTGCATCATCAGCGCATGTCGGCGATTCCGGACAAAATTAATACGATTCTAAAAATTGGCGTTATGGCTCTGTGGAACTCTGTGAATCTCTGTGCTTCCCTGTGTAATAAAAATACTATTTCACAGAGAAACACAGAGGCGGCACTGGGAGCCACGGAGTAAAGAACAAACTCATTTTTTTTGATTGCAATCTCAGCTTATTAGACGGGCATCAGGGAATAACTAAGCCCAAATAATACAAATGCCTTGCGTCCAATCCTCGGTTAGGGATGGAGCAAGGCATTTATTGAAGGAGAGAGTTCTACTTTTTCAGGATCTTCAGGTTTTGCGAAATCAGGTCGCAGCGTTGTTTCACGCTCATAGCGCTCCGATATCCGTCTTCGGGCGTGTGAAGGACGTAATCCAGTAATTGTCCGACCGTCGATGATGCAACGTGCATACGCGTATCGGATGACGCGTAATAAATGAGCACCTCGCCGTTCTTCCTCTGTATCCAGCCGTTGCTGAAAACAACATTTGACACATCGCCGACGCGCTCCATGCCTTCGGGGGCAAGGAAATATCCCTGAGGCCGCGCGATAACTTTGGACGGATCTTTCAGGTCGGTCAGGAACAAATAGAGCACATACCGTAAACCGGCGGCCGTGTTTCGAACGCCGTGCGCGAGCTGCAGCCATCCCTTGTCCGTTTTGATGGGAGCAGGGCCGAGTCCGTTCTTCACCTCTTTTATCGTATGATAGACTCTGTCGTCGACGATGATCTCGCTTCGGATCTCCGCGTTTTCGATCGAATCAGAAAGTCCCCAGCCGATGCCGCCTCCGGATCCGGTTTCGATAAACCCATCCTGCGGCCGTGTGTAGAAGGCATACTTCCCGTAAACAAATTCGGGATGAAGAACCACATTTCTCTGCTGCGGCGACTTTGTCTTGAGGTCCGGAAGCCGTTCCCATTTTGTCAAGTTCTTCGTCCTGATGATCCCGCATTGAGCGCTTGCCGAGGACATGTCCGTTCTCGCGACGCCCTGGGCTTTTCGCTCAGTGCAAAAAAGTCCGTAGATCCAGCCATCTTCGTGTTTCACGATACGGAGGTCGTAGACATTCGTATCGGGGTCAGATGTTTCCGGGAAGGCCATCGGGTAGTCCCAGAACCGAAAGTTGTCGATGCCGTTGGGAGATTCAGCGATAGCAAAAAAAGACTTTCGGTCGACTCCCTCAACGCGGATGAAGAGCAGCACTTTCCCGTTATGTTCGTACGCTCCGGCGTTGAATGTTCCGTTAACTCCGAGCCGTTCCATCAAGAAGGGGTTCGTCGAGAAATTGAGGTCATACCGCCAGAAGATCGGGATGTGCTCCGCCGTTACAACCGGGTTGACGTACCGGCTGAAGACGCCGTTGCTTTTTTTGACTTTTTTGTTGACCGCTTTTACGATCTTCTCGTACTCGACGGTAAGACTCTTCAGCTTTTTGTTGAACTCTTCTCGTTTCATAATATCCCCGTGGTTGGAACTATTTTGAAAACGCGACGGAACCTTTTGCCGCGGTCACGACGGCGCGGCTTCCATTCGTCGGCTTCACATGCAGCACTCGTTCATCGAAATCGGCCGGGAGGGTCTCTTTGCTGAGTTCGTCAAGCTTATTCCACCAATTGAATTTCAGGATCACGGAGGTGAC
Organism: uncultured Chitinophagaceae bacterium; assembly: GCA_964439265.1. Lineage (GTDB taxonomy): Bacteria > Bacteroidota > Ignavibacteria > UBA10030 > UBA8401 > JAGVPT01. The sequence goes on from CAYTOA010000017.1 coordinate 67,883, forward strand.
GAAGAAGCTGCAGACGCCGCCGATGAACAGATTCATTTCACGCGTGACCAGGGCGATGGGAATGATAACGATGGACGTCTGCCATACCACACCGACCAGAACGTTGCTCATGTCCGTGAGAAAGTTCGGGTTGGGCTCAAACGATGGATAGTACACCCGGGCCTTCTTGATGACTGGTCTCCAAAAACCCCACGGACGGATCTGCATGTAGAACTTCAACAGGATCTCGTCCGGCTCCGGTTTCGTCAGGAGGCTTCCCGCGATGCAGCCGATCAATGAAACTCCGAAGACGTAGGGGAACGCCATGATGGCGGGAATCGAAGGGAATGCCGCCGGAATAATCATCGAAGCAGCTATGCCCGACATCATTCCCCAAAAATATCCGTGTCCGTTCAATCTCCACCAGTACCATTTCAGGACATTGGACGCCGTGTATCCGCCGTAGAGCGCGCTGACGATCCAGAGAGTCACTTGATTTATCGATTCAACCATGAACCCGAACGCAAACCCGACGATCACGAACGCGATCGTCGTGAGGATGCTCAGTGTGACGTACCTGCTTTCCTTCGCATGCGGATTGATAAATCTCTTATAGATATCGTTGACGACATATGCGGGAGCGGCATTAATTGTTGCCGCATAGTTGGACATAAATGCAGCCAGCAGTCCGGCGAGCAGCAGTCCCACAAGGCCGACGGGAAGGATGCTCTTGATAATATACGGAAGGATCAGTTCGAAGTCTATGTTCGGTCCCATTGCCTGCAGCTGCGGAGAAAAGAACGCGAGTGCAAGGACGGTGATTCCCGAGATCATTGTGTAGCGCGGAAACATGAGAACGAGGTTGACGAACCAGTTCATCTTTGCCGCTTCCTTTGGCGAACGGGTTGCAAGGACTCTCTGCATATCGTAATTTGGCGCCGGCCCGGCCGCGCTCTTCAAGATGCCCTGGAAGACGACCATAATGAAGAAGAACCCGAACATGCCGTAGCCGTCGCTGGCAATTTTTGTGTTCACCGCATCGATCAGCCCCGTCCAATTCAAGTTCAGGGTCCAGCCGAAGAACGGTGTGACCCATCCATCGGGGATAAACTGGTGCAATTGCGCAGGTGAAACCGTCGTTATCGCCAGAAAGCCGATCGCAAGCGAGGCAATCGTCAGCACGATGAATTGGAGAACCTCGGTAATCACGACGCTGAACATTCCCCCTTTCACGGCATAGACGGCGGTGAACGACATGAGGATCACTGCATACATGTCCGGCGACAAGTGCCACGGGAAGAAAATGGCCGCGAACTTTCCGATCCCTTTGAACGCATAGGCAATGAAACCAATCACGCTGATGAGCGCGAAGATGACCACGCTGATGTGGGAAAGATTTGCGCCGGTGCTCCGGCCAAACCTTGTCTCGATCCATTGCGCGCCGGTCATGACCTTCGATTTTCGAAGCCAGATGGAAAGATAGGCCATCAGGAATATCTGGTTGAAGGTCGGCCAGATCCACGGCATCCACACGCTCTTGAGCCCGTAGACGAACAGCACGTAGACAAGCCACATCGTTCCGGTGATGTCGAACATACCGGACGCGTCGGAAACGCCGAGCATCCACCACGGGAGAGAATTCCCGCCGAGGAAGTACGAACTCATGCTTTTTTTCGCACGCTTCGATACAAGGATCCCCAGCGTCATTGCCACGACAAAGTATGTCACGATAATACCGATGTCGATCGGATTGATTGACATATACACCCGCTTTCTATTCAGAGATTACATTGCTTGCCGTCACGTACAGCATAAACGGTGCCATTCCGGTTCTTGGTAATGCTTATTTTTTTCGCGTTTTGGGGTTCAACGCGATATATCAACGTGATAATGATTATGGAAATGATAAAGCGGCCCCAAGATTGATTAACCCGAAGTTGCGCTTGGAAGGCTAATTGCCGAAATTAATCTGGCAAAATTCTTGCTTACAAACTCTTCCATCGTACTGACCGAGGAGTATCCTATCGATGAAAACAACCGCGCAATTAATCAGCCTTCTTATCATCTTCATCTTCGAATCTGCCAGCTCGCAAACGAAGCTTTTGCAATTCGCATCAATTTTTACCGACAGCATGGTGCTGCAGCAGCAGCACGACGTCGCCGTATGGGGAAAGAGCGCCCCCGGTAAGAAGATCGTCGTCGAGTCGTCGTGGAAAGTCGGGGCGTCAACAACGGCCGACAGCACAGGGTCGTGGTCCGTTTTGTTGAAAACGGTGAAGGCCGGCGGACCGTATCAAGTGACCGTGACCGACGGCGACACAACGCTGACGCTGCACGACGTGCTGCTCGGGGAAGTGTGGCTCTGTTCCGGACAATCGAACATGGAGATGCCGCTCGAAGGATGGCGCCCCGCAAACACGATCGCAAATTCCGACAGCGAAATTGCGAATGCGAATTATCCGAACATACGGCTCTTCCAAATGAAACGAGGATACTCGATCGAGCCCGAGTCTTCATGCGACGGTATATGGACGGCATGCACTCCGCAAAATGCACGCCTCTTCAGCGCGACCGGTTATTTTTTTGCCAGGGCTCTCTATAATAAGCTCAAGGTGCCGATCGGAGTGATTCATGCAAGCTGGGGAGGGACGGCGATCGAGTCGTGGATTGGGAAGAAAGACCTTGCCACGCTCGATGCATATCTGCCGATTCTTCATAAAATGGAAGCAAGCCGCGACAGCATTATCGCATTAAGCAAATGGATCGTCACCCATCCGACCATAAAGCTTGCCGGACGGAAACAGGATAGCCGATGGCTTGGCCTCGACTTTGGCGACAGTACATGCGCATCCAAGGGACTCAACGATTCGCTTTGGAATCAGATGCAGCTTCCAACGGTCTGGGAACGGACGGAGATGGGAGATTTTGACGGAGCTGTGTGGTTCAGGAAGCGGGTGGAGGTTCCTTCCAGCTGGCGCGGAAAGGACCTTATCGTCAGTCTCGGTCCGATCGATGATATGGATGAAACGTACGTCAACGGCAAGATTGTCGGAAGCCATCTCACCGAAGGCATGTGGGACACCCCCCGGATCTATTCGCTTTCGGCAAGGGATGTGCAGGATTCGGTCGTTGAGATCGCTGTGCGGGTGATCGATTACGGCGGCAACGGCGGAATATTCGGAAAACCGGAGACGATGGCTTTGAAGAGAGCAGACACGGCGTTGTCGATCCCGTTGTCGGGGAGCTGGAAATATCTGCCTGTAGCAGAATACCGCGGCGGCATTTTTTATGTGTTCGGAGGAAACGGCGCTGAATATTTTAAACGGCCGAAAGTTCTGATCCCTTTTTCCGGCTACTCGCCCACGGCGCTGTTCAACGGAATGATTTCGCCGCTCGTTCCATTTACATTGAGCGGAGTGGTCTGGTATCAGGGTGAGTCGAACGTGTCGAATCCGAAAGTGTACGCAACGCTGTTCCCGCTGATGATCGGCGAATGGAGAAATGTTTTTCGTTCGGAGAACTTGCCGTTCTATTATGTTCAGATTGCTCCATACAACTACGACGCCGGTTCGCGGTCCCAGTTTCTCCGCGAAGCACAGTTTAAAACGCTTTCCGTAAAGAACACCGGCATGGTCGTGACGCTCGATATCGGCAATCCGAACAACATTCATCCTGCGGACAAGCAGGATGTCGGCAAGCGTCTCGCGTTATTGGCGCTGGCGAAAACGTATCATCAAAAGAAAATTGTGTACTCTGGTCCGGTGTTTCGTTCGATGAAAGTGAAGAAGGACGTTGCAGTCATAACGTTTGAAAACACCGGAAGTGGATTGGTGTTGAAGGAGGACTCAAGCGGAAATGGATTTCAGATCGCCGGCGACGATCGTCAATTCAAGAATGCGACGGTGAAGATCAAGGGGTCAACGCTGCTTCTCTCGTGTCCCGGAATTCTTCATCCCGTTGCCGTTCGCTACGCATTCACGGATGCATCCGGCGCATCTCTCTTCAACAAGGAAGGATTGCCGTCGTCGTCGTTCAGGACCGATGATTGGGAATAGGCAGGAATTTAGCTGCTGGTATCGGAGATGGCATCATAAAACAGAGTATATTACAATGATACAGTTTATCAAAATAATATACGGCAGGAAGGCATGTCTGTGGGGGGAAAACAAGGGATTTTGCGAAAAATGACGATAAACGACTGTCAAAAATGTGGCATCATGTGTGAGTAATGAGTAGAATTGCGGGGCTTTTCGATGGTGTGGTGCGCGAATGTTCACTGTCTGGTCAACGCAAAGCCTCACTCATGGTTTTGATGCTACTTCCGTTCATTCTTACACTTACGATTATTGATGCATAAATTTCTTTACTCACAATTTCTTTGATCTGCGTTTTCATTTGCGGTTCCGCGGTCGTCGGAATGTTATTGTGTCGAAAGTCGGATATTCTCTGAGAATTTTCGCGCGAGGCCGATTCATACGCCAACTTTAATAAGAAACGCTTGACATTAGAATTTGTTACATATAACTTTGCATCAAGTGACACAATGTTTCTCTCTGAACTCTCCGCCGGGGCATCCAATCTTACATCATATCTAAAAAAGCTCCAAACTATTTTTGGTGATCATCATATCATTGGAGAAAAAAATGCCTATTGGTACTTCGTATAGCACGAGGAAAAAAGCATGGGTTCTTCTCGTTGTCATGTTGATCGTATCACGGACTATGTTCGGTCAGGGGTCGGGTACTGTTAAGGGGCACGTTTCAGATAAAGAAACCGGCGAGGTGCTCGTCGGGGCGAATGTGGTTGTTGTGAGTACGAGTTTAGGGGCTGTCGCAGATGTTGATGGAATTTTTGTTATTCACGGCGTTCCGGCAGGCAAACGGACGTTGAAAATATCCTACCTTGGGTATCAATCGACAACTGTTGATGTCACCGTGACGGAAAGTGCGGCGTTAGAAGTGAACATTCATTTGTCGGCCCAGGCACTCACCGGCGAGACAGTAGTGATAACGGCACAGGCGAAGGGGCAGGAATCGGCGATCAACGAACAGCTTGCATCGAATACGATCTCTAATATTGTTGCCGCCGACCGTATCAAAGAATTACCGGATGCAAATGCCGCCGAGTCGATAGGACGTTTGCCCGGCATCTCGATTGACCGCTATAACGGTGAGGCAACCTCGGTCGCAATTCGTGGACTTGCTCCCAAGTACAACACGGTCACCGTTAACGGCGTGGCGCTTCCGGCAACAAATAACGACGACAGGAGCGTTGACCTTTCTCTTATCTCATCGAATATCCTTGACGGTATCGAGGTGAAGAAGGCAAATACGCCGGATATGGATGCCGATGCGCTCGGAGGCAC